>NZ_CP109131.1:7479275-8149094 GCF_035917995.1 Streptosporangium sp. NBC_01755 | reverse complement strand
GATCAGCAGCACGAGGTCGAAGGTTCTCGGCAGGGCCAGGGTCTGGATCGGGGAGCACACGGTCTCGGTGCCGCGGATGTGGGCGAGCATCTCGGGTGACTCGTCGACCGCGACGACCTCGTGTCCGAGTTCCAGCAGGCGGTGGGTGATCCGGCCCACGCCCGCGCCGAGCCGGCTCCCTCAACCCCTGCACCAGTCAAGCCGCGTCATATGGTCCGCTGGATCATAGCGAACTTCGACCTCCTACGTGCCATGGCTCTCCGCAACTGATCACCGAACGTGATCGCTCCCCATAGATCGCGCTAGGGCCCAATTGGGCGACCGCTGACACTACCGGCTCTGCCATGTGGGGGTGTCGTCCTCGTCCCACTCCAGTTCGTCGATCAGGTCGACCACCCCGTGGACCCGCAGTGCCATCCGGGCCGCGATCAGTGTGTCACTGCGCCGTGCCATGCGGCCGCTCAGCTTCGCGATGCCCTGGTGCACCGTGACCTTCACCTGGGAGGTGTCCACCCACAGGGAGTGATCGAGAACGTCCTCCCTGATCTCGCGGGCGATCTCGTCGTCCTGACGCAGGAACACCTTGAGCAGGTCCTGACGGCTGACGATGCCCTCCAGCCTGCCCTCCCGGTCGACCACCGGCAGGCGCTTGACGCCGTGCTCGTCCATCAGCCGCATCGCGGACACCACCGGGGCGTTCGGGGCGATGGTGACGGCGGGCGCGGTCATCAACTCGGCGGCGGTGTCGCCGTGGGCCTTCTGCTCGGCCGAACGCCCCTCACGGCTGAGCCGGTACCGCAGCCGGGCGCGCAGCGGCGGCCGGTAGCCCTCGCGGTAGTACTGCTCCTTGAACTCCTCCTTGGCCAGCAGATCCGCCTCCGAGACGACGCCGAGGACGTGGTTCTCGGCGTCGACGACCGGCACCGCGCTCACTCCATGGGCGATGAGCACCTCGGCGACGTCCTTGAACGGCGTGCTGCCGTTGACCGACGCGACAGCTCGCGTCATGACCTCGCTCACCTTTACGCGCATCGTTTCCTCCTCAAAGGGTGGAAGCTCCTCTTTCATTGGACAGCGGCACCCGTCCCGTGTTGAGGGTCGGAAGTCCTTCATCGGCGGTCTTTCGGTCCTGGTACCGCGGTCGATGTTCGGGGCTGATTGACAATACGCAAAATGTGATGTGCAATATTTTGCATGCCGGTCCCGAAAAGCCGAGGTCTCGTCGCCAAGTCCCTGTTGCGGGAGGACGCCTACCGCGCCCTCCGTGACGCGATCGTCGACGGCACTCTCGCGCCCGGCGAACGCCTCAACGACGCCGACCTGATCAGCTGGCTGGGCATCAGCCGCACACCGATCCGCGAGGCACTGGTCCGTCTCGAACAGTCAGGTCTCGTACAGACGAAACCGGGCCGGTTCACCATCGTCAGCCCGCTGGACGACAGAGAGACCCGCAGCGCCCAGTCCGTCGCCGCGGCCATGCACGAACTGGCCGTACGCGAAGCGGTGCCGGTGCTGTCGGACGGGGAACTCGATCTGATGCGCCAGGCCAACGAGCGATTCGCCGTGGCGCTGCGGCGCGGTGACGTCGACGGGGCGCTGGCCGCCGACGACGATTTCCACGCGGTCGCCGTCACGGCGTGCGCGAACAACGTGGTCGGGTCGGTGCTTGAGCAGGTCACTCCCGCGCTGCGCCGAGTCGAGCGGCTGCGCTTCTCCTCGCTCACCGGCCGGGGGTCCGTGGAAATGCACGACGAGATCATCGCGCTGTGCGCGGCCGGGGATGTCGAAGGCGCCGCGCTGGCCGCGCGGGCCAACTGGCAGACCCTCGCACCGCTGCCGGACTCGGCGACCGGGGACACGGCCGGCAGCACGTGGAAACTCTCAAGCTGAATCACCCCGGAAATCCAAGGAGCACGACATGTCCCTCGCGGACTTTCCCCGCCATCCCCTGCTGTTCGGGCCGAGCCCGGTGCACCCGCTTGATCGACTCACCGCGCACCTGGGCGGAGCGCGAATCTGGGCCAAGCGGGAGGACTGCAACAGCGGTCTCGCCTTCGGCGGCAACAAGACCCGCAAGCTGGAATACCTGATCCCCGAGGCACTCGCCCAGGGCGCCGACACCCTGGTCTCCATCGGCGGTGTGCAGTCCAACCACACCCGCCAGGTCGCGGCGGTCGCGGCCAAGCTGGGGCTGAAGGCCCTGCTGGTCCAGGAGAGCTGGGTGGACTGGCCCGACTCGGTCAACGACCGGGTCGGTAACATCCTGCTCTCCCGGATCATGGGTGCCGAGGTACGGCTGGTCGACGAGGGGTTCGACATCGGCTTCAGGGACAGCTGGGAGCAGGCCCTCGCGGAGGTGCGGGAGGCGGGGGGCGTACCGTACGCGATCCCGGCAGGGGCATCCGACCACCGCCTCGGCGGTCTCGGCTTCGCCAACTGGGCCTACGAGGTCCAGCGGCAGGAGCGGGAGCTCGGCGTGTTCTTCGACACGATCATCGTCTGCAGCGTCACCGGTTCCACCCACGCCGGGATGATCGCCGGCTTCGCCGGTCAGGAGCGTCCCCGCCGGGTGATCGGTATCGACGCCTCCGCCAAGATCGAGGCGACCCGGGCGCAGGTGGAGAGGATCGCCCGTAACACCGCCGAGCTGATCGGCCTCGGGCGTGACCTGCGGGAAGACGAGATCACCGTGCTGGAGGGCTGGGCCGGTGACCTCTACGGCATCCCGGTCTCCTCGACGCTGGACGCGATGCGGCTCACCGGTGGCCTGGAAGGCATGATCATCGACCCGGTGTACGAGGGCAAGTCCATGGCCGGGCTCATCGACCTGGTCAGGAGCGGTGAGATCGGTCCGGACTCCAACGTTCTCTACGCCCACCTAGGCGGGCAGCCCGCCGTCAACGCCTACAGCGCCCTCTTCCGCTGACCTCCGCGTCCCCTGACGACCCGGCTTCCGGAAACGGAAACCTCGTCGCACAGGTCCAGGAACGCCGGGCGCGGCCGGAGAGCACCGTGCCGATGCTTCCCGGGTCACAAAGTCAGCAGTGCCGCGTAACGGTCGAGGTCGACGTTGCCCCCACTGATGATCACGCCGACCCGCCGCCCGCGCAACTGGGGGGCGAGGTTGCGGACGGCGGCGAAACCGAGGCATCCGGTGGGCTCGACGACCATTTTCATGATGGACCCGAAGATCCGCATGCCCTCGACGAGTTCGGCATCGGTGGCGGTGAGGATGTCGTCGACATCGCGGCGGATGATGTCGAACGGGTAGGTGCCCAGGTGCTGGGTCTGCGCGCCGTCGGCGATGGTCTTCGGGGTGTCGATGTGGACGATGCTGCCCTGGCGCAGCGATCGCCGGCCGTCGTCGCCCGCTTCGGGTTCGACGCCGTACAGCGCGCACCCCGGTGACAGCGCCCGGGTCGAAAGCGCCGTGCCGGAGAGCAACCCGCCGCCGCCCAGAGGTACGAAGAGTGCGTCGAGCTCACCGACCTCGTCGAACAGTTCCTTGGCGGCGGTGCCCTGACCGGCGATCACGTGAGGGTGGTCGTACGGGGGGATCAGCGTGAGGCCGCGGTCGGCGGCCAGCGCGCGGCCGATCTCCTCCCGGTCCTCGGTGTAGCGGTCGTAACGGACGACCTGCCCGCCGTAGCCCTCGGTGGCGGTCACCTTCGCGGCCGGCGCGTCGTGCGGCATGATGATCGTGGCCGGGATGTCCAGCAGCCGGGCGGCCAGGGCGATCGCCTGGGCGTGGTTGCCGGAGGAGTAGGTGATCACGCCGGAGCGTCGCTGGTCGGGGGTGAACCGCGACAGGGCGTTGAACGCGCCGCGGAACTTGAACGCGCCCACGCGTTGGAAGTTCTCGCACTTGAACACCACGTCGGCGCCGACGCGTTCGTTGATCAGTCGCGAGCGCAGCACCGGGGTGCGGTGGGCCTGTGACGCGATGCGGGCGGCGGCGCTCCGGACATCGTCATAGGTCGGCGGCTGGGGCATCGGCTGGCTCTTTTCTGTCGGACACGGCTGGGGCCACACCTTGACGACCTGGGGCCGGGGGTGATCCGCGTTCCTCCTGCAAAGGCAGGATCTTACCCAGAGCGCGGAAAGCGCCCCTTCCACTCCCTATGGTGGTGACAAGCTTGACATGTTCTCGATAGTCAATCGAACGTATTTCCCGAAATGCGCGCTCACCGCTCAAGCGCGTTCTAATATTTCCTGGCGCGCTCAGAGGCGGCCCCCATGCGGTGAGCACCAAACCGCCGCGCGATGTCGACTCCACCGTCCCGGCGAAGGACCAGACCCAAGGAGAACCGCATGATCGATGTCACCCGGCAGATCAATGCCGTACGGCGACAGGTCGGCAGCCGCGTGCTCGAGGCGGGTGAGGCGCGTGTCGTGACCGTCAGCCAGACATACGAAACCGAGATCGAAGACCTCTGGGACGCCTGTACCAATCCCGAACGCATCCCCCGGTGGTTTCTGCCCATCTCCGGTGACCTGCGGCTCCACGGCCGCTATCAACTCCAGGGCAACGCGGGCGGAAGGATCGAGCGTTGCGACCCGCCCAAGAGCTACGCCGCCACCTGGGAGTACGGCGGAGACGTCAGCTGGATCGAAGTCCGGCTGACGGCCGAGCCCGGGGGCGGGACGCGTTTCGAACTGGAGCACACCGCTCATGTCGACGACGAGAGGTGGGAGGAGTTCGGGCCCGGCGCGGTCGGCGTCGGCTGGGACATGGGACTCATCGGCCTGGCCGTCCACCTGTCGTCCGGACAGGCCACAGACCCGCAGGAGGTCGCGGCATGGGCGGCCTCCGACCAGGGCAGGCGGTTCATGTCGCTCAGCAGCCTGGGATGGTACGAGGCGGATGTCGCGGCAGGAGCGGACGAGGCCGGCGCGCGGGCCGCGGCGGATCGGGTCACGGCCGCCTACACCGCCCGCTGAGGGATCGGGCGAGCCCTGACGCGTCGGGCCCGGCCGGGAGATCGGCGAACGGGTGGTGAAAGCGGCAGAGGTGGACGTGGACCGATGCGCGCGGTGCGCCGTCCGGGCTAGCATCGGGTCGTCCGGTCTGAACGGGTGGGGCGGATCCGGCCCCTCGGCGGGTCCCGGCATGGGCGGCCGGTGCCGGAACCGCCCCGTGGATCCGGTTGTGGGGTGCCCGAGCCGGTCGGGCGGTGGGAAGGTCGATTGATGAGGAGGAGAGTGGTGATCCGGCGCGGCAGGCAGGCCGGATCCTTGGGCCGGAGGGTTCCGGCAGGATCAGATAGAGCGTTGCGATTCTCTGTGTAGGTGGTGTTGTGGTGGCAGTCGGTACGATCCTTCGTTTCGACGAGGTACGCGGATACGGTTTCATCGCCGCTGTCGGAGGGGGCGAGGATGTGTTCTTCCACGCCAACGACTTCGGTGAGAACCGGCATGTGGTTCAGCCCGGTCTCCGGGTGGAGTACGAGGTCATGGAGGGTGAGCGCGGCCTGAAAGTGTCGACGGTCAGCCTCGTGGACCCGCCGCCGACGCGGCGGCCGGTCGCGGTGACGCCGTCCTCGGTCGCCTCCCAGCAGCTCGGCGACGACGACGGCGTGTGTGACGTGCTGTCGGCGAAGTCCTTCAGCGGTGCGGTGACCGAACTGCTCATCGAGCACGCGCCCACGCTGACGGGCGCGCAGATCGGGCAGGTCAGGCAGCATTTCCTGGCGTTCGCCCGATCCCACGGCTGGGTCGACGACTGACGCCTCTCGCGGTGGGTCCTGCGCGTCCTCCTGGATGCGCGGGCCGTGGCCGGTTCGGTTGCCGAACGAGAACCAGCCGATGTCGGCGAAGCCGGTGGGGTGCCCGCCGGTGAAGATGGGCCGGGCCGTCTCTCCGCTTCGCGGACTGAGCGGCGGAGCGAAGATCATCAGGGCGCCGATCCCGGCGTGGCCCGAGATCCGGTCCGAGATCCGGTCCGAGATCCGGTCCGAGATCCGGTCCGAGATCCGGTCCGAGATCCGGTCCGAAACGGCAGGCGCCGTGGCCCGTCGGGTGTTAGGAGGGCCGAGGGGTCTCCGTCGAGGGCTGCACGACCACCAGGGACCTGTCCACCGGGATGGAGGCGACCAGGAGCCGGGTCGCCGCGGCGTATCTGGACAGGACGACCACCTTGTTGCTCTTCACGTCGATGTAGCGGACGCTTCCTCCGGTCGGGTGGTTCGGCAGAGACTCGTCGAGTTTCTGTTTGATCGCCCTGAGCTTCGCGAGCGACGCGGTAACGATCTTGGGTTGGGCGCCCGCCGCGACGATCCGGGGGATGTCGGCTGTGCTGGTGGTGGCCACCACGAGGGTCTCGGAGAGGGTTCCCATGAGCCAAGATCCGCCGAAGCAGTCGCGGAGCATGTCGCGGAGTCCCGCCTCGACCACCGTCAGCCGGGCCTCGTTGCGCAGCCGGGTCTCTGCCTGTTTCCTGGTGAGACCGAAGTCGCGTTGGAGTGCTTCGATCACGCCCGGTGGTAGCCGGTCGATGGGATCCGGCGGTGGCTTCCGTTTCCCGGCGGTCAGGACGGCAACGGCGCCGGCTTCCCGGACCGGGACGACAGCCGGGATGACCGACGGCGTAAGCGCGGTGAGCGTCAGAACGCACCCCGCGGTGACGATGTGCCTACGGGACATGAGTCTCTCCTCGACCCCGGCTTCTCCGGACGTGAGGGGACCCCGTATCCGCGGTCAACGACGCGATACGGGTGATGTAACTCTAATTCAGCCGTCGCCGGTCACGACCGCAGGGGTCGGACGCCACGCGGGTGGCGATTTCGAACGGAGCCACCGGCGCGTCGCGGCTCCCGCGGGGAAAGCCGGCCTGCCGGTCGCCGCCGGAGACTCCCCTCGGGGGCGGCGACGCCACGCCACGCCACGCCTGAACAGCGCGGATGCCCGCCTGGGGAGTCCGTTTCACGCACACTGTGACTGATCCGTTGGAACAGGTCGGGGCTGCGCCGTGCCGTGGGCTCTCGCTGATCGGTGTGGAGTGGTTCGATGAGCTTGTCCAGGCGTGAGATGGTCGCCGGGCTGGGTGTGCTGGGCCTGCCCCTCGCCCCGCGGCCGCCGGTCCCGCCCTCAGCGGAGCCCCGATCGACGGCCGCCGCCCTACCGGTCGTTCCCGCCGGTGTCGCTCCCGAGCGGCTCGCCCGGGACGAGGGCTTCTGGAACACCGTGGCGCGGCAGTACCGGGTCAGCCGGGATTTCGTCAACCTGGAGAACGGCTACTACGGGATCATGCCCGAGCCGGTGCGCCGCGCCTACCATCGCAACACCGACCACCTCAACGAGGTGAGTTCCTACCTGCTGCGCAACACCTACAAAGGGCAGGCGGACCAGGTCAGGAAACGCATCGCGACCATGCTCGGAGTCTCCATGGAGGAGATCGCGCTCACCCGTGGCGGTACCGAGGCCCTGCAACTGCTGATCGCCGGCTATCTGCGGCTGCGCCCCGGCGATTCGGTGATGTACGCCGACCTGGACTACCACAGCATGCAGTACTCCATGAACTGGCTGCGCGACCGGCGCGGCGTCCGGGTGGAGCGGCTGGTCATCCCCGAGCCGGCGACCCGCCAGGCGGTGCTGGACGCCTACGCCCAGGCGTTCCGCGAGCATCCTCGGGTCAGGCTGCTGCTGCTCAGCCACATGAACAACCGCACCGGGCTGGTGGTGCCCGTGCGTGAGATCGCCGCGATGGCCCGCGAGCGAGGCATCGACGTGATCGTCGACGCCGCTCACTCCTGGGGGCACCTGGACTTCACCCTGGGCGACCTGGACGCGGACTTCGCCGGGTTCTCCCTGCACAAGTGGATGGGTATGCCGCTGGGAGCGGGGTTCCTCTACATCCGCAAGGATCGCCTGGCCGACATCGACGTCGCCTTCGGCGACGAGACCTTCCCGCGTGACGACATCCGTTCCCGGGTGCACGCCGGCACCCTGAACGTCGCCCCCGTCCTGACCGCCGACGCCGCTCTGGACTTCCACGACACCTTGGGCGCCGCCGCCAAGCAGGCACGGCTGCGCTTCCTGCGCGACCGCTGGGTGGGCCAGGTGCTCGACATCGACAACCTGGAGATCCTCACCCCCGAGGAGCCCGCCATGTACGGCACGATCACCGCGTTCCGGATCACCGGGCGTACCTCCGAAGCCGAGAACGTCGCGATCGCCACCGACCTGATGAAGCGGTACCGGATCTTCACCGTCAACCGCGGCGGCCCGGCCAGAGGCTCCTGCGTGCGGGTGACACCGGCGCTCTTCAGCACCTGTGACGACGTCGACCTGCTGGCCGTGGCGGTGCGTGACATCGCGGGGCGGATGCGCGGCTGAAGGTCTTCGCGGTCTGGAACATCGCCGGCACCGCCAACGCCTGCCACTCCTGCGCCGACCTGCGGCGCTGACCCGTTCCCCGACCCGCTCCCGCTCCCGCTCCCGCTCCCGTTCCCCGACCCGCTCTCGCCGCGGCCCGGTGGGAGCGGGACGGGTCCGGTCATCCCGGCCGCCACTCGTGTTTCCCGCAGTGGGCGAGTGACCCGGCCGTGCCCTCCGGGGCCCTGCCCTGCCGGGCGGCGCGCAGGGCGTCGGCGAACCGGGCGAGGTCCAGTTCCCTGGCGGGCAGGTCACCGTTGACCACCGCGCGGGCGCATCCGCGAAACACCTCACTGAAAGCGGAGTAGTAGGAGTACTGCGGCCGCGATTCGGCCTTGCACAGGGCCTGGTGGATCTTCCCGGCCAGCTCCTGAAGCATGGGGGCGGTGATCTCAGGGTTCTCACCGAAAGGTCCGGCGGCGCTGTCCGCCCCCGCCGTGGGACTCACTCCCGCCCTCGTCGTGCAGTCTTTTCTCCCGGAGAAGCCCGTTTCCGTCCCGGGGGAGGTGGACAGCTGGTCGCAGGTGCGCGGGTCGCGCCGGTACTCCTCGTAGACGGACTCGAGCACGGGCGGATAGCCGCTGCAGGCGAACAGCCGAGCCTGGGCCTGGTGGCCGGTCAGGAAGTCGATGAGCATCCGTGCTTTTTCTGGATTGTCGGAGTGTGCGGAGATCGCCAGGTTGAAACCACCGAGGATGCCGACGCCGGGGAGTGCGGCCATGCCGAAGCGCAGGCGCCGGTGGCCGTCGTACATCGAGCGGTCTGTGGCCAGGCGGTGGAACGCGAACGGCCAGTTGCGCATGTAGGCCGCCTCCTCGTCGCGGAACGCCTGCAGGCTGCTCTCCTTCGCGGAGTCCTTCGGGCCTCGCGCGAGGAATCCGTCCCTGAAGGCGTCGAAGGTGTCCTGCTTGGAGAAGTTCTCCGCCCCGCGTGTCAGGGTGCCGTTCTCCAGCAGCGCTCGCCAGCGCGCGAGCGCCTCGCGCACCCGCTCGCCGTGTACTCCCTCGTCCGCCACGATCCGGTCACCGTCGGTGATCCTTCCGCCGGCGGACCGGACCGCCTCCAGCAGGTTGACGGTGCCCCCCTCGTAGTCGCCGAGCTGTACGGCGTACCCGCCGTTCGCGGCGGCGTACTTCCAGAGCTGCTCCGTCGTGGTGGGCACGGGCACGCCGCGGCGGTGGAACAGCAGGGGCACGTCGGTGACGAAGGGCACCGCGTACTGGACGCCGTCCACCCGGCCCGTCTTCAGGTGACAGGGTTTCGGGGACGGTGCCTTGGCATGAGATGAGCGGGGAGCGGCTTTTCCCGGCTCGGCTCTGGCCGCGTCAGATCCTAATCCGAAGGTCCGTCGAATGCGGCGGATACCTTGATTTCGCTGTCTTTTTTATCGAAACTAAACATTGATTCGGACACGCGGTATTCTGCTCGGCTTATAGCCGCATTTAGTGACAGGGGAAGCGTTTGCGGCAAACCACTGTCCGCGGCCTGGCCGTGCGCGGCGGCCCTCTGGGAGGGCCCTGGCCGCTGAGGGGCGTGGCCGGCCCGGCCGGCGACTCGAAAGAGATGGCCGAGGGTGATCGTGGCGACACGGAAAAAGATCTTCGTTGAATGTGAGTCGGAATGGCCGGTGTCGGTGCTGCGGACATAGCAGCGCAAAGCGTGAAACACGGCTTTCTGTGCGCGCGTTAATTACCTGAACCTCGGTGATTCAACTCAGCGGCAATGGGGAACAGATATCGTGCGTCCAGGGTTCCCAGCGCCCGTCGGGGCAGGGGTAAGCACTGTCGAGGTGATCGTTGGCTCGTCGCACAAAAAAACTCGCCGATATGGCAACGGCACTTCTGGTAATTGTTGGAATCCTGGTCGGACTGCCAGTTGGAATGGTCGGAGAATATTTCCCGGAAACGGTGGCCGAGCACCGGATAACATGGGTCGCGATTTTCGGATTGACCGCCTTCCTCATCGTCCTGCTGACCCGGCTGACGCCGGGACTGGTGAAGTCGCGCGCTCGCGGCGGGCTCTTCCAGGCGCCCGAGAGGAAGGCGGGGTGGGTCCGCAGAACCGAGTTGGACGATGTGGTCTCCACCCTGACGATGAGGAGTTCGGGAACGGTCGGCCTGACCACCGGCATCGCGGGGGCGGGCGGTTTCGGTAAGACGTCCCTGGCCGTGGAGGCGTGTCACAGCGGAGAGGTAAGGAAGCGGTTCAAGGACGGCGTCATATGGGTCACCGTGGGTCGCGACCGCGCCGGTGTCGACATCGCGGCGCTGGCCAACGACGTCACGGAGGCCGTGACGGGCAGCCGGCCGGAGTTCTCCAGTCCCGAGCAGGCCGGCCACCGGATGGCCGAGATCCTGGCGGAGCGGGGCCAGGTGCTGCTGGTGGTCGACGACGTGTGGAGCCTGTCGCAGCTGAGACCCTTCCTGGCCGCGGCCGTGCGGTCCCGGGTGCTGGTGACGACCCGCCTGCCCAGAGCCCTTCCCCCGAACGCGATCGCGATGATCGTCGACGAGATGGCGCCGCGGGTGGCCGTCCAGTTGCTGAGCCGCGGGCTACCGCCGATGAACCCCGGCGTCGTCAACAGCCTGATGGGCCTGACGGGAAGATGGCCACTGCTCCTGGACCTCGT
Source organism: Streptosporangium sp. NBC_01755 (assembly GCF_035917995.1). NCBI lineage: Bacteria > Bacillati > Actinomycetota > Actinomycetes > Streptosporangiales > Streptosporangiaceae > Streptosporangium > Streptosporangium sp. NBC_01755. Next base: position 8,138,092 of record NZ_CP109131.1, on the reverse strand, counting down.
CAACGCGCGCCTGCGGGACGAGCACGGCAGCGGGATGAACGCCGACGTCGCCGCCCGCCGGGCGGTCGAGCGGCTCGGCCGGGCCGGACCCGCCGTCCTGGACGTCACCATCCCCCGCCGGCGGGAGACCGCGGTGCGCGTGACGGTCGAGTACGGCCTCGAAGCTCTCGGCGCGTTCGACCGTGCTCGCTTCCTTGAGCTGGGTGTCTTCCCACAGGACGCCGACATACCGGTCGGCACCGTCGAGCTTCTCTGGCGCGCCACCGCCGGACTGACCTCCGAGCAGACCGAGCATCTCTGCGCGAGGCTGCACGACCTGTCACTGATCGGCAGGCAGCAGGCTGAGGGAACGGTGCCGTCGATCACCGTCCACGACGTCATCCGTTCCCACCTCCGCTCGGAGTACGGGCTGGGAAGAGAACGCGTCGAGGCGGCCAACCGGGACTTCCTCGACGAGGCCCGAAACCTGGTACCCGGCGACGACCCCGCGGCGGACGCCGAATGGTGGAGGCTTCCCGGGGAAGTGCCCTACCTCTGGGACCACCTGCTGTTCCACCTCGCCGAGGGGAGAAGACATCGGGAGCTGGAATCGCTCCTGCACGACGTGCGATGGTTCGTCACCCGGATACGCGCGTCCGGGGTGGCCGCGGCGGAGTCGGATCTGCTGCTGTCGACCTCCCGCTCCGTCGCCGGGGTCCGGCAGCTGATCGCCCGGAGCACCCACCTGCTCGCCCCCTTCGAATCGGATGCCGTCTCCACCGCGAACCTGCTGGCCCGTCTGTACGCGTTCCCGCCGATGCGGGCGTCGATCGAGCGCTACAGCCAGGAGACCGAGACTCCCTTCCTGAGAACCCGCTGGCCGCTGCCCGACATCGGTGCCACCTGCCTTTTGAGAACACTGACCTCGACGACGAAACGGCTGAGGGACGTGTCGATCACACCGGACGGATCGAGATTCGTCGTCCACGGCCGCGACGGTGTGCAGGTATGGAAGACCGACGGCACTACCCGGACAACGCTGGCCACGCACAAGAAGCCGGTTCACGAGGTCGCCGCCGCGCCGGACGGCTCATGGCTGGTGACCCGTTCCGGACGCCGGAGGGTGCAGGTCTGGGGGATCGACGGCACCCAGAAGGCGCTCCTGGAGAACGGCCTCGGCAGGCTTGCCGGGATGGTGGCCGCGCCGGACGGCTCGTGGCTGGCGACCCTCTCCGCGAGGGGAAGGGTCGCCCTGTGGAACGCCGACGGGAGCAGGCGTGCCGTCCTGAAGAGCGGGATCGGCAGGCTTGCCGGGATGGTGGCCGCGCCGGACGGCTCGTGGCTGGCCACCTTCTCCGCGAGGGGAAGGGTCGCCCTGTGGGACCCCGACGGGAAGAAGCGCCTGACCCTCAGGAGCCAGGTCCGGGTGAGAACCAAGTCGCGAACCCTGAGGGACGCCCTGCTGATGCGCGGCTGGAACCAGGAGAACGAGAAGGTCTCCGGCCGCAGCAGACCGATACGCGAGGTCTCCAGGATGGCCGTCTCGCCTGACGGCGGCTGGCTGGCGACCCTGTCCGGAGATGGGAGCGTGCGCCTGTGGGGAGTCGACGGCGACGAGCGGGCCGTCCTGACCGGGCACACCGGAGCGGCACCCGGGATACGCATCGCCCCCGACGGCACCTGGCTGGCCACTTGGACGTCCACCGGCCCGGTCCGTCTGTGGGAGTCCGACGGCAGGCAGCGGGCCGTCCTGACCGGGCATGCCGATCCGGTGCGTCAGGTGGTGATCGCCCCTGACGGCGGCTGGCTGGCGACCCTCTCCGAAGATCGGAGCGTGCGTCTGTGGGAGTCCGACGGCAGGCAGCGGGCCGTCCTGACCGGGCATGCCGATCCGGTGCGTCAGGTGGTGATCGCCCCTGACGGCGGCTGGCTGGCGACCCTCTCGGGGGAACAGAGCGTGCGGTTGTGGGAGTCCGGCGGCAGCGAACGGGCAGCTCTGACCGGGCATGCCGATCCGGTGCGTCAGGTGGTGATCGCCCCTGACGGCGGCTGGCTGGCCGCCTGCTCGCAGGACGGGGAGATCCGGATCTGGCAGTCGGAGCGCCCCGGGCGGCAGAGCCGCAGGGGCCGGACCGGGATGGTGCGCCGGGTGACGATCTCCCCCGAGGGGAGCTGGATCGCCACACACTCCGGCGACGGGTCGGTGAAGCTCTGGAACGGGGACAGGATAGAAGGGGCGACCCTCACCGTTCCCATCGAGGCCGGCCATTACGGCACGATCTCGCCGGACAAGACCTGGCTGGCCGTCTGGTCCGGCGATCACGTGATCCGGATACGCGGAGCCGGTGGCCGCAGGCGGGCCATTCCGACGGAGCACACCGGACGTGTGCGAGGAGTGGCGATCGCCCCCGACAGCACCTGGCTGGCCACCTGGTCGGCCGACCGGACCGTACGGCTCTGGGGCGCGGGCGGCAGCAGGAGGGCGGTGCTGACCGGTCACACCGGGCCGGTGCGCGAGGTGGTGATCGCCCCCGACAGCACCTGGCTGGCCACCTGCTCGGAAGACGGCACCGCGCGTGTCTGGTGGGCCGACGGCACCGAGCGGGCCGTCCTGATCGCGAACGTCCGGGCGACCGCGCACCTCCTCATCTCACCGGACGGCGCCTGGCTCGCCACCCTGTCCATCTACGGAAAAATCCAACTCTGGAAACCGGACGGCCGGCGGTACGCCACCCTGAAAAGCAGGGTGGAGGCCATGGACGAGATCACCGTGGCCCCCAACGGCAGGTGGTTCGCCATCGTCTCGGTCAACGGGGCGGCGGGCCTGTGGGGAGCCGACGGAAAGCTGCGGGCCTCGCTCAAGGGATGCCCGGGGGCGGCACGGCAGGTGGCGATCGCCCCCGACGGCACCTGGCTGGCCGCCTGCTTCGAGAACGGCGCCGCACGCGTGTGGTCGGCCGGCGGCAGGGACCGGGCGACGCTGCCCACCGGCCTGGGAAAGATCCGCGGCGTGGCCGTCTCCCCGGACAGCAACCTGCTCGCCACCTGCTCCGACGACGGCACCATCCGGCTGTGGGACAGGTACGGAGAGTCGGTCGGCGCCGGCACCCGCGTCGAGGCGGGCCTCAACTGCCTGGCCTGGTTCCCCACCGGCTTCGGCCTGGCGGCAGGCGGCGACCAGGGCCTGTACGGCTTCGACCTCTACCCGCCACCCGCCTGAACCAGGGGCGAACGGCTTTCGGCGGAGGTGATCGCGGCGCAGGCTGGATCAACGGAAGGTAGAGGTCCGGTGGAGCACGACGGTGGAGATACGCCCGGCCACCTCGGCGACCAGCGGCCCATAGGAGGCGCGAGTGGTCTCGTCGAAGCGGGTGATCGGGCCGCAGATGGAGACCGAGCCGAACACCGTGCCGTCCGAGCGGAGTACGGCCGCCGCCACACTGCCGGCGGCCGACTGGCGTTCGCCGGCGCTCTCGGCGTGGCCCAGGCGGCGGATCCGCCCGACCTCCGCCAGCAGGGCTTCCAGGCGCCCGCGTATTACACGGGATACGACTTCCACCGCCAGGACGGCGGCATCTGGCGCGACGACCGCGGCGCGCTCGTCTACGCCCTCGGCGCCCGTCTCGTGCACGCGGGCCGGCGTGCGCCCTCGGCTCTGCACGACGCTCTGACCGCCGCGATCCCCGAGGATCTCGCGCCGCGCCGGGTGATCGATATGGGCTGCGGGTTCGGCAAGACCACCTTCTCCCTGGCCCGCCGCTATCCCGACGCCCAGGTCTCCGGTGTGGACCTGTCGCTGCCCGTGCTGCGGCTCGGCCGCAAGATGGCGACCGAGGAGGGACTGGCCGTCGACTGGGTTCAGGCGGACGCCGAGGCGCTGCCCGGCCCCGAGGGAGGCTCGGACCTCGTGGTGGTCTCGATGGTGCTGCACGAGATGCCGCTCTCGTCCGTCGAAGGGGCCATGCGTGAGGCCAGGCGGGTGCTGCGGCCAGGCGGGGTGTTCGTCGCCCTGGAGACCAGGTTGATCGGCGACCCGTTCCGCGACGTGCTCGGCGCCTACCACAGCGAGATCACCGGCGAGCCGTACATCAATGCCTTCCGGGCGCGTGAGTTCGGTTCCTTCGCCCGCGCGGCGGGCTTCGACGACGTGACCGTGCGCGGTTTCGCCCCGCCCGGCGCGCCGGAAAAGGTGGACCGGCACATTTGGTCCACTCCGTGGGCGCTGCTCACCGCCCGTAATTAGGCGCGAACCAATGAACGAACGAGACGATGAGAAAGGCGCAGCGGTGAATTTGCCGAGAGGGGACGCCGAGAGTGATCGACTTGATCTCGCCGGGGTCGAGCCCCCGCGCCCGCAGTGCCAGGGCCGCGTCGATGGCGGTGTGGGTGAAGTGGTTGGCCGGGTACGGCTTGAAGAAGATGCCGGGTACGGCCCATGCGGTGCCCAGGCCGCAGGTGATCTCCTCGGCGTCGAACTCGCCGCGCAGGAAGGCGGTGAAGAAGCCGAACCTGCCTTCGAGGACGGTCGGCGGCCCGGTGATGCCCCGCTGGACGAGCTGGGTCGCCGTCACCCCGGAGTGCGCGGCCCAGCCGCAGTGCGTGCGCTTGACCGTGCCGCCGGTGCGGTTGGCCTCGATGATCCCCGAGGACATGGTTGGCCAGCGCCGCGAGCGCGGCGGGCACGGGCTCGGGCTCGCCGATCACGTGGCTGTCGCGCCGCCCGCCCTGGTCGGTGACATATCCGAGCACCGCCTGGCTGGAGGGCAGGCCCCTGGCCGCCAGGCACAGGCCGAGGATGTCGAGGACCCGGCTGCGGACGCTGTCGGTCACATCGGGGGGCAGTTCGTCGTAGCGGCAGGCCGCCGCGAAAGCGGCGATCCGCTCCGCGAGGGTCTTCTCACTCACCGATTTCTCCAGAGATTGTTCCGATATTTGTAACCTTGTACCACTATGCGGACCGGGGGCAAGGTGGCCACTAGATCACACCCTGGTCCCGGAGCCCGCTCAGTTCCCCGGCCGACATGCCGAGGCGTTCGCCGTACACCTCGTCGTTGTGCGCGCCGAGCGCCGGCCCGGTCCACCGGATCGAGCCTGGCGTCCGTGACAGGCGGAACAAGACGTTCTGCATTCTGATCGGCCCGAAGTCGGGGTCCTCGACCGTGGTGATCGAGTCCAGCGCCTGGTACTGCGGGTCGGCGAAGACGTCGCGGATGTCATAGATCGGGGCGACCGCCGCCTCGGCCTTCTCGAAGGCCGAGACCACCTCGGCGACATCGCGGGCGGCGATCCAGTCGCCCACGTGGGCGTCCAGTTCGTCGCCGTGCTCGGCGCGGCTCTTGCCACCCTTGAACCACGGCTCGTCGATGACCTCGGGATGGCCGACGAGGCGCATCACCCGCTCGGCGATGTTCTGGGAGGAGGTCGAGACCGCCACCCATTTGCCGTCGCGGGTCTTGTAGGTGTTGCGCGGGGCGTTGTTGATCGAGCGGTTGCCGGTGCGCGACGGCACCTCGCCGAGCTGGTCGAACGCGAGGGGCTGCGGGCCGAGGATGGTCAGCAGTGGCTCGATGATCGCGAGGTCCACCACCTGGCCCTGGCCGGAGCCGTGGTCGCGGTGGTAGAGCGCCATGGTGATGGCGTTGGCGCAGACCAGGGCCGATATGCCGTCCGCCAGGCCGAAGGGCGGCAGGGTCGGCGGGCCGTCGGGCTCGCCGGTGATCGCCGCGAAGCCGCTCATCGACTCGGCCAGCGTGCCGAAGCCGGGCCGCCGGGAATAGGGCCCCTCCTGTCCGAACCCGGTGACCCGGGCGATGACCAGGCCGGGGTTGATCGCGTGAAGCTCGGCGGGGGACAGGCCCCAGCGCTCCAGCGTGCCGGGCCGGAAGTTCTCGATCAGCACATCGGCCTGCTCCACCAGCCGACGCAGCAGCTCGACCCCCTCGGGCCGGCCGAAGTCGCAGGTCACCGCCCTCTTGTTGCGGGAGAGCATCTTCCACCAGAGCCCCACGCCATCTTTGGCCGGGCCGTGCGATCGCGAGGGGTCGCCCTTGGCCGGGTGCTCGACCTTGATGACGTCCGCACCGTAGTCGCCGAGGATCGTGGCGGCGAGTGGTCCGGCGAAAAGGGTGGCGATGTCAAGGACGACGACGCCGTCCAGAGGGCCACTGGCCATGTTGGGCCTCCTAATGTTCCTTTTTTTGGAATATTGTTCCGAAATATACTGAGATGCTGATGGCGTGCACGACGCGCGGCCCGATGCGAAGATCTGTTGAGCCCCTGTGAAAACGGAGTCAGCCCATGTCCGAAGACGACCCGGCCCAGCCCACGAGTCAGACGGCATCGACGGTCGAGCGGGCGGCCGACGTGCTCGTGCTGTTCGCCGAGTCGGCCACGCCTACCCTGGGCGTCACCGAGATCGCCGACCGGCTGTCCCTCTCCAAGGCCGCCGTGCACCGGATCCTCGCCTCGCTGCGCAGCCGTCAGCTGATCGAGCTGGACGAGGAGACGCGCAGATACTCGCTCGGCGTGATGTCGATGCGACTTGGCCTCGCCTACCTCGACCGTATCGATATCCGGGGCGTCGCCGCCCCGGAGCTCGCGGCGCTGTCGGCCGAGACCGGGGAGACCGCGACGCTCTCGGTGCGCAGCGGCAAGGGCCGGATCTACGTGGAGCAGGTCACCCCCGCACGCGAGGTCCGCATGTCGGTGACGCTCGGTGTGCCGTATCCCCTGCACATCGGGGCCTCCTCCAAGGTATTCCTCGCCTTCCTGCCGGACGCCGAGCGCGACGGCTATCTCTCGCGGCACGCTTCCGGCGAGCAGACCACGCTGCGGGAGCAGCTGGAGCACATCCGCCAGGTGGGTTACGCGGTCTCCTACGGTGAGCGCCAGCCCGGCGCGGGCTCGGTGGCGGCCCCGGTCTTCGACCACGCGGGGCGCCCGCTCGCCGTCATCAGCGTCTGCGGACCTCTTGAGCGGTTCAGGAGCGAGGCCGACGGCTGTGCCGACGCGCTGGTCAAGGCCACCGCTCGCGTCTCCGGCCGACTGGGGTACATGTCCTGATCCGCGGCTCACGGTCTAGAGCACCGGTCAAGTAAGGACCAAGCGGTGTCCGGCCTTCGGGTAAACCCCGGGTCGCAACAGGTCGGCCTGGCCGCATCTGGTGTTGATCAACGCTCCGTGCGGTTACTTGACCGGCTCTCTAGGCCAAGGCGGACGTCTCGACGACGGCCAGTGCCATCTTGAACCCGGGATGGTTCGGCGAGGTGGGCATGCCAGGCTCCAGCGGCTGGGATAAGTCGAAGATCCGCACTCCTCGCCGGGTGATGTCCAGCAGCCCGCCGGGCATTGTCGATCTCTCGTGCGCCATGTCCCTCGTGCTCAAGACTCAGCTCGGCCATGACCGGTTTCTCCTTATTTGGGGGGTATGCCCTTTCGGTCTGGCACGGATGGGCTCAAATATGAAACACTGTTCCTATAAGAGGGACGGTCGGGCTAAGAGGAGCGGCTGGGTTAGGAGGAGCGGTTTAATTAACTTCCGGGGGTGAGGACTCGCACACGCTCGTCGCCCTGTTCAGCGGCCTGGCGCAGGTGCTGCCCGCCGAGGGCCTGGCACGTGCTGCCCGCCGAGGGCCTGGTCGGCGAGGAGTTCCCGTGTCAGCGCGCCACTGGGCCGCCGGAGCTCACCGCACTGCTCGTCGGGTACCCGCCGGACCGGGTGGCCGCTCTTGCAGTGAGCCCGGCCGGTGCCTCACGGACCAGACGCCTCCCACACCTCGTATGCGATGCTGACGTCGCTCAAGCACGGTGCTTCCCGGCCACGAGGCTCAGGGGCAGGGACGCTCCCCATGGGTTCGATGCGAGAAAGTCGCAGATTGCGGGGTAAGTGTGTCGGTCGGAGGGAATTCGCAGACGGCGAGGGGAGAGCCACGGCTGTACGGTCGGATGATCGTGCTGGCCGCGGTGGTCCTTCTCGCGGACCAGGCTTCGAAGGTCTGGGCGATCTCGGCGCTTTCGGGCGGCGAACGCATCCCGGTGATCTCACAGCTGATCCAGCTACGGCTGCTGTACAACCCCGGTGCTGCGTTCTCGATCGGGACGGGGGCGACGTGGGTGTTCGCCCTGGCGGCGGCCGTCACGGTCGCCGGCATCCTGTACGCCGGGCGGCGGCTACGCTCGCCTGCCTGGACCGTCGCGCTGGGTGGGCTCCTGGGCGGCGCCTTCTCCCACCTACTCGACCGCCTCTTGCGTTCCCCCGGGTTCGGCCGGGGTCATGTCGTCGACTTCATCGACTATGGCGGACTGTTCGTCGGTAATGTCGCCGACATCGCTCTCGTGGGAAGCTGTGCCCTGCTCGTGCTGCTCAGCCTGCGTGACGTCCCCCTCGGGGGCATAGCCGACAAGGGGCATGCCTGAACCACGTCCTCGATTCTCGTCGGGGACTCCGCTGGTCAGGACGGTTCGGATCGGTGTTTCGAGGCTGCCCCGGGCGAGTCGTGGGGTGATGGTGACCTTCAGTTCACCCGGCACCTGCGGGCCGCCTGCATGTCATGTGGTGGCGTGTCTGCTCCTAAACTCCAAGGTGTGACGAAATACCTTGATGTGCATCCGGACGATCCGCAGCCTCGGCTGATCCACCAGGTGGTCGAGCTTTTGCGCGCGGACGGGCTGATCGCGTACCCGACGGACTCGTGCTACGCACTGGGATGCCGACTGGGCAACAAGGAGGGCATCGACCGGATCAGGGAGATCCGCCAACTGGGCAGTGACCACCACTTCACCCTTGTCTGCGGGGACTTCGCCCAGTTCGGCCAGTTCGTTCATGTGAGCAATGCGCTGTTCCGCTCGGTCAAGGCGGCGACACCCGGCGGATACACGTTCATCCTGCCCGCGACCAAGGAGGTGCCGCGACGGTTGCTGCACCCCCGGAAGAAGACGGTCGGCGTTCGGATCCCCGACCACGTCATCACACAGGCGCTACTGGCCGAGCTCGGCGAACCGCTGCTGTCGAGCACCCTGCTGCTGCCCGATGAGACCGAGCCCCTGACGCAGGGCTGGGAGATCAAGGAGAGGCTCGACCACGTGGTGGACGCCGTCATCGACTCAGGCGAGTGCGGAGCCACCCCGACGACGGTCGTCGACCTTTCGCAGGGCGAGGCTGAGATCCTCCGCCGGGGCACCGGAGACCCGTCCCTCTTCGAGTAAGGCGACCGGCACCATTCGTCCCATGTCTCACAAGAGTTTGACAGAGAGGGTGATGGAGGCCAGAGCGTTGGCCGCGTGAGCATACAGCTCGTTGTGCCCGGCCTGGTCAGCATGTTCGAGAGCGTCGATGGCGTAGGCATGGGCAGCGGTCGAGTTGCCCAGTTCGTGAGCCAGCCAGGCGAGCTCCTGCGAGAGCCAACCGGCGTACACGTACAGCTCGCGACTTTCCTTGAGCGTGTGCAGGCTGCGGATGAGCTGATCTATCCGTTGTCGGTAGGCGTGGGCCACTGTGAACATGTCGGCGGGTGAACTGCGGTTGACGTTTGTGGCGATGTCGGTGATCACGACCTCAAGATGATCCAAGGTGCTCTGCCCGACAGCGGACTGGTCGGCGCGGCGGGTGAATTCCATGGCCTCGTCGGCGGCGTCGCCCAGGACTCGTCCCATCGCGGCGGCCAGGCCGACTCTGAGCACGTCTCGGCGGTTCGTAGGATCACCTTCTCCCTCGACAGGTTGGTGCTCGGGTACCGCGCAGATGTCACGGTGGCCGGGTGAGTGGCTGCGAATTCCCACTGTCTCGACCGCACGGGCTCCTACGAGTCGGTCGACGTATCGGCCGTTCCCGATGAGACGATCTTCCCGGGACCGGCTTCCAAGACCGTGGAGTTCCATTCCGAGCCGTTCCGGGCGATGATCTGGTGGACATCGGCACCCTCCGGAGCCTTCCAGATCGTCCAGCGGCGCCAGTCCGGCTGGGTCGACTGGGGGACGAACGGCGAGAACGAATGCCCGGAACTCCCGGGGGGCGTCGAGATCAAGACCGCGTACGGCATGTTCAAGAACTTCTGGAGAGACGTGGCAGACCAGCTCGAAACCCCTCCCACGGTGACGACGGCCCATCCGGGATCGGCGACCCGCGTGCCGGGCGGCACGCCGTGATCAGCGTCATCGGCGAGTCGGTCGTCGACATGGTCGCCGAGGACGACGGCCGGACCTACACCGGGCATCCGGGCGGCAGCCCGCTCAACGTCGCGGTCGGTCTGGCCCGCCTGGGCGACCCCACCGCGTTCGTCGCCCGCCTCTCCTCGGGGGTGCTGGGCCAGACGCTGCGCGCGCACGCCGCGGCGAACGGGGTGGACCTGCGCTGGGCGGTCACGGCGAGCGAGCCGGCCACCCTCGCCATCGTCTCCGTCGACGAGGCGGGCCAGGCCGCCTACGACTTCTACGTCGAGGGCACCGCCGACTGGCAGTGGCGGGACGGTGAGCCGCACCTGCCGGCGGAGACCCAGGTGGTCCACACCGGGTCGGTGGCCGCCTGGCGGCCGCCCGGCGGTGACCGGATCGCCGACGCCGTCGCGCGGGCAAGGGCCGAAGGCCGCGTACTGATCAGCTACGACCCGAACATCCGGCCCGCCCTGCTCGGCGACCCGGTCTCCGCGCGTCCACTCGTCGAGCGGTATGTGACCCTCGCCCACGTGGTCAAGGCGAGCGAGGAGGACCTGGGCTGGCTCTACCCGGAGCGGCAGGCGAGCGAGGTGGCCGAGGGATGGCTGGCCCTGGGCCCCGACCTGGTGGTGGTCACCTACGGTGGTGAGGGCTGCCTGGGGCTGACCCGAGGCGGCCACGCGCTCCGGCGACCGGCGATCCCGGTCCAGGTGGTGGACACCGTCGGTGCCGGAGACGCCTTCACCGCCGGCCTGCTCGACGGGCTGCTGCGGGGCGGTCGTGCCACCCCGGCCCTGATCGGCGAGTTGTCCGAGGCGGAACTGGTCGGCATCCTCGACCGGGCGACCATCGTGGCGGGCCTCACCTGCAGGCGCGCCGGAGCGAACCCGCCGACCCGCGCCGAACTGGAGGCCGCCGGTTGGGCGACGACCGTCCAGAGGACCTTCAGCTGAGAGCCTTCTCCAACTGCGCCTTGCTCATGGTCGAGCGGCCCTTGACGCCGCGGCGCCTGGCCTCCGCGTAGAGCTGCTCCTTGGTACGGCCTCCGGCCCCGGAGTGCGAGCGCAGTCCGCCGCGCCGGGACGAGGAGATGTCCTGGGTCGAGGTACGGCTCGCCGTCCGGGACTCCCCGGCGCGGGCACGTTCCTTGTTGACCGTCCGGGCCGCGATCTCCTCGGCCCGGCTCTTCTTCTCCCCGCGCCGCAGCGCGCTCTCCTTGACGCGCTTGTACTGCCGCTCGCGCTTGGAACTGGAACCACGCGGCATGGCGATCACCTCTTCGCATCGTTCACTTATGCCTTACCACTCCGCTACCCGCGCCGTCCCGCCTGACACCGGTATCACCGCCGTCCCAGACCGACTTTTGACGATGACCATTCCGCGCACGGAGACGTGAAGAACTCTCGCTACGTGATCAACACATAGTCAGTCACCGGACGTGCGAACGCCCGAGGTCGGTTGCCGGATGCAGGCCACCGGGTGCCCCGTGCCCCGTTCGATCAACGCCGGTGGGTGCTCCGCGCAGGCGTCGACGGCTTGCCGGCACCGGGGACGGAACGAGCAGCCGCTGAGCGACTTCATCGGGCTTGGTGGATCGCCGCGCAGGATGATCCGCTCACCCCGGTGGTGCGGATCCGGTACCGGCGCCGCAGACAACAGAGCACGCGTGTAGGGGTGTGACGGCTGCTCGAAGATCTCGGGTGCCGTGCCGATCTCCACGATTTTTCCCAGGTACATGACCGCGACCCGGTGCGAGATGTGCCGCACCACGGCGAGGTCGTGCGCGATGAAGACGTAGGCCAACCCGAGGTCGCGCTGCAGTTGCCGGAGCAGGTTGATGATCTGAGCCTGGATCGACACGTCCAGTGCGGACACCGGCTCATCGCACACAAGGACATCGGGACGCAGCGCGAGGGCACGTGCGATGCCGATGCGCTGCCGCTGCCCACCGGAGAACTGATGCGGGTACCGGTCGATGTGTTCGGGGTTGAGCCCGACCGTCTTCAGCAGCTCCCGCACCCGGCGGCGCCGGTCGGTCGGTGCCGGCTCGCGGTGCACCGCGAACGGCTCCGCGATGATCTGGCCGACCGTCATCCGGGGATCCAGCGACGAGTACGGATCCTGGAAGACGATCTGCACCTGGCGGCGCAGGTCGCGCAGTTCCCGCCCGCGCAACGCCGCGATGTCGGTACCCCGATACCGGATGTGCCCATCGGTCGGCTGCTCCAGCCGGATGAGCAGCTTCGCGAGGGTCGACTTGCCGCACCCGGACTCGCCGACGATGCCCAGCGTTTCCCCCGCCCGCAACTCGAAGGACACGCCGTCGACCGCCTTGAGCACGCCGGCCGACCGCTTGATGATCTGCCCCCGGCGTATCGGGTAGTGCTTGGTCACTCCCTCGACCGCCAGCAGCTCCTCGCCCGTCACGACGCGCTCCGGCGAGGCCGGCCGATGACGAACCGGATATCCATACCGGTGACCACGTGGGCGTGGATGGCGACGTCCGACCCGTCGAGGTCGGTCGGCACCGGGTACCGGAACAGCTCGCGCCGCCCGGCGGCGCCGCGCAGGGGAGAGGACATCAGCGTCACATCCTTTCGACAGTCAGGTGCAGGCAGGCGGCGAGGTGCCCGGCGGACACCTGGCGCAGGTCGGGCTCGCTCTCGGCGCACTCGGCGGTACGGATCGCGCAGCGGGGCGCGAACGCGCAGCCGGCCGGCAGCGCGGTCATGGTCGGTGGCGAGCCGGGGATCGCCCACAGCTCGTCGTCGGCGGGCCGGTCCAGCCGGGGTATCGAGTCCAGCAGGCCACGGGTGTACGGCATGGCGGGGTGGTCGAAGACATCGACGGCGGTACCGGTCTCCACCAGCCGGCCCGCGTACATCACCGCGATCCGGTCCGCCACCTGGGCCACGATCCCCAGGTCATGGGTAATCAGCAGGATCGCCGCCCCGGTACGTTCCCGGACGGCGCGCAATGCCGCGAGCACCTGCGCCTGTACGGTCACGTCCAGCGCGGTGGTCGGCTCATCGGCGATGATGAGGTCCGGATCATTGGCGATCGCCATCGCGATCACCACCCGCTGGCGCATCCCGCCGGAGAACTGGTGCGGGTAGTCGCGCAGCCGGTTGCGGGCGTCGGGTACGCCGACGACATCCAGTAGTTCGACGGCCCGGTCGCGGGCAGCGGCCCAGGAACAACCCTGGTGTACCCGGACGGCCTCGGCCACCTGGTCGCCGATGGTGTGCACCGGGCTGAGCGAGGACATCGGGTCCTGGAACACCATCGCGACGCGCCGGCCGCGCAGCCGCCGGTACTGCGGCTCCGCCAACCCGATGACCTCCTGCCCGGCAAAGCGAATGGAACCGCTGACCGTGGCGGTGGGCGGCAACAGACCCATGATCGCGGCGGCGCTGACCGACTTGCCTGAGCCGGACTCCCCGACCAGGCCGACCACCTCGCCCCGGCGTAGGTCCAAGTCCAGCCGGCGGACCGCCGGCACGTCACCGCCGTCGGCTGCGAACACCACCCTCAGGTCCCGAATGGACAGCAACACCTCATCGGGTATCACGTCGGTGCGCTGCGCCGGCTGGGCCAGGTACCGGCGCCGACGCGGACCCCTCGTGTGCGCCGGGTCCAGCGCGTCACGCAGCCCGTCCCCGATGAAGTTGATCGACAGGGCGATCAGCAAGATGACCACACCCGGCGAGTAGAACAGCCAGGGCCGGGTACCCACCGCGGACTGGGCGTTGGCGATCAGCAGGCCGAGCGAGGTGTCCGGCGGCTGGACACCGAAGCCGATGAACGACAGCGCGGTCTCGGCGAGGATCGCGCCGGCGACCAGGATGGTCACCGACACGATGATCGGACCGGCCACGTTGGGCAGGATGTGCGAGGCCATGATCCGGACGTTGGACGCGCCGAGCGAACGGGCGGCCGCCACGAACTCGCGTTCCCGCAGGCCGAGCACGACCCCCCGGACCACCCGGGCCACCGTGGTCCACATCAGGGCGGCGAGCACCGCGGCGATGAGGAACCAGCCGCTCTCGCCGGCGAAGTTGTGCCCGAGCACAGCGGCGACCGCGATTGTCGGGACGGTGAGGAACAGATCCACCACCCGCATCAGCACCGCGTCGGTGCGGCCTCGGTAGAAGCCGGCGACGATGCCGGTCACGGTGCCGATCAAGGCCGCACCCAGGGCCACGCTCAGCGCGATGAGCAGCGACTGCTGGGTACCGCGCATCACCTGAGCCAGCAGGTCGTGACCGAGCGAGTCGGTACCCAGTGGGTGGGTCGCCGACGGCGGCTGCGAGTTGTCCGGGGTGATCTGGTCGTACCGGTAGTGCCACAGCAGCGGTCCGACAAAGGCGAACAGCGCGACGAGCACGAGCACCACGAGCGAGACGACGGCGAGCCGGTGCCGGCGGAACCGGGCGATGACGGTGCGCCACTGGCCGGGCTCGGCACCGGCCGCGGGCATCGGTGAGGATTCAGCGGACACTACGGATCCTCGGGTCGAGAGTGGCGTACAAGATGTCGGCGAGCAGGTTGAACACCACCACCGCCAGGGCCGCCACGAGCAGCCAGGCCATCACGGCGTTGACATCCCGCGCGTTGATGGACGACAGCAGGTAGTCGCCCATGCCCCGCCACTGGAAGACCGTTTCGGTGATCACCGCGCCGGCGAACACCGCGGTGAAGTCCAGCGCGATGATCGTGATCAGTGGGGTGAGCGCGGTGCGCAGCGCGTACTTGCGCAGCACCGTGCGCCGTGGCAGTCCCTTGGCGGTGGCCAGCTTGACGTAGTCGCTGTTGAGGACCTCGAGCATGGACGAGCGCTGGAACCGGCTCCACACCGCGAAATGGATCAGCACCAGGGTGATGGTCGGCAGGATCATGTGCCCGGCGATATCGGCTATCTGTGCGCCGAGGGTAGGCGGTGGTGGCACAGACCTGTCGCCGATCATGTAGAAGGTCTCCGTGCCGGTCGCCCGGTTGAACTGGATGCCGCCCTGCTTGAGCAGGATCGCCAGCCAGAACGACGGCATCGCCAGGAACAGGAAGCCGGCCGAGGTGAACAGATAGTCCAGCCAGGAGTACTGGCGGACCGCGCTGACGACCCCGACCAGGATCGCCAGCACGGCCGCGATCAGCATCGCGATGAGCACGAAGCGCATGGTCATGCCCAGGCGCGTGCCGATCTCCGTGGCAATGTGGGCGTTGCGGTTGACCGACGGACCGAAGTCGCCCTGCACGACTCCGGTCAGCCAGTGCCAGTACCGCTCCAGCACGGAGTGGTCCAACCCGAGCCGCGTTTCCTCGGCGGCGATCGTTTCCGGCGGCACCGGTGGTTGACGCTCCCGGAGCTCGGCCAGCGGGTCACCCGACCCGGCGACTGTGAGGAAGATGAGGAACGTCGACACGAGCAGCACCGGGATGGCGACCAGCAGCCGCCTCAGGGCGAAGCCCAAGATCTCCATGAGGAATCTCCGCGCTCGTTATCCGTTAGCCTTCGCCGCCGGTGATCTTCCGGATCCGGCCCCAGTGCCAGAACGGCACCCGGAAGTCGATCTGGTCGGCCCACCCGGAGAACTCGTTGCTGCGTAGCAGGTAGATGCAGTACCAGAAGAGCGGGATCACGCTGACGTCGCGCGCCCACACCTCCTGCAGCCGCCAGTAGTGCGCGATCCGCTCGTCCTGGTCGATGGTGCTCCGGGCGGCGGCATAGCAGGCGTCGGCGTTCGGGTTCGACAACTTCAGGTGGTTGCGCTGCCCATCGGTGGCCAGCCGGCTGGCGGTGATGTCCGGGTCGGGCATCATGTTGCCGCCGCTGATCGTCAGGTCGAAGTCGCCGATCGACATCCTGTGCGGCCAGAACAGACAGGACGGCGGGACGATCCGACTCGACGGCCGCGTACTGAGTGGTCGCCCGGGGCGCCGCAGCCGGATGGGTCTGGCGCGCACGTTCCAGCAGCCGCAGGTCGCCGATGACCTGACCCTTGCCGAGAACATCAGCGTCGGCCTCGCCGGGAGGGAGCTGCCCGGCCTGCTCCGGATCCTGTCCCGGATGGGGCGCGACCTCTTCCTCCCCGCCCGGCGGCTCGACCCGCGCGTGCGGGCCGCCGCCGAATCCGTCGGTCTGGAGCAGCTCGACCGGCTGGTGGGCGGTGTCTCCTTCGGCGAGATGCGCCTCGTCGAGGTCGCGCGGGCGCTGGTCGCCGAACCGGCCCTGATGATCCTGGACGAGCCGTTCCCCGGTGTGGGTGACCGAGGTCTCGAGTCGACCCTGGCCGCACTCCGCGGGCTCCGCGAGGCCGGTCACAGCGTGCTGCTCGTGGACCACAACATCGACGTGGTCCTCGACCTGGCCGACCAGGTCAGCCTCCTCGCCAACGGGCGGATCGCGTTCGAGGGGACGCCAGAGGCGTGCCGGTCGAGCCAGGTCTTCAGGAACGTCTACCTGGGGGAGGTCCCTGCATGAACAGCACATCACGCCTCGAGGCAGAGAACCTCGTCGTCACCTACGGCCGGGCGCGCGCCGTGGAGGGGGTGAGCTTCACGCTCATCCCCGGCAGTACCACGGCCCTGATCGGACCCAACGGCGCCGGCAAGTCCAGCGTGCTGCACGCGCTGGTCGGATCCGTCCGCGGTGCCTCCGGGCACGTCCGCATCGGAGGTGACTCCCTTGACGGGCTGGACCCCAATGGGCGCGCCGCACGAGGGCTGACCCTCGTGCCCCAGGGGCGCCACGTGTTCAAGACACTCACCGTCGAGGAGAACCTCGCGGTCATCGCCGACTCCCAGCGGCTTGATCGCAGCACGGTCGACGAGGCGCTGAACCGCTTCCCCATTCTGAGGCAGCGGCGCAAGATCCATGCCGGGCTGCTCAGCGGCGGCGAGCAGCAGATGCTCGCCATCGCCCGCGCACTCATGTCGAAGCCGCGGGTACTCCTCCTCGACGAGCCTGCCCTGGGCCTTGCGCCGGGCATCGTCGACGAGCTGATGTCCACTGTCGCGGCGGTGGCCGGGGCGGGGGCCGCCGTACTGATCACGGAACCCTCCACCGCCACCCTCCGCACGCACATCGACCATGGTCTGGTGCTGCAGCGCGGCCGCCTCGTCGGCAGGTGCGGGGGGGAAGAGCTGGCCGAGACCTACCACCGCGCCCTGGGCAGGCACGTCTGACCGGGACACCAAAACCGGCCGAGACCTACCACCGCGCCCTGGGCAGGCACGTCTGACCGGGACACCAAAACGCGCAGCGCGACAGGGCTGCGAGGAACATCCACAGAAAGCAGAGAAAGTCATGGCGCTCGCCATCAACGGAGTGAACATCGCGGTCAAGGACCTGGCCGCGGCGACCGAGAAGTATGAGCAGTTGTTCGGGGTGAAGGGCGAGTACGTCGGAGAGGGCGGCTTCGCCTTCCCCGGTCTCAAGGGGACCAGACTCGACATCGGCGGCTTCGTCGTCAACCTGATAACCTCCGACGTCGAGGACACCTCGGTGAGCCGGTTCCTCGAGCGCAAGGGTGAGGGCTTGTTCCTCCTCTCGGTCAAGGTCAACGACATCGACAAGGCAGTGCAGGCAGTGTCGGAGCAGGGGATGTCACCGCTACTCGAGAAGTCCGCCCGCGGCTCCTACGGCGCCGTCAACTTCGTCCACCCGCGCGACATGAACGGCGTGCAGCTCGAGCTGATCGAGCTCCCCTGACAGATTCGCACCGGCCGTCCATCGGGGCCGCCCGGGCGGCCCATCGGCGCTCGGCGAAGCGGAGAGGCGGTTCGGCGCACGCGGTCAGGCGCGTACCCGCGCACGCCGACCGGCTGCGCGAGGCCGGTCACCACGCAGAGGAGGAGCCAGAATGTCGGTCCGGAACACAGTGATGCGCGAACGCATCACCAGCGCTGCAGCCCGGCTGTTCCAGTCCGAGGCATCGGCGGCGTGAGCATGCAGGAGGTCGCCAAGGAGGTTGGTCTCTCGAAGGCTGCGCTCTACCACTACTACGACAGCCGTAACGACCTGCTGCGCCACCTCTTCGGCGACTGGGCACGCCGTGAGCTGGAAGGGGCGCGCAAGATTGCGGAGTCTGAGGCTGACCCCGGAGCCAAACTCACCCAGTTCATCACGCTCCACCTCAACTCGATCGCCGACAACCTCGACCTCTACTCGCTCTCCTTCCGTGAGGAGGAGCAGTTGCCCGACGACGTGCGTGAGGAGTTCCGTGGCCTCAAGCACGAGAACGACCTCCTGGTACGTCAGATCATCCGGGAGGGCGTCGAGGCGGGTGCCTTCGAGCCGGTCGACGAAACGCTCACCGTCTTCGCCATCATCGGCATGTGCAACTGGCTGTGGAAGTGGTATCGCCCCGATGGTGCCAAGCGGCCTGACGAGATCGCCGAGACTTTCTCCCACCTCGTCCTCCGCGGGCTCATGTCGACCGATCACGAGCTCGCCGCCCACGCCGATCAGGGTGAGGCCCCGATGGCCGCGGCGACCTAGCAGGTGAGGGTGACGTCTTCATCTCCGCCGGTGTCGAGACCGTCAGTCGCTTCGGCAAGGGCATGGCCGACGACATGCTCGACACCCACAACCCCGTCATGGGCGGGGCGGAGCAGCGTACGGCCGCACTTGCCGAGGGGGCCGCACCTGGGTCGACCCGCGCGAGCAGGGACTGCTGCCCGATCTCTACATCGCCATGGGACAGACCGCCGAGAACGTCGCCCAGCACACCGGCGTGAGCCGCGACGACCAGGACGAGTTCGCCCTGCGCAGTCAAAACCGCGCCGAGAAGGCCATCGCCAACGGCTTCTTCGCCCGCGAGATCACCCCGGTCACCCTCCCCGACGGGTCGACCGTCTCCGCCGACGACTGCCCCCGCGCGGGCGTCACCAAGGAAGCCGTCGCCGGCCTCAAGCCCGTGTTCCGCCCCGACGGCACCGTCACCGCGGGCAACTGCTGCCCGCTGAACGACGGCGCTGCCGCACTGGTCATCATGAGCGACACCAAGGCCGCCGAGCTGGGGCTCACCCCGCTGGCTCGTATCGTCGCCACCGGCGTGTCCGGTCTCTCACCCGAGATCATGGGGCTCGGTCCGGTGGAGGCCAGCCGGCGCGCTCTTGCGCTCGCGGGCATGACCATCGACGACATGGACCTGGTCGAGATCAACGAGGCGTTCGCCGCCCAGGTGATTCCGTCGGCGCGCCAGTTGGGTATCGACTTCGACAAGCTCAACGTCAACGGTGGTGCGATCGCACTGGGGCACCCCTTTGGCATGACCGGCGCCCGGATCACCACCACGCTGCTCAACGCGCTACAGGAGCGGGATAAGCAGTTCGGCCTCGAGACGATGTGTGTCGGTGGCGGCCAGGGCATGGCGATGATCCTGGAGCGACTGTCGTGAACGCACTCACCTTCGACTTCACCGGCCGCACCGTGCTCGTCACCGGGGCCGCCCGCGGCATCGGACGTGCCATCGGCGAGTTCTTCGTGGCAGCCAAGGCGGACGTGTACCTGCTCGACTTCGACGAGGCCGAGGTCAAGACCGCCGCCGACGAGATCGGGGCACGGGCGATCTGCTGCGACGTCTCGCAGACCGACTCGGTGGAGGCTGCTGTCGAGCAGGTCGTCCGCTCCACCGGCCGCATCGACGTACTCGTCAACAACGCCGGCATCCTGCGCGACCGGGTCCTGTGGAAACTCAGTGACGACGATTGGGAGCAGGTGCTCGCAGTGCACGCGGGCGGCACCTTCCGGATGACCCGGGCCTGCGTGCCGCATTTCCGCGAGGGCGGCTTCGGACGGGTCATCAACGTCACCTCCTACAGCGGCCTTCACGGCAACACCGGCCAGGCCAACTACGCGACGGCCAAGGCGGGCATCCTGGGCTTCACCCGCACCGCGGCCAAGGAGCTCGCGCGCTTCGGCATCACCGTGAATGCCATCTCGCCCAACGCCGAGACCCGGATGATCTCCTCGATACCCGAGGAGAAGAAGGCCGAGATCGCCGCCACCATCCCCATGGGCCGTTTCGCCGACCCCGGTGAGATGGCCGCAGCCATCGGCTTCCTCGCGTCGCCGGAGGCCGGCTACATCACCGGTGCGGTCCTGCCGGTGGACGGAGGGCTGTCGATGTGACCGCCCGACGACTCGAAGGCCGGACCGCGCTGGTCACCGGCGCCAGCCGCGGCATCGGTCTCGCCATCGCCCACCGGCTCGTCGACGAGGGCGCTCGAGTCTGCATCACCGCCCGCAAGGAGACGGCGCTCAAGGAGGCCGTCGAGGAGCTTGGCCCTGACGTCGCCTTCCACGTCGCCGGCTCCGCCGCCGACCCCGATCACCAGCAGGAGGCCATCGACCGCGCTGTCGAACGGTGGGGCGGTCTCGACCTGCTGGTGAACAACACCGGCATCAACCCGGCATACGGCTCACTGCTTGAGCTTGAGGATTCCGCGGCGCGCAAGATATTCGAAGTCAATCTCCTCGGCACGCTCGGTTGGACACGCCGGGCCTGGCATACGGTGCTCGCCGACCGGGGAGGTGCCGTGGTCAACGTCGCCTCCGTCGCCGGTCTCCGTCCCGCCGGCGGAATCGGCTTCTACGGCGCGACCAAGGCAGCCCTGATGCACCTCACCCAGCAGCTCGCCGTCGAGCTCTCGCCGACCGTGCGGGTCAACGCCGTCGCGCCCGCCGTCGTCCGCACCCGCTTCGCCACCGCACTCTTCGAGGGCAAGGAGGACGAGGTCACCGCCGCCTATCCGGTCGGACGCCTCGGCGAGCCCGAGGACATCGCCGCAGCCGTGGCCTACCTCGGCTCCGACGACGCCGCCTGGACGACCGGCCAGACCCTCGTGCTCGACGGAGGCCTCACTCTCAACGGAGGAGTCTGATGACCACCCTTGACGACACCGCCAGCTGAGGGAGCACCACCGTGGAACATGAGCTGCTGTCACGACGAGACCTCGACTTCCTGCTGTACGACTGGCTCGACGTCGAGTCCCTGACCCGATGCGAACGCTTCGCCGACCACTCTCGCGACACCTTCGACGCCGTCCTCGACCTCTCCCAGGAGCTCGCGGCCGAGCAGTTCGCCACCCACAACGCCGCTAGCGACCGCACCGAGCCGGTCTTCGACGGCGAGACCGTCACCGTCATCCCCGAGGTCGGCCAGGCGCTCAAGGCGTTCGCCGACTCTGGGCTGATTGCCGCGGCCATGGACGCCGACGCCGGTGGCATCCAGCTGCCCTACATCGTGCACCAGGCATGCTTCGCGTGGTTCCAGGCCGCCAACATCGCCACCGCCGCATACCCCATGCTCACCATGGCCAACGCCAATCTGCTCCAGGCGCATGCCTCCCCCGAGCAGGTCGCGAGGTTCGTGCCGCCCATGCTCGAAGGACGCTGGTTCGGCACCATGTGCCTCTCCGAGCCGCAGGCCGGCTCCTCACTCGCCGACGTGGCGACCCGGGCCGTGCCGCAGGGCGACGGCACCTATCGCCTCTTCGGCAACAAGATGTGGATCTCCGGCGGCGAGCACGAGATGGGCGACAACATCGTCCACCTCGTGCTCGCCCGCGTCGAAGGCGCACCCACCGGGGTCAAGGGGCTCTCGCTCTTCGCCGTACCCAAGCGGCTGGTCGGCGCCGACGGTGAGTTCGGCGAGCGCAACGACGTCGTGCTCGCCGGCATCAACCACAAGATGGGCTACCGCGGCACCGTCAACACGGTGCTCAACTTCGGTGAGGGACGACATCGCCCCGGCGGCTCCGCCGGTGCCGTCGGCGAGCTCGTCGGCGACCAGGGACGCGGGCTCGCCGTCATGTTCCACATGATGAACGAGGCCCGCATCGGCGTCGGCGCAGGCGCCGTCGCGCTCGGCTACGCCGGTTATCGCACCGCACTCGCCTATGCGAAGTCGCGTCGGCAGGGCCGACCGCTCGGCGCGAAGGACCCGTCGAGCGCCCCCGTGCCGATCATCCGGCACGCCGACGTGCGTAGGATGCTGCTCGCCTCGAAGTCCTACGTCGAGGGCGGGCTCGCGCTCGTGCTCTATGCCGCCCGCCTCGTCGACGAGCAGCGTACGGCCGAGACTCCTGCCGAGCGGGCGGCGGCCGGTGAGCTGCTCGACGTGCTCACCCCCATCGTCAAGAACTGGCCGTCGCAGTGGTGCCTCGCCGCCAACGACCTGGCCATCCAGGTGCACGGCGGCTACGGCTACACGCGCGAATATCCTGTCGAGCAGCTTTATCGCGACAACCGGCTCAACCTCATCCACGAGGGCACCCACGGCGTCCAGGCCCAGGATCTCCTCGGCCGCAAGCTCGTCATCGACGGGGGCCGCGGTCTGCGGGTCCTGCTCAAGGCCGTCGACGGCACCGTCACGCGTGCACGGGCCGCCGGGCTCGAGGTCTACGCCGATGCTCTCGCTGCGTACACCGCCGGGCTCGGCGACCTCGTCGGCGAGGTGTGGGCCGAGGGCAAGCCCGAAGAGGCGCTGGCAAATGCCTCGACGTTCCTCGAGGCCGCCGGCCACATCGTCGTCGCGTGGATCTGGCTTGAGCAGCTGGTCGCGGTGGGGGAGCGCGAGGGGGACTTCTTTGCCGGGAAGCGTGCTGCGGGGCGTTATTTCCTGACCCACGAGCTGCCGAAGGTCGGCCCGATGCTCGATCTCGTCGGCAGCGGGGACCAGCTGTTCAACGAGATCCGGGAGGCGTGGTTCTGACTCGCGGCGTCCGACACGGCCGTGGTCGCGGATGTTCGACGCCGTCATCACGTTCAACGGCGAGCGCCACCGGCGGTCCCGCAGGCTGCTGATGCCGATCGTGCACAGGACCGCGTTGGAGCACTACCGGGAGGTCTTCGCCGACACCTTCAAGCAGTCCCGGTTCGCGTCGGCGGACCGCGAGCCGTTCGACATGGTCGCCGAGTTCCTCCGCATCACCCGGGCCAACCTGCTCACCTGCCTGCTCGGGCTCGAACCGGACAGGAGGAACGTCGCCCTCGCGCAGTCCGTCAGCGACCTGTTGCAGGCCACCCTGAACCCGATGGTGTTCATGTACCAGAAGGACCGGGACTGGACGCCCTACGGCCGGTGGGTGCGGCGGGTCGCCGGGGTGTACGACGGGTTCGAGGCGATCATCGAGCGTAAGCGGGCCGAGGAGCCCCGGCCGGACGCGCTGTCCATCCTGTGCCACACGACCGATGAGGACGGCGACTCACTCAGCACGCCGGAGATCGCGGGGGAGTTACACGGGTTGTTCGCCGCCGGGTTCGAGACGACCGCGATGTCGATGACGTGGGCCATGCTCACCATCCTCGGCACGCCGGAGCTCACGGTCTCCGACGAGGAGACGCTGGACACCGTCGTCAAGGAGTCCCAGCGGCTCATCCCGACCGTTCCGCTCTCGTTACCCCGGCGGGTCATGCGCGAGGTGGAGATCGACGGCTCGCCGCCGATCCCGCGGGGCGCGCTGGCGTTCGCCGCGCCGTTGCTGGAGCATCGCGATCCCGCGGCGTTCCCGGACCCGGACGTCTTCCGGCCGTCGCGGTGGGCCGACTCCCGGCCCTCGCCGTACGAGTTCCTGCCGTTCGGCGTGGGACAGCGCCGCTGCCTGGGCGCGTCCTTCGCCGACCTGCAGATCCGGACGACCCTCGGCATGGCGCTGGAGTACGGTACGCCGGAACTGCTCACCACCGAGGTCGACTACCGCATCAAGTCCGGCGCCACCGCGTTCCCGAAGAAGCCGATCATGATCGGGGTAGGCCGGGACGGGTCCTTCGCCCAGCCGTGTGTCACCGGCAGCGTCACCAAACTCTGGAACCGGCTCCCGCCGCCGTGAGCGCGGTGGCCGACGATAAAAGCCTGTACTGTCCTTCCTGACACCGATATCACCGCCCTCTCAGGCCAACTCTTGACGATGACCATGCTCTGAGCCGAGGTCCATCAGGCCTGCCGCTGCAGGCCGATTGCCGAGCGGGTTGGCGGGCGCCCTGCCGTGAATTTTGGTGATCCGGGACATCGACTCGGCGTACGACCGTGCCTTCACCCCGGCAGCCAGAGCATCACCGGCTTGATTAAGTCGCCCCTTCTCGGCCTGCCGCTTTAAAGCGGACGGTACAAATATGTTGCCGGTGGCACAAGTGATTCACAAGTCTGTTCCAAGCTCGCGCTCAATCGCATGTGCAATCCTCCATCGCAACGGCGAAAAGCCAGCGGGGATGGCGGCCGAAATGCATCCTGCTCGCGACCGGAGACGTCACGGTCCGCGACGAAGGGCAATTTTGAGCTGCTGGCTCATTGGTTCCCAGCCGGATCTCGTTCATTGTTTCAGTCCCATGGAGGGTAATTAATGCGGGCATCCAAAATGCTGGTGGCGACTTTGGCTGCGACGGCGGTGGTCACCGCCGGAGCCGTACCGGTCCACGCCGCCGGCATTCGGCCGGTCACCGCGGCCGAGGCTTCGAGCACGCTGCCGTCCTATGACGGAAAGACCGTCTATCGCGGCCTGATCCTCGGAATCGGTCCGGTGGCCGAGAAGTTCCCCGAGATCGCGCGCCCGGCCGGTCCGATAACCGCCGCACAGGAGAAGTTCGCCAACGCGGTCGTCGCCGCGGTCGACGCCAAGGACCCGGCCTTCCTGACCTCGTTCGGCCTCGACATGACCAGCGGCGACCGGGTCCGGGTCGACCGGGCGTTCGTCGCCGCGCAGAAGATCACCCGCGAGGTGCTGACGGAGCGCTTCGGGTTCCGTGCCGACTCGTCGGCCACCGACCAGGCAGCCGGCCTGGCGTTCTTCGTGTTCGCGATCTACCTCGGCAACGTCTACGAGATCGTCAACGTCTACAAGGTGGCCAACGCGGTCCGGGAGTCCAACGTCTACGAGATCGAGAACTGGACCGAGTCCATGGTGAGCAAGGACATGGCCAGGATCGACCGTGAGCGCTTCGTGAACCTCGTCGCCGAGCGGCTCGCCGCCTGACCTCCGGCCCCCGGCCTGGCGTCCCGGGCCGGGGGCCCCATCAACTCACGGAGCCTCCGTTGACCGAAAACACCATGGCGAGGCGTCTCGGGTGGGCCCTCGTCGCCATCGTCGCCTTCTGGGTATCAGTGATCTTCTACGTGGTCCACTCCCAGCTGCCGAGCAATGCCATCCGGCTCCCGGGGCAGGAGCAGTCAAGGCTGACCATCACTACCCTCACCCCGCAGGGCTGGGCCTTCTTCACCAAATCACCACGCGAACCACAGATCGGCGTATGGCGGCTCGCGGGCGCGAGTGGCTGGCAGGACGCGCGCCTCGGCCCGCACTCCGAGCTCTGGAACGTCCTGGGATTCGACCGACGGTCCCGGGCCCAGGGCCTGGAGCTGGGCATCATGCAGACCGCCGTTCCCCAGGGCAAATGGACGCCCTGTGACGGCGCCGACGTCCACGCCTGCCTCGCCCGGACGCCCAGCGTCGTGACGATACGCAACCTCGCGCCGAATCCCATCCACTGCGGCTCGATCGGCCTGGTCCAACGCGAGCCGCTGCCCTGGGCGTGGGCCGGAAGCCGGACGGTCATGCCCGCCACCGTCGCCCGTTTGGAGGTCACATGCTGACCAGAGTCGGCCTCGCGGCTGCGCGCCTCACACGAGTGTCGCCCTGGACGAACGTCTACGGCCTGGCCCGTACCCTGATGGCGCTCGGCACGCTCGGAACACTCCTGTTCAGTCACAGCAGTTCGATCCTGCGCCCCGCGCAGGGAATGCCGACCTTCCCCAACTGCGAGGGCCTGGCCCGGTTCAGCGTCTACTGCGTGGTCCCCGACGGTCAGCTGGAGCTCGCTCGTTTCGTGTCGATCGGCCTGCTCCTGCTCGTGGTCATCGGCTGGCGGCCCCGTTTCACCGCTCTCGGGCACTGGTGGGTCACGGTCAGCCTGATGGCGTCGGCCACCATCCCCGACGGGGGCGACCAGATCAGCTCGGTCATCACCCTGCTACTGCTCCCCATCGCGCTGCTGGACGGGCGCAGGTGGCACTGGGGGCCACCCGTCGACGTGGCCGACCGCCCGGTCCGCTCGCTGCTGGCCTGGAGCACCTTCTTCGTCATCCGCCTCCAGGTCGCCGGACTCTACTTCCAGGCCTCGGTGGCCAAGCTGAGCCACACCGAATGGGCCGACGGCACGGGACTGTGGTACTGGCTCACCGACCCGTTCTTCGGCATGCCGAGCTGGGCCAAACCCTGGCTCACCCCGGTCCTGGTCAACCCGGTCGGCGTCACCGCGATGACCTGGGGACCGCTCGTCATCGAGTTCGCGCTCGCGCTCGGCATGATCGCCCGCCGTCCGGTCAGGCCGTACCTGCTGGCCGCGGGATTCGCCTTCCACATCTCGATCGGGCTGCTCATGGGCCTCGGGAGCTTCATGTTCGCGATGCTCGCCTGCCTGGTGCTCCATCTACGCCCGGTCGACCTCCCGGTCCGGCTGCCCCACCTCGCCCTCCCCGACCGGGTATGGGCGGCATGGCCGGCCTCGCCCCGCCCCGCGATCGCCGCCGCCGGTGACCTCCCAAGCGTGACCGAGCCGTCTCCCGCCGTCCCCGCCCAGGTCGGCCCGGCTGTGGAAGGACGCCCATGACGCCGGACCCCCTCCTCGTCTACGACGGAGACTGCGGCTTCTGCGCCGCCTCACTGCGCAGGCTCCGCCGTACCCTCCCCGCCTGGCCAAGGACCTCCGCCTGGCAGACCCTCGACCTCGAAGAACACGGCCTCTCCCCGGAACAGGTAACCAGGGCCGCCTGGTGGATCGAACCGGGAAAAGCCCCGGCCGGCGGCGCGAGGGCTTTCGCCGCCCTGCTCACCTGGCAATCTTCCCGCAGGTGGCGCGGGATGGGGAGGCTTCTGTCGACCCCCCCGGCCTCCTGGGCCGCCGAACTGGTCTACACGGCGGTGTCTCGCTCGCGGCACCGCTTGCCCGGCGGCACTCCCATGTGCTCGGTACGCGGGGACGGTCGGGAACCGTAGGCCGACCTCGTTGACGCCATGATCACGGCATCTAGGTCGTACGTGGCCACGTGGCCGTTGACATTTTTGACCGGCTCGCTGTGGGCGGATTCCAGCGATCATTGCAACACGTGATCATTTGACTGTTGCGACGAGCTTAGCGAAGAGCTCGGCGGGCGTTCGCCAGCCGAGGGTCTTGCGGGGGCGGTTGTTGAGTTCGGCGGCGAGGGCAGCGAGCTCTTCGGCGCTGTAGACGGACAGATCGGCGCCTTTGGGGAAGTACTGGCGGAGCAGGCCGTTGGTGTTCTCGTTCGAGCCGCGCTGCCAGGGGCTGGCCGGTTGAGGTCTGAGCTAGCCGGCAGGGTCGCCCATCAGCCGCAGGTAGTCGCGGATGTAGTCGGCTTGGCCATGAGCAACACAGAGCCCAGTCGTCGACACTGTAGTTGTTGGAGCCCGCCTTGAGGTCGACCGTATGCAGTTCGAGCAGCGTCTCGATCAGCACCGACGGGAGCCGTCGACTGCCAAGGTCGCCTCGGACGGGACGTCAGGCGACGCTCCCTCGCAGAGGTCTTCACCTTGTCGATTGATCCTCGATCCCGTGATTGTGGACCGCTGGGCAGCTCTCGACGTCGACGAGCAGGTGCTCTGGAATGGGCACACAACGGGCGCCTGGTCGGCTGGCTGAGCGCAGGCGCAGCTGCTGTTCGGTCTTGACCTCCGTGGAGTCAAGCACCCGGTTGATGGGCAGGTCGAACTCGGCGGCGAGTGCCACCACCTCTCCTGTGCTTCGCAGTGCGAACTCCTGCTCCAGCCGGCTTCTGACGCCTTCCGCGTCGGCTTGCCTGGCTCGATAGTGCTCCAGATGGTGCTTCGCCGACCAACTCGTCAACCTGAGCGCCCGACACAGACGCACCCACATGTCGTCCTCAAGGAGCGCCAACACGAACACGTCCCCATCGCGCGACATGAAAGTCCCGTAGCTGGGCTCGATGTCGGACACGGCGCGTGGCTTTACCGCCGCCCACGAAGCAGCCAGGTCGAGCATGGCCAAATCCAGATGGACGCCCACGCCTGCGTGCCAGTATGCGGCGATCGCCAAGGCGGCTGTGGTGGCCGTTCCGAGGTCGACCCAGGGCACGCCGATACGGTCCAGCCGGGCGAACCTCGGTATCGCCCCAACCATGGCTTGGAGGTTGAGATCGTGGGTCGGATGCCCGGCCAGCGGGCCCTTCTGGCCATAGCCGCTGATCGAGCAATAGATAAGAGAGGGGTTCAACGCGTGCAGATCCATGGCGGAGCACCCCAGCCGGTCCATAACCCCTGGGCGGAAGCCCTCGATGAAGACATCCGCGCTGGTCATCATCCTGTGTAGGGTCTTGCGGCCGACATCGGACTTGAGGTCCAGGCGCACTGAGACCTTGCCATGATTGACGGCCTCGAACATGTCAGGGTCCAAGCTTCTTGCCGCGTCTCCCCAAGGTGGCTCAACCTTGGTCACATGGGCGCCGAGCGAGGCCAGGAGCAGGCTCGTGTATGGCCCGGGCAGTTGTTGCGAGAGGTCGACGACCCGCATGCCCTTCAGCGGTCCGGTGGGGTCCTGCACGTCACAGCACCGCCACAGGACACACCGGTGCCGCGGTCGATCCTTGGAGCGGCAAGGGTGCGACGACGAGTGCGAACACCGATCGCCCGCGTTGACGAAGCGCCTCGGCCAGGCGGCTTAGGTCAAGGTTCTCGAGCATTGGCACACCAAACTTATGCAGCAAGCAGAGATGGACCGGAAAGGAAGTGCCAGGCGCGCTGGGCTGCTGCTCGATCGCGTAGTTGTCCGCGCCGACCAGGCTCACGTCCTGCTCAGCTAGGAACCAAGCCGCAGCGAGGTCGATCCCGGGCTCGGCCCGGTGATAGACCTCGGCGCTCAGGCCTCTCTCCCACCATCCGGTCCTGATCAAGACGGCGTCGCCGGGTTCCAGATGCACGCCGCGCTCGTCCAGGCACAACCGGAGCAACTGGGCGGTGACGGCTTCACCGGCTTCCAGGGGGCGGCCCAAGTGCTCCTGCATATCCACCAGGACCCCCCGCGTGACGACCGGTCGGAGAGCCTCGGCCCCACAGCGGTCGGCTCCGCGCGTCGACCTGACACCGCTGGCGGGATGACCATTGTAAAGAGCATCTCCCTCCCACACATGGCACAGCGCGTCGAGATGGGTCCCGCTGTGGGTCGGAAGCTGCACGGTGTCCTCGGCGAACCTAAACCCATGAGGGGCACGAGCACCCAAGGCGTAGTCACCGGCGTCTCTGTCCATGAACCGCGCAGGCCGACGTCGATGCGGAGATACCATCCCGTCCGGCCCGCATGGCTGCGCGAGCGATACCACCTCCCCGTCGGTCGCCGCCTGTATCGCCACTCGGACCTGGGCTGCTTGAACAAGGTTGAGCGCACCCGCCTCGTCCTCGGTGCCCCAACGCCCCCAGTTACCGACACGGCTACGCACTCGGTCGTCCGCACTGTGGCCGGGCCGCAACTCAGGCAACGGTACGCACCACCTTCCGAGCCTCGTCCAGGAGCGCCTTGCGCGCGAGCTTGCCGGTGGAGGTGAGCGGGAGTGCGGGCACCAAGACCACTCGAGCGGGCATCTTGTAGGAAGACAACGCGTTTCGACAATGCTCGGTCAATTCGGCCTCGCTCGTAGATCCTGACGTTACGACAAAGGCGATCGGCACCTCGCCCCGCCGCGGGTCCGGCGCCGCGACCACGGCAGCCTGGACCACAGCTGGATGGGCGCGCAGATGGGCCTCGATCTCGGCGGGCGAGATATTGATACCGGACGTCTTGATCATCTCGGAGTGCCGCCCGACAAAGACCAAACGTCCGTCCTCCCGGATGAAGGCCGTGTCACCCGTGTCGTACCAACCATCACTCGTGATTGGGTCCGGAACCTGCTGCCCGTCTGCGGTAGGCAGATAGCCGGGCATGACCCTGCCACGGACCTGGAGATGCCCCGGCTGGGTCCTGGGAACCACTGCTCCGCTCTCGTGGTCGACTACCCGAATCTCCACTCCTGGCAGTGGTAACCCCTGCGAGACCATACGGATATCGAGAGGGTCGTCCGCATCGGTAACACAGCAGTTGCCGTAGACCTCCGTTGAGCCGTAGATGTTGCAAATAGATTTGATGCCGAGCTCATCCACGATGCACTTCAGTTCGTCGGGGCGACCGATGGTCAGCCCAGTACGAAGGTGGTCGAGCTTCGCGACGACGTCGCGCGCACTGCTCCGGATGGACTCCACCATTGCCGGCAACAGATACGCCACCGTACAGCGTTCGCGACGCATCGTCTCCGCGGCCCGCTGGGCATCGAACCGGTCCTCGAGCACAAGGCAGGCCCCGTGAGTGAAGGTGGCCATAGCCGCGTTAGCGATGCCGTAGCTCCAGAAGAGAGGACTACCGAGCCACACCCGGTCGTCGCGCCTGAGGTGCATGCGGGTCCCTATGGCAAAGCCGTTCTCGATCATGTCGAACTGAGTGAGCGGCACGGCCTTGGGAAACCGGGTCGACCCGGAGGTATAGACGACGACGGGTGCCTCCGTCGGACGACTGTCATCTGCTCGGAGCGGGTCAGCTTGTCCCGCGAGTGGGCCCCAGCACTCGAAACCGCTTACTGAGCACTCCCCGTCAAGGATCGCGACAGTCCTCAGATGAGGGTACCTATCACTGGACCAGCCACCTGGTGCGTCTAGCTGCGCCTCCTGGAGCAGTCCGGCCAAGGTGCCGAGGATGTCGTTCGAGGCGAAGCCGGCAGCGCTGACCAGGAGCTCGGCCCGTGACGCTCTGAGCAGGTAGTCCAGCTCGCTCGGCTTCACCCAGGTATTGAACACATGGACCTGAGCACCGGCGCGTACGGCGCCGATGGTGAGCGCGAGCCAGTCGACAGAGTTGGGGGCGAGCAGTCCGACGACGCTGCCGCGCCCAACCCTCAACCCCCTGAGGGCAGCGGCAACCCGCTGGCTGCGCTCCGCGAGCTCACCGTAGCTGATCTCGCGTCCCTCGAACACGACAGCCGGCCGATCCCCGTGGGATTCGGCGAACGAGTCAATGAGTCCGGGGAGGGTTGAGATTGCCGGTCGCGGAGCCGTCGCGGGCCACTGTATCGGACCGACATGGCTCAGTGCCGGTGACGCCGAGCTAGCCATTGGCCCCGACACTCGGGTCGGCGGAATCCGTCTCGAGCTCGAACCAGTAGTCGGCGACACTGCCGACCGAGTTCTCGGCGAAGGCGACCCGGACCCGCGTTCCGATGGCCAGCGTCTTGGTCACCGCCTCGACGTCGGTCAGGTCGAGGCCACGGACATAGCCGGGGAGCGCGGTGTCCGCTCCGTCGAGCATGACGTACGCGAGAGCGTACGGCGGTTCGGGAAGCCCGCGGAAGGGTTCGTATACCACGGTGAACATCTCGATGACGCCGCTCGTGCTCACCTGGAGCCAGTCCCCGGTGGCGCGGTGGCAACGGTCGCAGAACGACCGTGCAGGGACAAGCACACGCCGACACTGAGAGCACGCGCGTCCGTACACCCGGCCCGCGGCCAATCCGGCAAGGAACCTGGAGGTGGTGTTACCGAGTGCGTGCCGGTACGACAGGTCCCAGGTCTGCTCGTAGAAGCGAGGGCCGGTGGACGGCTCGGGAATTACAACCGCCTGTGACCGGGGGGTGCTGGTCATGCGATCTCCTCCAGGGAGTTGGAAAGAACCATGGTCGAGTAGAACTGGTGGTCGCCACCGATGGCGCTGGCGATCGCGGTGGTGGCGCCAGGCACCTGGCGCTCCCCTGCCTGGCCGAGGACCTGCAGCGCGGCCTCACCCACCCGGATCACGCCGGTGACGGTGATCGGGTTCGAGCACTGGGTTCCGCCCGAAGGGTTGACCACGGGCCCTGCCGAGCCGAGGGTGAACTCACCGGCCGCGAGCCGCTTCGGGGCCTGGCCCTTCGCGGCCAGTCCGGCGGCCTCGATGACATGCAGTTCGACACTTGAGAACGGTGCGTAAATCTCGGCCGCATGGACCTGGGAGCGCGGGTCGGTGAGCCCTGCCATGTCGTAGGCACGCTGGAACGCCGTCGCCAACGCGTCCGCGTCGGCGTGGTCCCCCTGGGCCTTCGGGCCGACCCGGTCACCCATCCAGAACGTCTCGGTGTTCTGCCCTATGCCGCGTATCCAGGCCGCCCGGTGTCCGTGTGCCTTGGCGTAACGCTCGGAGACCAGGACCACGCCGGCCGCGCCCGTGGAGGCGGGACAGGCATCGCCGAGCTTGATGGGCCAAGCCAGCTGCCGGCTGTTCAGGACCTCCTCGATCGAGATCCGGTCGCGTAGGTGCGCGTACGGGTTCAGACTCGCGTGGTACCGGTTCTTGACGCTGACCCGCGCCATGTCCTCCTCCGTGGAATCGTAGAGGTACATGTAGCGAGCCGCGGACAGCGCGAGCATCGTGATGGTGTTGAGCGGCAGCGGCCGTTCGTAGCCGACGTCCCACATCTTGTTCAGAACGGACTGCGCCGAGCCGGACTCCGAGACCCGGTCGGCCCCGGCCACCAGCACCACGTCGAACATCCCGGAGGCGATGTGCGTCCAGGCGGTGAGGACAGCGCTCATGCCCGTGGCTCCGCCGTTGTTCACCCGCATAAACGGCTTGCCGACAGCTCCGACGGCGTCCACGCACCACCGTTCGCCGTTGCCGACGCCGACGAGCGCATCAGGAGCGAGCGGGAA
Organism: Streptosporangium sp. NBC_01755; assembly: GCF_035917995.1. Taxonomy (NCBI): domain Bacteria; kingdom Bacillati; phylum Actinomycetota; class Actinomycetes; order Streptosporangiales; family Streptosporangiaceae; genus Streptosporangium; species Streptosporangium sp. NBC_01755. The sequence continues at coordinate 8,105,227 of NZ_CP109131.1, read as the reverse complement.
GACGACCGCGTCGACATCATCGATGCCGATGCCGGCGTTCTCCAGCGCGAGGTCCGCTCCCTCCTTCACCAGCTCCGGGAATGTGACGTCCTCGCGGCGAGTCACATGCTTGGTTTGACCGAAGCCAATTATGCCCACGTTGCTCACAGGTTGCCTCCCTTCCCACCGAAGACCATGACTGCTGCTCCTTGTCCGGCGAATCCCTGGAGCCCGATGCCGGCGGAGATCGAGCCGGCGGGCTGGGAGTCGAGCGCGTCGACGGCTGCGATGAACCGTCCCAGACCGGACGTCGACGACGTCGACATGAAGTCCGCAGTGCTGCCGGCCGCGTTGATCCGTACGTCGTCGCGGAGGCCTAGCTTGCCGACCACCGCCCTCGTGGCCACCTCGCTCGGTGCGGCAATCTCGACGATGCTCCACCGGGCCGCACCGGGCACCCCTCGCTTCTCGATCTGCTGAAGCGCCGCGGCAAGTGCGGGCATCTCGGCGACGTCCCGGGTACCCATGTCATAGCCATCCATGGCCCAGCCCGCCCCGAGCACCCAGGCCAGCTCGGTTTCCGGCTCAAAGCTGCCTTCGGCAGCGAGGATGGCCGCGTAGACCACGTCGTTATCGGCAGGGAGGTCCGCGGCCGTCAGGGGCCATGCGGTAGCGCGCCCGGTTGCGGCGGTCGTCGTCATCCGGGAAGCCTGGAGCGCGGCTGCGATCGTGTCGTTCATCCCTACGCGCCGGAGCAGATACGGCTCGGCACTCACCAACTGCGCGTGCTCAGGTGACACGCCCTCGCTCGGTTTGCCCCAGCCGACCAGCAGGACGTTCTGGTCCTGACCGGCCAGCAACCGGAGATAGGCATAGATGAAGGCGTGCTCGCCCGATGACGCGATCATCGTGACGTCGCGGTCGACGCCGCCGGCTGGACCTGCACCGACCATGCACGAGATAACTCGCCCGTTCATCTGGTCGTTGCCGTAGAGGACAATGCTGCCGACAGTGGAGGCCTGGAGCCCAACCGCACTCAACGCCGCCGCGGCAACAGCAAAGATCATCTCTTCGAGACTGCGGTCGTCCTCCCGCGGAACAGCCAGCTGCCTCGTGGCCAGGACGGCGACTCTGGGCCGTTCGGGGGCTTCTCTAGGGCCGGTCGAGCTCCGCATCTCTTCTCCATCCATTCGTTTCTCCAAGCTTCAGGTGACCTCGTGGGGGCACATACTTCAGCGACGGTCGAATCCGCACGACTCCTGGGCCTCGAACACCTCGGTCCTGCTCTCGCCGTAGTGCAGCCGCTCCAGGACGTCGGCGCTCGCGAAGAAGCTGCGCGCGTCGAAGGGGTTGTCGAAGTACAGCTCCACGACGTGGTGGAAGGTCGGCACAGCGACGTACCGGTCCGAGGGCACGACCGCCTGGCCGACCGTGGTGCTCTCCACCTCGCCTATGACCTGGTTAACCAGAGCGAGCCTGCAGCCGACTGCGGACGATGCCGCTTCCATGAACTCGTCGACGGCGGCGCTCCTGCCCGATGCCATTTCACCCGCCGACGCGAACGCGACGACGTACTTGTTCAACGCGCTCTGGGCTCCCAGGGAGTCGTGAACGGTGACCTCACGTGCTTCGAGACGAGTGATCGCCGACAGGAAGTTGGGGTGGTCGAGTTCGACGACACGTTGCAGCTCGGGGTTGTTCGGACGGAAGGCGCGGCCGCCGCCCGCCTCCTCAGCCACCCCTCTGAGCAGCACAAGGCGCCAGCGGTCAGGCCGCTTGCTGAAGCCGCCCAGGGCGTCGTAGCCGGCGACGAGGCGGTTCTGGTAGTAGCTGACCCACCGCGGATCCTCTCTGAGGGTGCGCGCGATCAGCGGCACGTGCACCGTGCGGTAGTACTCCTCGCAGTAGTCCTCGGCCCCCGCGATGGGCTCGACGAAGTTGAGGATCTTGATCGTTTCTGACATCGTCCGATCCGCTCGTCAGGGCGCTCAGGCCCGGGTCGTCATAGGACGGGCTCGCCCGGCATCGCGTCGCGCGCACAGCGGAAGCCCATGTGCCCCGTGCTGCTGTCGGGGGTGTTGCCGCTCCTGGCCGCCGGCCGGTAGCGGAAGCAGTACGAGTCGTGGCAGAGATAGGAACCGCCTTTGATGACCCTCGCGGTTCCCTGCGGAGGGCCTGCCGGGCTTCGGCGCGTGTGTGGACGATCGACGGCGTGCCAGGTGTCGCTGAACCAGTCGGCGCACCATTCCCAGACGTTGCCGCACGTGTTGTAGAGGCCGTGCCCGTTGGGCTGGAAGGATCGCGCGGGGGCCGTGCCGACGTACCCATCGTCGGCCGTGTTGGCGCCGGGGAACTCGCCCTGCCAGATGTTGCACCGGTGCTCACCGCCCGGTGTCAGCTCGTCCCCCCATGGATAGACCGCGCCGTCCAGCCCGCTCCGTGCGCCGTACTCCCACTCCGCCTCGGTCGGCAGCCGCTTTCCAGCCCATCGGCAGTACGCGTTCGCGTCGTTCCAGGACACGTGCACGACGGGATGGTCCGCAAGCTCCTCCACCGGGGAACCATGGCCGTGAGGGCGCCGCCACGAGGCACCCTCGACGGCGACCCACCAGCGAGGCACGACACCGGGAGCGGCCTCCAGGCGCCGAGCGACTCGCCGGTCGACGAACCGCTCGAAGACAAAGCTCCAGCCGAACGCCTCCGCTTCCGTGACATAGCCGGTCTCCGCCACGAACTCCGCGAAGTCGGCGTTGGTAACGGCCGCCACGTCGATCCAGTACGGATCGACGATCACTCGCCGCGCCGGCGCCTCCCCGTCCCCACCGGGTCCGAGGCGCCGGTCGTCACCCATGGTGAACGCAACCCCGCCGAGCTGGACCATTCCCTGTGGATGCGGCCCGCAGTAGTCCCGGTCGGCAGGGCCGACAACACCGGACTCGGTTGCCCACAGAGAGGCCGGGGTGTTCGGGACAGACTCCCCACGGCCGGGGCTACAGCAGCTCGTCATCGTCGTACCCGGAGACGCCGTGACCGGCTAGCTCCGTGCTCCTTCCGCCACATAGTCCTCGTAGGTGATCGGCTTCTTGATCAGCCCCGTCTGGACGAGGTAGTCGAACGCCCGCTCGACTCGATCGCGGCGCAGCTCGAATCCGAAGACATCGATGTTCGTCTCCAGGAGTGTGTCCACAAGCTGGGCGTTGTCGGAGATGCGCTTCATGGCGATCTCTTTGACCTTCGGGCGGTTCGTGGGATCCGCCATGAACGCGAAGACGTCCTTCATGGCCGCCTGGAAGGCACCGATGGTGTCTCGTTTGGCGTCAACGGTCTTCGTGATTGAGGCCCACTGGTTGTAGGGCCAGTCCAGCTCGGTCAGCTCGCCGGGCAGCGGCGTCTTGCGAAGGTCGAGGACGACCTTCCCGCTCTGGTCGAGCGAGGTCAGGCTCGCGGCAGGCTCAATGGACATGTAGGCGTCGATCTGGTTCGCCTTCAGCGCCGGGACACCGGTGGCCGGCAGGCCGGCGCTGACCAGCGTGACATCCTTGTCCGGGTCAACCTTCGCGGCCTTGAGGACGTAGCGAAGCATCTGCTCGACACTGCCGCCCGTCGCCATCACGCCGATCTTCTTGCCCTTGAGGTCCTGCACCGAGCCGGGGAACCCGGCCTCCGCGTTCGGGGTGGCCAGCTTGGACCCTGCGAGCAGCGTGAAGACCGGACGCACGGTGTTCCCCGCGACGGCGACGATCGGCTGACCCTGCTCGATCACCAGGGCGTTGTTGTCGATACTGTTGAGCTCGATGTCGATACTGCCGCTCACCACGGCGGAGGTCATATTCCTGCCGTCGGAGATGTCGACCAGATCGACGTCGAGACCATGTTTCTTGAAGAGGCCGGCGTCGGCGCCGACGTACGCCGGCAGACTCATCAAGGCGCCCGGGTAAACACCGATTTTGAGGCCGGACGTGCTCGCCGTCTCACCGCTGGAGCCGCAGGCGGACAGAAGGGCCGAGGTGACGACAAGGGCGACGAGCGCCCCGGTCAGGGACCGTGGTCGTGACCGACGGGCTCCGCCCGTCGACGTGAGTGCGTGCATGTGTGGTCGTACCTTTCCGATGGGGCTGCGCTCTGGCCGAGGCCAGAGCGGGCTGCGTCGGGGCGGTCTAGAGCCGCCCGCGGTCCTGCCAACGCAGGAGACGTCGTTCGAGGAGCACCGTCGCGGTGTTCATGGCGGCCGCGATGAGCGCGAGCACGGCGAGCACCCCGAGCACGCCGGCTGTGTTGAACTGGCCAGAGTAGAAGGCGATGCGTTGGCCCAGCCCCGCCTCAGCCGCGATCATTTCGCCCACCACGACACCGAGAAGCGAGTAGATGACGGCCAGGTGGAGCCCGGCGGCGATGCTGGGTACGGCCGCCGGCAGGATCACCTTCAGAAAGAGCCGCCAGCCGCCTCCACCCAGCAACCTCGACACGGTCACAATGTCCGCCTCGACGTTCCTGACACCGGCCCGGGTGTTGATCAGGAGGATGAAGAACACCAGGCTTACGGCCAGCGCGACCTTCGACGCGCCGCCCAGACCGAACCACAGGAGGAACAGCGGGGCCAGGGCGACCCGCGGAAGCGAGTTGAGGATCGTGAGGAACGGGTCGAGGAGTTCGTTCAGCCACCGCACACTCGCCAGCACGAGACCCGCGGCAATCCCTGCAGCGCTGCCAATGATGAATCCGAGCAGTGTCGCCTGCAGCGTCACCCAGAGATGATGCCAGATGTCCCCGGAGCCGACGAAGTCGCGCAGGAACTTCCAGATCGCCTCCGGACTGCTTATGAACGCCGGGTCGAGCCAGCCGATCTCCACGCCGAACTGCCAGACGGCCAACACCGCTGCAGCCAGACCCAGGCGCGCGGCGGACAGCGTGACGATCCGAGGCACGGCAGGCAGCCAAGCCGGAGGAGCCTCCAGGGACGCTGTTGCGGTCTTCTCAGTCATCGTGTGAAACCTCGTCCTTCAGGGCATCCCAGATCTGGTGCGAGATCTCCTGGAACTTGGGGTCGAACCGGAGGCCGTCCAAATCGCGTGGTCGGTCGAACGGCATCATGAGATCTGCCTTGATCCGGCCCGGAGAGGCCGTCATGACGATCACCCGGTCGGCCATCGCAGCGGCCTCGACCAAGTCGTGCGTCACGAAGACCACCGTCTTCCCGGTGCCCTCCCAGATCCGGATAAACAGCTCCTGGATGACCAGCTTTGTCTGCGCGTCCAGGGCGCCGAACGGCTCGTCCATCAGCAGGTAGTCGGGGTCGAGGACCAGCACACGCGCCAACGCCACTCGCTGGCGCATGCCCTGGGAGAGCTCCGAGGGCAGTGATGCCTCGGACTTGGATAACCCGACCTGACGGAGCAGCTCACTGGCCATCTCCCTCGCGCGGGACTTGCTCACGCCGCGAAACTCCAGCCCCAGTTCGACGTTGCCCCGCGCGGTCCGCCAGGGCAGCAGGCCGGGACGGGCGAACATGTAACCCACGTTGCGGGCCAGCGAGGTGGCGGGGCGGCCATCGCGCGTCACCACTCCCGACGAGGCCTTGATGAGGCCGGCCATCATGTTCATCAGAGTGGTCTTGCCGCACCCACTCGGGCCGACGATCGCGAGGAACTGGCCGCGAGGAACAATCAGGTTGATGTCCTCGAGCGCGTTCATCCGCCCTCGGGACGTCGCATCGCCCCTGGATCGGCCGAACTCGTGCGTCACGCCACGAACAGTGATGGCTCCCTGCGCATCGTGGTTGTTGTTGTTCACGGCTCGATCTCCATGGTCTCGGGTGATCAGCACACTCACGGGCGCCTTTTCCGATATTTCGGAACTTTCTTCGTTGTACCGGAGAGACTAGGTTCACGAAAAGTGGCTGTCAATGCCTGATTCGATCGGTATCGACCCGTTGACGCCTGACAGTACTCAGGCTACGTTCCGAATATTCGAATGAGTGCTTCAGATAGCTGAAGAAGGGTGCCAGCAGGCATGAGCGGTGACAAGGTGGACCGGCTCGTCCGGGTCCTCGACTATGTGCTGAGGCAGAACTATGCTGGCGCTCCGCTCTCGCAGATCGCCGAGTCCGTGTCAGGGCCGTTGAGCAGCACGCACGACCTGCTTCGCTCCATGGTGAACGCTGGACTCCTGGTCATCGATGACCGGAAGCTCTACCGCGCCGGTCCGGTCTTCGTGCGACTCGCCGTGGCGGCCATCGAGCAGGTCGACCTGGTGAACGCGGCGCGACCACATCTGAAACGTCTCGTGCAGTCCATTGAGCACGATGCCTACCTGGCCGTGCGTGTCGGCAACACGGTGACCTACGTCGAGCGCGTTCCCGGTCTGCACCGGGCCGGTCTGGATATTCGACTGGGAGATCCCGTGCCGCTGCACTCCAGCGCAGTCGGCAAACTCTTCGCCGCCTACGACCCTGAGTTGGAGAAGGTCGCGACGTCATCGGATCTGGTGGCCTTCACTCCCAACACCATCACAACCAAGTCGGCGCTTCGATCAGAACTCGAAGCCATCCGGGAACGTGGCTTCGCCATGAGCATGGAGGAGACCATCAGCGGGATAATCGGCTTCGCGGCCCCCGTCCACGATCGCAACGGGGTCCTCATCGCAGCCGTGCACGTATCGGCCTTCAAGGACTACCTGGCCAACGCCGACATTCCTGAGATCACGCGCCAGGCAAAGCACTGTTCAGGAGCCATCCAGGAGCTGTTGACCCGAACCTCGGCCCCGGAGGAATGAGTGCCTGTCACCGGCTTCATCATCGACGGTTATATCGACGGCAAGGTCAGCAAGCTGTCAAGCAGAGAGCGGCTCGACACAATCAACCCGTCCACCGGCGAGGTACTCGCGGCGGTAGCGCACGGCTCCGCGGAAGACGTCGATGTCGCGGTGCGGTCTAGCGATCGCGCCCACCGGGCTTGGCGCAGGTGGAAGCCGTCGGCGCGCGGCCGCATCCTCCAGACGATCGCCGGCCAGCTCCGCGAGAAGCGCCAAGAGTTCGCACGCGTGGAGAGCCTTGACACCGGCAAGCCCCTGTCCCTCTCGCTAGGCGACGTTGAGGTCGCGGCCCGGTACTTCGAGTTCTATGCAGGAGCGGCGGACAAGCACCACGGGGATGTCATCCCGCTCGGGGCCGAGTGGCACGCCTACACCAGCCACGAACCCTACGGCGTCGTGGGAGTGATCCTGCCTTGGAACGCCCCCCTCCAACAGGCGGCCAGAGGCCTCGGTCCCGCCCTGGCAACTGGTAACACGGTCGTGGTCAAACCCGCCGAGGACGCACCGCTCACCTGCCTCATGCTGGCCCGGCTGGCCAGCGAATGCGGCCTCCCCGACGGTGTCCTCAATGTGGTCCCAGGCGACGGCCCGACCACCGGGCAGGCGCTGATCCATCACCAACTGGTCCGGCGGGTCATGTTCACCGGCTCCGCCGAGGTCGGCCGACTCGTCGCCCACGCGGCAGCGGACCGGCTCATCCCGGCCGGACTCGAGCTCGGCGGCAAGAGCCCCAACATCGTCTTCTCCGACGCCAACCTCGACGCTGCCGTCGAAGGATCCTGTCTGGCGATCACCTACAACTCCGGCCAGGCATGCTCGGCGGGAAGTCGACTCTTGGTGCACTCCACCGTCTACGACGAGTTCTTGTCCCGTCTGCAGTCGCGGCTGAGCGATGTCCGGGTCGGACACGCCCTCGACGACCCGGACATCGGGCCGATCGCCACCAAGGAGCAGTACGCCCGGGTCCAGGGTTACCTCGACCAGATCACCTCTTCCGGGGCTACTGCCCTGCTCGAGGGGCCGCCGAAGGTGCTCGAGAACTACCCGGGCGGGCTGTATGTAGCACCGACCCTGCTTGAGGCGCCGCACGGATCCCTGCTCACGCGTGAGGAGATCTTCGGGCCTGTCCTGGTAGCAACCAGGTTCAACGACGAAGACCAAGCCGTCGCCCTCGCCAACGACACGGACTACGGGCTCGTATCGGGTTTGTGGACCCAGGACATCGACCGGGCCCACCGCGTCGCGGCACAGCTGGAGTCGGGTCAGGTGTTCATCAACAACTGGTTCGGCGGCGGCGTCGAGACACCGTTCGGTGGCTACAAGAACAGCGGCATCGGCCGTGAAAAGGGCTTCGAGGCCCTGGCGCACTACACCCAGGTCAAGACAACCATCATCAGGCTCGCAGGCAAGTGAGGACACGTGACATGACAAAGCTCCTGCACGGAAAGATCGTTATCATCACCGGGGCGGCCTCGGGGATGGGCCGGGCCGGAGCCGTGCTCTTCGCAGCCCACGGCGCGAAAGTCGTGGTCGCGGACCTAAACACCGACGGCGCCAAGGAGACGGTCACCCAGATCGAGGAAGCGGGCGGACAGGCCAGGGCGTTCACCTACGACGCGACGAACGCCGCGGACAGCTCCGCCTTGGTCGACTTCACCAACGCGACCTACGGCCGCATCGACGGCGCGTGGGCCAACGCCGGTCTCCCTGCGCCTTTCTCAGCCTTGGAGGACTATGAGGAGTCTTTGTTCGACCGCTTGATGGCCGTCAACGTCAAGGGGCCGTGGCTGCTCGCGAAGTACGCCGCAGGGGCCCTCGAGGCGTCCAGGGGTTCCTTCCTCATCACCGCATCCCTATCCGGATTGAAGGGCCGGGCCCACCACTCGGGATATCAGGCATCTAAGGGCGGCACCGTCATGCTGACCCGGTCGCTTGCCAAGGAGTTCGCCCCGCGCGGCGTGCGCGTCAACTCTATCTGCCCCGTCGCCGCCGACACTCCCATGCTTCCCCAGTTTGTACCGGTCGAGGCGGCCGACCTGATGGACCGGGAGCGGCTGACAACCGACATCCCGATGGGACGGCTGGCTACCGCCGACGACGTCGCAAAGGCGGCTCTCTTCTTCTTGTCCGACCTGTCGGCGTTCGTCACCGGGGTCAACCTGCCCGTGGACGGCGGTGTGAGCGCTTGAGCAACGTCCTGCCCTCGTACAACGAACTCCCCCCGTCGACCGCGGCACCGAACTGGCGCACCGCCTGGGGCGTGTTCGGCGACCGGTCGCAGCTCGGAACGCTGGAGCTGCTGACACCCGAACGCCGGGCTCGGGCGCTCAGGCTGGCCACCGAGGGAATCTGCGTCAACCTCGACCACCCGTTGAGCATCCCCCTGTCGATCTTCAAGCATCGTCAGCAGTTCGTACACGACGTTTTCGAGATCATGCCGGGCTACTACGACGAGACCCTGGACAACTTCGCCCCGCAGTTGTCCAGTCAGTGGGACGGCCTACGCCACGTCCGCGGGCCCGACGGCTTCTACAACGGCCTGCTCCCTGACGATCGGGCGCTCGCCCCCGGACACAACTCTCTCGGGATCGACCAGGTGGCCGAGCGGGGCATCGTGGCGCGCGGCGTGCTGCTGGACCTGGAGCGGCACCTGCGGGACACACCGGAGGCGATCGAGCCGAACACGCGCAGGGAGATACCGCCCTCGCTGTTGGACGAGGTCGCCGCCGCCCAGGGTGTCCGCATCGAGGAGGGCGACGTACTGCTCCTGCGGTTCGGCGTCGACGCGTTCATCCGCAGCCTCAGCGACGGCACGACGACGACCGAGATGCGCTATGCGGCCCCAGGACTCCAGCAGGACGAGGAGACCCTGCAGTGGCTCTGGGACAAGCACATCGCCGCTGTGTGCGCGGACAACATCGCCGTCGAGGTGACGCCTCCGCGTGGTAAGGACACCAGACTCCACCCGGCTCTGCTGGGCTTGCTCGGTCTGACGCTAGGCGAGCTCTTCGACCTTGTCGAGCTGAGCGAGGCGTGCGCCGGACGCCACCGCTACGAGTTCTTGTTCATGGCGAAGCCCGTTCGCCTCCCCGGAGGCCTCGGCTCCCCGGCCAACGCAATGGCGATCTTCTAGGAGCGGACCAGCATGACCGATTCCCGACTCTCCAGAACCCACCTTCCGTCCCAGGAGGCCTACGCCTCCCGCATCGCCGAGACGACGGCCGCCTCAGTCCCGCACTTCCCCCGCTCGCTGACGGCCCCTGACGGCGCTCCCAATGTGGTCGTCGTGCTGCTCGACGACGTGGGCTTCGGCCAGCCCAGCGCGTTCGGCGGTCCGGTGGACATGCCCAACCTGGACGCGCTGGCCGGGCGCGGCCTGCGGTACAACCGGTTCCACACTGCGGCGATGTGCTCCCCGACGAGGGCGGCACTGCTCACCGGCCGCAACCATCACCAGATTGCGAACGGCGCGGTCGCCGAGATGGCCACCGGCTATCCCGGATACAGCACGATCTGGCCGCGCAGCGCCGCGTCCGTCGCCGAGGTCCTCCGCCTCAACGGGTACTCAACGGCAGCGCTCGGCAAGTGGCACAACACCCCGGAGTGGGAGATCAATCCCAACGGACCGTTCGACCGCTGGCCCACGGGTCTCGGATTCGAGATGTTCTATGGCTTTATGGGGGCGGACGCCAATCAATGGGAGCCCACGCTCTACCGGAACACGACGCCTATTGACACGCCCTACACCCCTGAGGAGGGCTACCACCTCGACCGGGACCTGGCCGACCAGGCCATCTCCTGGGTGCGCTTGCAGCGCTCCGTCGCCGCGCACCGGCCGTTCTTCCTCTACTGGGCCCCCGGCACGGCGCACACGCCACACCACGCCCCCCGCGAGTGGATCCAGAAGTACGCCGGCAGGTTCGACGCTGGTTGGGATCGGATCCGGCAGGAAACATTTCAGCGGCAGCTCGAGCTCGGCATCATCCCGGCTGACAGCCAGATCTCAGAGCGGCCCAAGGAGATCACCGCGTGGGACTCGCTGTCCGACGACGAGCACAGGCTCTACGCGCGGTACATGGAGGCATTCGCCGGCGCGTTGTCGCACTTCGACCATCAGTTCGGGCGGTTCGTCGCCGCCCTGGAGGAGCTCGGAGAGCACGACAACACACTGATCATCTTCGTTGCGGGAGACAACGGACCGGCCGCCGAGGGCACCCCCACCGGGCAGTTCAACAAGTGGTCGGTCATCAACAGCCTCCCGGAGGACCAGGCGGAGAACCTCCGCCGCATCGACGAGATCGGCAGTCCGACCAGCTACAACAACTACCCCGTCGGCTGGGCATGGGCCGGCGCGACCCCGTTCCCGTGGTTCAAGCAGATCGCCTCGCACCTCGGCGGCACCAGGAACGGAATGGTGCTGTCCTGGCCCGCCCGGGTGTCCGCGCGGGGCGACCGCAGCCACTTCGGACACGTCGTGGACCTGACGCCCACCATCCTCGACGCGATTGGGATCCCACGGCCGGAGGCGGTGCACGGAGCGGAGCAGTTGCCCTTCGCGGGGATCTCGCTGCTGCCCTCCGTCGACGACGAGGCCGGCTCCTGGGCGCCGCCACGCACGCAGTACTTCGAGATCCTCGGCAATCGGGGCGTCTACCAGGACGGGTGGATGGCGAGTGCGCGGCACGGGCGCCTTCCCTGGCAGTACACAGGTGGCTCCACCGGAATCTTTGAGCACGACCGCTGGGAGCTGTACGACCTGTCGTCGGACTACGCCCAGAGCCGAGACCTGTCCGCCGCGCAGCCTGGACGTCTGGAAGAACTCCGGAAGGTCTGGGACCAGGAGGCGCGGGACAATTTCGTCTATCCGCTGGACGACTCCCTGGGCGAACGGCTGGCGGTGGACCACAAGCCCAACCCCGGGAATGCGCGGCGGTCGTTCACCTACTACCCGGGCGCGGTGCGCATCCCCGAGGGTTCCGCACCCAACGTCAAGGGCCGTTCTCATCGCATCACCGCGCGCGTCACGCACGGCGCCGGCGACCGGGGCCTGCTGCTCTCCGCCGGGGGCCGGTTCGCCGGCTACTCGCTGTTCGTGGACGAGAACCGCTTGATCTACGCGCACAACGTGGCCGGCCGCGCAACGTTTGAGTTCGTCTCCGGCGTCGAGCTGCCCGGGGGTGAGCACACCCTGTGCTTAGACTTCGTGACGCACCGGCCGGTGCTCGGGTCGGGCGGTACGGTGCGGCTGCTCGTCGACGGCACCGAGGTCGTGGTGGGAGACCTGCCGCAGACCGTGCCGTATCGGTACTCCTACGCCGAGACGTTCAACGTGGGCCGCGACAGCGGGACCCCGGTGTCCTCACGCTACTCGGGCGCGTTCGAATACTCTGGAGTCATCCGCCGGGTCGACGTGGAGATCCTGTCGGAGCTCGGCGCCGTGGAGTCCGGACACGAGAAAAGCAAGGCCCTCGAACTTGAGATCGAGTCGCACTGAGCGGCATGGCGACGGTGATTCAGGTGAGGTGGACGGCGACGTGAGATTCGGGCTCTTCATTCCCAACTTCATGGCTCAGGGCATCGACGTGCCCGAGCTGACACGGCTCGCGGAACTGGCCGACAGGGCCACACGGTTCGACGACATCTGGGTGGGCGACCACATCGTGCTCGCAGACCGCATCCGATCCCGGCATCCGAACTTCGGCCGTGCCGTGCCCTCGGGGGCCCTGGAGGACTTCACCCAGGTGGGGCTGGGAGGCATGCCCGCCAGTGACCCTGTATTCGAGCCGTTGACGTTGTTGTCCTACCTCGCCGGGCTCACCTCGCGCGTCCGCCTTGGTATCGGGATTATGGTCACTCCGCTGCGCCATCCCGTGCTGGCGGCCAAGATGCTCGCCGCGATCGACGTGCTGTCGAACGGCCGGCTGATCGTCGGTACCGGGACGGGATGGCTGCGCGAGGAGTACGACGCCGTCGGCGCCACCTGGGCAGGGCGCGGCCCGCGGACGGACGACTACATCAAGTGCATGCGCTACCTGTGGGGCCCGTCGACCGACGAAGGCTTTCATTCTCCATCGGTGCGCGTCTCACCGGGCGTGCAGATGTATCCCAAGCCTCCGCAGGGCCGCGAGCTGCCGGTGTGGATCGGGGGCAACAGCGAGCCGGCCCTGCAGCGGGCTGCGCGCCTCGGGTCGGGGTGGCATGGGGCTCAACTGTCTCCAGACGCCGCTAAGAAGGCGGTGACTCGCCTTCGGGAGCTGCTCGAGGAGAACGGGCGACCTTCGGATGCGCTGACCCTCTCGCTCCGGCTGACGTCTTGGGTGCAGGCGCGGGCCAGGAGGGACAGCACCAATCCACTCGTCGGCAGTGAGCAGCAGATCCTAGAGGTCCTGTTTGAGTATCAACAGGCAGGGTTGCACCACATCCAGCTCGCGCCACCGCCAATGGTGGACCTGAAGGACCTCTCGGGCCAGACCGAGCGGCTCGACCGGATTACAGCCGAGTTTCGAGCGAGCGACGGTATCACTTCGTAACTAATTGCCGGTCAGTGACTCAGCCTGGCCGCATGGCGTCCTCCAGCGCTGCATGGGCTTCCTCCATCTGGGCGCGGGCCACCGACAGAGCCCCGCCGTGGAGCCAGGCGGGCGCCCGCTCAGCCAGCATGTCTGGGTCGACGTCGTCGAACATCTCACGCAGCCGCTGTTGTAGGTCGCCGGGAACATGGGTGCCCTTCTCCTGGATGGCCTCCAGAGTCTGGACCCGCACCGACGGCCGCTGTGCGGCCTCGAGCACCGGATGGGCGGAGCGGCCGAACCTGGCGGCGTCGTCGACCAGGACTTCGTCGACGGCGAGGGCGCGGACCAGCGCCAGCAGGGCTTCGACACCGGGACCGGGCTTGCCGACGTCGTAGCACTCGGCGTGGACGGCGCCTTTGCCTTCGCCCTCGATGTGGGCTCGTAGTTCGGCGAGCCGTGCCCGTACGGTGGCGGGCGCGGCCGCGCAGGTGTACAGGGACCTCGACCATCTGGCGGAGGTGTTGCGGGGCGCCGGAGTCGACGTGGACGGCCGCGTCGGCCACAACTCGGTCGGCGTCGCCTTCACGAACGCTCGGGCCGCGCTGGTGGGCCTTCACGACGCGCTGATGCGGGACTGGGACGAGTCCGTCGCCGACATGATCTAGACGCAGTCCCGGTGCTTCGCCTGCCAATCTCGGCTCCTCGGTGGTCGCCGTAGAGTGGGCCGGTCCGCAAGACTATTTCCTACGAATGGGTCGAAACTCATGGATAACGAGTTGACGTTAATGGCCGTTCACGCCCATCCCGACGATGAGGTGCTCGGCACAGGCGGTGTCTTCGCCAAGTACGCAGACGAGGGCGTCCGCACCGTCCTAGTCACCTGTACCAACGGTGAGCAGGGCGACGGCCCCGGTGGGGTGAAGCCGGGGGATCCTGGCCACGACGAGGCGGCGGTGAGCGCGCGGCGGCTGGACGAGCTCCGCGAGTCCGTGGCCCATCTAGGGATCGACCACTTGGAGTTGCTCGGCTACCGCGACTCTGGCATGGTCGGCTGGGCCGCCAATAAGGCACCGGATTCCTTCGCTAACATCCCGTTCGAGCAGGCCGTGGGCAGGCTCGTCGCGCTGATGGAGCATTACCGCCCGCAGGTCGTCGTCACCTACGACGAGAACGGTGGATACGGTCACCCCGACCACATCCAGGCACACCGGATCGCGGTCGCCGCGGCCGAGGCCAGTGGAATTCCCGGCAAGCTCTACTACACGGCGGTGCCCCGCGAGCGGATCGCCGAGATGTTCGCCTATCTCCGCTCGACCGGTGAGGCCCCCGAGGACCTGGAGCTTCCCGACGACTTCGGCGTTCCTGAGGAGGAGATCACCGCCGTGGTCGATGTGTCGGACCAGGTGGAGCGCAAGCGCAAGGCGCTGGAGGCGCACGCGAGCCAGGGCGAGAACATCTTCCTGCTGCGTATGCCCGCCGAGGCGCAGCACCAGGCGTTCGCGTACGAGTCCTTCATCCGCCACATCAACCGTGTCCCGGCCGCCGCCGACCGCGAGGACGATCTTTTCGACGGTCTCCGGTAGCCACGCTCCGGTACCGAAGTCCAGAAAAGCCTGGTTCACCACTGGTCATCACCTTTACGATCTTTTCGCTGGTGAGCAACCGTGGAAACCCAGGGGAGTAAACGGTTATGCGGGATCGACGGCTCCTCGTGCTGGCAGCCTCGGCGGTCGCGATCGTCGCCTTCGGTGTGTACGGGGTGATGGCGGCACCGGGGGCGGTGGTGGCCTCGCCGTCGCCGCGGTCCACCTCCACCGAGGAGTCGCGGCCCGACCAGAAGCTGACCCTGTCCGATCCGGCGCCGGTCACACCGACCCCGGTCACACCGACCCTGGTCACACCGACCCCGCAGGACGGTCCCGGGCAGGCCGGGGCGAGATACCTCACCGCCTGGCAGTCCGGTGATCTCGCCACCATGGCGGACCTGGTCGCCGATCCTCCGGCCGACTTCGCCGACCGGCACCGCCGGTTCGACGCCGATCTGCGGGCCTCGTTGTCCTCCCTCGCCCCCGGCGAGCTGCACCGTGAAAGCGAGGCGGCCGAGTTGTCCTTCACTGGGGTGAGGGAGGTCGCGGGTCTGGGCCGCTGGCCGTTCACCTCGGTCCTGCGCCTGGTGATGCGGGCGGACACCTGGAAGGTGCTCTGGAGTCCGGAGACGATGCACCCCGCGCTCAAGGACGGGGGGCGCCTGGTGCTGAAGGAGACGGAGGTCCGGCGCCCGGCCACGCTGACCCGCGAGGGGGTGCCGTTCCCCCGCGACAGCAGGGCGGGCGACTACTTCACCGGGCTGGGTGACACGGTCCTCGATGCGAAGCTGGAGGAGGAGAGCTCCGGCCGGGTGCTGCTGGCCTCCTCGCCCCGGCCGCCCTCGGGGAAGAAGACCACGATCTCCCAGCCGGTCCAGGCAGCTGCCGCCCGTGCCCTGGACGGTGTCGAGCAGCCCGCCGCGATCGTGGCGGTGGACATCAAGACGGGCCAGGTGCGCGCGGTGGCGGACGGGCTGGGCGGCAGGGAGGCGTTCAACGGCCTCTACCCGCCGGGCTCGACGTTTAAGGTGGTGACCGCGGCCGCGCTGCTGCGCAACGGCATGACTCCGGAGTCGCAGGTGGCCTGCCCGGCGGGCTACACGATTCCGAACGGCAGGAGTTTCACCGACTCCGACGGTGTCGACCACGGCACCGTGAGCCTCAGCACGGCCTTCGCGCTCTCCTGTAACACCACCTTCGCCCAGCAGGCGTACGAGCGGTTGCAGGACGACCGGCTGCGCGCCGAGGCGGCGGAGCGGTTCGGGTTCCGGGAGAAGCCGGGGTTGAGCTCCTGCCGGATTCAGCCGTACGAGGGCCCGGACCAGCTGGGTTCCGACGCCATCGGCCAGAACTCGGTGCAGGCCAGCCCGCTCTGCATGGCCGAGGTCGCAGCCGCGGTCGCGAGCGGCGTGTGGAGACCCGCGATCACGACCGCCGAGCCCCCTGCGGACTCGCCGCAGCCGGTGCCGCTGGACGAGGGGGTGGCCTCGGGCCTGCGGACGATGATGGGCGCCGCGGTCAGCCGGGGTACGGCCGCCGGGGCGGGCCTCCCACCGGACACCGCGGGCAAGACCGGCACCGCGGAGGTCGTGGACGGCGGGGACCACGCCTGGTTCATCGGCTACCGGGGCTCCCTGGCCTTCGCGGTGTTCGTCCGGCACGGCGGCGCCGGGGGCACGATCGCGGCGCCGATCGCCGCGAGGTTCCTGAATGCCCTTTGACGCTCTGGCCGTCCCGGCGTCAGGGGCGGGAACCCTGCCGTCGGCCGGTCGCGGGCGGAGAACGGGCTAACGTACACAGGGTGTATGTGAAGATCTGCGGGCTGCGCGAGCCCGGACATGTGACGGCCGCCGTCGAGGCGGGCGCCGACGCCATCGGATTCGTCCTCACCAGGAGCTCGCGACGGGTCACCCCAGCGCGGGCGCGTGAGCTGGCCTCGGCGGTGCCGCCACACGTGCTGACCGTGGCGGTGTTCGCCGGTGAGCCCTCCGAGGAGGTCAGGGCGGCCACCCTGGAGTCAGGGGTACGCGCCGTCCAACTGCACGGCGAGCACCCGCACGCGGACTTCACCGCGCTGAAGGACCTCGGCGTCATGCTGGTCCGCGCCGGGGCCGCGAGCACCGACCTGCGCTGCGGCGCCTTCGACGAGGACCTGCTCATTGTGGACGCGCCCAGGCCGGGCTCGGGGGAGCCGTGGGACTGGGCGGCCGTGCGCGGACGCCCGGAGGGCCGCTGGATGCTGGCCGGGGGCCTGACCCCGTCGAACGTGGCCGAGGCGATCACCGCGGCCAGGCCCTGGGGGGTCGACGTGTCGAGTGGCGTGGAGGTCGCCCCGGGGGTGAAGGACTCCGGGCTCATCAGGGACTTCATCGCCGCCGCCCGCGCGGGGTGAGATCGGCGGGTGCACGCTTGATCGTTTATGTTGATCGTTATGACGACTCACGAAGACATGTCCACGCGTGCCACCGTTGAGGAGTTGTGTGCTTTTGATGAGGAATGTCGCACTGGAGCGCATTCCCGTATCGGGGTGTTCGGCCATGGGGGACATCCGGTTGCCTGGTACAGCACCTCTGGCTGGAGTCGAACCAGCGGCCTCCTCCTCCGCAAGCAGTCAAAACACCTTTGTGTTCAGCACCATCGAGGGGGCCCACCTGCGAGAGCGGTCCGTGAAGGACCGTGAGAGTCCGCCGCCGTTCGCCATGGTTGTCACGCGCTTAGTCACGCAGAGCTGTGCCATGGTGATGTGGCTGTGGGACCCGCAATGAGGCCCGGCGGTGAAACCGGGATGGAGCCTCCGCGTCGCGGTCCTGGATGCCCTGTCCAAGCGGGTCCCGCAATGAGGCCCGGCGATGAAGTCGGGATGGAAAGGCTACGGGATTTCTGCGACGGACGCGGAGAAGGCGATCCCGCAATGAGGCCCAGCGATGAAGCCAGGTTGGAGGGTCGATTTTCTTGGTGCGGATGTTCCCGCAATGAGGCTCGGCTGGGAACGTGGGCCGGGGCCGCTTCTCCCGTCATGACGGTGAACGTGCGGCGTACCCCACAATGAAGGGGATGTCCTCTGATTTTCTTGTGCGTGCCACCGCGTCTCTTCACGGCCTGGCTCTGGGCGACGCCTTCGGTTCCCAGTTCTTCGTTCCGGCCAACCAGCATGCTCTGTCCGGCCGTCTGCTCCCGCCCGACCCGTGGCAGTGGACCGATGACACCGAGATGGCGTGTTCCGTCTACCGCGTCCTGGCTGACCACGGCACCGTCGACCAGGATCGGCTCGCCGCCGGCTTCGCCACCCGTCACGACTTCGACCGCGGGTACGGCCCGGCCACCAACCGAATGCTCCGCCTCGTCCGTGAGGGCGGTGACTGGCGGATGCTCTCGGCCGAGCTGTTCGACGGCAAGGGCTCATGGGGCAACGGCGCCGCGATGCGGGTGGCGCCGCTCGGTGCCTGGTTCGCCGACGATCTCGCGAACGTCGTCCACCAGGCCGCCCTGTCGGCACAGGTCACCCACACCCACCCTGAAGCGGTGGCCGGCGCGATAGCCGTGGCCGTGGCCGCGGCGACGACTGCCACGGAGCCTGGTCTCTCGCCAGGGGGGTTCCTGGACAGGATCAGGGAACACGTGCCCGCGAGCATGGTTCGCGACGGCATCGCCGAGGCCAGGCGACTCCTCACCATCAGTGATCCCGGCCTCGCCGCCACGATGCTGGGTAACGGGCGACAGGTCAGCGCGCACGACACGGTGCCCTTCACCCTCTGGGTCGCCGCTCGCGAACGCCAGGACTTCGAAGCGGCCATGTGGACCACCGCAGCGGCAGGTGGTGACATCGACACCACCTGCGCCATCGTCGGCGGCATCATCGCGGCTTCAGGGAGCGCCCGTCCGCCTTCGGAGTGGAGGAGGCGATGCGAGCCTCTACCGGCCTGGGCAGGCGCCCCCCTCGGCCGTGAGCCGGGTGCCTCGGACGGTTCTCAGACGTAGGGCTGGAATGCTGGGGGAGCGATGATCGATCCTGATCCCGTGGGAAGGCATTGGGAAGGATCAGCCGCAAACGCCCGGCGCCAACTGTAGACGGCCGGACATGAAGAACCCTCGCGTGCCTGCGTCGCCGCAGGTCAGGCAAGGGTTTTCGCTGGTCCTGATCGCGCACCCTGCAGGATTCGAACCTAATGACTTCGTACGGCCCCGAGTTTCCCGGCTCGGGGGCTCATCCCGCTGCGACCGTCGGATTAGAAGTCCGATTCCATGCCGTTTCTATTGTTGCTTACCATGATCTAACGGTGCCAAAAACCCTGGTTATTGCCCTTTTGCGTTGCCTACCGAGACCGAGGATTACCGACCGGCGCGCTCCCGTCTCCGGGCCACGCGCGCCTGCGGCCGCCGACATCTGCCCGGTCACCGGCCGCGGCCGGCTGTCCTATCCGCGGGCCGAGTACCTGTTCAAGACCGCTTCCGCCGAGCTCGACCCGCACGGCCAGGGCTGGAAGCTGCACCAGCTGCGCCACAGCGCGCTCCAACATCTGGCCCAAGCCGGGCGCACCGCGCCGGAGTTGCAGGCCAAGAGCCGCCACCAGCACCTGGCCAGCCTCGGCCGCTACGTTCGCCTGGGCGAGGAGACCTCCGCCCGTATCACCGCCGAACACGATCCGGCAGCACGCCGACGCTCCCGCTGACGACCTCCTCCAGTCTCAATGCTCGAGGCTTGGGGGTGAAAAGGCGAGCACATCGGGAAGGGGGCTGTCGTAGCGCTCAACGTCGACCAGCGCACTGAGAGCACTCGGTCCTTGGGACAGGCGCGAGCACGGCCGATCCGCGGTGAGAACGTTCGGATTACCGTGGCGGTCCAATCTGAGGTGCTCCAGAGATTCCGGACAGGCCGCTCGCTAGGGTGGTAACAGTCCGAAGGAGATAGAAACATGCCGAAAGGTTCCAGGCGTAGGTTCAGCCAGGAGTTCAAGGACGAAGCTGTGCGCATGGTCCTCGACGGCCCCCGTACGATCGCCGAGGTCGCCAGAGAGTTCGGCGTCCACGACACCACGCTCGGCAATTGGGTGAACACCTACAAGCGAACGCGCGCGGAAGAAGAACCGCACTCCCTCAGCGGCCCCGAGCGCGCCCGGCTGCGCGAACTCGAGCGAGAAAACTCCGAACTCCGCGAGAAGCTTTCCTTCCTAAAAAAAGCCGCGGCCTTCTTCGCGGCCGAGAACAATCGGTGACCGCGAAGTTCGAGTTGATCGACGCGGAGAAGGCCAACCATAGGATTGTGAAAATGTGCGACTGGCTGGAGGTGTCCCGCTCGGGGTATTACGAGTGGCGCGACCGGCCCGCCTCGGCGACCGCGCAGCGTCGCGACCTGCTCCAGGACCTGATCGCGGGCATCTTCTACGAGCACGAGGAGGTGTACGGCTACCGGCGCGTCCACGCCGAGTTGCTGCGCCGCGGTGAGCGCTGTTCGGCTGAGTTGGTGCGGGTGTTGATGCGCGAGCTGGGCCTGCTGCCGGCGCAGGTGCGGCCCTTCACGCCGAAGCTCACCGAGCAGGGTGCTTTCCGGGGCATTCCCGACCTGGTCAGACGCGATTTCACCGCCGTCCGGCCCGGCGTCAAGCTGGTGGGCGACATCACGTACATTCCGACCTGGGAGGGGTTTTGCTACCTGGCCACGGTGATCGACTGCTACAGCAAGGCCGTGGTGGGGTGGGCGATGGCCGATCACTACCGCACCGAGTTGATCACCGAGGCGATCGAGAACGCGGTACAGACCTTCACCATCGAAAAGGACGCGATCTTCCACTCCGATAGAGGGTCGAACTACACGTCCGATGAATTCGGCACCGTGCTGAAGAGGCTGGATATCCGGAGGTCCGTTGGCCGTACCGGCATATGTTACGATAATGCCATGGCCGAATCGTTCTTTTCGGCATTGAAGAATGAATGGCTGAAACGGTACGTTTTCACCAGCCGGGCGAAGGCTCGCCGGGCCGTGATCCGTTATATCGAGGGCTTCTACAATCGGCGCCGACTTCATTCATCCGTTGGTTACCGGACACCGTTCGAAGTCCTCGACGAGTACACAGCGCTTCAGTCGGTTGCGTAGTTCGCAGCCGCAGATTCCGCTGTCCGGAATGATCTCAGCCCCTCACCCGGCCAAGCCAGGGGTTACGTGGACAGGGTGCGCGCCCCGTCCGGCCGGATGCCCTTGGCAGAGTCCGTCGGCCGGACGCGGCGCCTTCCACCAGACTGATCCGCCGACATCTGCGAAGGTAGTGAGAGGTTCCCGCCCCGCATGGGCGACCTGGTCGCCCGCAGCGGGCGCCCAAGCCGCCTTCAGACGGGGGTTTGACCGCATCACGCGGCAGGCAAGCAATCTTCGACAGCGCGCGGCGCATCCAGCGTCCAGGCCCGTGGCACCCCGGCGGAGGTAGACGTGAGCGTCCAGTCGACGAGGCGATCAAACCCGGTGCACGGCATCTCCTGCGGCCGAGCCCAGCGCGAACGCATACTCGGCCAGGCAGGATCCCCCGACCCTGTGCCCTCAGCACTGGTCGCGGTGATCGCCGCTCAGATCGCCGAGCACTGCGGGCACCGGCTCCTCAAATGCCGCCGCCTGGCCATGGGCTGGACAGTCGCTCAAGCCGTCAAAGCCACCCACGATTTCGTCGAACAGGAGTGCCTGACCAGCGTCGGGTTGACCGTGCGCTCATGGAAAGACTGGGAGGCAGGCCAGCCGCCCAACCCTGACTACCAGGACCTGCTGTGCCACCTGTTCACCACCAACCCGGTCGAGTTGGGCTTCGCCCGCGACTACTCTCCTGCCCCGCCGCAGCACAACAGCCCGCATTGGAACACGGTACGAGGGGATATAACACTTTCAGAAGGAGGGGCCGACCACGCCGGCATGGGACCGCAGACCATGGAGGTGGAGGAGACGAAGCGTCGTGACGCGCTGAAGTTCGCCGGGCTGGCCCTGACCGCCCCGGCCGCCGCAGCGCAGATCTTGCAGCAGGCCGCCACCGAAGCGATGGAGTTCACCCGGCAGGCCGAGGCAAGCGCGTTGGGCTCCGGAACCCTCGACCACCTCGACCTCGCGGTCACCGAGTTCAACCACGCCTACTCACTCAAACCTCCCCAGCAGGTCTTCGGCGCCGTACTGGACTACCGGCGCAAGGTCGACGGCCTGCTCAAAGGTAAACACACCCACCCGCAAGGCCGGGAACTACTCGCCTTCGCCGGGTGGCTGTCGGAACTGCTGGCCTGGCTCGCCCACGACCTGGGCGACGCCCACACCGGCCTCGCTTTCGCGAACGACGCGTTCATCCACGCCCAGCAGGCCGGACATGGCCAGCTGTGCGCATGGGCGATGGACGCGGCCGCCTCCATCAACCTGTACGAACAACAGCCCGGCAAAGCCCTGGCCGCCGCCCGCAAGGGCCTGGCCGAAGCCCCCGTCGACCATCCGCTGACCGTGCGGCTACACGCCCAAGCCGCCCGCGCGGCCGCCGCCGCCGGAGACACCGCAGGCTTCACGGCTGACTTCCAAGCAGCCGAGGACGCCTATCGGCTCCTGCCGCCCCGTTCACCCCGCCGGTTCGGCATGGATGTGCTGCCGCTGGCCGACTACGCACTCACCTCTTACCCCGCGACCTCCTTCATCTGGCTCGGCCAGGCCGAACAGGCCCGCCGACATGCCGAACACGTTCTGTCGGTATACGAATCGGCTCCCGAGACGTCCCGATCGCCCAGCCGGGAAGCCATCGCCCGTATCGACCTCGCCCTTGCCCACGCCCAACTCGGCGACCCCGACGACGCCGTTGCCCTTGGCCACCAAGCCCTCGACTCCACCCGCATCGTCGGCTCCGTCTTGGGCCGGGCTGGCGACCTCACGTCCTTCCTCGCCCGCCGATACCCCCGCCAGGCGGCCGTGGAAGGACTGCGTGAACGCCTGGCCGCAACCGGCGCGGCCGCCCGTCCCGTAGCCCGACCCTGAGAGTGAAGGAGACCAATGGCTTCCCAGCGGCCGCAGCCTCACGAGTACTCGATCACCATCCGCAGGCCGTACTTCGAGCTGATCGCCAAGGAAGCCAAGACCATCGAGGTGCGCGTCGGCTACCCCAAGATCCGTAAAATCTCCGCTGGAGACACGCTGTGTTTCGTCTCCGGGGAGGACTCCTTACGCGTCCGGGTCACTGCGGTGAAGGAGTACCCGTCGTTCGAGGCGATGCTGGACGCCGAGGACAACACCATGATCGGCGGCCAGGGCATGACCCGCGACCAGCTGCTGGCCGCGTGCCGTGACATCTACCCGCCTGAGAAGGAAGCCCTCGGCGTCTTCGCCATCCACCTGGCACCGCTGCCCGACGCCTGATATCCGCCCGAGCACGTGGGTGCGGCCCTCGCCTCCGCGGGGTGAAGCGAGGTCCGCCCGGCCTGGGGGCCGGTCAAACACGGTGGTCTTCACCCCGGGAAGGTGAGGCAGGACCACCGGCCCTTGCCGCCACGTGACCTGAACGACGCGGCGGCCGGGCGATGTGAGGCGCGGCGGCACGGCATGGGGGTCCGACGCCGCCGCGCCGGCTTAAGCGGGTGCAGCCGAGGTCAGGAGTTGACGCGCAGGACGCGGGCGATCGCGTCAGCGGCGGGCCCGATGTCCTCGCCGGCACCGAAGCGCTCGGTTTCGGGGTCGCCGGCACTGCGGAACTCGCTTCCCCAAACCCATGACCAGGCGTAGGCACGTGTCTCGCTGCGTCGTTGGGAGTCGGGGGTGAGGACGACGGTCTGTGACAGGGCCGGAACGTTGGCGAGTCCGCCTTCGATGGTGTCGCCGCCACCAGAGGCCGCTGGTTGGATCACGTGCAGGATGACGGCGTTGGTGGTGTGTTTGCCTTTGACCTGCAGGTCTCGCCTGTGGAGTTCGGAGATCAGCGCGGTGACCAGCGCATGCGGGTTGCGAGGGTCTACGGCCTGTATGGGCCTTTCAGCCGCGGTCATGAGAGGGTTCCTTTGATGGGCTGTCTGTCCCCGGGGAACTGCTCACTGAGCGTATTGACGCGACTGCGCAAAGAAGGGGCAGGGTTTCTGCCCCTTCGATGAGGTCAGACCAGAAGCCCGATTCGGTCCGCGAGACTGCGCGCCTGCGCCTGAAACGCCGCAGGGCCTTCGGCGAGTTCCAACAGCATCCGCCGCGCATACCCGTTGTACCGAATCGTCTCCGGGGCGGCCTGCTGGGCCAGCTGCAACGTGCCGAGCACCGCCGCGTGATCACGCTGCAAATGGTGAGCTCGGGCGACCTCGATCAGATGGCGGCCCCGGCGCGGCCGAGACGGGATCGGCGCCGCCAGCGCACCACTGGCCTGCCGGGCCGACTCGCCGCCCTGGTGCAGCTCCACGGCGATCGTGACGGCGTGCGGCGCCATGATGACCTGCGAGAAACTGGTCCACGGCTGGTAGTAGCCCTCGGGGAGACGTTCGGCGATGCGCGCCGCCTCCTCCCAGTGCATCCAGGCGTCGCCGGCGTCGCCGAACCTCGACGAGGTGTGCGCCAGCTCGAAGTTCAACGCCCCCACATCGCCCGCAGGTCGACGCCCGCCTCGTCCATCGCCGGGGCGAGCGCCGTCATACCGTCCTCGTTGATGTCGTGGGCGGCCTCCAGATCACCCGCGTCCCGGTGCGCCGCGGCGAGGAACCACACCGCGCACGACAGGGCGAGCGGATCCTCGGACTCCTGAGCGGCCAGCAAAGCCCGATCAGAGACGCGCCACACCAGATCCCGGGCGGGCTGGAAGGCCAAGAACATCTGAGACAAGCCGTAGGTCTCGGCGAGCAGGGCGTTCGCGCGCCGCCTGTTGGCGCCGTCGTACATGGTGGCGGCGAGTTGCATATCCCGGATGAGGTCGGGCAGGAGTGCGCCCAGCGCGGTCCGGTGATCAGGGGAGGAATGCCGGGTCCGCCAAGCGGCATCCAGGCGAGCCTGCGGCGTGACCAACGGTTGCACGGTGCCAGCCGGCAGGAGTAGCGCGGTGGCGTTGATCGCCGCCCGGACTGCGGGGAGCGCGGGGTGGCCGGGGCCGGTGAACATGCGTACCGGGACGGACTGGTCGCCGGTCAGTTCCGATAGATCCCGGACGCGGAGAGCTCCGGCGAGAGGGAAGGACGGCCGTGCACGACATACTTTCAGGACACAACGAATCACATCACGGACCGGCCGCTCACATGTCGCGAGTTAACCAGCAGGGTCTAGCACCTCTGGCTGGAATCGAACCAGTGGCCTCCTGCTCCGCGAGCAGGCGCGCTCTCCACTGCGCCACAGAGGCTTGGTAGCGGGTGCGGGAATCGAACCCGCCCACAGCGGCTTATGAAACCGCCGAGCACACCAGCGCCCTCACCCGCTCCAAGGAAAGAGCCGTCTCGGACCGTGCGGTCCGGGACGGCTCGCGTCGTGACGGCGGGTGTCAGACGCGAGCCTCCCGGGGCATGCGCATACGGCGACGAGCACGCATGACGCGACGGCTCCGACCGTGATTGCGGCGCATGATCCCTCCTGGTGAAGCTCGACTGACCTGATATGAGGATGCCGGATCTCCGGAACCGGCCGCAACGCGTTTTCTCCAGGAGCCCCGGCGGAAGAGGAGCAGGCCTTGTCGGCGGCCGGAGCCCGGCGGGCTCCGGCCGCGCCCACTCCTCATCGGTCAGATCGTGCCGCTTCAAACGGTCCTCAGTCACGGAGCGGACCTATCAGACGAACCCCACCAGGATCTACTGAACAGGCCCCGGTCGAACCCTCGCTGCCTAGAACTCACTGTCTTCTGAAGTGCTCAACCAGGCGTGAGTAGCCGTCGTTGGCATGGCCCTCTGCGACGGCCTTGGCCACCAGTGCCCGGGTGTAGCCGGGAAACTCATCATTGATGCTTCGCGCCCGGCTCTCCCGGACCAGGTCCTCGACCGACGGCAGGTGATGCTGGAGCGCCCCGTACTCCGCCGCGTGTTCGCCACGATCGACCTCATCGGCGATCGACGGCAAGACTGCCGACAGCGCGGAGATCGATGCGCCGGCATGGTCCAAGAACCGCTTCACCTCTATGCCCTCGCTCGACAGCAGCGCGGCCGCGTGCAGGAATCCGTCGAGCGTTCCCCACATGGTGCCGTGCACGGCCATCTACAAGGCCGGTATGCCGGCACCGGCCGCGATCAGGCCCCCTCGGCCACCGAGAAGCCGAAGCGTCGAGCGATAGCGGTCGTACACGGCGCCCGCGCCGCCATAGAACACCACTGTCTCCGGGTGCCCGACACCCGGGGCGATCGTCATGATCTGTCCGTGGAGGTACTCCGTTCCTTGGTCCGCGGCCCACTCGGCCACTGCCCTGGCCTCCGCTGATGTCCCATCCGTCAGGTTGACCACGGCGCGGCCGGCAAGAGCGTCGCCCGCCGATTCCAGGATCCGACGGGCGGCGGCGTTGCCCTTCACACTGATGATCACGAGCGGGCCGGCGGCGACCGCATCACGGACGGTCGCGGCCCATCGCGCCCCCTTGGCGACCAGAGCGTCGGCCTTTCCCGGCGTACGGTTCCACACCGTGGTCGGGTGCCCGCTGTCCAGGAACACCCCCGCAAGCGCAGAGCCCATCTCCCCCAAGCCGATCACAGTCACGGCCGATCGAGTGCTGGTATTTCCAGAGGTAGTGGTCATGAATGTTGCTTTCTCTCGAGTTGCCGGGGCGCCGGTTCCCTGTCCGGGGTCACTGCGGCCTGTCAATCAAGAACCACGCTAGAAACTCAGCCACACTTGAGGTCAAGGGCCGATCTTGGGCAGGAACCCTTGGGGGCGTCGCTTTCCTCCGGGTAGCGCATCGCGGCCGGCGGCCAGGTATGCCAGGTCGACGCGGCCGAGGCGTTTGAGCGCGCCGCGAGCCAGGATGTACGCGTCGGATTCAGGTTGGAATTCGGAGCCTTCTCCGTGCGAGGGCTTGGTGGTTGTGGCCACCTCGGAAGAC
Source organism: Streptosporangium sp. NBC_01755 (assembly GCF_035917995.1). NCBI lineage: Bacteria > Bacillati > Actinomycetota > Actinomycetes > Streptosporangiales > Streptosporangiaceae > Streptosporangium > Streptosporangium sp. NBC_01755. The sequence continues at coordinate 8,078,359 of NZ_CP109131.1, read as the reverse complement.
GTCGATGTCTCCGTAGGGGAGTCCGGCCTCGATCATTGCCAAAGTCGTCAACCATGTTTACTATATAGACAACCGTGTTGACGATATTGTCTCAGCGTGCGTCCGCCGGGCCCGTCTTCGGCGTGCCCGGAGAATCCAGAGAGAAGGTCCCCGTGTCCCACGACGTCTTCGTCACCCACACCGCCGAGAGCGCCCCTGCCGACGCCCGCGCCACGGTCGAGGGAGTGGAGCGGAAATTCGGCTTCATCCCCGCGCCGGTCGGCCGGATGGCCACCTCCCCGCAACTACTCAAGGGGTTCCTGACGGCCAGCGCCGTCTTCGAACAGACCACCCTGGCCCCGATCGAGCGCGAGATCGTCATTCTGACGGTCGCCACCCGCAACGGCTGCCATGTCTGCGTGGCGATGCACACCGTCACGCTGGTCAGGCTGGAGGCTCCGGCCGAGGTCATCGAGGCACTGCGGGCACAGAAGCCCCTCGCGGACGCCCGCTCGGAGGCGCTGCGGTCGTTCACCCTCGCGGTGATGGATCACCGCGGCGCGGTCGGCGACGAGGAGACGCGGGCGTTCCTCGGCGCCGGCTACACGCCGCAGAACGCCCTTGAGGTCGTCCTCGGTGTCGGTGCCTACACGATCTCCACGTTCGCCAACCGGCTGATCGACGCCCCCCTCGACCCGCCGTTCCAGGCCTACGCCTGGGACGGCGACGACGCGTAAGAGTCCCTCCGATTCGACCACTGTGCGCACCGGGGAATCCCACGATGTGTGAGGGTATTGCCGCACTGAATTAACGTGATCCGACCTGTCGGGAAATCTGGCCTCCCTAGTTTATGGCCCATGGATACGGGGCTGTATACAGAGCGGGATACGCCGATCAGGCTGCGCCGTGATCAGGTGTACGGCGAGCTGCGCCGCAGGCTCATGCTGGGCGAGTTCGCGATCAGGACCCGGCTGGTCGAGGAACGGGTCGCCTCGCTGCTCGGGGTCTCCCGGACCCCGGTGCGCGAGGCCCTCGTCCGGCTGCTCGCCGACGGCCTTGTCGAGCGTGGCTCCGACGGCGGCTACTACGTCGCCCAACCCGACCTGTCCGATCTCAGAGATCTGTACGAACTGCGGATCACCCTGGAGCTGCGCGGGATCAGCCGTGCCCTGGATGCCAACGTGCAGGGGCATGACGCGGCGATCCTGGAGCCGCTCCGGGACCAGTGGCGGGCGATGCGGGACGACCAGCCCGAACCCGACCCGCAGTTCGTGCTGATGGACGAGGACTTCCACATCACGATGAGCCGCGCCTCGGGGAACGCGGCCCTGACCGGCACCCTGGAATCCGTCAACGCGCGGATCCGGGCGGTGCGCATGTACGACTTCCTCACCGCGGACCGCATCACCCTCACGATCCTCCAGCACCTGGAGATCGCCGAGGAGGTTCTGGCCGGGCGGCTCGCCGAGGCCCTGACCGCGATGCACCGCCACGTGGGGGAGTCGATGGACGTCGTGGAGCGGCGCGCCGCTCACGCGATCACTCAGATGGCCCTCAACCGAGGCAGGCGCCATGACCCTGACCGAAGCTAGTCCCACCGACATCATCGACCTCCCCCTGCTCGCCGTGCGCGGACTGACCCGCAGGTTCGGCGAGGTCCTGGCCAACGACGCGATCGACTTCGACGTGCGGGCCGGGGAGGTGCACGCCCTCGTCGGGGAGAACGGCGCGGGCAAGAGCACCCTGCTCAAGCTCGTGTACGGCCTGCACCGCCCCGACTCCGGGGAGGTCTCCGTGGACGGCGCCCAGGTCCGCATGACCAGCCCGGCGCGGGCCCGCTCGCTCGGCATCGGCATGGTCTTCCAGGACCTCCGCCTGGTCCCGGCCCTCACCGTCGCGGAGAACATCGCCCTGGCCCTGCCGGGCAGGCCGAGACCGGCCCGGCTGTCCAGGCGGATCACCGAGGCCGCCGCCGAACACGGGCTGGCGGTCGACCCCCGGGCCCGGATCTCCCACCTGTCGATCGGGGAACGGCAACGTGCCGAGATCCTCAAGGTCCTGATGACCGGGTCACGCGTGGTGATCCTGGACGAGCCGACGAGCGTGCTCGCGCCACAGGAGGTCGGCGCGCTGTTCACGGTGGTACGGCGACTGCGTGCGAGCGGCTACGGAGTGGTGATCGTCACGCACAAGCTGAACGAGGTGCGGGCGATCGCCGACCGGGTGACGGTGCTGCGTGCCGGCCGGGTCGTGCTGAACGGTGTCGATCCGACGGCGTACGACGACGCCGAGCTGGTCGAGGCGATGGTCGGCCGGGCCGTACCCCCGCTGCCGGACAGCCGCCCGGCACCGCGGGACGCGGGCCCCCCGGCCCTGCGCCTGGCCGGGGTCAGCGCGTACGGCGAGAGCGGGGTGCTGCGGCTGCGGGATGTCAGCCTGGAGGTGATGCCCGGCGAACTCGTCGGGGTGGCCGGCGTGGCGGGCAGCGGGCAACGGGAGCTGTGCGAGGTCGCCTGCGGGCTGCGGCCGGCCGCCTCGGGCACCGTGACAGCGGCCGGAACGGGGCTGACCGGGCCCCGGCAGGCACTGGCGGCCGGGGTGGCCGACGTGCCGGAGGACCCGGTCGCCGACGCGGTGGTTCCGGGGCTGAGCGTCGTGGAGCACATGGCGCTGGGCCTGCCGGAGATCCCCCGCCGGTGGCTGAACGTGGACTGGCGGCAGGTCGGCACATCGAGTGACGAGCTGGACGGGCGGGTCTCGCTGCGGATGGCCCCCGGGCATCGGCGGGTGGCCGAACTGTCCGGCGGCAACATCCAGCGGGTCATGCTCACCCGGGCGCTCGGCAGGAAGGACACCGTGCTGGTGGTGGCCGCCTACCCGAGCCGGGGACTCGACGTCGCCACCACCCGGCGCACCCAGGAACTGCTGCTGGAGCGGCGGAACGCGGGGGCCGGAGTGCTGGTCGTCTCCGAGGACCTGGACGAGCTGATCGCCATCAGCGACCGGATCGCGGTGATGCACAACGGGGAGATCGCCGGAATTGTCCCCGCCGGGGACGCCGACCGTCAGGAGATCGGCCGGCTGATGCTGGGTGGGGTGTCGTGACCGCCGCCGGGACGAACCGGAAGGACGGGGTCCGATGACGGTGACCCTCACGCCCGTGGAGCCGGCTCCAGCCCGAACCGCCGATGCCGTGCGGGCGATACGGCGATGGGTGGGGGCCCTGGCCGGAGCGGTGGCGATCTTCAGCGTGCTGTTGCTGGTCAAGGGGGCCGATCCGGTCACCGCGCTCGCCGACATGGTCGTCTCGACCTTCACCGCGGCCGGCGTCGAGCAGATCGCGATCAAGGCGACCCCGCTGATCCTCGCGGCGATGGCCGTGGTGCTGCCCGCACGGGCCGGACTGGCCAACGTCGGCGGGGAGGGGCAGGTGATCATCGGGGCGGTGTGCGCGGCGGGGGCGGGCCTGGCGTTCGACTCGACCGGGCCGGTGGCTCTGGCCGCGATGCTCGTGGCCGGGGCCCTCGGCGGGGCGCTCTGGGCCGGGATCGCGGCGGTGTTGCGGCTCACCGTCGGCGTCAACGAGGCCGTCACGACCCTGCTGCTCAACTATGTCGCGCTGGACGTGATGCTCTACCTGATCTACGAGCCGTGGAAGGACCCCGCCGGCTCCGGCCAGCCGGCGACCAGACCGCTGGAGGTCGCGGCGAGGCTGCCGCTGCTCGGCGGCACGGCGGTGCACGTGGGCCTCGTGGTCGCGGCGGTCGCGGCGGTCGCGGTCTGGCTGGTACTGCGCGGCACCGCCTTCGGATTCCGCCTCGGCGTCATCGGGGGCAACCCCGAGGCGGCGCGGCGGGCCGGGCTGCCGGTGAAACGGCTGCTGCTGACCGCGATGCTGCTCGGCGGGGCGCTGGCCGGGCTGGCGGGCATGGTCCACCTGGCCGGGGTGGAGTTCAAGCTCCGCCCGGGGCTGACCGCGAACATCGGTTACATCGCCTTCCTGGCCGCGTGGCTGGCCAGACACCAGCCGCTGCCCGCCGTCGGCGGGGCGTTCCTGCTGGCCGCGATCAGCATCGGCGGGGACAGCCTCCAGCTCGACAGCGGTCTGCCCGCCGCCGCGGTGAACGTCCTGATGGGCCTGGTACTGCTCGCCGTACTCGGCTGGGCTGCGAAGGGAACGGGAAGAGGGACGGATGCTCTTCGTTGACGTGCTCGCGGGCGGCGTCCGCGGCGGAACCGCGATCATGTTCGGTGCGCTCGGGGAGACGGTGTCCGAGCGTGCCGGGGTGGTGAACCTCGGCACCGAGGGATGCATGCTCGTCGGTGCACTCGGCGGGTACGCGGTGGCCGCCGAAACCGGAAGCCCCTGGCTGGGAATACTGGCGGGTGCGGCGACGGGCGCGCTGCTCGCCTTGGTCCACGCCCTCCTGGTGGTCTGGCGGGGAGCCGACCAGTTCGCCACCGGCCTGACGCTGATGTTCCTCGGCCTGGGCCTGACCAGCCTGTACGGGGCGGCCTACGTAGGCGAGGCCGCCCCGGGCTTCGCTCCCGTCCACGTGCCGCTGCTGGCCGACCTCCCGGTGGTCGGCGAGGTGCTGTTCCAGCACGACTGGATCACCTACCTGTCCTTCGTCGCGGCCCCGGCGCTCTGGTGGTGGCTGCGGAGCACGAAGGGCGGACTGCTGTTGCGCACCGCGGGGGAGCGTGCCGACGTGCTGCACGTCCACGGCTACCGGCCCGGCCTGATCAGGGGCCTGGCGGTGGTCGCCGGAGGCGCGCTGGCCGGGATCGGCGGCGCGCAGCTGTCCACGGCCTACGCGCACGCCTGGTTCGAGGGGATGACGGCGGGCCGGGGATTCATCTCCGTCGCCCTGGTGATCTTCGCCGCGTGGCGGCCGCTCTGGGTCATGGCGGGTTCCTACCTGTTCGGGACGGCGCTCGCGCTGGCCCCCGCCCTGCAGGCCCGGGGGTACGCGCTCAACCAGTTCGCGCTCGACGCCCTGCCCTTCGTGATCACTCTGGTGATCCTCGCGGTCCTCGGCAAGCGCACGCTGCGCGCGGCCCCCGAGGAACTGCGCCGTGTCTTCGAATCCGTTTCATCCAGGTAGGAGAGACCCCTTATGCGAAAGATCGTTACTCTCGGGGCGCTGGCCGTGCTGGCGACCGCCTGTTCGGCCAACACCGCGGGAACCACCCAGGCCGCACAACCCGGCGGGGCCACCGGTGCCCCCGGCAAGGACGCTACGTCCGTCGGCTTCGTCTTCGTCGGCCCCAAGGACGACTACGGCTACAACCAGGCGGCCTACCAGGGCAGCCAGGAGGTGGCGAAGGCGTTTCCCGACCTGGAGGTCATCACCGCGGAGAACGTGCCAGAGGACGACAACGCCGCCCGGGTGATGAACTCGATGATCGCCAAAGGCGCGAAGATAATCTTCGCCACCTCCTACGGACACCTCGACGCGGCGCTCAAGGTCGCCGCCGAGCACCCGGACGTGGTGGTGGTCCAGCAGGGCAATCTGATCACCGGGGCCGCCCCGAAGAACGCGGGCACCTTCTTCGGCACCGTCTACGAGCCGGTCTACCTGGCCGGGATCGCGGCGGGCAAGGCCACGAAGACCGGCAAGCTCGGCTACGTCTACGCCTTCCCGATCACCCAGACGATCGACAACATCAACGCCTTCCAGCTCGGAGCCCAGTCGGTCAACCCGTCGGTGAAGACCTACACGGTCAACACCTCCTCCTGGTGCGACCCGGCCAAGCAGGCCGAGGCGGCGGCGAACCTGCTCAAGCAGGACGTGGACGTGATCACCCAGCATCAGGACTGCACCGCGACGGTCATCAAGGCCACCGAGGCCGCCGGGAAGTTCACCGTCGGCTACCACGCCGACGCCTCCTCGATCGCCCCCAAGGGCTGGCTGACCGGTTCCCAGTGGAACTGGGGCCCGCTCTACGCCGACATCGTGAAGACCGCACGGGCCGGGACGTTCACCGGGTCGAAGTACAACGCCAACTTCCGGGTCGGCTACAAGACCGGGGACAACCCCTTCGTGCAGTCGCCGTACGGACCGCCGGTCGACGCGGAGACCAAGGCGGCGATCGAGAAGGCGAAGGACGGGCTGGCCGCGGGTTCCCCGTTCGCCGGGCCCGTCGTGGACCAGACCGGCACGGTCCGCGTCCCCGAGGGCACCATCCCCGACTACGAGGTGATCGAGAAGATCGACTACTTTGTCGCCGGTGTCGTCGGCTCCCTGCCGAAGTCGTGACCTTCGTCGAGGGGACGACCCCGTACCCGTGGCCCTGGGACGGCGGCCTCGACCCGGCACGGCTGGCCCTGCTGGTCGTGGCCTGCCCCCTCCACCCGGGACGGGAACGGCCCACCGACGCCGATCACCCGGCCGAGACGCTGGCCGCGGCCGTGCGGCGGGCCGGAGGGCGGGTGCTCTCGGTAGGCGTACGGCCCCCGATCCAGATGTCCGTACGGCCGAGGCCCAGGCCGGTCGCGCCGGGGACGGACGATCCCGTGCTTCACCCCGGCCGGCTGATCCGGGCGGCCGGGTGGGACGGCTTCCACGGCAGTCGTCTGGACGCCGTGCTCCGGGGCGCCCAGCGGGATCTGCTGCTGATCGCCGGGTGCTGCCTGGAGACCGGCGTGCACTCCACGATGCGGGCGGCCAACGACCGAGGCTACGAATGCCTGCTCGTGACCGACGCCTGCACGAGCGCCGAGCCCGATCTCACGGCGGCGGCACTGTCCACGATCGAGATGTCGGGCGGGATCTTCGGAGCGGTCGGCGACAGCGGGGCCGTCGTGGAAGCCCTGCACACCCTGATGACCGAGAGGACGACCTCATGAGATATCCACAGATAGAGGCGGAGCCCTACGGCTGGCCGTTCAACGGAGGGCCGGACCCCGCCACCACTGCGGTGATCTGTATCGACTGGCAGGTCGACTTCTGCGGCCCCGGCGGTTACGTCGACCGGATGGGCTATGACCTCTCTCTCACCCGGGCAGGCCTGGAACCCACCGCCGCCGTGCTCGCGGCCGTACGGGAACGGGGCTTCCTGGTGATCCACACCCGTGAGGGCCACCGTCCCGACCTGTCCGACTGCCCGCCCAACAAGCTCTGGCGGTCACGCAGGATCGGCGCGGGGATAGGTGACCTGGGACCGTGCGGGCGGATCCTGATCAGGGGCGAGCCCGGGTGGGAGATCGTGCCCGAGGTGGCCCCGATCGAGGGCGAGCCGATCGTCGACAAGCCCGGCAAGGGCGCGTTCTACGCCACCGACCTGGATCTGCTGCTGCGCACCCGCGGGATCACCCACCTCATCCTGACCGGCATCACCACCGACGTGTGCGTGCACACCACGATGCGGGAGGCCAACGACCGGGGCTACGAGTGTCTGCTGTTGACCGACTGCACCGGAGCCACCGACAAGGGCAACTACGAGGCGGCGCTGAAGATGGTGACGATGCAGGGCGGGGTCTTCGGCGCGATCGCGCCCTCGTCGGCTCTGCTGCGGGCGCTCGGGGCGGGGGAGCGTGTCGGCTGAGCACGGGAGAGTCCGCGGGACCGGAGAAGCCAGGGAAGGCGGAAGGGCCGCAGGGACCGGGGAGAGCCTGGAGGTTTGGAAGGGCATGAAGGCCCAGACGGCGAGAAGAGGCGGAGAGGACCTGGCGGCCAGGGTCACCGAGATCTTCCGGAGGATCAAGGAGCGAGGCGACGACGGGGTGTGGATCACACTCAGGCCGGAGGAGGAGGTCCTCGCCGACCTGGCTCGGCTCGACCCCGACGGCCCGCTGTACGGGGTGCCGTTCGCGGTCAAGGACAACGTCGATGTCGAGGGACTGCCCACCACGGCCGCCTGCCCGGCCTTCGCCTATCATCCGGCACGTTCCGCTCCCCTGGTGGAGCGGCTGGTCGCGGCCGGGGCGCTGCTGATCGGCAAGACCAATCTCGACCAGTTCGCCACCGGGCTGTCCGGCACGCGCAGTCCCTACGGGGCGTGCGAGTCGCCGCTGGTGGCCGGGTTGATCTCAGGCGGATCCAGTTCGGGATCGGCGGTCGCGGTGGCCGCGGGGCTGGTGGACTTCGCCGTCGGCACGGACACGGCGGGTTCGGGCCGGGTCCCCGCGGCGATGACCGGGACGGTCGGGCTCAAGCCGTCCCGAGGTCTGGTCCCGACGGTGGGCGTGGTCCCCGCGTGCGCGTCGCTGGACTGCCCGAGCGTGTTCGCGAACTCGGTGTCCGTCGCGGCCGCCGCGCTCGCGGTCATGGCCGGGCCGTATCCGGGCGCCCCCTGGTCCCGGGAACTGCCCTCGCCCGTCCCCGTCGCCCCCGCGCGGGGGCGACGGATCGGCGTGCCCCGGAGTCCGGAGTTTCTCGGCGATCCGGGCGCGGCGGCGGGCTTCACCGAGGCGACCACGCGCCTGGCCGAGCTCGGTCACGAGATCGTCCCGATCGACCTGACGCCGTTCCTGGAAGCCGGGAGGCTGCTCTACGAGGGACCATGGCTCGCCGAGCGGTTCGCCGCGGTGGGGGACTTCGTCGCCGCGTATCCCGACGAGGTGCATCCGGTGACCCGGCAGGTGCTCGGATCCGGCTGGGAGATCACCGGGGTGGAGGTGTTCCGCGGGCTGCACCGGCTCGCGGAGTTGCGCGCGGAAACCGCCCCGGTGTGGCGGGAGATCGACATGCTGGTCGTGCCGACCGTGCCGACCACGTTCACCCTGGCCGAGATGGCCGAGGACCCCATCCGGCGGAACGCCGCCCTCGGTCTCTACACGACCTTCGCCAACCTGCTGGATCTGGCGGCGGTGGCCGTACCGGCGGGCATGACCCCCGCGGGCAGGCCCCACGGAGTGACCCTGCTGGCCCCCGCGGGCTCCGACGGTCTGCTCGCGGGTCTCGGCGCGGCCTTCCTCGACGAGCCCGCGGAACCCCTCGGTCCCGCGAAGTCCCTCGGGCCTTCCCACCAGGTGACGGAGACCTCCGCCTTCCCGGATCGGGTGGCCGTGGCCTCCCTCGCGAGCCGGACTCCGCCGGAACCGGCGGACGTCACGCTGCTGGCGGTGGTCGGCGCCCACCGCACCGGCCAGCCCCTCCACCCCCAGCTCGTCGCCCTCGGCGCGGTCCGCCACGGCCTGGCCCGTACGGCCTCCGCCTACCGTCTCCACGACCTGGGCGACCGTCCCGGAATGATCAGGGATCCCGCGGGAGCCCACATCGAGGTCGAACTCCACCGGATGACCCCCGAGGCTCTCGGCAGGCTTCTGGTGCGGATCCCGCCCCCGCTCGGCCTGGGAACCGTGGAACTGGAGGACGGCCGTCAGGTTCACGGCTTCCTCTGCGAGCCCCACGCGCTCACCCACGCCCCGGACATCACCGCCCACCAGAGCTGGCCCGCCTACCTTGATTCACGCCTTTGAGCCGCGCGGGCCGATCACCGCCGAGGGGGTCGACCACCTCCGGCCTCGGCCGGTGGGGGAGACGGCGGTCGTGCCCCCTCCGCTGTGAGACGGGTGAACGAACGCGGGCCGGTCAGAGCGGGGAACCGGACGGGGCGGGCGGCTGCCCGCCCGGTTCCCCCTCGATGTCGCGCCTGGCGAGCAGGGCCGCGTGGGTGGGGCCGTCCGGCACCTCGGCCGGCCTGCCGGCGGCGAACTCCCCGCGCAGTACCGGGACGACCTCCTCGCCGAGGATGTCGAGTTGCTCCAGCACCGTCTTGAGCGGGAGCCCGGCGTGGTCCATCAGGAACAGCTGACGCTGGTAGTCGCCGAAGGACTCCCGGAAGGTCAGGGTCTTGTCGATGACTTCCTGGGGGCTGCCCACAGTTACCGCCCACCGCCACCGTCGCACAGGCCACCACCGCCAGGACCCAGGTCAGTGAGTGGCGTCGTCCGCGCCGCGAGCGCGGATCGCAGATCAGCGCGAACCGGTCCAGAAGCTCCAACCGAGTGACGGCGGGTCAGCGCCTACTGGTCCTCCTCACGGGTAGTCGCGGTCAGATGGATCTCCACGGGAATGCCGAACGGCAGCGATGCGACGCCGATCGCGGTCCGGCTGTGCGCCCCACGGTCAGGCCCCAGGACGTCGATCAAGACGGCCGAAGCCCCATCGGCGACCGCAGGATGCTCGGTGAAGTCCGGTGTCGAGCGCACGAAGACCTGGACGTGCAACATCTGCTCCACGAGGTCGAGAGAGCCGAGTTCCTCATGCAGGCTGGCCAGCACCAGGAGCATCGTCGACTCGGCAGCAGCACGCCCCTGCTCCACGCTCAGGTCGAGGCCCAGGGTGCCCACGGTGGCCACTCCTGGCCCATCCACCGGCCCGTGACCAGAGGTGGCCAGCAGCTTCCCCGAGCGAGTGATCTCCTGGTACCGCCCCGCAGGGCGGGCAGGGGGCGGCAGGGTCCAGCTCCCTGTCGAGGTGACGACGGTGATCGGCTCGGGGTTCATCTGGCCCCCTCCATGAGGGGCCGCCAACCGAGCTCGCGGGAGAGCTTCCCCGCGAACTCGCAGACGGTCCCAGCGTGCTCGGCGACCTGATCCGGGCTCATCTGGTCGGTCACGAATGTGATGCCCAGGGCGGCGACGGGCTGAGCCTCATGGTCGTAGACGGCTGCCGCGACGCAGGTGATCCCGGCGGTGGTCAGGCCCGACTCGAGCGCATAACCCAACTCCCGGACCTGTCTCAGATCCTCGATGAGCTCGCTGACCGTCCGGGGACCCAATGTCGTGCGTCGCGGGAAGGGGTAGTCGCGGTAGAGGTCGCGTAGCTCCGCATCACTCGACGTTGCCAGCAGGGCTCTGCCAACAGCGGTCAGGTGGGCGGGCAGCCGGATGCCGGTCTCGGTGACGAGCTGGGTCATCGCGCTCCCGGTACGTTGCTGCTGCTTGTCGATGTAGAGCACCTCGGCCCCGTCGCGAACTGCCAGGTGAGAGGTGGTCGAGGTCGCCTGGCACACTTCGATCAGGATTCCGCGGCCTATCTCCTCCAACGGCCTACCCCGGCGATATGCGGCACCGAGCTCGAACAACGCCACTCCCAGCGCCCAGGTGCGCTTCACCGGGTCGTAGCGCACGAAGTTGCGGGTAGCCAGATAGTTGAGCAGCTGATGAGTGCTGCTCTTCGGGATGTTGCAGGCCGCGGCGATCTCCAAGGCTGTCAGCTGCGCATCCCTGTCTCCTAGGAGGGTCAACAGGTCGACGATGCGCTCAGCGGTACGCGACGTCGCCGGCGCTGCGATCTTCTGGGGCACACCACTCCTTAGGTTCGCGGGGACGATTGACCTGCCCGGTTTGTCCTGTCTAGGATTGCGGAGTCTAGTCTAACATTTGAGACAGTCTGTTCGAGACAGGGGAACCCAATATGACACGCCAGCTGACCGGCTTCGGAGGTCCGCTCATCGATGTACGTGGGGCGATCGACATGCACGTCCATTCGCACCCCGACATCTTTCCCCGACTTGGTGACGACATCGATCTGGTGACCGCGGCCCGCGACGCAGGACTCCGGGCGATGGTGATCAAGTGCCACCATGAGAACACCGTCAGTCGCTCCTACTTCGCCAACGGGGCCGTCCCCGGGATCGAGGTCTTCGGGGGCGTCGTGCTGAACTCCTATGTCGGGTTCGCGAACCCTGCAGCCGTCGAGGTGGCACTCAAGCTGGGCGGGAAGTTCGTCTGGATGCCGACCGTGGACGCCGCCTACCACGCCGAGGTCCACGGCGGCACCGGCACGCTGGTCGGACTCAGCGGCGGCCGAGTCGGCGGGCCCACCTATACCGTGCTCGACGAACACGGTGCCCTCAAGCCGGAGGTCATCGAGATCATCGGCCTGATCGCCGAACACAACGGCGTTCTGGCCACCTCGCACCTCTCCCCTGCGGAGATCAAGCCACTGCTGATCCGCGCCAAAGCCGACGGCGTGGCCAACGTGGTCATCACCCACCCCTTCTACAAGGCACCCGGCCTGTCCATGGACGAGCTCAAGGAACTGGTGCAGCTCGGCGGCATTGCCGAACTCGGCTACTGCGACTACTCGGCGATGTGGCATGTCGGCCTCGTCGAGGAGGTCGTCGAAGCGGTCAACGTGCTGGGTGCTGAGAACTGCGTGCTGGTCTCCGACTGCGGCCAGCGACACAACCCCCTGCCGAGTGAGGCGCTGCGCATCTACGCCCAGACGGTCTTCGAGAAGGGCGTGTCCGAGGAGGACGTCTACACGATGATTCGAGACGTGCCGGCTCGGATCCTCGGACTCGACAACGGCGCTCAGCCGCCGCGCCCAGCGGTGCCCTACTGGAGCCATGACGAGGACTGACTGTCGACGATCGCGCCAGAGCCCAATATCGAGATAGTTGACAGACCTGACTCCTCCCGCCCGGCCGGCTGCCCACCCGCCAGAGTCCGACGGGTGGACAGCCACGCTCAGCCGTCGGCACCCAGATATGCCCGGGCGATCAGGTCAGCGGTGGTCGGCCACACCTCGGCGTCGGCCATCACCACTGACAGCACTTCTTCCAAGTAACGATGCCGAGAGGGCTGGTTGGCAACGAAGGGGTGGATCGGCAGCGGCAGCACCCGCCCCGTCTGCGGCAGGTCGAGCTTGAGCTGGTCCAGCCAGTCCAGACACATCCGCACGTACTGCTCCCCGGGCATCGCCTTGTCCAAGAAGACGCGAATGTCATTGAGTTCCACCGAGTACGGCACCGTCACGAACTCCCTGAGCCCCGCGACCGCTCCCGGCTGATCATCGTGACACCAGTCCAGAGTGTAGTTCAGACCCAGATCGGCCAACAGCGGCAGCGTGGCCTCGGTCTCGGTTAGGGCGGGGCCGAGCCAGCCCATTGGCCGCGCCCCGGTCGCAGCGCAGAGCACGTCCAGCATCTGCTCGAGATGGGCTCGCTCCTCTGCGGGTGAGGAGAAGCCGGTGTGCAGCCGCGAGCGCGACGTGCCGTGCGCGACCCAGCACCAGCCGCGCTCGATACCGGCCTCGATCACCTCTGGGTAGTGCGCGCAGACATCGGAGTTGACGATCGCGGTCACCGGCACGCCCAGCCGGTCAACGGTCTCCACCAATCTCCAGATACCGACCCGGAGTCCGTAGTCACGCCACCCGTGGTTGAGGGGGTCGACAGGCAACCCGGCGGTCGCCGGGACGATCGAGGTCGACGGCACCCCCGGCACGAAGTGCTCCAGGTTGACTGCCAGATAGAACGCCACACTGGCACCCCCTGGCCAGTCCAGCCGCGGACGCGCCGGAAGCGCGGAGTAACGGTACGGCGGAAGCGAACCTGCGGGGATCTCCGACTCGGGATTCATCCATGACTCCAAGGGCGTCGGCACCGGTCCAGCCGCGACGACGACCGGACACAGGTGATTTCGAGGGTTGACCGGCCACCACACCACGGTTAGCCTGGGCGCCTCAGTCCAGAATGTCAGGCTTTTATCTAGAATATCAGACACTTGGGGTCGAGAGAAGGAACCATGCGTCCACGCCTTTGGGTCACCGCCCTCACTGCTGCAGTGCTGGTGATCTCACTCACCGCCTGCGGCGGTACCGAGAAGAGCTCCTCGGAGAAACTCACTGATATCGGGTTCCAGACCTCCTTCCTCTTCGGCGGCTGGGACATCCCGTTCTTCCTGGCCCTGGACAAGGGCTACTACCGGGACGAGGGGCTCAACGTGACCATTCGCGAAGGCACAGGCTCCTCGGCCTCGATCCAGTCGCTGCTGGGCGGCGCCAACCAGATAGTGGAGTCCGACGGAGGGTCGACGGCGATCCTCGCAGCCGAGGCCGGCGGGTTCGTCTCGGTCGCCACCTTGGCGGACAGATTCGGCTCCACCATCGTGTCCTACAAGTCCGACGGCATTCAGGAGCCGGCCGATCTCAAGGGCAAGAGCATCGGCATCTCGATGGGCGGCACCGACGCCAAGCTGCTGGACTCCTTCCTCAAGGTCAACGGGGTGGATCCGTCGACCGTCACCATCCAGAGCCTGCGACCCGACCAGAAGGCTCAGTACCTCAAGGCCCGCAAGGTCGACGCGATCACCTTCGTGGACTACTCCGCAGTCAGCATCGAGCCGTTGGAGAAGCTGAACCTGATGCGACTCTCCGAGCACGGGATCAGCCAGACCGGGCTGAACCTCGTCGTACGCAACGACTGGCTTGAGGAGCACCCCGACGCCGTGCGCGGCTTCCTGCGCGCCACCGCCAAGGCGTTCGCCGAAGCTCGTCAGGACCCGGGCCCCGCTGTCGACGCGCTGATGAAGCGGAGCCCGGTCATGCCTGCCGCGGCGGCCACCACACAGTGGAAGCTGTATCAGGAGTCGTTCGATCTGGATCCGGAGTCCAAGGAGAAGGGCTTCGGCCGGCAGTCCGACACCAGCTGGTCGGCCATGCTGGACAGCCTGCTCGGCGCCAAGCTCATCTCCACCACGAAGCCGCTGAGCGACTACTTCACCAACGACTACCTGTCGGGTGAACGATGAACCCGACCATCCCAGAGACCTCCGATGACGGCGGGCACTCGCTGATCGTCATCGGAGCCGGCACCGCAGGTCTTCCCTGTGCGATCGGCGCCGCCGCTGCCGGAGCCAAGGTACTCGTCATCGAGAAGAGCCACCGTATCGGCGGCACCCTGCACTACTCGACCGGGCATCTGTCTGCCGCCGGCACCTCACTGCAACGCAAGCGCGGGATCACCGACACAGTTGAAGACCACCTCGCCGACCTTGACCGGATCAGCCACTGCCTGTCCAGGGCCGACCTGGTCCGCCAGGCCGTCACCGCGGCGCCCGACGCCGTGGAGTGGCTGCTGGATCGTGGCTTCGACGTCGACCCGGAAACACCACGAATCCTCTACGGGCACGAGCCTTACTCGATCCCGCGCACCTACTACGGCCGTTCGGGAGGGCTCTCGATCCTGGAGGTTCTCCACGGCGAACTGGAGAAGTGGCAGCGGCGCGGTTCGATCGAGGTCTGGTTGGCGACCGCCGTAGTGGGCTTGCGAGCCACCGCCTCCTGCATCGAGATCGAAACCGAGGGACGCCACGGCAGTCGGCTTCTCACCGCCACCGAGGTGGTGCTGGCAACCGGTGGGTTCGCCAGCAGCCCCGAACTCCTTGCCGAGTTCGACGGGGCCCCGGCAGCCGTCTCCGCCGCCTCGCCGACCTCTACCGGCGACGGCCTTCTCCTCGCCCAGGAGCTTGGCGCTGCCGTCGCGAGCACCGGACGACAACTGCCCGGCTTCGGCTGCCTGGAGCATCCGGGGACTTCCGGCCGGATCGACCGAACGGTCGAGCGCGTCGCTTTGATCGCCCAGGAGCGGGAGCCGGCCGAGATCTACGTGACCGAACAGGGCCGCCGGTTCATCGCGGAGGACGACCCGAGCATCGATCGCAAGGAGCGTGCTCTCGCGGCACTTCCCGGCTGGCAGTTCTGGGCCGTCTTCGATGCCGCCGCACTGGAGCTGCCGGGGCCCCGGCTGGTCCCCGGCTGGTCGGTGGCGGACTTCACTCGCCACGCGAACACCCGGCCTGACCTGGTCATGGCCGACTCCATCCCCGGGCTGGCCGAAGCAGCCGGTCTCCCCACCGGACGGTTGAACACCACGATCGAGGACTTCGATCGGTTCGCCGGCGGAGCCGCCGACGATCCGCTGGGCCGCCTGCGCGGACGTCACCCGATCGGCCGGGCTCCGTACTTCGCACTGCGCCTGCGCGGACAGGTCTCGGTCTCCTTCGCCGGCATCGATGTCGACTCCCAGCTTCGGGTCAGGCGCACCGACGGCAGCATCATCCCGGGCCTAAGCGCAGTCGGCGAAGCGATCGGATGCGGCGCCACCGGGGGTGACGCCTACTGCGGCGGAATGATGGTGACTCCGGCGCTGAGCCTGGGCCGCGCCCTGGGAGAACGATTGGCGAACCGAGCCTGCGCTCCTCGGGACCGTTCGGTCGCCGACCTCCAGACTCCACCAGAAGAAAGAGCAGACCGATGAGCTATTCCGATCCGAGCGCGGTCGCCTTGGTCGAACGCTACCTCCAGCACTACGAGGACCGCGATCTCGACGGCGTCTTGTCGTGCGTCAGCACCGATTTCACCATCGAGTTCCCGGGTCCGGTGCTGTTCGGCTCCGTGGCACACCTGATGCACACCGCCGCACAGATGTTCCGCAGCCTGCGCAAGCATCGAGATCACTACGCCTGCGGCACCGACGACCAGGGGCGGACGGTGGTGACCTCGCGGGGCCGACTGTACGGCGAGTGTCATGACGGCAGCCGGATCGACGACGTCCGCTACTGCGACGTGTTCCTCGTGGCTGACGGCCTGATCGTGCAGCAGTTCGTCTTCAACGACATGGCCGTGGCCGCCCCCGGGTCCGTGCTTGGCATCGACCCGGCCTAGCTCCGTGCGTCCGACGCACGTTGGCACAGAAAATCCTATAAGTCTATTTTTGTGCTTATATGTCTGATATTTCAGATCTTTTGGAGAGGAAGTCCATGAATGCGGTAACCGGAGTCGGTGGCACCGACGACGGCAAGCACGTCGAGGTCGCAGACGACATCGTGACCCTGTCGGAGGTGTCGAAGACCTACCGGACGGCGACCGGCATCACTCACGCCCTGTCGCCGACGACACTGAACATTCGCCGCGGCGAGTTCTTGTCGGTCGTGGGCCCCTCAGGATGCGGCAAGTCCACCTTGCTTACGATGATCTCCGGTCTGGTGCCACCGAGCTCCGGCGAGGTCCGTATCGATGGTCGGCTCATCGACAAGCCCTACCACCAGTGCGGGATCGCCTTCCAGACCTCCGTGCTCCTGGAGTGGCGCTCGGTCCTGGACAACGTCCTGCTCCAATTCGAGATGCGCGGCATCGACCCGGCGCCGCATCGGGACAAGGCAATGGCCTTGTTGGACTCCCTCGGCCTGGAGGGCTCGGCGCGGCTCTACCCGCGCGAGCTCTCGGGCGGAATGAAGCAGCGGGTCAGCATCGCCCGCGCCCTGATCCATGATCCTCAGCTACTGCTGATGGACGAGCCGTTCTCAGCGGTGGACGCCCTCACCCGCGACCAGCTCTCGATGGACCTGCAACAGGTATGCGTGGAGCGCGGCCGCGACCTGACGGTGCTGTTCATCACCCACCACATCGAAGAGGCGGTCTTCCTCGGCGACAGGGTGCTGGTGATGACCCCCCGGCCGGGCATGATCGCCGAGATCATCGACATCGACCTTCCCCGGCCGCGTCGCCTCGAAGACACCGGGCGCGAGAAGCAGGCTCAGTACGCCGCGCACATTCGCGAGACCTTCACCCGAGTCGGGGTCTTCCGTCAGGCCAAGACCGAGCAGCCCGAAGGAAACACGGCATGACCGAGGAAGCCCGCCTGCGCAGACGCGCCAAGATCATCAATCTTCTCTCGACTACGGGCTATCCCACCGCGCTCTGCCTCGTCCTGCTGGTGCTGTGGCAGATCCTGGTACCCGCCTTCAACGTCAAACCGGCGATTCTGCCGGTTCCCAGCGACATCGTCTCGGCGGGTTGGGAGAACCGGTCCCTGATCCTCGAGCACACCTGGCCGACTCTGATCGAGACCGTTGCCGGCTTCGTGATCGCGGCCGTGCTGGGCATCATCGTCGCGGTCGCCATCACCTCCGTACCGGCTATTCACAAGACCATCTACCCACTCCTGGTCGGCTCCCTGGTGGTGCCAAAGATCGCCGTGGCTCCGTTGTTCGTGATCTGGTTCGGCTTCGGCTACACCTCGAAGATCATCATGGTGGTGCTGATCGCCTTCTTCCCTGTCGTGGTGGACATGGCTCTCGGCTTGACCTCCATCCCGTTGGAACTGCGGATGCTGAACCGCTCGATGGGCGCCAGCCGCTGGCGGGCGTTCTGGAAGATCTCGTTCCCATTCGCTCTCCCGAACCTCTTCGTCGGTCTGAAACTCGCGATGGCGCTGGCCATCATCGGCGCGATCGTCGCCGAATTCGTCCAGTCCTCCCAGGGCCTCGGGTACCTGCTCCTGCAGGCCAACAGCACCCTGCAGACCTCGTTGTTCTTCGCCACCATCGTCGCGCTCACTGTGCTGGGCGTAGCTCTCTACATGGTGATCGAGGTCCTCGAGTCAATCATCCTGCGCACCCGTAAGCGCTGAGTCGCACAAGAAAGGCACACATGAACATCATTGGGTCTACCCAGGGACCGGTGCGGCGTGGCACGACGCTGCTCAGGACCCTCCTCACCGCAGTGTTGGCGCTCGCCCTCACCGCCTGCGGCAGCGGGAACAGCGAAGGCGCCACCAAGATCGGCTTCCAGACCAGCTTCTTGTACAACGCTTGGGACGCCCCGTTCTTCCTGGCGCTGGACAAGGGCTACTACAGCGACGAAGGCCTGGACGTGGAGATTCGCGAGGGCCAGGGCTCCGGCGCGGCCATCCAGTCGCTTCTCGGCGGCGCCAACCAGATCGTCGAGGCCGAGCGCGCGGCCATGTCGATCCAGGCGACAGAGGTGGGCAACCTGGTTTCGGTGGCCGGCCTCAAGACCTCCAACGGGTTGGCGATCGTCTCCAACAAGGACCGGGGCATCAAGACTCCGGCGGACCTGCGCGGCAAGACGATCGGCATTACCTTGGGCAGTAGCGAATCGGGCATCTTGCCGGCGTTCTTGAAGCAGAACGGCATCTCCCTGGACGAGGTCAAGATCGAGAATCTCGCTGCCAGCCAGAAGGCCCAGTTCCTCGCCGCGGGCAAGGTCGACGCGATCAGCTTCGTGGACTACTCCGCGGTGAGCATCGCTCCACTCGACGAGCTGAACATGATCACCTTCACCGACTACGGCCTGACCCTGCTAGGGACCGGCTTGATCACCACCACCGAGTTCGCCAAGGACCATCCCGACGCCGTCAAGGCATTCAACCGAGCCACGATGAAGGCGTTCAACGAGGCGATCGCCGACCCGGATGCGGCCATCGACGCCCTCCTCAAGCGCACCAAGGTGCTCAGCCGCGACGCGGCCATGACCCAATGGACGCTGTACGTCAAGGGGGCACCGAAGCCCTTTACCGGCGCCCAGGACGCGGCTGAGTGGACCGCGATGCTGGCCAGTCTCAAAGACGCCGGAGTGATCAAGGCGCCGAAGCCGACTGATCAGTACTTCACCGACGACTTCGTCTCCTAGCCCCGGCCTTCCGACTTCCGCCGGACTTATCCACCATCCGGCCCGTTCCCTGGGAGGAACCCGTGTCCGCTCTGCCCTTGTCATTCGCCTGCGGCTCCTACGACCGCACTCGCGCCCTGCGCGACGGCCGAGTGCCGGTGCATGGAATCGACCTGAACTCGATGGAAATCGGCCCGGTCGAACTGTTCTGGCGGCAACTGCGCCATCTGGAGTTCGAGATAGCCGAGATGTCCCTTTCGGCGCACATCATGGCCACCGCGAACGGCACCTCGCCGTTCGTCGGGCTGCCTGTCTTCCCTTCGCGAGTCTTCCGCCGCGCCTACGTCTTCCTGCACGCCGACGCCGGGATCACCCGCCCCGAAGACCTCGCCGGCAAGACCATCGGCGTCCCGGAATATCACATGACCGCAGCCCTGTTCATCCGCGGCTTCCTCAGCGACGACCATGGTGTCCGCGCCGAGCAGGTCCAGTGGGTGCAGGGCGGCCAGGAGGTTCCCGGACGGCTTGAGCGGATCGAGCTGAACCTGCCCGCGTCGATCTCACTGCGGCACGAGCCCGACCGCGGTCTCGACGAGATGCTCGTCGACGGCGCCATCGACGCGTTGATCACCGCATCTCCCCCACCGAGCTGGCTGGCCGGGAACCCAGCGGTCACCAGGCTCTTCGCGGACCCGCGGGCCGCCGAGGTCGAGGCGTATCACCGTACCGGGATCTTCCCGATCATGCACATGGTCACCGTCCGCCGAGACGTGGTCGAGCGGGCACCCTGGGTGCCGGGCAACCTGGTCACCGCCTTCGCACAGGCCCGCGACCTGGCCTACCAGGAGAGCCGCGATCACGGAGCATCCTCGAACATCCTGCCGTTCTACCAGCTCGAGCACGAGCGGACGCTCCGCGAGTTCGGCGAGGACTACTGGCCCTACGGCGTCGAGGCCAACCGGGCGACCCTCGAGGCCGCCGTACGGTACTCCTACGAGCAGGGCCTCTCCCAGCGGATCTGCGACATCGAAGAACTGTTCAGCCCGGCGCTGCTTGAGAAGCACCGGGTATGACCGAGAGCAACGGCTGGATCCATGGTGACCATCAGGCGAACGTACGCCGCACGTTGGCGGCGGTGGAGCACCTCGAGGACCGGGTCAGCGCGTGGGCGCACCTGGACCGTTCCGGGCTCCTCGCGCAGGCCGATCGCCTCGGCCAGGACAACCAGCCATCGGCCGAGCAAGGACTGCTTCGCGGCCTCCCTCTGGGTGTCAAGGACACCATCGACGTCGCCTCGATGCCCGCCGAGCGCGGCTCTGCCGCCTTCGCCGGCCGACGCCCGGAACATGACGCGGAGGTTGTGCGCCGTGCGCGCGCCGCCGGCGCGCTGATCGCCGGCAAGACCGTCACCACCGAGCTCGCGGTCACTTTCCCTGGCCCGACCACCAACCCGCATGACTCCGCCCGGACACCCGGCGGCTCTTCCAGTGGTTCTGCCGCGGCTATCGCGGCCGGCATGGTTCCACTCGCGCTCGGCACCCAGACAATCGCTTCGACTCTTCGTCCGGCGTCGTTCTGCGGCGTCGTCGGATTCAAGCCGACCCATGGCCGAGTCCCGATCGACGGAGCCTTGTCAATGAGCCCAGAGGTCGACACCATTGGGCTGCTAGGGGCGGATGCCACCTTGGTATCGGCACTCTTCAGCGCGGTAGCCGACTCAGTGCGGGATGTGTCACCGATGCCACGACACCCAGTGGTCGGTGTGCTGCGGACCCCCTGGTGGCACCATGCGGAGCCCAGCTCCAGGGCTGCTGTCGACGACACCTGCGACGCGCTGGCCGAGACCGGCGCCCAACTGCGGCAAGTGGATCTGGACGCCGAGCTTGTCGCCGTCATCCCCGCTCATTGGGACGTGGTGCGCAGCGGCATCGCCCGGCAGATGGGGGCGGTCGCCCGAGCACAGCCTGAGCTGCTGAGTCCGGAGCTGCGGCAGGTCGTTGACCTCGGTGCCGCGATCGACCGGCGAGTGCTTGAAGGCGCGCGACGGACGCTGAGAGATCTCGCCACCACAGTCGCCGACCGACTCGGGGAGTGCGACGTGGTAGTCACGCCCTGCGTCGTCGGTGAGGCTCCCCGCGGGCTGACCTGGACAGGCGATCCGATCTTCTGCCAGCCCTGGTCCGCCTTCGGGTTCCCGGCCATCTCCCTCCCCCTGGCTGTCGGAAGCGCGGGACTGCCGATCGGCGTACAGTTCGTCGCCGCTCCCGACCGGGATGAACACCTGCTCGCCTTCGCACGGGCATGGATGGAACGTGATCCGAGGATGGCACGCCGATGACCCTAGCTCCGCGCCCCTGGATCTTCGACGTGCCGGCGTACGTGCCCGGCCGCCCCGCGAGGGACGAGGAAGGCTCGTTGGCCTCCAACGAATCCCCCCTCGGCGCCTCACCCGAGGTGGGCACGTCGATCGCTCGAGCGATCCGTCGAATCCACCGCTATCCCGACCCATTGGCAAGCGAACTCAGGTCGGCATTGGCCGACTACCATCGCGTCGACCCCGAGCAGATCCTGGTCGGCAACGGCTCCGACGAACTGATCGTGCTCGTCGCCACGGCGTATCTCGCTCAGGGTGGGCACGTGGTGACCGCAGATCCTGCTTACCGGATCGACGAGATCAGCGCCAGGCTGGTTGCCGGCACGGTGACCGGCGTGCCCCTGGTCAACGGGGTGCACGACCTCGACGCGATGGCCAAAGTGGAGGCCGACATCGCCTATGTGGTCAACCCGCACAACCCGACCGGAACCGCTCACCAACGACCGGAGATCGAGAACTTCCTGCGAGCGGCACGCTCTACGTTCACGATCGTCGACGAGGCATACATCGACTTCTGCGACGAGCCCGAGAGTGCCTCGGCGGTAGGTCTGCTGGATCTCGGCGGCTTCGCCGTGCTGCGTACCTTCTCCAAGGTGTACGGCCTGGCCGGTCTGCGAATCGGCTACCTGATCGCGCCGACCGAGGTGATCTCGATCCTGCGGCGCGTACGCACGCCGTTCTCTGTCAACAGCCTGGCGCAGGCAGGTGCTCTGGCCGCGCTGCGGGATAGGGCGCACTTCACCCGAGTGCGCGAGCATGCGATCAAGGCGCGTCTGGAACTCGTCGACGAACTCCGGGCCATTGGCCTCCAGCCCTACCTCTCCCAGGCGAACTTCGTCTTGGTACCGGTTCCGGACGAGAGCGCCGCAGCGGCCCACCTGGGCAGCCACGGGGTCCAGGTCAGACCCGGCACCGCATTGGGCGTTCCCGGCCACCTCCGGATATCGGTCCCGACGCCGCGGGGAATGGACCGCCTCCGCGCGGCTATCAGGACTTTGTCAGTTGGAGGTCTCAGGTGAGACGATCTCCGGGCGGCTCCGGCTGAGTCGACTGAGGCGCGTGGCCGTCTCAAGGACTTCGCAGGCGAAGCGTTCACCGCGTTCACCCGTCGCGACCGGCGGGCCAACGGCGGGTTGTACCTGCTTGGTCTGATCCTGGATGGCCGGCGCAAGTCAATGGTGCCGATGGCTGAGCGGCTGGGGGGATCACCGGCGGCTGCAGTAGTTCATCACCTCCTCGACCTGGGACTACACGGCGGTACGGCGTCGCCTGGCGGGCTGTGCCGCCGACCTGGTCGGCGCGGGCATCCTGGACAGCCGGAGCGTCAAGACCGTTACCTGCCCCCGCCGCCTCAGATACGGCGCTGCCCGGCCCGCCAGACGGCGGCGACGAGGGGGACGCCGGGGCGGTAGGCGAGGTGGACGTGGGACGGGGCGTCCAACAGGACGATGTCGGCGCGGGCGCCGGAGGTGATACGGCCAACATCGGTACGGCGTAGGGCCGCGGCACCACCGGCGGTCGCCGACCAGACCGCCTCGTCCGGAGTCATGCCCATCTCCCGTACCGCCAGGGCTATGCAAAAGTGCATGGAGCTGGTGAACGACGAGCCCGGGTTGCAGTCGGTGGACAGGGCGACGGTGACGCCCGCGTCGAGGAGACGACGCGCATCCGGATACCGCGCACGCGTGGAGAACTCCGCTCCGGGAAGGAGCGTTGCGACGGTGTCGCCCTGCGCAAGGGCGTCGACGTCGGCATCGGCGAGGTGGGTGCAGTGGTCGGCGGCGGCCGCCCCGAGTTCGACGGCGAGTTGGATGCCGGGACCATAGGACAGCTGGTTGGCGTGGATCCTCGGCATGAGCCCGCGGCCGGTTGCGGCCCTGAGGATGGCCCGGGCCTGGTCACCGTCGAAAGCGCCATCCTCACAGAAGACATCGGCCCAGCGGGCGTGCGGCGCGCAGGCGTCCAGCATCGGGCCGGTCACCAGGTCCACGTAGGCGGCCGGGTCGTCCGCGTACTCGGGAGCGACGATGTGCGCGCCGAGATAGGTGAGCTCTTCGGTGTGAGCGGCAGCGATGCGCAGAGCACGTGCCTCGTCCTCGACCGTGAGGCCGTAGCCGGACTTGCACTCGATGGTCGTCGTTCCCTGGCGCAGCGCTTCGGCGACGTAACGGGCGACGTTGGCGTCCAGTTCCGCGTCGGTCGCGGCGCGCGTGGCGGCGACGGTGGAGCGGATGCCGCCCGCGCTGTAGGGACGGCCGGACATTCGGGCGGTGAACTCAGCGGTGCGGTCGCCCGCGAAGACCAGATGCGCGTGAGAGTCGACGAAGCCGGGAATGACGGCGCGGCCGTCGGCGTCGACGTGGTCGTCGGAGGCCGGGGCATGGGCCGTCGGGCCGACCCATGCGATGAACTCACCGTCGATGACGACTGCGGCGTTCTCAATCGTGCCCAATGAAGGATCGTTGGTGAGCAGGCTGCCAATGTTGGTGATGGCGGTGGCCATGGGCAGGTCTCCGTTCATCCGCGGCAGGCTTGGGCGATCGCGTCAGCCAGGGCAGCGGGGACGTTTTCGACGAGCTGGTGGATGCCGTCGCGGACGATGGTGCGACCGCCCACCACGACGTGGCGCACGTCGGCAGCGGACGCGGCGAAGATGGCGATCTCCGCACCGAGTCCGGGCGGCGGGCCGGCGGTGCGTACCGAGTCGAGGGCGATGGTGGTGAAGTCGGCGAGCGCGCCCGGTTCGAGTCGGCCGGCTTCGTTCCAGCCCAGGGAGGCGTGCCCATCCTCGGTGGCGGCCCGCAGGAGCTGGGCAGCGGTCCAATGGCCGCGGCGCCGTATGCGCAGCCGTTCGTTCAGCTCCACCGCCCGCGCCTCTTCGAAGAGGTCGATAACCGCGTGGCTGTCGCTGCCCAGGCTGAGCGGCGATCCCGCATGGGCGAGGGCGGCAGCCGATCCTATCCCGTCCGCAAGGTCCCGCTCTGTTGTCGGGCACATGCAGACAGTGGTGGAGGACTCGCCGAGCATGCGGACGTCCTCGTCGGTGAGGTGCGTGGCGTGGACGGCCGAGGTGCGGGGTCCGAGCACCCCGTGGTCCTCCAGAAGCCGCGTCGGTGTGCAGCCGTAGGCTTCGAGGCAGGCTTCGTTCTCGGCGGTCTGCTCGGAGAGGTGAATGTGCAACGGGGCGTCGCGGTCGCCGGCCCACCGGGTTATCGTGGCCAATTGGCTCGCGGGCACAGCGCGCACCGAGTGGATCGCCGCGCCGACCCGAGCGTGCTCGCGCCCCTTGAGTGTTGATGCGCGCGCTGCCCAGCTCTCCGCGTCGCCGTCACTGAACCGGAGCTGATGCTCGTTCGGCGCGGCACCGAAGCCCGAGGACAGGTAGCACGTGTCAAGGAGCGTGATCCGGATGCCGGCCTGGGCGGCGGCCTCGATCAACACCTCGCCCATCGCGTTCGGGTCGGCGTACGGCATGCCTCCCGGCGCGTGGTGGAGATAGTGGAACTCCCCTACGCAGGTGATGCCGGCGAGCGCCATCTCGGCGTAGACCGCGCGGGCCAGGGTTAGGTAACCTTCCGGGTCGAGACGGCTTGCCACGCCGTACATGATCTCGCGCCAGGTCCAGAACGTGCCGGAACGCCCCTGCGCGGTGCCGCGCAGAGCGCGGTGGAACGCGTGCGAGTGCGCGTTGGCGAGACCGGGGACAGTCAGGCCGCGCAGGACGACGGCACCGGGCGGCGGCGCCGCGACGCCCTTGCGCACGGTGGTGACGCGACCGTCGGCGACCTCGATGACGACACCGGATTCGACGGCGGCGCCGACCCATGCGTGCTCGGCGAAGTACGTCACCCGCATGCGAGGCCCTCCAACACGTCGGCGAGTGCGGCGACCCCGGCGAGACAGTCATCCTCCAGTGCGCTCTCTGCCGGGGAATGGGAGATCCCGGTGGGATTGCGCACGAACAGCATGGTGGTGGGGATGGCCGCGGACAGGATTCCCGCGTCGTGTCCGGCGCCCGTGGGCAGGACCGGCACCTGGTACGGCCGGCGCTCGGCCAGTAGTCCGGCGACTTCGTCCCGCAGCCTGTGTGCGAACTCCACGAGGGGCGTGAACGACTCGCGGGTGACCGCCACATCGATCCCGTCCCGCTCACCCCATTCCAGCGCTGCACGCTCGATCCCGGCGACGACGGCGGCCAGGGTCTCCTCATCGGCGGCGCGGGAGTCGAGCCAGCCACGCACCAGACTCGGGATGGCGTTGACGCCGTTGGGCTCGACGGACACCTTGCCAAAGGTGGCCAGCGCCCTCGCCGCCCGGGCCTGGGCCCGGGCGGCGAGGACGGTGTTGGCGTAGGTCAGCATCGGATCGCGCCGGTCTTCGATCCGAGTGGTTCCGGCATGGTTCGCCTCACCGCGGAAGTCGAACCGCCAACGCCCATGCGGCCAGATCGCGGACGCGACACCGACCGGTGAGGGCGTCTCCGCGAGGTAGCGACCCTGCTCGATATGGAGCTCGACGAATGCGCCGATGCGGGAGAGCCGTTCGGGGTCCGGGCCGATGGCGTCGGGGTCGTAGCCCGCGCGCTCCATCGCCTGGGCGAGCGTGACTTCGTCGTCGTCCCGCAGCTTTCGCGCCTGCTCGGGGGTGAGCTGTCCGGCCGTGAGTCGCGAGCCGACGCAGGCGAGACCGAAACGGGCGCCCTCTTCGTCCCCGAAGTTGACGACCGCCAGCGGCCGGTTGAGCATGGCCCCGCGCAGGCGCAGCTCATCGAGCGCGGCGAATGCGGACACGACGCCGAGCGGACCGTCGAACGCGCCACCGTCCGGCACCGAGTCCAGGTGGGAGCCGGTCACGACCGCGTCGCCGGCTGCGGGGTCGCCAAGCCACGCCCACTGATTGCCGTTGTGGTCGACCTCGTAGGTGAGCCCGCGCGCCTGCGCCTGGGCTTGAAACCAGGCGCGGCAGTCCGCGTCGGCCGCCGTCCAGGCGAAGCGGCGGTACCCGCCGGAGGCGGAACCGCGGCCGATCGGCAGCAGCTCCGCCCACATCTGGTGGAACGTGGCGGACATCAGCTCTCTCCCATGGGCACGCGGACTCCGCGCTCGGTTGCGACCTCGTTCGCGCGGTCGTAACCGGCGTCGACGTGCCGGATGACGCCCATGCCAGGGTCGTTGGTGAGCACCCGGCGAATCTTTTCGCCGGCCAGGGAGGTGCCGTCCGCGACGGTGACCTGGCCGGCGTGGATCGAGCGGCCGATGCCGACTCCGCCGCCGTGATGGATGGAGACCCAGGACGCACCGGAGGCAACGTTGACCATGGCGTTGAGCAGCGGCCAGTCGGCGATGGCGTCCGAGCCGTCGAGCATTGCCTCGGTCTCTCGGTACGGCGAGGCGACCGAGCCGCAGTCGAGGTGGTCGCGGCCGATGACGATGGGGGCGCTCAGTTCACCGCTGGCCACCATGTCGTTGAACCGTTCGCCGGCCTTGTCGCGTTCGCCGTAGCCCAGCCAGCAGATGCGCGCGGGCAGGCCCTGGAAGCGGACCTTCTCTCTCGCCATCGCGATCCAGCGCGCGAGCGACTCGTTCTCGGGGAAGAGGTCGAGGACAGCGCGGTCGGTGGCGGCGATGTCCTTCGGATCCCCCGACAAGGCCGCCCAGCGGAACGGGCCCTTGCCCTCACAGAACAGCGGGCGGATGTAGGCGGGGACGAAGCCGGGGAACGCGAACGCCCGATCGTAACCGGCGAGCTGTGCCTCGCCGCGGATCGAGTTGCCGTAGTCGAAGACCTCGGCACCGGCGTCCATGAAGCCGACCATGGCCTCCACGTGCCGGGCCATGGACTCACGGGCCCGCTGCGTGAAGTCGGCCGGCTTCTCGGCCGCGTACGAGGCCATGTCGTCGAAGTCGACGCCGATCGGGAGGTAGGACAGCGGGTCGTGGGCCGAGGTCTGGTCGGTCACGATGTCGATCGGCGCGCCGTCGGCGAGCAGGCGCGGCAGCAGGTCGGCGGCGTTGCCGAGCAGGCCGATGGACAGCGGGCGCCGGGCGTCACGCGCCGTAGTGGCGAGTTGGAGGGCGTGCTCCAGACTCTCGGCGCGCACATCCAGGTAGCGATGCTCGATGCGCCGTTCTATGGCACGCGGGTCGCAGTCGATGCAGATGGCGACGCCGCCGTTCATGGTGACGGCGAGCGGCTGGGCTCCGCCCATGCCGCCCAGGCCGGCGGTCAGGGTGATCGTCCCTGACAGAGAACCGCCGAACCTTTTCGCGGCGACGGCCGCGAAGGTCTCATACGTGCCCTGGAGGATGCCCTGGGTGCCGATGTAGATCCAGGAGCCGGCCGTCATCTGCCCGTACATCGTGAGTCCGAGCTGCTCCAGACGCCGGAACTCCTCCCAGTTCGCCCAGTCGCCCACCAGGTTGGAGTTGGCGATGAGCACGCGCGGCGCCCATTCGTGGGTGGTCATCACGCCGACCGGGCGGCCGGACTGGACCAGCATCGTCTCGTCCTGCTTGAGCGTCCGCAGGGTGCGGACCATTGCCTCGAAGGATCGCCAATCACGGGCGGCCTTGCCCGTACCGCCGTAGACCACCAGATTGTCCGGGTGTTCGGCGACCTCCGGGTCGAGGTTGTTCTGCAGCATTCGCAGCGCGGCTTCCTGCTGCCATCCCTGAGCGGTGAGACCCGAACCACGAGGAGCGCGGACTGGGCGGGCGCCTTTCATAGTGTCTTCCCTGTCTGAACTTTCATAGTGTCTTCCCTGTCTGAAGTCGAAAGAGTTTTCAGTGCAGCGGTCCGGTGACCGACTCGGCCGCGGCGAGCGCCTGGCCGGAGGCCACGTAGCCCACGGTCGATTCGATTTCGGGAGCGAGATAGCGGTCGGTGCCGGGCCCAGGCACGTGCTGCCGAAGTCCGGCACGCACCGCCGCCGTGGCCGGCGCGGGAGCCAGGGACGCGCGCAGGTCGAGGGCGCGGGCGGCGGTGAGCAGCTCCACCGCGATCACCTGGGTGAGCCCGTCCACGGCACGACGCAGCTTGCGCGCCGCGGACCACCCCATCGACACGTGGTCCTCCTGCATTCCGCTGGAGGGAATCGAGTCGGCCGATGCCGGTACCGCCAGGCGCTTGAGTTCGGAGACGATGGCGGCCTGGGTGTACTGGGCGATCATGTACCCGGAGTCCACTCCCGGATCATCGGCCAAGAAGGCGTTCAACCCATGGTTGCGCGCCACGTCGAGGAACCGGTCGGTACGCCGCTCCGCGATGGAGGCGACGTCGGCGGCCGAGATCGCGAGGAAGTCCAGGACGTAGGCCACCGGGGCGCCGTGGAAATTGCCGTTGCTCTCCACCCGGCCGTCCAGGGTCACCACCGGGTTGTCAATGGCGCTGGCCAGTTCCCGGGACGCCACCAGTTCAGCGTGCGTCAGGGTGTCCCGGGCCGCGCCGTGCACCTGCGGCGAGCAGCGCAGCGAATACGCGTCCTGCACCCGGGTGCACTCCGGGCCGCGGTGGCTGGCCACGATCGCCGAACCAGCCAGCAGGGCGCGCAGATTGGCCGCGCTGGCGGCCTGGCCCGGGTGCGGGCGCAGCGCCTGCAGATCGGCGGCGAACACCGCGTCGGTGCCCAGCTGCGCTTCGACACTCATGGCCGCGCTGATATCGGCGGTTCGCAGCAGCTTCCGCAGGTCGTGGCAGGCCAGCACCAGCATGCCGAGCATGCCGTCCGTGCCGTTGATGAGGGCGAGGCCCTCCTTTTCCCGCAAGGTGACCGGCTTCAGGCCCGCAGCGGCGAGGGCCTCTCCGGCCGGGCGCAGCACGCCGTCGGCATCGCGTACCTCGCCCTCCCCGGTGAGCGCGAGCGCGCAGTGCGCGAGCGGGGCCAGATCGCCGGAGCAGCCGAGTGAGCCGTACTCGCGCACCACCGGGGTGATGCCGGCGTTGATCAGGTCGGCGTAGGCGCAGGCGGTCTCCAGCCGAACCCCGGTTCTTCCGGTCGCCAGAGTCGACAGCCGCAGCAGCATCAACGCCCGCACGACCTCGCGTTCCACTTCGGGCCCAGAGCCCGCGGCGTGCGACCGTACCAGGCTGCGCTGCAGCTGAGCGCGCAGCTCCGCCGGAATTTGCCGGGTAGCCAAGGCCCCGAAGCCGGTCGAGACGCCATA
This sequence comes from Streptosporangium sp. NBC_01755, assembly GCF_035917995.1. Lineage (NCBI taxonomy): Bacteria > Bacillati > Actinomycetota > Actinomycetes > Streptosporangiales > Streptosporangiaceae > Streptosporangium > Streptosporangium sp. NBC_01755. The sequence goes on along the minus strand of NZ_CP109131.1, from coordinate 8,048,690 downwards.
GTGCGGCTTGGCATCCTCGGCGAGCCTCTCAATCACATTACGGCTACGAGTGATCTCGTCCCCCGCCTCGGGCGTCAGAACCACTCGTGCGCCGTGGCGGGCGACCGACACGACATCGTCGGCGGACAAAGGGCCGACTCCTATGACAACTTCAGGCATGAGTCCATGAAACGACAGGTCACAGCCCTGATGTCACGGCCGAGATCGACCCTCTGTCTGGGATCCAAGACATTAGGGTTATTCTTGGAAAATGTCCGTCGTTCCCGCCGCCGCCCAGGTGCTGGCCATCTTGCGCTACCTCGCGGGTCAGGCCGGCCCGGTGTCGGCCGCCGCCATCAGCCGTGACGTGCGCCTGCCCCGCTCGACGACGTACCACCTGCTGGATACGCTGGCCCGCGAAGGATTCGTCGTGCATCTGCCCGAGGAACGGCGCTACGGCCTGGGCGTGAGTGCCTTCGAGCTCGGTTCCGGATACAGCCGACAGGCCCCGCTCCAGCGGCTGGCCCGGGTGCCGCTGGCCGGGCTCGTCGATCGCACCGAGCACAACGCGCACCTCGCCGTACTGCACGGCCGTGAGGTCATTTACATCATCGAGGAACGTGCACCCGGGCGCGCGCCGCTGGTCGTCGAAGTCGGGGTACGGCTACCGGCGCACCTGACCGCCAGCGGCCGGGCCATGCTGGCGTGTCTCTCGCAAGCCCAGGTGCGGGCGGTGTTTCCCGATCCCTCGGCTTTCATTATGCGGACCGAGGTCGGACCACGCTCACCGTCCGCGCTCCGCCACCTGCTGGTCGACGTACGGCGCCGCGGGTATGCGACAGAGGAAGGGGAGGTCACGACAGGCTTTTCTTCCGTCGCCGCCGCTGTACTGGACCACAGGGCCTACCCGATCGCGGGAATAGCGGTCACTTTCCCCGTCGGCGATGTCGAGTCGGCGCAACGGGAGGAGATCGCGGGCCAGGTCGGGCGGACCGCTCACGAGCTGAGCCGCCGCATCGGAGGCATGGCCGACACCGTGAGTCGCATGCGAAAGTGAGAAGCGAGGGGGAGACGGGGGCGGAACCGGATCTGGACGCCTGGTGCCGTGCGCGACTGCCCGCCTACATGGTCCCGGCGCACCACGTACCGCTGCCCGCGATCCCGCTCAACGCCAACGGCAAGGTCGACCGCAAGGCGCTGCCGGAGCCGGGCGACCTCGGCCGACGGAGCACGTCGCCCCGCGCACCGACGCTGAGCGGCGCGTCGCCGAGCTCTGGGCCGATGTGCTCGGCGTCGCCGAGCCCGGCGTTACCGACGACTTCTTCGCTCTCGGTGGTCACTCCATCCTCGTGGTACGGATGGTCGCCCGGCTCAGGGAGATCTTCGGGACGTCGTATGTGGTTCTTGTTGCTGGGGGTGGGGTGGGGTGGGGGAGGGGGAGTTGCTGGAGTGGTTGCGGGGGCGGTTGCCGGAGTATTTGGTGCCGTGGCGGGTGGTGGTGGGTGGTGTTCCGTATGTCGACCTTCTCGTCCGTATCAGCTCCACAGTGGGCTCAATGTAGCTGTGCTGCGGCGGCCGCGGCCCCTTTCGCGGCCAACGCGGCAAGTAGTCGCCAGGCCTCTGGTAAAGGGCATCGGACCTGGGTAAAGTGCCGCACCGGCCCCGTTCCCGAGGCGGCGGGGTGTGAGCAGGTGGCGGCCGCCGACCCGGCGTTCTTCCGAAAACGCGAGGTGGGTCCGAGCAGGCCGTACCGGCACTGCTCGGACCCACCTCGTGCCCCCCGCCCGGGCCCCGGGCGTTCGCGACCCTCAGGTGGCGCCGGCCCGGTCCCGGGGTTCCGTCAGCGGCGGCGGAGAGCGGGATTGGTCAGGGCGGGCGGCAGGTAGCCGACGTCGTCGGGGCTGATGTTCGTCCCCGGCGGGACCAGCTCGTCGATCGCGTTGAGGATCTCCGGTGACAGCCGCACCTCGTCCGCGCCGAGCTGGCTGGTGAGCTGCTCCAGCGTGCGCGGGCCGATCACCGCCGAGGTGACGGCCCGATGGGAGAGCACGAAGCCCAGGGCCAGGTGGATCATCGAGATGCCCGCCTCGTCGGCCAGGACAGCCAGCTTCTCGGTGACGTCGAGCTTGCGGGCGCGGACCTCCTCGGCCTTGAAGTCGAAGTGGTCGCCGTTGCGGGAGGCCCGGGAGCCGTCGGGCAGCGGCGCGTCCCGGCGGTACTTGCCGGTCAGCCAGCCACCGTTCAGCGGGCTCCAGACCATCACCCCCAGGTTGTGGCGCTCGGCCACCGGCAGGACGGCGGCCTCGGCGTGCCGGGCGAGGATCGAGTACGAGGGCTGCTCGGTCGAGAACCGCTCGCGCTGCCGGTGGTCGGCGACCCACTGGGCCTCGACGATCTCCTCGGCGGGGAAGGAGGAGGTGCCGATCGCCCGCACCTTGCCCTGGCGCACGAGGTCGGACAGGGCGCCGAGGGTCTCGTCGATGTCGGTCTGCGGATCGGGACGGTGCACCTGGTAGAGGTCGATCCAGTCGGTGCCCAGGCGGCGCAGGCTGTCCTCGACGGCCTGCATGATCCAGCGGCGGGAGTTGCCACGCCGGTTGGGCGAGTCGCCCATCTGGTTGTGGAACTTCGTCGCCAGCACGATCTCGTCCCTACGGCCCTTGATGGCCCTGCCCAGGATCGTCTCGCTCTCGCCGAACGCGTACACGTCGGCGGTGTCGATGAAGTTGATGCCCGCGTCGAGCGCGGTGCCGACGATGCGCTCGCACTCGTCGTAATCGGTGTTTCCCCAGGCCCCGAGCATCATCGTGCCGAGACAGAGCGGGCTGACCTGGATGCCGGTGCGGCCAAGCGTGCGATGGTTCACGGCCCGATCCTGCCAGTCGGCCTTCGGCCACCTTCGCGCAGGGGTCGTATGTACCATCCTGTGCCGTTTCGGGGGGATCGTGTGGCAGAGCTGTCCGACATCGGACACCGGTTCCGTTCACCGGGCAGGGGGCCAACAACGCCGCCAAGTGCGCGGCCTCCTAACCGGATCGCGCGACATCCGGACCAGCACTGCGAGACCCGCCACGAGCAGCAGTGACCAATAGAGATGGGCCACCACCCAGTCCTGTGGCCGGAGCGTGGACATCGCGACCGGCCCCGGCAGAATGAAGATCAGTAGCCATGCGCCCGCCGCACCGGGCGCCGCCACGACACCCGGCTCCCGCATGCCGAGCCTCCCGGCCAGCATTGCGGCGCCTGCCAGCCCTGTGGCGAGCAGTCCCGCCGGCTCCACCGTCGACCACAGGACCCACACCGCCGACATACGCGGTGCCAGAACCAGCAGCGATACCCCCCACACCGGAACAATCCAGACCAATGTGAACCCCACCCGCGGCGCGGTCCGCGCCCCCAGCGGCAGCGGCATCGGCGCCAGCACGTCGGCCGCCGCGTTGTCCAGCACGAACACCGCGGCCAGCGTGACCAGAACGGAGATCACCCGCAGCGACCAGACCGCGCCCTTCCACGTGAGCGGTTCGTCATGGGGCCAGGCCAGGACCACGCCGCTGAACAGGAGCGAGTCCAGCATCGGCTGCCATCGGACCACTCTGCCGCTCAGCCGCGTCATGGCGATGGACCTCGTACTGTGGTCTGACTGTCCTCCGCGAGGCCACTCGGAAGACGCGGAAGCGGTGGAACAGCTCGTAGGCGCCGAATGCCCTGAAGGGGTCATCCGCAGCATCGCCGTAGTGCCGACAGGTGAGATCGCTTACGCAAGGTGCCGTCCACATCGTCGCAGCCGATGGGGACTGCGGGAGACTTGGGAGGTGACAATCGAGAACGCCCGTCCAGGTCCGCCGGAGACCAGCCCTTCCATCGTGCTGCTCACGCTGGCGCACCGGATCGAGTCCGAGCTCGGTGCCGCCCTCGCGCCGATCGGCCTGACGGTCAGCAGGCTCGGCCTGCTCGGGCACATCGCCGGTGTGCCCGGCGCGTCGTTCAGCGACTTGGCGCGGATGTCCGGAATCACCGTGCAGAGCGTCCATACGGCGGTGAAGGCGCTGTCCGGCGCCGGGCTCGTTCGGGACAACACCGCCCGTGCGGGGTCCGCTTCGGCCATCGAGATCACACCTGAAGGCGCACATCTCATGCAGGAGGCGATGAAGGCCGTGGCGGTGGTCGACGAACGGCTGTTCGGCCCGGACGCCGATCCGATCCAACGTCAGATCGCCGACGCCGTACGCGCCGCGTTCGGGGGCCGTTCACCGCTCTGACCTGATGGGTGAGAGGCCCCAGACGGTATGGGGCACAGCTCCGCTGCAACCTTCAGACAGACTGAAGCCTATGTTAGGCTTCAGTCTGTCTGAAGGTAATGGAGAGGGGTGCCTGTGGAAGGCGTGTTGTTGTCGGTCCATGTACTGGCCGGCATTGTGTTCGTCGGAGGATCGGCCGTCGCCGCAAGCCTGTTCCCCCGCTATGCCCCGGTCGCCACGAGCGTCGCGGCCGGCCCGGCCACGGCGGGTGCGCTCCTCGACCCGCAGCTGGAGACCCAGGGAGACCGCAATCGGGCCGTGGCTGTCGCGCTGCACCGCATCACCCGCGGTTACGGCGTCTTCGCTGTCGTCGTGCCCGTCGTGGGGATCGCCCTGGCTTTCGTCCAGGGCAGGATGGGCGAGATCTGGATCAACATCTCCATGGTCCTCACCACCGCCGCGGGCGGGTTGCTCGCCCTGCAGATCTATCCGCGCCAACGTGATGCCCTCGCCGCCCCCGACGACGGCAAGCGGCTGCGTACCTTGAGCATGCTCGCCGGAATCTACAACCTGCTGTGGGCGATCGTCGTGGTCCTTATGATCGTCCGCCCAGGGGCCTACTCTTGAGCGCCTGCCCCGGCACGAGGCCAAGTCTCCCGATGACTTCGTGCTGGACCAGAGCGATCTCGATGGACGGGTGCTCTGGACCTGTGTTCAGCAGATCGCGGACTCGCGGGTGAACCCGCCGGAGGCCGTAGACGATGTGCTCGACGCTTTGGAGAAAGCAGGTCTGGTCGAGTCGGTCGCCGCCCTCCGGGCTGGTTGGCGGATCGTCGAGGCTGGGGTGACAGTCGGTTTCCGAGGAATCGAGGGGATCACATATCCATCATTGTTCTCTGTGGGTACGTAACGTATGTTCCGGCTGTATACCGTCGATAGTCAGGGAGAAGTCGTGTCCGAAATCGTGGCTCCCCAGCTCGTCGTCAACAGCCGGATGATCTACTTTGGCTGGGTGCCGGCCGATCCCGAAGCCGTTGCGGCCCTGGTGCCTGACGGTCTGAAGCCCATGGCCAACCGCCAGGTCTTCATGAACCAGTACGTCGTCGACCGGCCTGAGCAGACTTCAGGCTTCGGCGCGTACTCGCTCACCTACATTGGGCCGGACCTGGAGGACGCCTACGCTCCCGACGGTGTGACCCCCGGCCGCTGGTGGACGCACTACTTCAACTCCAGTGTGGCGGTACGTGAGTACGCGGCCGCCCGAGGTGTGCCCGCCACCGCGGGCCGTACCACGATCGAGGTCGAGGGCAGGGATCTGGTCGCGACGACCGAGTCGGACGGTGTGCCGGTGATCCGTACGACTGCGCGGGTCGGTGACACCGGTATGGCGGTCAACCGTGGCCAGTTGCGCTACATCACCGAGGTCGGCGGGCAGAAGCTCAGCGGGATCTATCCGTTCGTGGCGGAACCGGTCGACCCGTTCGAGATCGTGTCACTGGAGTTTCTGGAGCCGAGCCACCCCGTCTATGCTCTCCGCCCCGCCGAGCCGCTGCAGATCGTGTGGGGCTTTTACTCGCCTCGGTCGTCCTTTGCCTATCCCGGTGGGGAGTCGGTAATGGTCTGACGCCCGTCACCGGGTGAAAAGCAAAGCCAGGTCATGACAGGTCTGTGATGCCGCCGCGGGTGGTCTGGGGAGTGCTCGTCGCGCACGAACCTTGTGGCTACCGCGGTTTCGATGGGACCGGGGTTGCGTGCCCCGCGAGACCGACCTCCGGCGACGCGTAGACCTGCGAAGACAGCCGAAACTTGGCCCAGGTCGGCCCGGTCCATCCGGTGTCGATTTGGGACTGGTGTCGTTTTCGGCGAGGAGTTTCATTACAGGGTTGAAGGCGCTCCGCCTGTGGCGTCTCGCCGCGCGTCAGGCGGTCGACGACCGTGCTGCGGTTCTTCGGCCGGTCGCAGCCGGCGCCGCCCACCATCCCTTTAGGGGCTCTTCGATGTTGAGGGTGAACATCCCCCTCAACATTGAAGAGCCGGATTGCCGACTCCTGAAAAGAATCTTCCCGGTGCGGTTGAGGATATGCTGGCCAGTCTTGAAAGAAACGGCCTTGTCCAGTCGGTCGCCGAACCGAGGGCTGTCTGAGAAAAACCGACTCTCCGCAGGTGGGCAACATTTTTCGAAGTGCAGCGGTCACTACGGCCTCGGCGGAGCCGGTGTGGCCGGTCCTGTCGGCCTCAGCGCAGACAAGACCGGCCATTCCGCAAGCGCATCATTCACAACGTCAGACACGTCGAAACCGAGCAACTGATCCGAGTCGGACAGTGACCGACTGTGAAGACCAAGCCTTGTGAAGGTGTTGCCCCGCTGGAGGGGTGATCGGTTGGAACGGTCGTGGCGCGCATGGCCATGCCCCTGGTGACATGCCTTCACTGAACCTGAAAGCTCGACGTGACACGCGATCATGCCTCTGACCTGCAGTGACAGGCGCGTTCCGGGTGGCGTCGACCTTTGATCATCAGTAAGCGTCACCTCAAGAGTTTTCGCAATAAAGCAAGTCCTGTGTTCCTGGTGGAGTAATCGTCTGTCGACCCCCGGAAAGGGAGACGAGTTATGAAGATCGATATCAAGTTAGTCGTCGGGCTGGTGGGCCCGCTGGTCATGGCCACGGGGCTCTGGCTGGTGGCCGGCGGCAACGAGGGCATGGGCCTTGGGAACGGCGCCGACACCGGCGGTTACGGAAACAACGGCGGGGACAAGGAGGCGAGAGACCTCAAGGGCTTGAGGATGGTGTCCGTGTCCGCTCCCGCACCGGTCATGACCGTGCCGACCGGCCCCGGCATGGTGCGCTGCCCGCAGCCGACCAAGACCGTCGGCAGCGCCGATGAGCTCCAGCAGGCGCTCAGGTCGGCCCGGGCGGGCGACGTCATTCGACTGCGCCCGGGCACCTACAGGGGCGAGTTCGTCGCCCAGAGGTCAGGAACACGGGGTAAGCCGATCTTTCTGTGCGGCACCGCCCAATCGGTTCTGGAGGGCGGCGGCATCAAGAAGGGCTACGCCTTCCACCTCGACAGGGCGAGTTTCTGGCGGTTGGTGGGCTTCACCGTTCAGAACGCGCAGAAGGGCGTCATGGCGGACAGGACCAACGGCTCGATCATCCAGGGCCTCACCGTGCATGACATCGGCGACGAGGCCGTCCATCTGCGCAATTTCAGTACCGGCAACATGGTGCAATACAACAAGATCTACAACACTGGCCTGCGCCGTGCGAAGTTCGGCGAGGGCGTCTATCTCGGATCGGCAGAGTCGAACTGGAAGAAGTATTCCGGCGGGCAGATGGACAAGAGCGACAACAACCTGGTACGCGGAAATGTGATCCGGGCCACGGCTGAGGCCGTGGACATCAAGGAAGGCACCAGCGGGGGCCACATCGTCGGCAACGTCTTCGACGGGTCGGCACTCGGCGGGGACAAGCTCAACGACTCCTGGGTCGACGTCAAGGGCAACAACTATGTGATCGAGGGCAACACCGGAAAGAAGACGCCGCAGGACGGCTTCCAGACCCACGAGATCGTCGATGGCTGGGGCACCGGCAACGTCTTCCGCAAGAACACCATCGATCTCGCCGGCGGCAGGGGCGTCGGCATCAACGACACCGTGGGCGGCAACACGATTGCCTGCGACAACAAGGTCATCGGCGGTCAGCTCACCAAGAAGGGCAGCTGTTCCTGACGCTCCGGCGGCGGCATCGGGCTGAGGTGATGCACTGGTTCTGCAAACCTCGCCCGAGCCACCGCACGCATCAACTCCACCTGGTTCCGTAGGGGGAGCGCAGGGCCGCCAGGCCCGAGCACCGGAAGCGGGGTGAGCCTATACCGGCCGCCTCCCAGGCTGCCTGAAGTCTCCTCCGAGGGCGCGGGTGTCTACTCGGTTGACGTCGGCGCGTGGGAGGCGTGGCCGCGACCGGCCGAAGAGCAGCAGCGCGGCTGGCATCCGCCCGCCTGCGGCGGGTCGCCGCAGGCCGCGGTGCCCGGTACGTTCGGGCACACGTAGCGCGGCACGCCGGAGCGGGGGCGGCCGTTCATCCGCCGGCCGCACCGGCCGCACCGCAGAATCCCGGACAGTAAATAGGTCCGCCCGGTGGCGGCCTGGGCACGGAAGTCACGGGCCGGATCACTCAACAGGCTGCTAAGCCGATCCGAATCGGTGGCACTGATGATGGCGGGCCAGACGGCGTCGGCCACGATCTCCCCCAGCAGTGGGCGCGTGGTCTCGGAAGTGCTGCGGGGTGTGTGCTCGCGTCGTCCGCTGATCCGCGCCGACGCCAGCAGCCGATGCAATGTCGTCGGGATCCAATGACCCCCGGTAGGAGTCGTGATCTCACGCGTGCGGAAGTCTCGACACACGCTCGACAGCGACTCTCCGGCGAGCAACCGTCGAGCGGCCTCCCGGATCACCTCGGTTTCCTTGTCGATGACCGTGACGCGGTCCTCGGCGTAGCCGTACGGGCGCATCCCCCGCCGGAGACCTTGCCCGCCTCGGCACTCTGGCGCCGCTGACGCCTCTGCCGCTCGGCCTTGTGCTCGGCCTCCTGGCGGGCGACGCCCAACCCTGCGCCCTCGCGGTCCTGGCTGATCCGGCAGTAAATCGCGGCTCGTCACATGGGTCACATAGATACACGTTGGTAGGACCGGGCGTTGCCGGACCCTTCGTGCGGAAAACGGCTCCCGAGGTGACGCCGAAAACAGCGGGTATATGGTGGAAAACGGGCAGAGAACCATTGTCTCCGGTCCGGACTCGGCCGTCACAGCCCCCTCGCAGGTCCCCTCGCGGGCGACGACCGGCTGCTCCACGAGCATCACGCGGAAGGGCGCCACGAGGAAACACGGAGGACGTCATGCCGAGCAACAAAGCCGTCTCCTACCAGGGACCGGGCAAGGTGGAAGTCCAGAACATCGACTATCCCGAGTTCGTCCTCAAGGACGGGCCGGGGGTCAACCCGGCCAACGTGGGCCGCAAGGTGCCGCACGGGGCGATCGTCAAGACCGTCGCGACGAACATCTGCGGCAGCGACCAGCACATGGTCCGTGGCCGTACCACCGCGCCCATCGGTCTCGTCCTCGGCCATGAGATCACCGGCGAGGTCGTCGAGATCGGCGGCGACGTGGAGTTCACGAAGGTGGGCGACCTCGTCTCGGTGCCCTTCAACATCGCCTGCGGCCGCTGCCGCAACTGCAAGGAGGGCAAGACCGGGATCTGTGAGAACGTCAACCCCGACCGGCCTGGCTCGGCGTATGGCTACGTCGACATGGGCGGCTGGGTCGGCGGGCAGGCTCAGTACGTCCTGGTGCCCTATGCGGACTGGAACCTGCTCAAGTTCCCGGACAGGGACCAGGCGATGGAGAAGATCCTCGACCTGGCCATGCTCACCGACATCTTCCCGACCGGCTTCCACGGTTGCGTCACCGCCGGGGTGAAGCCGGGAACGACCGTCTACATCGCGGGCGCGGGCCCGGTCGGGCTCGCCGCGGCGGTCTCGGCGTTTCTCCTCGGGGCCGCCGCGGTCATCGTCGGCGACCTGAACAAGGACCGCCTGGAGCAGGCTCGCAGCTTCGGCTGCGAGACCGTCGACGTGTCGCGGGGTGAGCCGAAGGACCAGATCGAGCAGATCCTCGGCGTGCCGGAGGTCGACTGCGGCGTCGACGCCGTCGGCTTCGAGGCGCGCGGCCACGGCGCCGACGCGGCACAGGAACGCCCGGCCACCGTGCTCAACTCGCTCATGGAGATCACCCGCGCGGGCGGCGCGCTCGGCATCCCCGGCCTGTATGTGACCGGTGACCCGGGTGCCCATGACGAGGCGGCGAGGCAGGGATCGCTCTCCATCCGGCTCGGCCTCGGCTGGGCCAAGTCGCTCTCCTTCGGCACGGGGCAGTGCCCCGTCATGCGCTACAACTACTACCTGATGCAGGCGATCCTGCACGACAGGGTGCAGATCGCGAAGGCGGTCAACGCGGTGCCGATCCCCTTGGAGCGGGCGCCCCAGGGGTACGAGGACTTCGACCAGGGCGCCGCGTCCAAGTTCGTGCTCGACCCCAACGGCGTGCTTGGCACGACGGGCTAGCGATCCGTCATCGACGCCGGATCCCGCGTGCGGGCGGGGTGAACCGGCAGATCATCCCTCGATGACGGGTCACCGGCCCCTTTCTCGCGCGTGCCGTGTCACCGCTTCCGGTGGTCGCTTGGGGGCGAGTCCCGGATTCAGAGGGCTTCGACGAACAACTCGGCCTCGCGCTCGCCCATGCCGGTCTCACCGCGCACCAGATAGACCGCCTGCTCTGCGCGGCCGGCGGCCTTGAGCTCGCGCACGCGGGTGGCCAGGTCGGGGACCGCGGCACCGGCGTGCGGCAGGGCCGTGGGCTGGGAGGGCTTGAACCGGGCCATGGCGGGTTGGCTCCACAGATCGTGTCCCATGGCCACGTCGTCGACGATCATCTTTGATTCTCGCAGGCTGAGCCCGGTGTGGTGGCGCAGCTCCTTGATCGCCTCGATCTTGCGTCCCCGGCGCGTCAGCTCGGTGACGAGCTCGTGCAGCCCCTGCGGCGTCGCCATCGGTATCGGCATCGGCATCGGCACCCGGCTGCCCTTTCTGGCGGCCATGACGACCCCGATGACGATCACCAGGATCACCGCGAACAGGACGGCGACGACCAGCAGTTCCATTGGTCCGATGTTCGGCATGTGCGGCATCGTACGACGCGTTCGCGCGAGCCGTACAGGTGACGAGGGAGGGCGGAGACCGCCCTCGGGTGCCGATGGGACACCCGCGGGCGGTTTCTCCTCCGGTTCCCCGCTCCCTTCCCCGCTCCCTTCCCCGCTCCCTTTTTCCGCTCCCTTTTCCGCTCCCCGCGAATTTCGCCGGGCCGTCAGAGGTCCAGGACCAGGCTGGGCGACGACGAGCGGCCGACGCAGATCATCATCGTCCGGCTCGCCTCCCGCTCCTCGGCGGTCAGCAGCGAGTCGCGGTGCTCGGGCGTCCCCGCGAGCACCCGGGTCTCGCAGGCGCCGCAGTACCCCTTCTCGCAGTCGTAGGAGAGGCCGGGGGCGACCTCGCGGATCGCCTCGATGAGGCGCTGGTCGGACTCGACCCGTACGGTCTGCCCCGTCCTGGCGAGGTGGACGTCGAAGGCGGTGTTGGCCGCCGGGTCTGTGACCACCTCAGGGGCGTCACCGGCGGTGAAGCGCTCGACGTGCAGCCGGTCGCCGATGCCCAGCCGCTCGCAGGCCCGCTCGACGGCCTCGATCATGCCGGAAGGGCCGCAGCAGTAGATCGCGGTGGCCGGCCCCGCCGAGGCCAGGATCACGTCCAGGTCGGGAAGGCCGAACTCGTCCTGTGGCACCAGTTCGGCGCGCTCGCCCGCGCACTCCACCAGTTCGTCGCCGAAGGCCATGGACGTGCGGGACCTCCCGCCGTAGACGGCGCGCAGGGCGCCGCCCCGGCGGGCGACGGCACGGGCCATGGCCAGGATCGGCGTGATGCCGATGCCTCCGGCGATGAACAGGTAGTCCTCGGCGGTCACCAGGGGGAAGTGGTTGCGCGGTCCCCGCACACCGACGGTGACACCCTCGCGGGCGATCTCGTGCAGCTCGGCCGAGCCGCCGCGGCCGTTCTCCTCGCGCAGTACCGCCACCCGGTAGCTGTCTCGCCGCCCGGGGTCGCCGCACAGGGAGTACTGCCGGACGCGGCCCGACGGCAGGCGGAACTCCAGGTGCGCGCCGGGCTCCCAGGCGGGCAGCTCGCCGCCGCCCGCCCTGGCCAGGGTCAGCGCCAGCACACCGTCGGCGACCGGCTCGGCTCGGGTGACGACCGCCTCGAAGGAGGCGGCCGGGGTGAAGGCCGACTGGGTGCCGGGCGCGGATCCGGCACCCAGCCGGGGTCCCGGCGGGAAGATCGCGGGGATCGCGTCCCAGCCGGACTGGTTCCCCCGCGTGGGGTAGGCGACGAGCCCGTCCTCGAGCACCTGGAATTCCGGCAGCCTGGTCAGCACCTGGGTGATCATCTCGCGGAACATGGCGCGGGCCAGGTGGGCGCCGGCGCAGCGGTGCGTGCCGATGCCGAAGCTGAGGTGCCTGGTGGCGTCCCGGTCCAGGCGCACCTCGGCCGGGTCGGGGAAGACGGCCGGGTCGTGGTTGGCGGCGACCCACGGGATCAGCACGCGCTCACCGGCTCGCACCGGGCACCCGCCGATCTCGGTGTCGGCGCGTACGGTGCGCGCCATGGACTGCGAGGGGGCGAACGCCCGCAGGAACTCCTCGGTGGCCGTGTCGAGCAGGTCGGGCGACTCGATCAGGCGGCGCCGCTGCCCGGGATTACGGCTCAGGTGCACGAGGACGGAACCGGTCAGCGACGTGGTGGTGTCGACACCGCCCGCGATGAGCAGCCCGATCACCGACACCAGTTCGTCCTCGCCGTACGGGGTGCCGTCGGGACGGTGCTGCGAGGCCAGGACGCTCGTCGCGTCCGAGGTGGGCTCGGCCCGGCGCAGCCGGACGATCTCGCGGATCCGCCGTTCCATGTAGGCGAGGCCCTCGGCGCCCTTGCGGGCCCTGTCGCTGTCGGCGGGCGCGGCGAAGATGTCGTGGATCGGCCCGGCCAGCCGGGCCCAGTCCTCCTCGGGGAAGCCCAGCCAGTCCAGGGTGACCGCGGCGGGCAGCGGGTTGGTCAGGTCACGGACGAAGTCGGCCGAGCCGTGTTCGATGAACGCGTCGACGACGCGCGTCGCGTGCCTGGCGATCATCGGCCGTAGCCGGTCGACGGCGTCCGGGGTGAGCAGAGGGTTGATCAGGTCGCGGTACCCGGTGGCCTCTGGCGGGTCCAGTTCGATCGGGTACTGCTCCAGGCCCGGCCCGCTGGGGATGACGATCGCGACCCGGTCCTCGCCGGAGGAGGCCCGGGAGGAGGAGAAGGTGTCGTCGTCGCGGGCGATCCTGGTCACGTCGGCGTAGCGGGTCGTGTAGACGAAGCCGCCGTGGGCCGAGGTCCGGCCCACCGGGCACTGCTCGCGGAAGGAGTCGTAGTAGGCGACCGGGTCCGCGGTGCACGCCGCGGAGTGGTGGTCGAAGTCAACCTGCTGGGTCATGGCGCACAGGCCCCATATCCATACGAACGATGCGCGGTGTTGCCCAGCCGCGCCACTGGGTGTCTGGGTGCCGGAAGTCTACTCACGTGCGGATCACGAGACAATGTCTCGTATATCGCAGCGATGTCTCGCGGTCTCCGGCGAAGAGCGCGAGGTCAGAAGGTTAGGACGGCCTTCGCTGTCCTGCCGGCGCGCAGGTCGGCGATCGCCTCGTTGATCTGCTCGAAGGGGTAGGACGTCATCATCCTGTCCACGGGGAACCGTCCCGCGACGTACAGATCGAGCAACTTGGGCAGGAACACCTGGGGGAGGCTGCTGCCGCCGATGATCCCGGTGACGGTGCGCCCGTTGAGGATGCTGCGCCAGTCGAAGCTCATCTCCTCGCTGGGGCCGACGCCGATCACGCCGCACCGGCCGAGCGGGCCGAGTGCCTCGACGGCGGTGCGCAGCACGTCCTGGCGGCCGGTGGTGTCGATGACGAAGTCGAAGCCGTGCGGTGCGATCTCGCGCAGCGCCTCGGCCGAGCCGGAGGCCGAGGAGTCGACCGTGTGCGTCGCGCCGTAGGAGCGGGCGGCCTCCAGCTTGGCGGGGTTGACGTCGACCGCCGCGACGATCGAGCAGCCGCTGATCGCCGCCGCGATGATCGCCGCTACCCCCACCGCGCCGGCCCCGAAGACGGCGATCGAGGAGCCGGGGGACGGGCGCAGCACGTTGAACACCCCGCCCGCTCCGGTCTGCAGGCCGCAGCCGAACGGGCCGACATGGGTCAGGTCGATGCCCTTGTCGATGGGAACGACGGCGCGCTCGGTCGCCACGACGTGTGTGGCGAAGGACGACTGCCCGAGGAAGTGGCCGTTGACCGGCGCGCCGTCCAGGGAGAGCGCCGAGGAGCCGTCGGGCCGCCTGCCGCCGAAGTTGAGGGCGTCGAAACTCCGGCAGTAGGCGGGGGAGCCGGTCAGGCAGAGGGGGCAGGCCCCGCAGGAGGTGAAGCTCATCGCCACATGGTCGCCGGGGGCCACCGAGGTCACCCGCGGGCCGACCCGCTCCACGACCCCGGCGCCCTCGTGGCCGAGCACCGCGGGGGTGGGGAAGAACGTGGCGAACTCCAGGTCGGTGCCGCAGATGCCGGTGCTGCTCACCCGGACCAGTACCTCGTCGGGGCGGGGCTCTTCGAGTTCTGTCTCCCGGAGGGAGAAGGACCCTCCGGCGGTCTCCAGAACGGCGGCGGTGATACGCACGGGTCCTCCACAACTATTTTCATAAAACGAGATGGCATCTTGACATGCAGAACGAGGGGGGTCAAGGATTCCGGCATGGCCGAACTTGCGATCCCTTCCGCCCAGCAACTGATCGACGGAGAGTGGGCAGCCGCTCATGACGTCGGTGAGCTCCACGTCGCCGACCCCGCCACCGGCCAGACCATCCAGACGGTGGCCTGCGCGGGCCGAGCGGACGTCGACGACGCGGTGGAGGCCGCCAGGCGGGCCTTCCCCGGCTGGGCCGCGACCTCGGCCTCCGAGCGTGGCAGGCTGCTGCGCCGCTGGTCGGAGCTGATCGGTGAGCATGTCGAGGACCTCGCCCGCTTCGAGGCCCGGGACGTCGGCAAGCCGCTGTCGGGCGGCCGGACGAACATCTTCATCACCCAGGGCATCGTCGAGTACTTCGCGGGCGCCGCCGACAAGCTGACCGGAGTGACGCTCCCCACCCGCACCCCCGACTATCTTGGGTACACCCTGCAGGAGCCGTACGGCGTCTGCGCGGTCATCATCCCTTGGAACGTTCCGGCAGTGCTCACCGCGGCCAACGTGGCCCCCGCGCTGGCCGCGGGCAACACGGTGGTGCTCAAGCCCTCTGAGGTGGCGCCGCTGGCGCCGTTCGCGCTGGCGGAGCTGGCCCGGCGGGCCGGTTTCCCGCCGGGCGTGCTCAATGTGCTCACCGGAGTCGGCGCCGACGCCGGTGCCGCGCTCACCTCCCACGCAGGGGTGAACCACATCAGTTTCGTCGGCTCCACGACCACCGGTCGCGCGATCATGCGGGCCGCGGCGGAGAACCTGGTGCCGGTCAAGCTGGAACTGGGTGGCAAGTCGCCCAACGTGCTCTTCGCCGACGCCGATCTCGACGTCGCGATCCCGGCGATCGTGGGCTCCATCACCGAGAACGCCGGGCAGAACTGCTACGCGGGGTCGAGGCTGCTCGTCGAGGCGTCCATCAGGGACGAGGTCGTGGAGCGGGTGGCGGAGCGGATGCGCGCCGTGCGGATCGGCCCGTGGGACGCCGACCTCGACATGGGGCCGCTGGTCAACGAGGCGCAGTACCGCCGGGTGCTCGGCTTCCTGGAGGGCGCCCCCGCCGAGGGGGCTCGCCTGGTCACCGGGGGCGGGCCCGCCGAACGGGCGGACGGCGGCTGGTTCGTCCCGCCGTCGCTCTTCGACGGCGTGGACCCGCGCTCCCGGCTGTCCAGGGAGGAGGTGTTCGGCCCGGTGCTCGCCGTGCAGGAGTTCTCCGGCGCCCGGCAGGCGGTGGAGATGATGAACGACACCGACTTCGGACTGCTGGCGTGCATCTGGACGAGCGACGTCTCCCGGGCGCTGCGCCTGGCCCAGGAGGTGCGCTCGGGGCAGGTCTCGGTCAACCAGTTCGCCGACGCCGGGGTCATCGGCTTCCCCTTCAACATGCAGAGGGACAGTGGCTTCAGCCGTGGCGGCGGGTACGCCGCCATGCGGGAGTACACGCAGGAGAAGGCTGTCGCGGTACGTCTGCTCGACCGGTCACCTGTGGAATGAACATGGCAGCAGCGGGGCGGCTGTTAAATGGCAGCGTTCCAACCTGCACATATTCACGCCACGAGGCACGCAGGTAACAAGCATGTGACGCGCGGGGCAGTTGGCTCCGGGGGCATTGACACGCCTATCGGAGCGGCGGCAGAGTACGACGCGTTACGGGCGATGAATCACAATGCGAGATGCCATCGTGAATAACGATCGCTTGGAGGGGTAGAGTTGCGAGCACTTGTCCAGACGGCCTTCGGAGGCCCGGAGGCGGTGAGCGTTCAACAGGTCGCCGACCCCGAGCCCGGTCCGCGCGACGTGGTCGTCAAGGTCAGCGCCTGCGCCCTCAACCGGCTCGACCTGCTTCAGCGGCGCGGTCCCGGAGTGCTCCCCGGCTTCAGTCTGCCGCACATCGCCGGCATGGACATCGCCGGCCACGTGGCGGCGATCGGATCCGCGGTCACCGACCGTCAGGTCGGTGACCGGGTCGTGATCGATCCTACGATGGGCTGCGGATCGTGCTCGCACTGCCTGGCCGGCGACCGCGGCCACTGCGCCCACCTGCGGGTCATCGGCGGGAACGTGCCGGGCGGCTACGCCGAGTTCGTGGCGGTCCCCGCCAACCTGGCGCACCCGGTGCCGGGCCACGTCGACCTCGACGAGGCCGCGGCCCTGCCCACCCCGTGGAGTACCGCCTGGAACGCCACCTACGCCGTCGGGGAGGTGGCCGCCGGTGACTGTGTGGTGATCCAGGGTGCCGCCGGCTCCGTCAGCATCGCCGCCGTCCAGCTGGCCAGGCGGGCCGGTGCCCGGGTGGTGGCCGTGGCCGGCAGCGACGAGAAGCTCGCCGTCGCGGCCGGGCTCGGTGCCGACCTGCTGCTGCGCAACGACGCCCCGATAGCCGACGCCGTCCGCGACTACACGGGCGGCAGGGGTGCCGACGTCGTCCTCGACCACGTGGGCGCCGCCACCTGGCGGCAATCCCTGAGCTGCCTGCGGATCGGCGGCAGGCTGGTGACCTTCGGCAACACCAGCGGCGACCAGGTCGCCCTCTCCCTCGCCGAGATCTACCACCGAGGGCTCCGCCTGCTGGGCGCCGGCGCCTATGCCCCGGCGGACTTCGCCGCGATGCTCGACGCGTACTTCGCAGGAGGCATGCGCACCCTCCGCGCCGCCGAGTGCGGCCTGGGAGACCTGCACGAGAGCTTCGGGCTGGAGCGCTCACGCGATCTGGTCGGCAGGGTGCTGGTGCGGCCATGACGGCAGGACAGGCAGGACAGGCAGGACAGGTGGAACAGGCGGAGCAGGCGGAGCGAGCGGGTCGCGACGACGTCCTGCTGATCGTCGGCGGGGACGTGGTGACGATGTCGCCGCGCCGGGAGGTGGTCACCGGCGCCACCGTCGCCGTCACCGGCGGGCGCATCGCCGCGATCGGTCCCGCCGTCACCCTGCGGAAGGACTTCCCCGGCGCCGCCGAACTCGACGCGAGCGGCTGCGTCGTCATCCCGGGCCTGATCAATGCCCACCAGCACACCACCACCGACCCGCTGGTACGCAGCATGATCCCGGAGGACATCGACTCCCAGGAGGCGATCTTCGACTGGGCCGTCCCGCTGCACGGCCAGGTCACCGGCGACGACGACGAGCTGTCCGCCACCCTGACCGCCGTCGAGTCGCTCCTGCGCGGGGTCACCACCATCCTGGAGCCGGGCACCGTCGCCCACCCGCTGCGGGTGGCGGCGGGGCTTCGGGCAGCCGGCATCCGCGGCCGGGTCGGCAGGTGGGGCTGGGACGTGCCAGGCGCCCCCCACGCGCTGCCCGCGGCGGAGACCCTGGCACTACAGGAGGAGACGGTACGCGCGCTGCCGCCGGGCGGGACCGTCACCGGCTGGGTCACCCTGGTGGGGCATGACCTGGCCAGTGACGAGCTGTTCACCGGTGCCGCCGAGCTGGCCGAGCGGCTGGATGTCGGCCTCACCTGGCACATCTCGCCGGGCGAGGCGGACGTCCACGCCTACGCGCGGCGCGCGGGAAGGCGACCGGTGCTCCACTTCGAGCAGCTGGGCGTGCTGGGCCCGAGGCTGGTGCTCGGCCACGCCGTCTGGCTCGACGACGCGGAGCTGGACGCCCTCGTCGAGACGCGGACCGCGGTGGCATCCTGTCCCGGGGCGTACCTGCGCCTCGGCCAGGGTTACACCCGCGCCGGCCGGCACGCCGAACTCGTACACCGAGGCGGCAGGGTCGCCCTGGGATGCGACTCCCACAACGCGGGCGACGTGCCCGATCTGCTGCGTGCCGCGTGGCTGCTGACCGCGCTGGAGCGCGACCGCGACGTGCGGCCCGTCCTCCGCGCCGACCAGGCGTTCGCGCTGGCCACGATCGACGGCGCCGCCGCGGTGGGCCTGGGTGACCTCGTCGGCTCGATCGAGGTCGGCAAGGCCGCCGACCTCGTGATCCTGGACACCGGGGACCCCGTCTGGGCCCCGCGCGGTGACCTCGCGACCCATCTCGTCTGGGGCGCCCCGAGCCACACGGTCCGGGACGTCCTCGTCGACGGTCAGGTGGTCGTGCGCGACCACCAGATCACCACCGTCGATCTCGAAGCCCTGTCGGAGGAGGCGGAGGCACGGTCCGCCGCGCTGCTCCGCAGGACCGGCATCGACGTTCCCCACCGCTGGCAGGCTCTGTCGGCGGAAGAGTACCTCCAGGGAGTACGCGGATGAGGATCATCGATCTCGCAGACAGGACGCCGGCGCAGAAGCAGGGACTGCTCTCCCAGCTCGTCGTGCCGCGCCCGATCGCGATGATCACCACGGTGGACGCCGAGGGTGGTGTGAACGTCGCCCCGTTCAGCTACTACATGCCGGTCTCCGGGGAGCCCCCGCTCGTCGCGGTCACGGTGGGCTCGGTCAGGGAGGCGACGGACGAGCCCAAGGACAGCTGGGTGAACCTGAACGCCTCGGGCGAGTTCGTGATCAACGTGACCACGACCGCCCTGGCCGACCACATCGAGACGGTGGCCAGGGAGTATCCTGCCGGCGTCGACGAGGCCGGGCTCGTCAGCTGGCGGACCGTGCCGTCGCAGGTCGTCCGGCCCCCGTCGCTGGCCGACAGTCCGGCGCACCTGGAGTGCCGGGTGCGCGAGGTCATCGACCGGGGGGATCCGTCCTCCTGCTTCTCCGGTGTGCACATCGTGCTGGCCGAGGTGGTCTGCATAACTGCGGACGAGTCGATCATGGCGTCCCCTACCAGGATCGATCCGACCAAGGTGCACGCGGTCGGCAGGATGGGCTTCCCGTGGTTCGTCGCGGCGTCGTCGGAGTCGACCTTCAGCCAGGATCGCATCGCCTACGCCGACCTGCCGGGTGGCGAGGAGGTGCTCGCCTGACCTGCCGCGCGGGCAGGGGAGAGGCTCCGCTGAAGCCCGCACCCCCGCCGGCGATCAAGATTCGTCCCCCACTCGCGCACCGTGGGCGGTGCGCGAGCATTCAGATCGAGAGGATCGTCATGGCCGCATACTATCGAAAGGGCCGGGCCACGGCCGCACTGACCGCCTGCCTGAGCGCGCTGGCGCTCGCCGGCTGCGCGAGCAACGACGCCACCGCGCCCCAGGCCACGGCACCCGCCCCGGCCGACGCGAGCGCGAAGACCGACGGCGGCAACGTGCTGGCCGGTCAGCCGGACATCAACGGCGACGGCAAGGTCGTCATCGGGGTGCTGAGCCCCGGTGACATCAACGACAAGGGCTACTACCAGAGCTTCGTCGACACGGCGGAGCAGTTCGCCACCTCGAAGGGCTGGACGATCATCAAGCGCGGCAGCGTCAACACCAGCGAGGCGCTCAACGCCGCGCGGGCGCTCTGCCAGCAGAAGGTCGACATGGTGGCCCTCGGCGCCTCGGAGCTCAGGGACGCGATCCCGGCCTCGGAGGAGCCGGTGTGCGCCAACACCGCCTGGTACGTGCCGTCCTCGGCCAACATCCTGCAGACCCCGAAGATCATGCTCTCCACCGACCGGGCCGACCAGAGCATGCTGGCCGCGGGGTACGCGGCGGGCCTGGTCATGAAGGACAACGGGGACACCAAGGCCGGGTTCGTGACCGGCCCCGAGGCCGACTTCACCACCACCGCGGCCGCCGCGTTCAGGGCCGGCATCCGGCTGGTGATCCCGGAGGCCACGATGACGACCACCTACAGCGGAGACCTCAACGACTCCGCCAAGGCCAAGGAGGCCACCCAGGCTCAGATCAGCCAGGGCGTCAAGGTCATCTACCCCTACCTGGGCGGTGCCACCGACGCGTCGGCGGAACTCGCCAACGCCAACGGCGTCCTCACCCTCACTCCCGGTACCGACCGGTGCGACTCCACCAAGCCCAAGTTCGACATCTCGGTGCTCTTCAGCCCCGGAGACTACTTCAAGGCCGCACTGGAGGAATTCGCCGCCGCGAAGCTGCAGATGGGCGTGGAGAAGGTCTGGACGCTCGGCGTCGACGCGTTCCCGACCGTCAAGATCTGCAACGGCACGCCCGAGCAGAACAAGAAGCTGGAAACCTTCATGGCCGATGTCGGCAGCAAGAAGATCGACACCCAGGCGACAGTGAAGAAGCTCGGCTCCTGAGATGACAGAGGACGAACGGGCGAGGGAGCTCACCCCGCCACCGGCGCCCGCGCTACGGCTGCGGGGAATCAGTAAGAGCTACGGTCCGGTCGTCGCCTGCGACGCCGTGGATCTCGCCGTGCACCAGGGCGAGATCCACGGTCTGCTCGGTGAGAACGGGGCCGGCAAGTCGACGCTCATGAAGATCCTGCTGGGCCTCGTCCAGCGGGACGCCGGGACCGTGCTGCACCACGACGGGCCCGTCGAGATCGGCAGCCCGCAGGAGGCCGTGGCGCTCGGCATCGGCATGGTGCACCAGCACTTCAGCCTGATCGAACCGTTGGCCGTCTGGGAGAACGTCATCCTGGGCGACACCGGGAAGATCGACAAGGCGGCCGCCTGCGACCAGGTACGGGAGGTCTCCCGGCGCTACGGCCTGCCGATCGACCCGCTGGCCAGGGTCGCGAGACTCTCCGCCGGCGAGCGGCAGCGGGTCGAGCTGATCAAGTGCCTGCGCAGGGATCCGTCGGTGCTCATCCTCGACGAGCCGACATCCGTGCTGACCCAGGCGGAGTCGGCCGAGCTGTTCGGCGTGCTGCGCCGCGTGGTCCGCTCGGAGAACCGCGCGGTCATCCTGATCAGCCACAAGCTGGCGGAGATCACCGCGGCCACCGACCGGGTGACCGTGCTGCGCAAGGGGAAGGTCGTCTTCCATAGCGCGACCGCGGACACGGGTCCGCAGGAACTGGCCCGCCAGATGGTCGGCAGGGAGGTCTCCCTGGGCACCGAGGCCGCCGCCCTCGGCCTGCTGCCGGTGGAGGCCCCGGAAACCCGCGAATCCGAGGCCGGTGCGCCGGGTGCGGAGAAGGCGGCCGCGCTGCGGCTGCGCGGCCTGACCGTCACCGTCGACGGTGTGCGCGTCCTGTCGGACCTGGACCTGGACGTCGCCCCCGGCGAGATCGTCGGTCTGTACGGGGTCGAGGGCAACGGCCAGTCGAACCTGGGCAACGTGCTGTCCGGGCTCGTCCTGCCGGACTCCGGGTCTGTCGAGATCTCCGGCAGGCAGGTCGACCTGAACCGGCCCGGGGCCCTGCACGCGGCTGGGCTCGGCATCGTGCCGGAGGACCGGCACAGCTCCGGGGTGGTGCTGGACATGAGCGTCGCGGAGAACCTGGTCATGAAGTCGCTGGACGCCGTGAGCGGCCGCGGCTTCGTCAGCCGGAGTAAGGCGCACGCCGTGGCCCGCCGCCTGGTGGCCGAGTTCAACATCGTCACCCCGTCGATGGACACCCCGGTGCGCAGCCTGTCGGGAGGCAACCAGCAGCGGGTCGTGCTCGCCCGCGAGCTCTCGGCGGGACCGCTGGTGCTGGTCGCCGCGCAACCCACGCACGGGCTGGATGTGGGCGCCATTGAGGACATGTACCGGCGATTGCGCGACGTCGCGTCAGGAGGGGTGGCAGTGCTGCTGATATCCACCGAACTGGAGGAGGTCATGGCGCTGTCCTCCCGGATCGCGGTGATCTCCTCCGGGAGGATCACCGGAGTGCTCTCCACCGGTGAGGCCACGGCCGAACGGCTCGGGATGCTGGTGGGCGGGGTGGCCGCATGAACGAAGTCCGCCAGGAATCGCTCGATCGAAAGCCCGGCCCGGACGCGTCCGGGCGTCGTCTGCTGGCCTTCCTCACCCCGAGAGGGGGCGGCTGGCAGACCGGCCTCGCGACCACCCTGGGCGTGGTCGTGGCGCTCGGCCTGTCGTCGCTGCTGATCGCCGTCACCGGCGGATCCCCCCTGGCGTCGGTGCAGGCGCTCTTCGAGGGCAGCATGGCCACCTGGACGGCCTGGACCTCCACCCTGCTGTACGCGGCGCCGCTGCTGTTGGTCGCCGTGGGCGCCTGCGTCAGCGCCCGATCGGGCACGTTCAACATCGGCCAGGAGGGCCAGGTGCTGATCGGCGCCCTCTTCGGGGCCTGGGTCGGCCTGCGCCTGGCGCTCCCCGGCCCGCTGCTACTGGTGATCGTCCTGGTGGCCGCCGCGCTGGCGGGCGGCGCGTGGGCGGCCCTCAGCTCGCTGATGTACCGGATCCGCGGTGTCAACATCGTGGTCAGCACACTGCTGATGATCTTCATCGCTCAGCAGGTCGTCGCGTTCGCGGTGAACACGCCGTGGCTGCTGCAGGAGTCGCGGATCGGGGACGCCATCGTCTCGCCGCAGTCCAACCCGCTGCCGGCCGGCGCGCTGCTCGGCTCGGTCGGTGAGTACCCCAACCTTCAGGTCAACGGGGGTCTGCTGCTGGCGCTGGTCGGCGCCGTGGTGGTCGCGGTGGCGCTCGCCCGCACCCGGTGGGGTTTCCGGCTCACCATGCTCGGTCTCAACCCGCTCGCCGCCAAGCACGCGGGGGTACGCGTCAACGCGCTCGGCGGTATGGCGCTGGCCATCTCCGGCGCCTTCGCCGGCCTGGCCGGGGCTGTGCTGCTGGCCAGCCCGGTGGGAGTCAACCGGCTGCAGCCGGGCATAGCGATGAACATCGGCTGGGACGGCCTGCTGGTCGCCCTGGTCGCCCGCAACCGGCCGCTGCTGACCATACCCGTCGCCCTGCTCTTCGGCGTGCTGCGTTCCGGCGGAGGCTTCCTCGCCGCGACCGGTGTGCCCCCGTTCCTCGTGGACGTGGTCAAGGCCCTGCTGGTGCTGGCCTTCGTCGCCCCACCCGTCGTCATCGCCATGATCCGGCGTCGCAGGGCCGGTGTCCGTACCGCGCGCGCCGAGTCCCGGCCCGCGCCCGTCGCAGAGAGGGTCGCCCTGTGATCGGCGCAGACGACATCTCCACCATCCTGTCCAGCGGGATCAGGCTCACCGTTCCGCTGGCCTTCGCGGCGTGCGGGGAGTACCTCGCCGAGCGGGCCGGCGCCATGAACATCTCCGTCGAGGCGATGATGCTGGGCGCCGCGTTCGGCGCGGTCGCCACGGCCAGTGCCACCGGCAGTGCCACCACCGGGCTGGTCGCGGGCGTGCTGATCGGGCTCCTGATCGGGTTCGTGCACGGCAACCTCTCACATCGGCTGGAGATCAACACCTTTGTGATCGGCCTGGTGCTGAACGCGCTCGTGCTCGGGCTGACCAGCTACCTGATCACGATCAGCTCCTTCGACTCCCACCAGGTGTCGCAGGTCAGCATCCCCTGGCTGCGCGACATCCCGGTGATCGGCCATCCGTTGTTCGTCGAGCGCTGGCCGGTCTACCTGCTGATCGTCATCGTCCCGCTGACCTGGTGGCTGGTGGAACGCAGCAGATGGGGCCTGGAGTTGCGGGCGGTCGGCGAGCAGCCCCAGGCCGCCGACGTCACCGGCATCCGGGTCAACCTGCGCCGCCGCCAGGCGCTGCTGTGGTGCGGCGCGCTGGCCGGGCTGGGCGGCGCGTACCTGGCGGTCGGCGAGGTCGGCTCGTTCAACCAGAACATGACCGCCGGGCGCGGGTACATCGTCATCGCGGCGGTGATCTTCGGTGCCTGGCGGCTACGGCGGACCCTGATCGGCTGCGCGCTCTTCGGGCTGGCCGACGCCATGCGCCTGGCGCTGCCGGCGCTGGGCCTGACGATGAACTCGCAGCTGCTCGTGGTGGCGCCGTACCTGTTCGCGCTGCTGGCGATGCTGCTCTTCGCAAACCAGAACCGTGAACCCAGGGCGCTCGGCCAACCCTTCGAACGGGGATCCACCTGACGAGTGGGCCGAGCCCCGATGACCATCCGTAGTGAAACACCCGATATTTGGAGGAATCAATGAGTAACCTGACCCAGGCGAGATGGACCCACGTCGCGCTGCCCACCGGCGATCTCGACAAGGCGATCGAGTTCTACACGTCGCTGACGCCACTGGTGGTCGTCGAGCGTTTCCGCGACGCCGACGGCGAGAGCGCCTGGCTCTCCAACGACAAGCAGGTAGAGACCCCGATGGTCCTGGTGCTCGTCTCGTTCAACAAGGACAAGGGCGGGCAGCTGGGGCTGCTGACGCCGTTCGCGCACATCGGCATCGAGGTGCCCGAGCGCACCGACGTGGACGGTGTCGCCGAGCGGGCGCGCGAGCTGGGCTGCCTGCACTGGGAGCCGCGCGACATGCCCGACCCGGTCGGCTACATCTGCGCGCTGAAGGACCCCGACGGCAACGTCATCGAGATCTCCCACAACCAGCAGGTCTTCAACACGGTGCGCAAGCTGTGGGCGAACCCCTCCTGAACGGAGAGCTCACCCGGGCCGCGGTCGCACGGTACGTCGAGGCGCTCAACGCGCACGACGCCGACGCGATCGCGGCCTGCGTGAGTGAGGACTTCGTCAACGAGCACACCTCGGTCCTGGGGCGGAACGTGACCGGCAGGCACCGCTACCGTGCCAACCTCACCGGTTTCCTGGCCGATTTCGTGGACCTGCGCTACGAGGTCGAGGACCTCCTCGTCGAGGGCGACCGGGCGTCGCTCGCCTACCGGATGTCGTTCCGGCTGGCCTCGGCGGGTGGCAGACCGGTGGGGGTACGTGGGGTGTTCAGGTTCCGGGTCGACGCCGACGGCATGATCGCACACCGCATCGACTACTGGGACAGCGGCGAGGTACGGCGACAACTCGACACCTAACCCTAAACGCCCCTAAATCGCCCGTGAGGGTTTATTGAGGCCTCAGGGGCTTGCCCCGCCGGAACAGGCGCCGGCAGCCCCCTGAGAGGTTCCGGGGGTCGTAAAAGGCCCTGAACGAAAGACGGCCGGTGGGAAGAACCCCACCGGCCGTCTCCTCCGTATGGCGCGGGTCAGTTGCCCCAGTCCTGGTTGGGCACGACCGCCTCGGAGATGCGGAAACTGCCGCCCGGCAGCGGCTTCTTGTCCTCCTCGTCGCCCCGCGCCTTCACGACGTTCTTACCGAACCCCGCCACGAGCGGGCGGCCCACGTCGCGCTTGAGCCACAGGCGCAGCAGGTGCCGGCGGCGCTCCGGCTCGGGCCAGTCGACGTAGCCGGTCCGCGAGTGCAGGGCGGCGTAGTTCAGCAGCCACTGGACGTCGCCCGGCTGGAAGTCCATGTCGAGTGCGAGCCCCGGCTCCTGGGTGATCTCGTCATAGAGGTGCAGCAGCTCGATCTGCGCCTCGGTGAGCGGCGGCACGCCGGGGTACTTCTGGGCGGAGAAGATCATCGTGCTGCCCGCGTAGGTGCTGAAGATCCCGTCGACGTGGCTGCAGATCGGGGAGACGTAGGTGTCCGCGAGGGAGTCGGGGTCCTGGCCCCGCCAGTCCCAGTGCCAGGGCTCGAACAGCAGGGGAGCGAGGTCGGGGCGTCGGCGCAGGACCTCGTTGTAGATCGTCGTGCCGCTCACCAGACTGCTGGAGCCGCCCTCCTTCGACGCGCGCAGGCACATCAGCGCGACCACGTCGGAGCTGTCGGAGTGGAAGGGCAGCCGGTCGCGTACCCGCGACGGCAGCGCTCCGGGATCGTCGAGCGTCTTGTTGGAGGTCGCGATGACGTGGTCGAGCACATTGCCGAGCTGGTTCTGCTCCATCGGCGTGCCGAGGTGCAGGCCCATCAGGAAGAAGATCGCGCCGGCCAGCGTGTCACCGTACTCCTCGGTGCGCAGGCCTCGGACCAGGATGAAACCGCGCCCGGCGTCCATCTGCCGTGCGCACTCCTCGATCATGCCGCGCGCGGCGACGAGCGGGTAGCTCTCGGCGGCCACGTTGCGCAGGTCGGGGTCGTCCTCGACGAACCGGCGGCCGAGGGTTTCCAGCTCCTCGCGCTCGGCGTCACCGAGAAGGTAGATCCACTGGGTCGATCCGGCCAGTTCGTCACCGCGCCAGGCGGAGGGGCCGGTGATGGGGGATGGGGAAAGGTCTGTGGTCATGATGCGCTCCGAGTGCTCAGGGTCGTCTCAGAAAGTGCTCGCCGGGGCGATATACGCGTGATCCGGGAGGAAACGCGACGGGAGAGGCCGCACGAACCGATCGTGCGGCGGACCCGCCGCGACGCCAGGGTCAGAAGGGAGTCTGTGGATCCCCGGCGGCGGTACCTGGGCGCAGGCCCTTGCGCGGCGGGCTGATCCGCATCGGATCCCTACGGCAGGGCAGGCTGGACCCGGAGCCTGGCACGGCTACCTGGGTCATGGTTCTCTCCTGCGGCTGGTGGTTCTCCCGCCACGCTAGACCGGTCCCGGAGGTTCCGTCAATAGAGATGTCGTCTCGCCCTCCGTTACGCCTGTGTGCTGTCGACCGCTGCCTGCGCGCCTCGTCGGCCCTCCAGGCGGTGACGGCTTCGGGCAGGCGGACTCCGGTCGCGGGGGAGGGGTCAGCGGGCCTCTCCGGCGCGGCGCTCCCGCTTTCCCCGGACGATCTCGGTGCCCAGGGCGTCGAGGTGCTGGGTCCAGAAGTGCCGGTAGCGATCAAGCCACATGTCCACCTCCCGCAGCGGGGCGGGGTCGACGGCGTACAGACGCCCTGTTCCCTGGGCACGCACGGTCGCGAACCCGTTGTCTCGGAGCACGCGCAGGTGCTGCGAGACACCGGGCTGGGAGATCCCGAACTCCTCCTGCACCACGGCGCTGATCTCGCCGGCCGCGCGCTCGCCGTCGGCGAGCAACTCCAGGATCCGGCGCCGGACCGGGTCACCGAGAACGTCGAGTGCGTGCATGGCCTCACTATCTCAGCGTCAACTCATCTGAGGGAATTCCGGAGCCGACTAAACCGTCCAGCCGACCTCATTGTGCCCCCCACCTGGACGTATGCGTCACAGGATGGTGCCATGGAAGGAGAGGATGCCCGGAGAACCGGCACCTGCGATCCAGGAGGCCACAGTGAAGGCAACCATAGGTGACAAGCTGATCGTGGAGGGCACTCACAGCGGCGATCCCCGCAAGGTCGGGTGCATCGTCGAGCTCCATCACCAGGACGGGAGCCCGCCCTACGTGGTCCGCTGGGAGGGCGACGAGCACGAGAGCCTCGTCTTCCCGGGGCCTGACGCCCATGTGGTGTCCAAGACGCCGGACTAGGCGGCGTTTCACACCCGATTGGGGAAAATTTCCTATGGCGGAGCGGCCGGGACCGCTCCGCCTCGGGGCCTCTCCGCCCCGGGCGCCGGTGATCCCGCGGGCCGGCTCCGGGCGCACCCGGCCATGCGGCTGGTGCGCCTGCGTCCGGCCGTCAGGGAAGCAGTGCCCGGCGCAGCACGACCATCCGCTCGTCGGCGGCCCGGCGACTGATCTCCGCCTGCGGAATCATCCCGTCGAAGCCGTGGAAGGCACCCGGGTAGAGGTGGAACTCGGTGGAGACGCACGCCCGGACCAGCCGCAGGGCATAGTCGATGCACTCGTCCCTGAAGACCTCCAGCTCGCCGACGTCGATGTACGCCGGGGGCAGCCCCGACAGGTCGGCCGCCCTGGCCGGGGCCGGGGAAGCGGTGAACGGTGAGCGGGCGAGGTGAATTCCATGCCGGCCGCGGCGGCCACCGCCGGAAAGAAACCCCGGTGAAAATCATTGGCGCCGGGGGCCGCCTTTGCCCTTCAATGAACAAAGGCCGGGACGCCCGTTCCGGCCCAGGAAAAGGAGTAACCGTGAACCACGGCGCATCGCCGGCGTGGCAGGAGAAGCTCTTTGAGTTCCCCCTGTTCGGCAACTTCGGCCATGCCCCAGGGTGGTCAGGCGGATAATCTTCGCGAGAGAAACCGTCGAGCCGCCCATTCGCAGGCGGCTTCTCCATTTCCGCAACCGGGTACCACCGCTTTCACGGCGATAAGCCGGATCGCTGTTTTCCGAGATTGACAACTGCACAGCGCAGCACTTTGAACGCGAATCCGTTCGGCCTCCCTTCGAAAGGGCGCGAAAGGATTCACGCCCGGGATCTTCCGGGAGACACGCCGCAGAGGCCGAACAGGTAAGGCAGCCGGCTTCCACCCGGCAGGACGGGGTTCGAGGCCCCGCTGCGGCTCCGCCCTGAAAGAAGAGGGCCATGGGACTGGGACTCGGCGACGGGAGTGGCGACCCCCGCCCGGTCGGCAGGCCCGCAGCGCGTCCGGTACGGCCCACGCCAACCGGCCCGGACGCGTGACGGGACGTAGCTCAGCAGGAAGAGCATCCGGCCAGGGACCGGAAGGCCGCAGGTTCGAGCCCTGCCGTTCCGACGACGCCGTGTCACCGCGACACGGCGACCGCCACGGAGAGCGGACCTGTGGGTCTGTGGACCTATACCCGCTCACCCCCGCACGGCGGCGGGAGCCTGTGATCGGGTGTCAAGCGGTCGTCAAGGTCTGCCGGGCACTGTGTGGGGGAGGCGTCAAGCCTGGGTGCTGGGGCTTATGGAAACCGTCAAGAGGCGCAATAAGCACAGAAAACAGCGGTTTTATTGCATGTGCCTCGCCCGTCGGGTGGTGGTGAGAACAAATCCCGGATGCGAGGAGTGGGGATGGCAGACGTCATCTTCGTCGCCCTGACGATCGCGGTCTTCGCGATCCTCGGGCTGGTCGTCAAGGCGGTGGAACGGTTGTGAGCGCCGTCAACGCGGCCGGTCTGGCCGTGGTCGTCGTTCTGGTGGTCTTCATGGTCGCGGCACTGCTCTTCCCGGAGCGCTTCTAATGTCGTCGAGCACAGCCGGAATCCTGTTCATCGGATCCCTCGTCGTCGCTCTCGCGGTGGTCCACCGGCCGCTGGGCGACTACATGTACCGCGTCTACCACGACACCGGGCACCTCGCCCCCGAGCGGGTGATCTACCGGTTCGTCGGCGTCCGGCCGGACGCCGAGCAGAGGTGGGACCTCTACGCCCGCAGCCTGCTGGCGTTCTCGGCGGTCTCCGTCCTGCTCCTCTACGGGCTGCAGCGGCTGCAGGACAGGCTGTTCCTGTCGCTGGGCCTCCCGCCGGTGACCGACCACGTCGCGTGGAACACCGCGGTCAGCTTTGTCACCAACACCAACTGGCAGGCCTACGCCGGTGAGTCGACCATGGGCCACCTGGTGCAGATGTCCGGCCTGGCGGTGCAGAACTTCGTGTCCGCCGCGGTGGGCATGGCGGTGGCGATCGTGCTGGTCCGCGGCCTCGCCCGCAGGAAGACCGAAGAACTGGGCAACTTCTGGGTGGACCTGGTCCGCGGCACCTTCCGCGTCCTGCTGCCGCTCGCCCTCGTCGGCGCGGTCGTGCTGCTGGCGGGCGGGCTGGTGCAGAACCTCGCCTCCCCGCACGAGGTGACGACCCTGACCGGCGGCACGCAGGCGATCACCGGTGGCCTGGTGGCCAGCCAGGAGATCATCAAGGAGCTGGGCAACAACGGCGGCGGGTTCTACAACACGAACTCGGCCCACCCATTCGAGAACGCCACGAGCTGGACCAACTGGGTGGAGATCTTCGCGATTCTGCTGATCCCCTTCGCGCTGCCCCGCACCTTCGGCCGCATGGTCGGTGACAGACGGCAGGGCTACGCGATCGTCGCGACCATGGGGATCCTGGCGCTGGCCGGCGTCGCGCTGCTGACCGGGCTGGAGGTCGCCCACGGCGGCACGGTCCCGCAGGCGGTGGGCACCGCGATGGAGGGCAAGGAGGTGCGCTTCGGCGTGCCCGGCTCCGCCACCTTCGCCGCCGCCACCACCCTGACCTCCACCGGCGCGGTGAACTCCTCCCACGACTCGTTCACCGCGCTCGGCGGCATGATCGCGATGTTCGACATGATGCTGGGCGAGGTCGCCCCCGGTGGCGCCGGCGCGGGCCTGTACGGCATGCTCGTGCTCACGATGATCACGGTCTTCGTGGCCGGGCTCATGGTCGGCCGTACCCCCGAATACCTGGGCAAGCGGATCGGCTCCCGCGAGATCAAGTTCGCCGCGCTGTACTTCCTGGTCACGCCGGTGCTGGTGCTGACCGGCACGGCACTGGCGATGGGCTCGGCCGAGCGGCGGGCCGGCATGCTCAACAGCGGCCCGCACGGCTTCTCCGAGGTGCTGTACGCCTTCACCAGCGCGTCCAACAACAACGGCTCCGCGTTCGCCGGCCTCGCCGCCAACACACCCTGGTACGACGTGGCTCTCGGCCTGTGCATGGCCTTCGGCAGGTTCCTGCCGATCATCTTCGTGCTCGCCCTGGCCGGTTCCCTGGCCGTGCAGGCGCCGGTGCCCGTCTCCGCGGGCACGCTGCCCACCTACCGGCCGCAGTTCGTCGGCATGGTCGTCGGCGTGACGGTGATCCTCGTCGGGCTGACCTTCCTGCCCGCTCTGGCGCTCGGCCCGCTCGCGGAGGGACTCCGATGATGTCCGCCCAGACGCTCCAGAAGCCGGGCCGTGCACCCACCCCCGGGAGTGGCGGCACCCTTCTCGACCCCAGGCAGCTGATCACATCGCTGCCCGAGGCGCTCAGGAAACTCAACCCGGCCACGCTCTGGCGCAACCCGGTGATGCTGATCGTCGAGATCGGCGCGGTCTTCACCACGGTGCTGGCGGTGGTGACCCCCTCGTTCTTCGCCTGGGCCACCGCGGCGTGGCTCTGGCTGACCGTGCTCTCCGCCAACCTGGCCGAGGCCGTCGCCGAGGGGCGCGGTAAGGCACAGGCGGCCACGCTGCGCGCCGCCAAGCGCGACACCACGGCGCGGCGGCTGCGCGGCCGCGACTCCACCGAGTGGGACGTCGTCGAAGCTCAGGAACTGCTGCGGGGAGACTTCGTCGTCGTGGAGGCCGGGGAGATCATCCCCGGTGACGGCGATGTGGTCGACGGCATCGCCTCGGTGGACGAGTCGGCCATCACCGGCGAGTCCGCCCCGGTCATCCGCGAGTCCGGCGGCGACCGCTCGGCGGTGACCGGCGGCACCAAGGTGCTGAGCGACCGGATCGTCGTGCAGATCACCCAGAAGCCGGGAGAGAGCTTCATCGACCGGATGATCGCCCTGGTCGAGGGCGCCGACCGGCAGAAGACGCCCAACGAGATCGCGCTCAACATCCTGCTGGCCGCCCTGACGATCATCTTCCTGGTCGCCACCGCCACCATGCAACCGCTGGCGATCTACGCCAAGGCCCAGAACCCCGGCGTGCCGGACTCACCGGCCCTGACCGGGGACGGCGTCACCGGTGTCGTGCTGGTCGCGCTGCTGGTCTGCCTCATTCCGACAACCATCGGGGCACTGCTGTCGGCGATCGGCATCGCCGGCATGGACCGCCTGGTCCAGCGCAACGTGCTGGCGATGAGCGGCCGCGCGGTCGAGGCCGCCGGCGACGTCAACACCCTGCTGCTGGACAAGACCGGCACCATCACACTGGGCAACCGGCAGGCGTCGGCGTTCCTGACCGCCCCCGGAGTCTCCGCCGACGAGCTGGCAGAGGCCGCACAGCTGGCCAGCCTCGCCGACGAGACCCCCGAGGGCCGCTCCATCGTGGTCTACGCCAAGCAGGAGCACGGGCTGAGAGAGCGCCTGCCGGGAGAACTCGCCCGAGCCCAGTGGATCGGGTTCACCGCGCAGACCCGGATGAGCGGCGTCGACCTCGAAGGCCGTCAGGTCCGCAAGGGCGCCGCCACCGCGGTGATGAAGTGGGTCCGCGACCACGGCGGCCATTCCGTCGAGGCGGTCGGCGGCATCGTCGACGCCGTCTCCGGCTCCGGCGGCACCCCGCTGGTCGTCGGCGAGATCGCCGACGGCACGGCGCGGGTGCTGGGGGTGATCCATCTCAAGGACGTCGTCAAGCAGGGCATGCGCGAGCGCTTCGACGAGATGCGCCGGATGGGCATCCGCACCGTCATGATCACCGGTGACAACCCGCTGACCGCCAGGGCCATCGCCGACGAGGCCGGCGTGGACGACTTCCTGGCCGAGGCCACCCCCGAGGACAAACTCGCCCTGATCAGGTCGGAGCAGGAGGGCGGGCGGCTGGTCGCGATGACCGGCGACGGCACCAACGACGCCCCCGCGCTCGCGCAGGCCGACGTCGGGGTGGCGATGAACACCGGCACCTCGGCCGCCAAGGAAGCCGGCAACATGGTCGACCTGGATTCCAACCCGACCAAGCTCATCGAGATCGTGGAGATCGGCAAGCAACTGCTCATCACCCGGGGCGCGCTGACCACCTTCTCCATCGCCAACGACGTCGCCAAGTACTTCGCGATCATTCCGGCGATGTTCGCGGCGGTCTATCCGGGCCTGGACGCGCTGAACGTCATGCGCCTGTCCAGTCCGCAGTCGGCGATCCTGTCGGCGGTCGTCTTCAACGCGATCATCATCGTGGCGCTGATCCCGCTCGCGCTGCGCGGGGTGCGCTATCGCCCCTCCAGCGCCTCCAAGCTGCTCAGCCGCAACCTCTACGTATACGGTCTGGGCGGCATCATCGTGCCGTTCATCGGCATCAAGCTGATAGACCTGCTCATCCAGTTCCTTCCGGGGATGTCGTAATGGAACGCCTGCCCAGCTGGCTGCGCCAGCATCTCGCCGCGCTCCGCGCGCTGCTCGCCCTGACCCTGCTCACCGGTGCCCTCTACCCGCTGGTGGTCACCGGCATCGCCCAGGTCGCCTTCAACGGCGGGGCCAACGGCTCCCTCGTGGAGAAGGACGGAAGGGACGTGGGCAGCGCGATCGTCGGCCAGAACTTCACGGACGCCGGAGGCAGGCCCGTCGGGAGGTACTTCCAGAGCCGGCCGTCCGTGGCCGGTGACGGTTACGACATGCTCTCCACCGCCGGGAGCAACCTGGGGCCCGAGGACATCGTGGACGTCCTGCCCGTCCCGGGTGCCGGGGGCGGCGAGGGCAGGCGGAGCCTGCTCACCCAGGTCTGCGCCCGGTCCAAGGCGGTCGGGGAACTGGAGGGCGTCTCCGGGGCCAGGCCGTACTGCACGCCGGACGGCGTCGGCGCGGTGCTGAAGGTCTTCCCGGCGGTCGGCACCCCGACCAGGGCCGTCAGCGTCAACCAGGCCTGCCCCACGCCCCCGTTCGTCGCCGAGTACCGTGGTGTCAGGGTCGAGTGCGGTAGACCCGGCGAAGACTACGCGGTCGGCCGCACCGTTCCGGTCCGCGGCACGACGGCCCTGGCGGTCGTGCCCGCCGACGCGGTCACCGCCAGTGGCTCCGGCCTCGACCCGGACATCTCGGTCGCCTACGCCGAACTCCAGGCGGCCCGCGTGGCCAGGGAGCGCGGAGTCCCCGTGGCGAGGGTCAGGCAGCTGATCGCGGAGAACACCACGGGCCGTTCCCTAGGCTTCATGGGCGAACCGGCGGTGAACGTCCTCGCGCTCAACCTGGCGCTCGACCGGAGTTGACCTCCTCCCCGGGCCGAAGACCCGAGGTCGCCACGCTCAAGGAGATGTGATGAACAAGAGAAGGGGGCGGCTGCGCATCTATCTCGGAGCCGCCCCGGGGGTCGGCAAGACCTACATGATGCTCTGCGAGGGCCACCGCCGTCTCATGAGAGGCACCGACGTGGTCGTGGGCCTCGTGGAGACCCACGACCGTCCCCGTACCGCGGAGCTGCTCAAGGACCTGGAGATCATCCCACGCAGGAGCATGGCCCACCGCGGGTGCACGTTCACCGAGCTCGACGTGGACGCCGTCATCGACAGGAGGCCCAAGGTGGCGCTGATCGACGAGCTGGCGCACACCAACGTGCCCGGCTCGCGCAACGCCAAGCGCTGGCAGGACATCGAGGAGGTCCTCGACGCGGGCATCGACGTCATCTCCACGGTCAACATCCAGCACCTGGAGTCGCTCAACGACGTCGTCCAGGAGATCACCGGGGTGGCCCAGCGTGAGACGATGCCCGACGAGGTGGTGCGCCGGGCCGACCAGGTGGAGCTGGTGGACATGGCCCCGGAGGCGTTGCGCCGCCGGATGGCGCACGGCAACGTATACGCGCCCGAGAAGGTCGACGCGGCGCTGTCGAACTACTTCAGGGTCGGCAACCTGACCGCGCTGCGCGAGCTGGCGCTGCTGTGGGTCGCCGGCAAGGTCGACGACCAGCTCGACCGCTACCGCGCGGAACACGGCATCTCCGGCACCTGGGAGACGCGGGAGCGCGTCGTGGTCGCGCTGACCGGCGGCCCGGAAGGCGACACGCTGGTGCGCCGGGCCGCCAGGGTCGCGGCCAGGAGCAAGGGAGCCGACCTGCTGGCCGTGCACGTCACGCGCGCCGACGCGCTGGCCGGAGCGGATCCGGCGAGCATGGCCCGCCAGCGCACGCTGGTGGAGGACCTGGGCGGCACCTACCACCAGGTCGTCGGTGACGACGTGCCGCGAGCCCTGCTCGACTTCGCGCGCGGTGTCAACGCCACCCAGCTGGTGCTGGGGGCGTCCCGGCGAGGCAGGTTCGCCCAGATCCTCTCCCGGGGGGTCGGGGTGACCACGATCGCGCAGTCGGGGTCCATCGACGTTCACATGATCACACATGAGGAGGTGAGGAGAGGGCGCGACCGCGCCCCGTCGCAGGCCGCGCTGACCCGCCCCCGGCGGCTGGCCGGCTGGGCGCTCGCGATGCTCGGGCTGCCGATCCTGACCCTGGCGCTGTACCTCTTCCGCAATGATGTGAACCTGCCGAGCGACATATTGCTCTTCCTGCTCACGGTGATCCTGGTCGCCCTGGTGGGCGGCATGTGGCCGGCCGTCACCGCGGCCGTGTTCGGCTTTCTGCTGCTCAACTACTTCTTCACGCACCCGCTCGACGGCTTCACCATCGCCGACCCGGAAAATCTGTTCGCGCTGAGCGTCTACGTGCTGGTGGCCGTCATGGTGAGCGCCGTCGTCGACCTCGCCGCCCGCCGGACCCGGGAGGCGGCCCGAGCCCGTGCCGACGCGGAGGTCCTCTCCACCCTGGCAGGACACGTGCTCCGCGGCGAGCATGTGCTCGCCTCGCTGCTCGCCCGGCTGAGGGAGACCTTCAACCTGGCCTCGGTCACCCTGCTGGAACGGACCGGAGAGCCGGTGCCCGAAGACCAGTCCGACCCCGAGGCGTGGCGGATCGTCGCCGCCGCCGGCGTCGACGTGCCCTGCACCTCGCCGGGCGCCGCGGACACCGACGTGGTCATCGACGAGCAGCTCGTGCTCGCCATACGGGGCAGGCTGCTCGAGGCCTCCGACCGGCGGGTGCTGGAGGCGTTCGCCGCCGAGGCGGCAGTGGCCCTGCGGCAGGACCGGTTGGAGGAGGAGGCGGAGCAGGTCAGGCCGCTGGCCGAGGCCGACAGGATGCGCACCGCGCTGCTCGCCGCGGTCAGTCACGACCTGCGCACCCCGCTCGCCTCGGCCAGGGCCGCCGTGGAGGGCCTGCGAGCCACCGACGTCGACTGGTCCCCCGAGGACAGGGAGGAGTTGCTCGCCACCGCCGACGAGTCCCTGGTCAAGCTGGACCGCCTGGTCGCCAACCTGCTCGACATGAGCCGGCTGCAGGCGGGGGTGCTCGGGGTGACACTGGAGGCGACCGCACTGGAGGAGGTCGTGCCGCGCGCCGTCGACGACCTCGGCGACCTGTCCCGGCGGATCGAGTGGGACGTCTCCGCCGAGCTGCCCGAGGTCGTCGCCGACCAGGTGCTGCTGGAGCGGATCCTGGTCAACCTCATGTCCAACGCCGTCCGCTACAGCCCCGAGGACACGAAGGTCCTCGTCACGGCCAGCAGGCACGGCGACCAGGTGGAGATCCGCGTCGTCGATCGCGGCACGGGCATACCGTCCGAGGCCTACGGCCGGGTCTTCATGCCCTTCCAGCGGCTCGGCGACCGCGACAGCCACACCGGTGTCGGCCTGGGCCTCGCACTCTCCCGGGGGTTCGCCGAGGCGATGACCGGCACCCTGCTGCCCGACGAGACGCCCGGAGGCGGTCTCACCATGATCGTGACGCTTCCCGTCTCTCCGGACTCGCGGGCGCACCTCGTCGAGGAGGACCTGTGATCCGCGTCCCGGTCGCCAAGGGCCGCCCCTCCCCGGCATGGACGGGGTGGACGGCCCGCGCGGCCGGGCCGGCGTTCCGCTAAAGCGGGCCGGCGTTCCGCTAAAGCGGGTCGGCGCTGCCCGTCTGGGACTGTTTCGACCAGGCGAGCTGCTCGTTCCTGCGCAGCTCCTCCTCGGTGGTCTGCTCCACCCTGGCCATGGCCCAGCGCAGGATCGGCGGAGCCATGAGGGAGGTCACGATCGCCACCAGCACCACGATCGTGTAGACCTCGACGCTGAGAATGCCCAGCCGCAGGCCCACCATGGCCACGACCACCTCGATGACGCCTCGCGCGTTGAGCCCGGCGCCCAGGGCCAGGGCCTCCCACCGGTTGAGCCTGCTCTTATGCCGCAGTTTTGTGCGAGGTATCGCCTCATTGATCACACTTCACATGCCGGTTCCGGTGGAGGTGTGTTGGGGCTCGACACCGTCAGCCTGGCCACCCTCCTGTCGCCGGTGGTCGAGGGCGTGAGGCGACGCGGGGCCTGACGGCGGATATCAACCGAGATGACAGCGCTTGTGAGACAAAGGTGTCCACGAGTTGAGACGCCTTACCCGAAACGTGACTTGACGGCACCTTGAAGTTCAATCACTATAATTCCTATCAACAGAGTAGGGAAAATAGGAAGGGGGGCGTCGTGCGTGCGCTCATCCTCTTAGGCCTGGTCGGCTTCGCGGCGCAGCTCGTCGACGGCAGCCTCGGCATGGCCTACGGTGTCACCTCGACGACGCTACTCCTGGCCATCGGCACCAACCCCGCTGCCGCCTCGGCCACCATCCACCTCGCCGAGATCGGCACGACCCTCGCATCCGGCGTGTCCCACTGGCGCTTCGACAACATCGACTGGAAGGTCGTCGCCAAGATCGGTCTCCCCGGCGCCGTCGGCGCGTTCGTGGGAGCCACCTTCCTGTCCGGCCTCTCCACCGAGGTCGCCGCCCCGGTCATGTCGATCATCCTGCTCGCGCTGGGCGTCTACGTCCTGATCCGCTTCACGGCCTTCGGCCTCCCGCGCGGCAACCTGGGCAAGCCGCTGCGCAAGCGCTTCCTCGCCCCCCTCGGCCTGGTGGCCGGATTCGTCGACGCCACCGGCGGCGGCGGCTGGGGTCCGGTCGGCACCCCGGCGATCCTGGCCAGCGGCCGCCTGGCACCGCGCAAGGTGATCGGTTCCATCGACGCCAGCGAGTTCCTGGTCGCCGTCGCCGCCAGCCTCGGCTTCTTCGTCGGCATCGGCTCGGAGAACATCGACTTCTCCTGGGTGGCCGTCCTGCTGCTCGGCGGCGTCATCGCGGCCCCCATCGCCGCCTGGCTGGTCCGCCACATCCCGCCGCGCATCCTGGGCTCCGCCGTCGGCGGCGTCATCGTCCTGACCAACGTGCGGACCCTGCTGCGCAGCGACTGGATCGACGCCTCCGGCGGCGTCCAGGCGGCCGCCTACATCACCATCGCCGCCATCTGGGCCGCCGCCATCGCCTACTCGCTCCGTGAGTACCGCCGTGACCGCGACAACGAGATGGCCGAGGCGCTCGAGGCAGAGGAGCGGCGCCGCACCGAGGAGCAGGAGACCGCCGGCTCCCCCAGCTGAGCCCGGCGGCGCGAATCCGGCCGTGGTTCCGCGTGAAGGCCTCCCTCGCATGTGGCGAGGGAGGCCTTCCGCGTGCCGGGCCCCGGTCGAGCGCCGCCGGTGCCGGGCGTCGCGCGAAGGTCGTACGCCACCCGTACGAGGTCGTACGAGGTCGTACGAGGAAGCCGGAGGTGTCAGCCAGGGAAGGCGGAGAGGCCCTGCGGGCGGCGCTGGTGCCGATCTCACTGCCGATCTCATGCACATGAGGGATTACCTCCCGGCGGCGTGGTGCGGGTGCGCGCTTCATGTGGCGCGGGCCGATCACCAGGCGTCGCAGGAAGGGGCGAGCGGCCGGGGCAGGTGCTGGAATGTCGCGTGGGCTGAGCCGTACGGCAGAGCGGGGCAGGGCGGTCGGTGCGGCGGTGGCGCGGGGCCGGTCGCCGGGGTCCGTACGGCGGGGCGGGCACCTCGGATCGTCGCCGTGAGGTGCCCGCACGCTTCGGGGTCAGGGGGTGATGGCCACCTTGACCGCTTCGGAGTCAGGGGGTGATGGCCACCTTGACCGCTTCGGGGTCTTCGGTGGCGTAGGTGAAGGCCGCGTTGATCTCAGCCAGGGGGAAGCGTCGTGAGACGGCGCCGCCGAGCCGTACGGTGCCGTCGTTGATGAGCGCGGCGGCCTGGGCGAACTCCTCGTCGTTGTAGCCGAACGAGCCGCTCACCTGCACCGGGTGGGTAAGGGTGGGCACCGGGGCGGGGCCCAGGGCGGTGATGGAGATCCGCCCTCCCGGCCGGGTGGACTCGATGGCCTGGCGCAGGGCGGCGGGTGTGCCGGCGGCAATGACGGTCCAGGGGTATCGGCCGGTGAGGTCGTGGGGCAGGTGGACCGCCGAGGCGCCGGCGGCGTGGGCGGTGGCGTGGCGGGCCTTTCGTGGTTCGACGACGGTCACCTTCAGTCCGCGCGCGGCCGCGGCGGCGGTGGTGCAAAGGCCGAGAGGTCCGGCGCCGATCACCAGGAGCGGGTCTGCGGGGCGCGGGCCGCCCAGGGTGTTCAGGCTGTGTACGGCCACGGCCAGCGGCTCGGCCCACATGCCGTCGGTGATATCGGCTTCCTCGGCCAGGGGTAGGGCGTCGCCGGGTTCGGCGTCGCGCAGGATCACCTCCTCGGCGAAGCCTCCGGGGCGTTGGAAGGACAGGGTGAGTTCTTTGGAGTGGTCGCACAGGTGGGTGTGGCCGGAGGCGCAATACCAGCAGCGGTGGCAGGAGCGCATGGGGCGCAGCATGACCCTGGTGCCGGTGGGCAGGTCGGTGGCGCCGCCCGTCTCGGTGACGTGCGCGACGATCTCATGGCCGAGCACCTGGTGGGGGTCGGCGTCTCCGCTTCGGTAGGTGGCCAGGTCGGTGCCGCAGATGCCTGTGGCGAGTACGGCAAGGCGCACGTCGCCGGGTCCCAGTGGCGTTTCGGGGCCGGGGCCGACCTGGAACCTGCCGGGGGCGGCCAGCAGTGCCCGGCGGGGGCCGTGGTCAGCCATGGAGTTCTCCTGAACGGGTGAGGGCATCGGTGAGCGGGGCGATGGCGCCGCAGGGGTCGCGCAGGGACACGATGCTCACTTCGCGGGTGACCAGGGTGTCCAGGGCGGGCATGATGGTCTCCCCCGCGCAGGTCAGGCTCGCCACGCGTCCGCCTCGTCGTACCCAGCGGGAGGCCAGGTCGAGCCGTCCCCGCAGGGAGACGATGGTGTCGGCGCGGCCGGTGCCGCTCTGTCCGGCCATCGCGGCCCTCGCCGCCGCGAGGGAGAACTCGTCGTCGCCGGTGAGGGTCTCATCGGCGACGTGTACCGCGCCGATGCGGGCGTGTGCCAGGACCACACGCAGGGGTGTGAGCACCTGGGCCGGCCCAAGGACCAGCAGTGTCGTGTCGCCGGGATGGGCCGTGGTGTCCTGGGCGAGGATGTCCAGGCAGCCCAGGGCCGCGGCCAGGGCGTGTTCCATGCGCGGACGGTGGGGCACGTGGGGGGCGAGGGGTTGCCAGTGGCCGGGCGCCGGTGCGGTGGTGCACCAGGCGCTCCAGCCCGAGCGGCAGTTGTCGCAGGCGGAGCAGGCGCCGCACCAGGCGAAGGCGCGCCGGTCGCTGTCGATGCGGACGGCGGGCAGTGATCCGGGGGCGCTCATCGAAGGCCCGCCAGCAGTTCCTCGGCGCGGTTCATCATGTACGGCGCGGCGTCGCCGAGTACTTCCCAGGCCGGGTCGGGGCGGCGGCCGGTGCGGTGCAGGCGCAGGCCCATCGCGGTGATGCAGCTGAGGCGAAAACCCGCCAGGGCGCGGAACCAGTCCAGGTCGGGTACGGCGGGGCCGCCCGCGGCCAGGTAGGCATCGACGAGGAAGTCCGGTTCGGGTGACCACTGGGACCATTGGTGGCGGGCCGGGCTCCAGCTCTTGGGGTCGTACATCATGCAGATCCACCCGATGTCGAGTCCGGGTGATCCGATGGAGGCGATCTCCCAGTCCAGGACGGCGGTCAGGCTTCCGTCGGCGAACAGCCAGTTGTTGGAGTAGAAGTCGCCGTGGACGATGCTCATGAGGGGGGTGTGGGGTCTGGTGGCCAGGAGCCGGTCGTGGATCTGCATCCCTTGGGAGATCCATTGGGGGTCGTCGGATTTGAGCAGGCTGGGGGTCCAGAAGGAGATCTCGGCCTCCAGGTCCCTGGGGGTGGACCAGCCGGGGAGCTCACGCCGCCAGTCGATCTGGTGGATGGCGGCGAGTACGCCCATCGCTTCGACGAATACCGGTTCGAGGCCGGTGCCGTCGATCTGTTCGGCTCGTCCCTTGTCGAACATGTGGGTGGAGGTGCCGCGCATGTGCTCGACCATGTGGTATGGCACGCCGAACCATGACTCGTCCTCGTCGTACCAGCGGACCTCGGGCACGGGCAGGCCGGCCCGTTTGAGCGCCTGCAGCAGCGGGACTTGGCGCATGATGTCGGTGTTGCCTTGCCGTACGACGCCGGGTGGGGTCAGGCGTACGACCAGGCCCTCGCGGTCGCCGTGGTGGGTGATGTCGAATCCGTAGCTGATTCCGGAGTTGCCCGGCATCCGGCGTACGTCGCCTACCACCGCTTGTGGCCCGTAGTGGGTCTGTGCCCACGTGCTGAGCCGTTCGGTGAAGATGGCTTGGTCGGTCGGTGTTGCGCTCACGGACAGCCTCTTTCTTGGTCTTTGAGCCACGCCCTCGTCTCTTTTCCGGTGCGGGCGAAGCGCGGTGATCGCGCCGTGAAGCGGTGGCCGAGGTGTGCGCGGGCCACCGCCGGGCGATGGAGCGGCGAAGGCGCCGGGCTGCGGCGGTTCTTCGTCCTCGTCGTCGATCGTCATGTTCGGTGCGGTCATGAGGGCGCCCGGATCCGCCGGCACGAATCGATCGCGGGTGCCCGCGCTGCGCGAGGGCAGCGAAGTGGTTGTCAGGGAGTGGTTTTTCAGTAGGCGAGGAGTCGTTCGACGGCGCGGATGACTGCGGCCTGGTCAGGCAGCCACAGGCGTTCCAGGCCGGGCGCGTAGGGTGCGGGCATGCGGGTGGCGCCCACGCGGGTGATGGGCGCGTCGAGCAGTTCGAAGGCGTGCTCGCCGATGTGGGCGCTGATCTCGGCGCCGACGCCGAAGTCGGTGATGGCCTCGTGGGCGATGAGCAGGCGGGAGGTCTTGGCCAGCGAGTCGATGATCGTCTGGTAGTCCAGGGGGGTGATCGTGCGCAGGTCGACGACCTCGCATTCGATGCCGCGCCCGGCCAGTTCTTCGGCCGCCGCCAGGCAGACCTGGGCCATCCGCGAGTAGCTGACGATGGTCACGTCGGCGCCTTGGCGGGTGATGTGCGCCCGGCCCAGTTCGAGGTGTTGGCGGCGGTCGGGTGCGGGTCCGGAGGTTTCGTACAGGAGCCGGTTTTCGATGAAGACGACGGGGTTGGGGTCGCGTACGGCGGCGCGGAGCAGGCCGTAGGCGTCGGCGGCGGTGGAGGGCATGACGACTTTGAGGCCGGGGATGGCCGCGAGCAGGCCTTCCAGGCTCTGTGAGTGCTGGCTGCCCGAGGAGCGTCCGGCGCCGAACTGGGTGCGGATGGTGAGGGGCACCTGGACGGCGCCTCCGGTCATGAAGCGCATCTTGGCTGCCTGGTTCATGATCTGGTCCAGGCAGACCCCGACGAAGTCGAGGTACATGAGTTCGACGATGGGCCGCATGCCGGACATGGCCGCTCCCACGCCCATGCCCATGACAGCGGTCTCGGAGATCGGGGTGTCGATGAGGCGGCCGGGGAAACGTTCGTGCAGTCCCCGGGTGAGGCCGAAGACGTTTCCTCCGGCGGCCACGTCGATGCCGGCCAGGAAGACCGTGGGGTCGGTGGCCAGTTCGTCTTCCAGGGCGGTGCGGATGGCGCGGCTGGTCTTGATGGTGGGGGTCGGTGCGGCCGCCTGTGCGGGGACGGGCAGCGGGGATCTGGGGCCGGGGTCGGCGTAGACGTGGTCGCTCAGGGTCTCTGGGGCCGGCGGCGGGGAGGAGCGGGCGAAGGCGATGGCCTGCTCCACCTCGCGTTCGACCTCTTCGGTGATCTTGGTGAGCAGGTGGCCGTCGCCGTCGGCGTTGATCCGTGCGGCCAGGATGGCCAGCGGGTCGTTGGTCTCGCGGGCGGCCAGGTCCTCAGGTGCGCGGTATCTTTGCTGGTCGCCTTCGTAGTGGCCGCGCGCGCGGTAGGTCTCGGCCTCGACCAGGACGGGGCCGGCGCCTGAGCGGGCGTGGGCGATCTGGCGGGCCATGACGGCGGCCACGGCCTCCACGTCGTTGCCGTCCACGTGGGCATAGGCGATGCCATAGCCGCGTGCCCGCCCTTTGAGGGAGATCTCGCGGATGATGCTGGCGTCGGAGAACTCGGCGAAGTGGTTGTTCTCGCACAGGAAGACGATCGGGAGGTCTTTGACCGAGGCCAGGTTGACCGCTTCGTGGAAGGCGCCTTGGGCCACCGCGCCATCGCCGAAGAAGGCCACGGCGACCTGGGGGCGCTCGCGCAACTGCATGGCGGTGGCCGCGCCCGCGGCGATGGGGAGGCCGGCGCCGACGATGCCGTTGGCGCCGAAGACTCCCACGGCCAGGTCGGCGATGTGCATCGATCCGCCGCGGCCGCGGCAGCTGCCGTCGGCGCGGCCGAACAGTTCGGCGAACATTTGGCCCATGTCGGCGCCTTTGGCCAGGACGTGTCCGTGGCCTCGGTGGGTGGAGGTGATGATGTCGTGGGTGCTCAGGGGTGCGCAGGCGCCGACCGCGACCGCTTCCTGCCCGACTGAGACGTGGACGAAGCCGGGGATCTGCCCGTCGCGGTAGAACTGCGCGGTGCGCTCTTCGAAGCGGCGGATGCGCAGCATGCGCCGGTAGAGCTCGGCTCGTGGGAGGGATTCGTTCATGAGGGCGCCTCGCTTTCGCCGGGTGTGGTCTGGTGGATCGTTCCGTCCCCGGCGAGGTCGTCGATCTCGGCCTGGGTCAGTCCCCAGGCGGTCAGCGCGGAGACGGTGTGCTCGCCGGGCGAGGGGGGCGGTGTGGGCGTCTGGGGGACGGTACGGCTGAAGCGCGGCGCCGGCGCGGGCTGCGTGGCCGAGCCCACGCGCACGAAGGAGTCCCGTTCGAGGCTCAAGGGGTGCTCGGCCACCTCGGCCAGGGGCACGACCTCGGTCAGGCAGGCGTCGGTGCCGGCGAACACCGCCAGCCACTCGGCCTGGGGCCTGCTGCGGAACACCTCGGCCATGCGCTCGCGCAGATGCGGCCACAGGTCCTGGCGGTG
The DNA here is from genome assembly GCF_035917995.1 of Streptosporangium sp. NBC_01755. Taxonomy (NCBI): domain Bacteria; kingdom Bacillati; phylum Actinomycetota; class Actinomycetes; order Streptosporangiales; family Streptosporangiaceae; genus Streptosporangium; species Streptosporangium sp. NBC_01755. The sequence continues at coordinate 8,004,717 of NZ_CP109131.1, read as the reverse complement.
CTGGCCGTGGGCGAACTCGGGATCGGTGTCGAGTCCGAGGCCGGTCAGCAGCCGGTGGTAGAACTGCGGCTCGATCGCGCCCGCGGCGACGTGGCGGCCGTCGGCGCATTCGTAGACGTTGTAGAAGTGGGAGCCACCGTCGAGCACGTTGGTGCCGCGTGCCGGCGACCAGACACCCTGGCCGGCCATGGCGTGGAACATGGTCATCAGGATGGAGGCGCCGTCCAGGATGGAGGCGTCCACCACCTGGCCCTGGCCGGAGGCGCGGGCCTCGTACAGGGCGCAGACCAGGCCGAAGGCCAGCAGCATTCCCCCGCCGCCGAAGTCGCCGGCGACGTTGAGCGGAAGCACGGGGGTCTTGGGGGTGCCGATGGAGTCGAGCAGGCCGGTCAGGCCGATGTAGTTGATGTCGTGGCCGGCCATGGGCGCGTGCGAGCCGTGCTGTCCCCAGCCGGTCATCCGTCCGTAGACGAGGCGGGGGTTACGCGCGGCGCAGTCCTTGGGCCCGATGCCGAGACGTTCCACGACGCCGGGGCGAAAGCCTTCGAAGATGATGTCGGCCGATTCGACGAGCCGAAGCACGGTCTGGGCACCGCGCGGGGATTTGAGGTCGATCGCCACCGACCGGCGTCCCCGGTTCATCAGGTCGGCCTGGGGCGGCAGCAGGTTGGCCGGGCTGTGATAGCCGGGCCGGTCCACGCGCAGCACCTCGGCGCCCATGTCGGCGAGCATCATCCCGCAGAACGGTCCTGGACCGATTCCGGCGATCTCGATGACCCGCACTCCGCTCAGCGGTCCTGCGTTCACAATGTCCACCCACCATCTGCACTCAGCACCGTTCCGGTGCAAAACGTCGCGTCTTCCGCGAGAAAGACCGCGGCGCGGGCGATCTCCTCGACCGTGCCGAAGCGGCCGAGCACGGTACGGTCCAGAATCCGGTTCCGTGCCTGTTCGCTGATGTCGGCCGTCATGTCGGTCTGGACGAATCCGGGTGCCAGGACGTTGACCCGGGTTCCTCCGGCGTTCTCTTTGGCCAGTGCGCGGGCCAGGCCGGTCATGGAGGCCTTGGCGCTGGCGTAGGCGCTGTCGCCGGGGAAGCCGATGATCCCCACGGCCGAGGACACGAACACCAGCGATCCGGCCGCCGACTGCCGCAGCAGGGGCAGTACGGCACGGGCCAGCAGATAGTTGCCGCGCAGGTTGGTCTCCACGACCCGCCACCATTCCTCTGGCGGCAGCGTCTCGATGCGTCCGCCCTGCCACATGCCGGCGTTGAGGATCACGATGTCCAGCCCGCCCAACCGCTGTTGGCAGCGGGCGGCCAGTGCCTGGGCGTCTCCGCCGAGCAGGTCGTACGGCTCGGCCACCACTGTGGCGGTGTCGCCGTCGTGGACGTCGGCCACGGCCTGGGCCTGGGCGCCGGCCTGCCGGTAGGTGAACATGACGTCCACGCCACGGGAGGCCAGTTCGGCCACGATCGCCTGGCCGATCCCCCGTGCTCCGCCCGTCACCAGAGCACGCCGGCGTGCGGGGCCCACTACCGGCCCGCCATGCCGTTGAGGATCAGTGTCAGCAGTCGTTCGGCTATCTCATCGACCGAGGTCGGGCCTTTGGGGTCCAGCCAGACGTAGGTGTAGTTGAGCATGCCGAGTACGCCCATGACGTCGATGGGGCTTGCGGCGTGAAAGGTACCGGCGTCGGTGCCTCGTGCGAAGACCTCCTCGAACAGGTTCTGGTATTCGCGGCGCAGGGCGCGCAGCCGTACGGCGCGCTCCCCGGTCAGCGAACGCATCTCGTGTTCGGCGACGATGACGTCGTCGCGGCGTTCGGCCAGGGTGTTGAGGTGGGCGTGGACGAGCCGCCGCAGTTGTTCCTGCGGCTCGTCGGCGCTGTCCACCGCGGCCCGGCCTCGGGCGAGGGCCTCATCGACGTGGCGTTTGCACAGGTCGAACAGCAGATCTTCCTTGGATCCGATGTGGTAGTAGAGGGCGCCGCGTTGAATGCCCGCTGCCTCGCCGAGTTCGGACATGCCCGTCCCGTGGTAGCCCTTTTGGGCGAAGATCCGGGTCGCCGCTTGCAGGATGCGGTCGCGGGTGTCCATGGGTTGGGGTGGCTGGCCGGACAAGGATGCGTCCTCCGTCTCGTCGGGATGCTGGGTGGTCATCGGTCAGTGGGCCCTCGTCGCGGTCTCGGGCACGGTCGCGGACGGGACGGGGTGGGTGGCGGTATGGGACTTCAGCACGGCGCGGGCCACCGACTGGCGGTGGACCTCGTCGGGGCCGTCGTAGATCCTGGCCGACCTGGCGCGGCGGTACATGTCCTGCAGGGGCAGGTCGGTGGTCAGGCCCAGCGCGCCGTGCACCTGCATCGCGCGATCGATGACGTCGTGCAGCATCTGGGCGCCGCGGAACTTGATCGCGCTGATCTCGGTGCGGGCCTCCTTGACACCGTAGTTGTCGATCTTCCAGGCGGCGTGCAGGGTCATCAGGCGGGCCGCGTGCAGGTCGGCCCAGGATTCGGCGATCCAGTTCTGCACGGTCTGCTTGTCGGACAGCAGGGAGCCGTGGCTGTAGCGGGTGAGCGCGCGTGCGCACAGCAGTTCCAGCGCCCGGCCGGCCTGACCGATCCAACGCATGCAGTGGTGGATGCGGCCCGGCCCCAGACGTTCCTGGGCGATGCGGAATCCCTGGCCGCGGGGGCCCAGCATGGCGTCGGCGCCCACACGGACGTCCTGCAGGATCACCTCGCTGTGGTTTTCCAGGCGTCCCCATTCGGGGCGTGAGTCCTCCAGGGTGCCGATCTCCCGGACGATCTTCAGGCCTGGGGTGGTGGTGGGAACGATGAACTGGCTGGCGCGTTCGTGGGGCCGGGCGTCGGGGTCGGTGACCGCCATGACGATCATGAAGTCGGCGGCCGAGGCGTTGGTGATGAACCATTTCTCGCCGTCCAGGCGCCAGCCGCCCTCCACCTGGGTCGCCCGGGTGGCCAGCAGGGTGGGGTCGGCTCCGGCGCCGGGTTCGGTCATGGCGTAGCTGGAGCGGATGCGCCCGTCCAGCAGCGGGACCAGCCACTGTTCACGCTGTTGCTCGGTGGCGTGCAGGGCGAGGATCTCGCTGTTGCCCGAATCGGGTGCCTGGTTGCCGAACACGTAGGGCGCCACGACGCAGCGGCCGATGATCTCGTGCATGAGGCCGAGCTTGAGCTGGCCGAAGCCGCGCCCGCCGAGCTCGGGGGAAAGGTGAGCGGCCCACAGACCGCGTTGCTTGACGGTCTCTTGCAGCGGGACGATGAGTTCGGCGAACTCCTGCCGGTCGGGCCGGTGGGACTCGATCGGCACGATCTTCTCGTCGACGAAGGTCTTCATCCAGTCGAGTTCGGCCTGGAACTCGGCGTCGGTCTCAAAGCTCCACATGTGATGTCCCCTCCGTCGCCGGGATGCTCCGCAGCGTCGACTTCTGTACCTTGCCCGAGGTGGTCCGCGGCAGCGGTTCCGGTCCGATCGCCCACACTCGGGGCACCTTGTAGCCCGCCAGGCTTTGCCGTACGTGGTCTTCCAGGTCGGCCGCCGTCGCGTTCTGGCCGGGGGTGAGCACGACGTGGGCCCGCCCGACCTCGCCGAACCGCTCGTCGGGGACGCCGACCACGGCGACCTCCCGCACGGCCGGGTGGGTGAGCAGGACCCGTTCGATCTCGGCGGGATAGACGTTCAGGCCACCGGAGATCATCATGTCCTTGGCGCGGCCGGCCACGTAGAGATATCCCTCGGCGTCCAGGGAGCCGTTGTCGCCGGTGTGCATCCAGCCCTCGTGCAGGGTCTGCGCGGTCTGGACCTCGGAACGGTGGTAGCCGATCATCGATCCGGGTGACTGTACGACGATCTCGCCGATCTCGCCCACGTCGGCGGTGGTGCCGTCGGGGCGCCTGATCTGGATCGTGGTCATCGACATCGCGCGCCCGGCTGAGCCGCGTTTGCGGACGGCGTTGGCCTGATCGAGGAATGTCATGATCATCGGCCCCTCGGTCATACCGTAGCATTGCGACACCCGGCATCCCGGGAGCGCCGCTTCGAACTCTTCGATGAGTTCCACCGGCAGCAGTTCACCGCCGGACATGAGCAGCCGGATCGTGCCGCAGGCGGCGGGCGAGACCAGGCCTGAGCGCAGCACCATGCGCAGCACCGAGGGCACGAGGACCACGATGGTGACCTGGTGGCGTACCAGCAGGTCGCAAAAGGCCGCGGGGTCGAAGGAGCGGCTGGGCATGAGGCTCACCCGTCCCCCGGTCCACAGCAGCGGCAGGGTGAAGTCGTGGAACCCGGCCGCCCAGCACAATGCGGGGACGCACAGGTAGGAGTCGCTTTCGGTCAAGGAGAAGTCGACGACCTGCTGGACCATGTTCCACATCAGGCTGTTGTGGGTGTGCACCGCGGCCTTGGCCAGGCCGGTGGTGCCTGAGGTGTATTGCAGCAGCAGCACCTCATCGAGGGCGATCAGCGGCCGGTGCTCCAGGGTGCCCGCGCCGCGCAGCACCTCATAGTCCTGGTGGCCGGATCCGGGCTGGGCCGCGCCCCGCGTGAAGACGCGCATGCGTGACAGTTCCGCCTGCTCGATCCCGGCCAGGCGGTCGGTCATCGAGGCGTCCACGACGATCCAGCCGGCCTCGGAGTCGTCACGGATGTGACGTACCTCCTCGGCGCTGAGCAGGTAGTTGACCGGGACGATGACCCCGCCCAGGGTCGCGATCGCATAGAACAGTTCGACGTATTCGACGCAGTTGGGCAGCACCACCATGACGGTGTCGCCCCGCTGGAAGTCGAGCACGGCCAGGCCGGCCGCGACCTGGTCGATGCGCGTGCCGAGCTCACGGTAGGTGATCTGCTGCTCTCCGAACGTCAGGGCCACCCCGTCGGGTGAGCGGGCGGCGCCCACGTCGAGTGTGCCGCGCATCGTGAAGCCGCTCATCGTTGTCCTTTCCGTTGGCGCGTCGTGGTCTTGTTCCGCGCGTTTCTCAGTGCACGGCCGCGAACATGACCGATTCCTCGGTGGCGGTGTCCGGGGAGAACTCGGCCACGATCCGGCCACCGCGCGCCACCAGGATCCGGTCGGACAGGGAGAAGATCTCCGGCAGATAGGACGAGATCAGCACGACCGCGACGCCTTGGTCGGCGATCTGGCGGATCAGCTGGTGGATCTCCTCGATCGAGCCGACGTCCACTCCCCGGGTCGGTTCGTCGAAGATGACCACGCGCGGGTCGCCGGTGAGCGACTTGGCCAAGACGACCTTCTGCTGGTTGCCGCCCGACAGTTCGATCACGCGCGCGTTGGGGTTGATGGCGCGGATCTGGAACCGTTTGATGAACTTGGCCGCGACCTCCTTGACCCGGCGCGTGCCTCGTAGCAGGGCCAGTCTCTTGGCCGAGGCGGCCTCACCGATCGCGATGTTCTCGGCGATGGACATGGTCTCGAAGAAGCCGTTGACCTTGCGGTCTTCGGTGATGTAGACGATGCCGTCCTGGATGGCCTGGCGCGGGACGCGGTAGCGTACGGGCCGCCCGTCGAGCAGGACTCTGCCGCCGTTGACGCGGTTGCGTTTGAGCGCGCCGGTCACCACCATGCAGGCTTCGGTACGGCCGGAGCCCACCAGGCCCGCGATGCCGACGATCTCGCCGGCGTAGGCGGAGAAGGACATGTTCTTGACCGTGGTGCCCATGGTCAGGTTCTCCACGCTCAGCACCTTGGGGCCGCGTACCGTGCCTTCTTCGGGCGGGCGGCGGGCGTATTCGACCGACCGGCCGACCATGAGGCGGATGATCTCGTCGCGGCCGATGTCGGCCGCTGCGGTGGTGAGCTGGTGGCGGCCGTCTCGCAGGATGGTGACCCGGTCGGCGATCTGCAGGGATTGTTCGATGGCGTGGGAGACGAAGATGACTCCGGCGCCGGAACGGGTGAGCTGGCCGATGGCGCCGAACAGTTGCTCGGTCTCTTCGGGGGTGAGGGTCGCGGTCGGCTCATCGAAGATCACGATCTTGGCGCGTCGGCGGATCGCGCGGGCGATCTCCACCATCTGCTTTTGCGCGCTGCCCAGTGAGGACACCAGCGAGGTGACCTGGACGGGGAAGTTCATCGACCGCATCAGCTGGCGGCCTTCGATGTTGAGCGAACGAAAGCGTGACAGCAGGGCCTCATCGCCCAGCCGCAGGTTCTGGGCCACGGTCATCGTGGGGACCAGGCTGGTCTCCTGATAGACCATCGCCACACCGTCGCGCAGGGCCTGGCTGGGATGGGTGTACTCCCGCTTGCGGCCCTCGATGTCCAGCCGCCCGCCGTCGAGCCGGACGGCGCCCGCGATGACCTTGCACAAGGTCGATTTGCCCGCGCCGTTCTCCCCCAGCAGCGCGTGCACCTCGCCGGGGTAGAGGGTGAAGTCGATGTCCTGGATGGCCCGCACACCGGCGTAGCTCTTGGATCCGGCGCTGATCTCCAGCAGGGGTTGTGGCGTCATCGTGGCTCCTCCTGTTCGGCGAGCACCATCCGCCCTCCTTTACTGACCATGACGATCCGGCCGCCGACGGCGTGGGCGGAGGTGATCCCGGTGCGGGCCGACCCCGTCCGGGCGTGCCAGCTTCGGGTGAAGGTGCCGTCGGGCTCCATCTGTGCCAGCAGGCCGTAGGCGCGTGAGGGCGCCCAGGGTTTGGTCTGGTTGAGATGCTTCATGGAGCCGATCTGCAGCGGCTCCCACCGCTCTCCCGTCGAGCGCAGCGCGGGTGAGATCCAGAACTGCGGCGGGACGGTGCGCACCATCTCCTCGCGGAAATAGTCCTCCCGCAGCACGAAGTCGATCAGGTGGGTGCGCAGCGCCATGAAGGCGAGCAGATATCCGCCGCGGCCGTCAGGTGACAGGCGCATGGGGTAGCCGGGCAGGTTCGGCAGCAGCGTACGGCCCGCGCCGCCGTTGAGGTCGAACGTCAAGACGCGGTGGCGCCAGGACTCCGACACCAGCAGCGTGGAGCCCGTGGGCCCTGCGGTGACCCCGGCCGGCCAGGCCAGGCCCGAGGCCAGGGTCTTGGCCCGCCCGGAGGAGAGGTCGATGCGCAGCAGGCTGCCCGAGGCGCCCTTGCTCATCAGGTCGTGCGCCCACTGCTGCGCGGAGAACCCCGTACTGCCCTGGGTGACATAGACCGAGCCGTCCACGCAGGTGAGGCTCGTCGCGCAGGACAGGGGGTGTTCGCTGACGCGCGTGACCCGGCCGTCGCGGGCCGTCAGCCGGTGAAGGCCTTCGCCTTCCACGGCCACAAAGTGGCCGCCGCTGCCGTCGGCGCAGATCGCCGAGGCCGGGCCGGGCAGCGAGGCGACCTGGCTGGTCTGCCCGGATCGCAGGTCCAGGCCGTGTACGGCGCGGCCCACGGTGAACAGCACCGAGTGCTCACCGGCGGGCGCCATGTCGTCGGGTTCCTCCTCGGTGCTCGACCAGTGGGCGCGCAGGGAGTCGATGGCGTCGTTGGCGGCCAGGCCTCCGTCCAGGGAGGGGATGGCGCGGTTCTCCGCCCGTGAGGGCATGAGGAACTCGGTGACGATGTTGAGGCTGCGGCGCAGCTCGGCAGTCAGATTCACGGGGTGCTCACCGCCCGCGCGTGACGCCGGGCGCCGTTTCGCTCTTGTGCGGTCAGCCGTACCCGGCCCAGGCGGTCGTTGGTGAGCCCGCCGAGGTAGAGGTAACCCTCGTGTTCGCGCATGGAGGTGATCACGGCGTGATCCTTCTGTTGTCCGTCCCACATGGACTCGACCACCTCTCCCTCCTCGGTGATCTTGATGACGCATGACGTGTTCAGGTTGGGGACGAGCCATTCGTCGAAGGGCAGTTCCTTGACCATGCGCCTGCGGAACTTGGGCATGGAGATGGCCAGGTCCCACACCGGTGTGCGCATGCCGGCGAAGGCCACCCAGTAGCCTCCGTCGGAGGCGCGGTTGATGTTGTCGGGGATGCCCGGCAGGTTCTCGATGAACGGCTCCAGCCGGCCCGCCTTGGGCCCGGCGATGTAGAAGCGGTCGATCCGGTAGAGGTTGGAGGAGTTGATGAGCACCGACATGCCGTCGTGGGAGACGCAGATGCCGTTGGGGAAGGCGTAGTTGCGCAGCGCGACGCTGGTCTGGCGGGTCTTGGGGTCGTAGCACAGCAACCGGCCGTTGGGCCGCGACTCGATCAGGTCCAGGAAGTACTCATCACCGTCGAACCTGGTGCTGGCGTCACTGAAGTAGATCTTGCCGTCGGGTGCCATGTCCAGGTCGTCGGCCAGTCGGATCGCCGAGTCGTCGTTGATGCGGTACCAGGTGCGTTTGACGTCGGTGGCCAGCGGCTTGACCTCGCCTTGCGGGCTGATGCCGTACAGACCCATGCCTGCCACGCAGATGGCCACATCGCCGCCGGCGTCCATGACCACACCGAGCGGGTGCCCGCCGATGCGGGCCACCAGTTCGGGCTTGGCGGCCGGGTCGTCGATGCGCCACAGCCAGCCGCGCCGGTCACCGCAGTACATGCGCCCCTGGTCGTCGACCACCACGTCCTCAGGGCCGTCGAGTTCCCCGGTCCCGATGGCCTCGGCCCCGGTGAGCCGGTCGTTCAGTGCCCACACGCTGCCCTTCTCATAGATGTCGGGCGAGGCTTTGAGCCGGAAGCGGCCGGGCGCCATGTAGATCTTCTGGATGGCCTTGCCGCGGTTCTTGCCCCATTTGAGGTCGAAGGCGGCGAACAGCAGCAGGATCACGGCCAGCACCATCGAATACACGTAGCGCGGCTGGGCCTGCAGCGTCAGTCCTTGAGAGATCGCGACCACGGCGAGCGCGCCGATGAGGGCGCGCATGGCCGTACCGCGGCCTCCGGCCAGGCTGACGCCGCCGAGCACGACGGCCGTAAGGACCGCGAACTCCATGCCCACGCCGGTGGAGGCCGAGCTCTGCTCCAGCCTGCTCGCGGTCAGCAGCCCGGCCGCGCCGGCCAGCGCGCCGGCGGCGGCGTAGGTGCTGAAGGTGATGCCGGGAAGGTTCATACCGGCCCGGCGGGCCGAGGTCCTGGAGGAGCCGATGGCCGTGATCCGCCATCCCCAGCGGCTGCGGCTGAGCAGGACGTGCACCACCATGGCCACGACGATCAGCCACACGAACTGGGTGGTCAGACCGGCGATCTGTCCGGCGCCCAGCATGTCCCAGGCGGGGTCGATCCGAGTGGTGGTGGTCAGTTCGGGACTGTAGGTCGCGTCGATGTACTCGGCCACCGTGCGATAGGCGAGCAGGGTCACCAGCGTGGTGATGAAGGGCCGGGTCTTGGCGTAGGCGATCAGCAGGCCGTTGACCGACCCGAGCAGCGCGCCCAGCGCGATGGCGGCGACGGCGACGACGGCGACCGGCCAGCCGAGCAGCTTGTAGCCGATCAGCGCGAAGCCGTTGACGACCGCGAAGACCGAGCCGACGCTCAAGTCGATGCCGCCGCCGATGAGCACGATCGTCATGCCGAGCGCGACCAGGCCGAGCTCGGCGAAGTTCTGGGACAGCGTCGAGGCGTTGTCCGGGGTGAAAAAGCCCTCGGTGGTGATGCTGAAGTACGTCAGGACACCGACCAGCAGCAGGCAAGGGACCACCGCCTCCATCCAGCGTTTGCCGAGAAGTTCGGCAAGGGATCGCTGGAAGGAGAACCTGTGTCGCCAGGACATACCGGTGAGAGCGAATGCATCCTTGGGCACGTGTCGTTCCCCATTCGTGAAGCGTGAATACCCCCAAAGGCCCGCAGGTGGAAGGGCGCCCACCCGCGGGCCCACCCGGGGGCCGGGTGGCGGTGGGGGCTACTGCGCCGTCGCGGCGTAGCAGGAGCCGACGCGCTGGTAGTTGGTCTTGTCGATGATCTGGGTCGGGGTGAACAGGGCGGTCTTGACGCCGCCGGGGGTCAGTCCGCTCTGCAGCAGATACTGGGTCAGGGCCACCGCGTTGTCGCCCATGGTGGTTCCGCCGCCGTAGTTGACCGCGGCGGCCATGGTGCCCTTGCCGATGCCGTCGCAGGCGACCTGGCTGGAGTCGGTGGTGTAGACGCCGACCTGGCCGATCTTGCCGGCCTGGGCCACGGCGTTGGCGGCGCCGGTCATCATGCCGTCCCAGTTGCCGAGGACCGCGCACAGGTTGGGGTGCTGCTGCATCAAGGTACGGGTGATCTCGTTGGCCTTGGTGGGGTCGTATTGGCCGGGCTGGCTGGCCACCAGGTTCATGCCTTGTTCCTTGAAGGTCTTGGTGGCCGCCTCGACCGTCAGCAGCGAACCGGTGTCGGATCCGAAGCCGTTGATGATGGCGACGTCTTTTTTGTTCATCGCCTTGCAGTCCGAGGAGGCGCGTTCGGCCAGCTCCGACACCATCGATAGCCAGTTGGGGCCGATGTAGGCGTCGCTTTGGGCGTTGGAGCCGAGGTTCATCACGATGACGTAGATGCCGCTCGCCTGGGCCTGCTGGATCAGTTTGGCCAGGCCGCTGAGGTCGGCGTTGTGCAAGATGAGGGCGGCGGGCTTTTGGTCGATCGCCGTCTGCACCTGCTGGGCCAGGACCTGGGTGTCGAAGTTGGCGGTGATGGCGGTGAAGTCGACGCCGACCTCCTTGAAGCCCAGTGCGGCGCGTTCACGCCAGGCGCGGGTCAGCGGGGCGCCGTCGCCGCTGATGGTGATCATCTGCACCTTCTTGCCGCGCATCGCGTCCAGCGACTTGGCGATGACTTCTTGGGGGGCGGCGACGGCGGGCAGCCCGCCGGTCCCGCTCGCCGGGGTTCCGTTCGCCGGGGCGGGGGAAGCGGCGTCTCTAGTGGTGGTGCAGCCTGTCAGAGCGAGCGTCAGGACCATCCCCGCGGCGATGGTCGCCGCGCGTGCCTTCTTACGGATGCTCATTGCTACCTACCTCTCCAATGAGCTGAGTTGCCCTGGCGGGGCCTTGCTACATATCTCCGACTCGTGCGGTCTCTTCATCACGCGGATGCAGGAGACTGTCGAGCACGATCGCCAGAAGGACGATGAACGCCTTCGACAGGGACTGTTCGATGACGCTCATGTTGAGCAGGGTCATGGCGTTGCCGATGACCCCGAGCAGGAGTGCGGCGCACACGACGCCGCCGATGCTGCCTCGCGCACCCGCGAGGCTCACTCCGCCGATGACCACGACGGCGATGACGTCGTAGAGCGTCGTGCCGGTGGCCGCCGCCCGCAGGTCATAGGCTCCCGCCACCGAAACCCCCACCACGCCGGCGATGAACGCGGCGCTCGCGGACACGAGGTAGGTGGAGACCAGCAGCGGGCGGGTGGGCAGGCCGAACAGCGAGGCAGCGGCGGGGTTGTCGCCTTGCGATCGCACGAAACGGCCGTAGTTGCGGGACATGAACCAGGTGGCGGCCGCGGCCGCCACGGCCAAGACCAGCACCGGGCTGGGGATCCCAAGCACCGTTCCATTGCCGAGCCAGTTCATGGCCGTGGCGCTGGAGAGGATCGCCTGTTGGTCCTTGGGAAGGAAGAAGATGCGGAAGAAGCCGAGGTAGAGCAGGCTGGTCGCCAGGGTGACGAACAGCGGAGGCACCTCGACATAGGCCACCAGGAGACCGTTGATGAGCCCCAGGGTGAGCGCGATGAGCAGGCCGGCGGCCAGCGAGACGAGTTCGCCGTGACCGGCGATCATCAGCTCCACGGCCATGGCGCAGCTGACGCCCATGATGATGACGACGGACAGGTCCAGGCCTCGTGCGATGACCACCACGGTCATGCCGATGGCCAGCAGCCCGAGCGTCGAGGCGCTTCTGGCGGCGTTGAGCAGGTTGTCGGTGGAGGAGAAGCCCGGCAGCGTGACGGAGAACAACACCACGAGGGCGAGGAGTACACCCGCGACGATGTATCCCTGATCCATCGAGGCGAACCGTCGGCGGACGACGCCGAGTGGGGACTTGGAGATCGTTGAGCTTGTCACCTTGGGCTCCTTGGACGTCCCAATGTACTGACTGATCGGTACACATCATGTGGCGCTTTTCGGCTGGACCGCAATAGCACCTTGTGGCCGTTATGTTTTCGTTGTTTTTCGGGGAATTGCCGGCCCACGGCTACGCCCACGGAGGCCCCGACAACCTCCGTGGGCGCTTCTGAACCGCGGGTTCAGAAGTGGTAGCCACCTCCGCAGACGAGCGTCTCGCCGCTGACGTAGTCGGATTCGGGCGAGCAGAACAGGTAGACCGCGCCGGCGGCCTCCTCCGGAGTGCCGGCACGTCCCATCGGGATGGCCTCCTCCAGCATCGAGACACGGTCATCGGTCATGCCGACACGGATGTCGTGCCCCTCCACGCTGATGTGGCCGTCGGCCACCGAGCGCGCCTGGGTGAGACGGGTCTGGATGTAGCCGAAGGCGACCGCGTTGACGGTCACGTCGTAGCGACCCCACTCCTTGGACAGCGTCTTGGTGAGACCGACCACGGCGGCCTTGGCGCTGGAGTAGTTCGCCTGGCCCGGATTGCCGTCCAGCCCCGAGATGGAGGAGATGTTGACGACCTTGCGCGTACGGCGGACCCCGGCCTCCCGCTCCGCCTTGTGCATCCGGCTGATCAACGGCTGGGCGGCGCGCAAGATCTTGAACGGCGCGGTCACGTGTACGGCCAGCATCGCCTCCCACTGCTCGTCGGTCATCCGCTGGATGACCGCGTCCCAGGTGTATCCGGCGTTGTTGACGATGATGTCCAGGCCCCCGAAGCGCTGCATCGCCGTGTCGACGAAACGCCCGGCGAAGCCCTCCTCGGTAACGCTGCCCACCACCGCGACCCCGGCCGCACCGGTCTTGGCGACGGCCTCCACCGTCTCGTGCGCCGCCTCGGCGTCGATGTCGTTGACCACGACCCGCGCGCCCTCGGCCGCCAGCTTCAGGGCGATCGCGCGCCCGATCCCTTGGCCTGCCCCGGTGACCAGAGCCACCCTGTCTTGAATCGAACCCACTGATGTTCTCCTCTTGGCCCGCCTTGCCGCGGGCCCGTTCCGATCCGCCCCACCGCGCCGGGTGGCGCCGCCGTGGGTGTCGTGCTCTGGCTAGCCGAGCCGTTCGATGATGGTGGCGTTGGCCATACCGCCGCCCTCGCACATGGTCTGCAGGCCATACCGGCCGCCGGTCTGCTCCAGGTGGTTGACCAGCGTGCACAGCAGGCGTACGCCCGAGGCGCCCAGCGGGTGCCCCAGCGCGATGGCGCCGCCCCGGGGGTTCAGTCGTTCAAGGTCTGCGCCCAGTTCATGGGCCCAGGCCAGCGGCACCGGCGCGAACGCCTCGTTCACCTCGAAGGCGTCGATGTCGGCCATGGACAGGCCGCCGCGCCGCAGCACCTTACGTGTGGCCGGAATGATCGCCGTCAGCATCTCCACCGGATCATCGCCGGTGACGGAGAAGGAGTGGAACCTGGCGCGCGGGCGTAGGCCCAGGCGCTCGGCCATCACGTCGGTGGTGATCAGCGCGGCGGCGGCGCCGTCGGTCAGCGGGGAGGAGTTGCCCGGGGTGATCCGCCAGTCGTCGATCTCGGGGAACCTGCACCCCATCGCCTCGTCCTGGAACGAGGGCCGAAGGCCCGCCAGGCCGTCCGCCGTCGTGGTCGGCCGTACCGTCTCATCGGTGACGTGCACGGTCTCGACGCCGTCCTCGCCGGTCACCGTCAGCGGGATGATCTCCCGCTCGAAGCCGCCCGATGCGGCGGTCCGGGCGGCGAGTTCATGGGAACGCGCCGAATACTCGTCCAGCATCCGGCGGTCCAGCTTCCAGCGCGCCGCGACGAGTTCGGCCGAGATGCCCTGCCCCACCAGCCCATCGGCGTAGCGGGCGGCCAGCCTCTCCCCGTAGGGGTCCTCGCCCATCTTGCCGGCGAACATCGGGACCCGTGACATGGACTCCACGCCGCCCGCGATGACCATGTCATAGGCGCCGGCGAGGACGCCCTGTGCGGCGAAGGCGACGGCCTGCTGACCCGAGCCGCACTGCCGGTCCACGGTCGTGCCCGGCACGCTTTGGGGCAGCCCGGCGGCCAGCGCCGCGTTGCGGGCCACGTTGACCGACTGCTGGCCGGCCTGGGTCACACATCCGGCGATGACGTCGTCGAGGGCGCCCGGGTCGATGCCCGTGCGCTCGACGAGGGCGGATATCACGTGGGCGAGCAGATCGGTCGGGTGCACGCCTGACAGCGCACCGCCAGGCTTTCCACGGCCGGACGCCGTCCGTACGACGTCGACCAAGACGGCTTGAGGCATGAGGTCTCCCTATGAGGGGTGGGCGCCGGGTACGGCGATCGAGCCCGGCGGCACTCACGGGCCCGTTGACTTAACGGTCGCTAAAGTAGCCTGAACAATGTTCTTCGCACAAGACCCGCCCCGAAGAGGCGGCACAATTGACGGGGAAGCAGATCAGGGCCGGGGACGCCTGCCCGGACGAGGAAGAGAGTGGACCAGATGGAGCTCGTGGAAGAGTCGGCGCACGTGCAGGACTCACTGCCGCCCATCGGCCACTGGCGCGACTTTCCCCCGTTGGAGTTGCCGGGCATCCTTCTCGGCGCCCTTGAGGTCTTCACCGCGCGCGGATATCACGGCAGCTCCGTACGCGACCTGGCGAGCAAGGCCGGGGTGACGGTGCCCGGTCTCTACTATCACTACCCGAGCAAACAGGCCGTGCTGGTCGCCCTGCTGGACACCTGCATCAGCGAACTCGTCGCCCGGGCCAGGGCCGCCCACCAGGCGGCCGAGGACACCCCGCGCGCACGTTTCGCCCACGTCGTCGAGAGCATCGTGCTCACCGTCGCCCACCGGTCGTCGCTGACCGTCCTTGACTCCGAACTGCGTTACCTCGATCCGGAGAACCGGCGCTACTACGCCGGCATGCGCAAGGAACTGGAGAACCTGCTGCTGGAGGTGGTCCGGGCCGGTCAACGCGATCACAGCTTCGCCGTCTCCCTGCCCGAGGACACGACCAGGGCCCTGCTCGGCATGTTCCAGGCCGTCGCCACCTGGTATGACCCGGACGGCCCGCTCCCCCCCGAACAGATCGCCCGGCGCTACGTCACCATCTCCCTGCACACAGTCGGCGCCCGGCCCCCCGCCTAGTCGGCGGTTTGTTGACGTGGGGCTGATGCCGCAGTAAGCCAGTGGATAGGGCTTGCGGTCGCGGAGCATGGCGTGGGTGACGTCTGAACGGCGACGGGCGAGGCAGATCAGGGCGGCGTTGTGCTTTTTGCCCTCGACGCGCTTCTTGTCGTAGTACTCCCTGCTTTCGGGGTTGGACAGGGACGCGAACGCGGCGAGGAACATGGCCCGTTTCAGTACGACAGGGGCAATCGGTCATGCCGGGCCGGGTGACCTGGCTCCCCGACTCTCATCGGGGAGGATCAAAAAGGTAACAGGACAGTTGTCAGCCGGTCCCCGCGGTGTCGGAGCCGAGGGTCTTCTCGAACCAGTGGTGGGCGTAGGTCTCGTCGTTGAACGCGTCCACCTCGCGGAATCCGGCCGTGCGGTAGAGCCCGATCGCTTCGGACAGGGCGCGGTTGGTCTCCAGTCGGAGAGTGCGCACGCCGTGGACCGCGGCCTGAGCCTCGAGTTCGGCGAGGAGCCGACGGCCCAGTCCCAGCCCGCGCACGGTGGGGGAGATCCACATCCGCTTCACTTCCGCGGAGGTGTCGTCCTGGTGGAGCTTGAGCGCGCCGCAGCCGACCGGGTCGCCGTGCAGTGTGGCGACCAGCAGCAGGCCCGCCGGTGGGGTGAGTTCCTCATCGTCGGCGGAGATGCTGAGGTCCGGGTCGAAGCCGCTGTCGAACCGGTGCGCCAGCTCGGCGAAGTAGGCGCGGAGGCAGTGGCGGGCGTCCGGGTGGCAGGGGTCGACGACGGCGACGTGAACCTGGGACGCGGCCAGCAGGCGCTCGACCTCGGCCATGGCGGCGACGAGCCGCTCGCGCTGGTGGCCGGTGAGCGGCTCGAGGATGGACGTGGCCAGATCGTCCGAGCATCGGTCCAGTTCGGCTCGCTCGGCCAGCCCCGCCCGCGTGAGCCGTGCTGTGCGTACCCGTCCATCGGCGCCGTTCGCGTCGACCGCGACCAGCCCGTCGGCTTGCAGGGCGCGTAGCAGCCGACTCAGATAGCCGGAGTCCAGGCCGAGTCGCGAGCGCAGCGACCGCACCTCACTTCCCTCGGCACCGATCTCCCATAGCAGGCGCGCCTGCCCGAGCGGGCGGCTGCGAGAGAGGAACGTGTCGTCAAGGGCACCTATCCGCTGGGTGACGGTCCGGTTGAACCGTCGCACCCGATCGATCAACATGGATTCCATTCTCTGACCTTAGTCAGAGAATTGAATCCATGTCACCCCGCATCGCTCGCTAATCCGGCCTTGCCGGTGGGAACTCGACCGGCGTTGGCCTGCCCGCCGGGGGCGGGGTGCTTGCCGCCCAGAGAGAGTCGAACAGGCCGGACTACAGCTCGGCGTACTCACTGCTGTCGATCATCATGGCGAAGTTCTCGCGTCGTGAGGAGATCACCGCCACCGAGTCGGAGCCGATGTGGGCGAAGAACGCGGTCGAAGGAAGATCGCCGTGGCGGCCGTCCAGGCGGCACCCGTATTCCTCGACGTCGAACGGACCCTGGACAAAGTGGCGGAGCTGGTCTCCGCGGCATCGCATCAGGGCGCCGATCCTGTTGCCTCCGGCGAGAGCTTCGTCGCTGGATACCCGCTGTGGGGCGGGGTCCTCCCGGCGGTTCGGCAGCACACGCTCTACGAGGAAGAGGAGGGTGAGGCGACCTCACCCTCCTACTCGATCCGGGCCCCGGTCGATCGCCGCCGGTTCCGGGTGCCCGCGCGAAGGTCGTACGCCGCTCGTACGAGCGTTCCACCGGGGCGTCGAACGCGTCGACTTCGCCGTCGCCGGTGGATGGTCAGTGCATGTGCCGCCTTGAAGTAAAGGTCAAGCACCGGACCCCGTACAGGCTCTGTGCGCCAACCCAGGGCGATGGCACCGGCCGTAGGATGGTTCAAGAACTGAAACATTGTGGGGCAGGGGGATCGTGTCGGAGACGCGCATCGAGTGGCCGGATCCCGAGGGGCAGGAGATCGTGGAGCGGCTGTTCGCCGCGGATGTGGCCCTTCGCGCGCACTTCGAGGAGACCGCCGCCGCCGTCGGCCTCAGCGTGCCTCAGGCTCACACACTGCTCCAACTCCAAGAGCCCCAGCGTATGGGGCAAATAGCCGGACAGCTGCGATGCGAGCCCTCGCACGTTACCGGGCTCGCGGACGCCCTTGAAGAGTGCGGTTTCCTGCGCAGAGAGCCCGACCCAGACGACCGCCGAGCAAAACGGCTGACCCTTACGACGCGAGGGCAGGAGCTCAGAGACCGTCTCCTGAGTCGTTTGTTCGACACGGCGCCGATCATCTCGGTGCTCGACGCGGAGCAGCGGGCCAACCTGCTGGCGCTGTTGCGGGTATCTCAATCAGCGACCGGGCACGACACCCGGCGCTGACTTCCGGCTACGGCCGCGGCTGCCCCCTCTCCGCGTCTCCCTTCCGATAACAGCGGACGCGCGCGGCGTTGGCCGTCCTGCCTCGGCTGCCCCGCGGTGTGCCGCACCCATGCCCGCCAGTCGGCTCTCACATCTCGTCAACGGTGACCCCTCGTCTGCGGCCCGAAATTATTTCTGCTAAAACATAGTTCATTCGCTGAAGTATATCGTCAGCCGCGAGGAGACCACGATCATGTTCATAGCCATAGCCGTCTTGTCCGTCCTGCTGGCGCTCGCCTTCGCCGGAGCCGGTTTCCCGAAACTCTCCGGCAAGAAGGACATGGCGGCTCAGCTCGCCCAGCTGGGTGTGTCCGCCGGGCTGATGCGTGTCATCGGTGGGCTGGAGATCCTTGGAGCCGTTGGGCTGGTCATCGGTCTGTGGATCGAAGGCCTCGGCATCGCGGCCGCGGCCGGCCTGGCGCTCCTCATGGCCGGCGCCGTCCTGTACCACGTCAAGGCCCGCGACACCGCGAAGAACACATCGGCATCGCTGGTTCTGCTGGTGCTCAGCGTGGTCACGATCGCCCTCAGGCTGGCCAGCCTCTGAAGCGCCACCGGGTGACGCCGATGCTTTCGCGATCGGTGTGTCAAGCCCCGGCCCGTCACGCCGCCTAACACAAACCAACACGAAGGACTGTGATGACCACTCCGACCACGACCGAGACCGGCCTCGCGATCGACACCCGGTTCCAGCGGCCCGCGACGGAGGAGCGGCTCCAGCGAGCAGCGGCCGCTCTTCGCGAGAAGGGTTATGCCGTCGAGATCGTCGACACCCCGGCGGAGGCCCGTGCCGCCGTCAACCGGATGCTGCCCGACGACGAGAGCATCCTCACCGTCTCCAGTGAAACGCTCCGCACATCGGGCCTGGACGACGACATCAACACATCCGGCCGGTTCGATGCCGTACGCCCCAAACTCATGCGACTCCGGGAAGAAGAGCGACTCCACCAGATGCGCGCCATCGGCGCCGCCCCCGACGTTGTCGTCGGCAGCGTCCACGCACTGACCGAGGACGGGCGGCTGCTGACCGCCTCGGGTAGCGGAAGCCAGCTCGGCCCCTACAGCTTCGGCGCGGGCCGGGTCATCTGGGTCGTCGGCTCCCAGAAGATCGTGCCCGATCTCGATACGGCACTGCGCCGCATCGAAACGTACGCCTACCCCCGCGAGGACGTACGCGCCCGCGAGGCCTACGGCGTACCGGCCACGCTCTCCAAGATCCTCATCGTCAACAACGAGATGTTCCCCGGCCGCATCACCGTAGTCCTTGTCCGCGAGCCCATCGGCTTCTGATCACGTACATCCCTGAACGAGGACTTCATGACTGACTTCCCCCGAAACCACGCGATGCCGATCGACGTCCACTTTGAAGATCCGGTCCGATCGGCCGACGTCAGGAGCCCGATCGGCGGACGGGCAGGAGTCGTACCGTGTTGAGACGGGTGCCGTACAAGTGGCTGGTCGCCACCGCGTTCGTGTTCGGGCTGTTCATGGAGATCCTTGACATGACGGTGCTGAACACGGCGTTGCCCGCGCTGGGCCGGCATTTCGGCGCCGGGACCGAGACTCTGCAATGGCTGGTCACCGGTTACCTGGTGAGTATGGCGGTGTTCATCCCCGCCTCGGGGTGGGTGGCCGACCGGTTCGGCACCAAACGCACCTTCCTGTTCGCGCTGGCGGTCTTCACCGCGGCCTCGGCCTGGGGCGGTTTCGCCGGCTCCCTTGGCGAGCTGATCGTGGCCAGAGTCGTCCAAGGCGTCGGCGGCGGACTGCTCACCCCGGTCGGCACCGCGATGCTGTTCCGTGCCTTTCCCCCGGCCGAGCGGGCCAAGGCGTCGGCGGTGCTGTCCATACCGACCACCATCGCCCCGGCCTTCGGCCCGGTGCTCGGCGGGTGGATGGTCGACAACATCAGCTGGCGGTGGATCTTCTTCCTCAAGGTGCCGATCGGCGTGCTCGGTATCCTCTTCGCGGCGGTGGCACTTCGCGAAGAACGTGCGGACCATCCTGGTCGCTTCGATGCCGCCGGGTTCCTGTCCGGCGGCGCCGCGCTCGCGCTGCTGCTCCTCGGCCTCGACCGTGGCGCCCGAGAGGGATGGGGTACCCCCGCAGTGCTGGTGCCACTGGGCGCCGGCCTCGCACTGGCGGCGGCGTTCTGCGTGATCGAGTTGGCCCGTGCCGAGCCGATGATCGACCTGCGCCTGTTGAAGGACCGGCTGTTCCGGACCGGCAACCTGCTGATGCTTCCGGCGTCGGGAGCGCTGATGGGCGCGTTGTTCCTGGTGCCGCTGCTTTTGCAGTACCAGATGGGTGTCGACGCGACAGGCTCCGGCCTGGTCACGATGTTCCAGGCACTGGGAATGGTGGCGCTCCTTCCGCTGGCAGGCCGCCTGTACCCGAAACTCGGACCACGCCGCCTGCTGGCGACCGGATTCGCCGTCATCGCCGCGGCACAGGCGATACTGATCACGGTGGATCCCGGCACGACCCTATGGGTTGTCCGGCTGTCACTCTTCGTGATGGGCGCGGGCATGGCACTCACCGTCATCCCGCTGCAGGCCGCCTCCTTCGCCACGATCACACCGGCGGCGATCACACGAGCCTCATCGGTGTTCTCCACCACCCGCCAGGTCGCCAGCGCCGCCGGCGTGGCCGTGGCCGCCACCCTGCTCACCACGAGAACCGACTCCAGACTCGGCGACCTCGGCGACCGCGCCGCCGATCTCACCAGCAGGCAGGGAGCGCTCTTCGCCGCCTACCACGACATCTTCCTCGTCACCACCGCGCTCGCACTGCTCGGCTTCCTCGTCGCTCTGCGCGTTCGCGACGCCGACGCCATCACCAGCATGCGTCCGGCCCCGGCAGTGACGGGCGCCGACCGGTAGGTACCCGACGGTGAGCGCTCGTTGTCCCGAGGGACTCCGAGCGCTCACGGCGGCCTGGGAACATCCGTATCCCGCACGTGCGCGACCGCGTCCGGGTCGGCGAACGTGCATGATCGGCCCAGGTCGGGACTTCCGGCCTCGCGGCGCCCCGGCCACGCCTCGCACGAGACGGCTCCGGGTCCGAAGTACGCAACCGAGCTCTTGCGGCTCGCCGAGGCGGGTGGGGTCAGGTTTCGTAGTGCACGACGACGGAGACGCAGCGGACGATGCCGTCGGTCATGTTCCTGTACTGATGTGGGGTCGCGGGGTTGAACGCCAGGGAGTCCCCGGCTTCGAGTACGTAGGTCTCGAAGCCGATGTCCGCGTGCAGAACCCCCTCCAGTACGAGTTGGTACTCACGTCCATCGTGGCGGATCGGATATCGAGAGTCGGTGGAGCGCCCGAACGGCTGGTACACGACTTCGAGGAAGTCGACCTGTGCGTCTTTCTGCGGGGTGAGGCGCTCCCAGCGGACACCGCTGGCAAGGTCGATCGTGTGTCGAGATCCGCCGAGCTGCAGGATGCTCGTGACCGCCGGCGGGAGTTCGGGGCCAACAGACATCGTCGTCGCGGCTGTGTGGCCATTGAGGGGTGCCCGGTCATGGTTCTGCTCGGCTGTCTGTACGGCTGAGAGCAGCTGAGGGAACTCGGAATGCCCAGGGGAATCACCCTCACCCGCGCCGAACAGGTAGCCCAGCGGGATGTCCAGTTCGTTGGCCAGTGCGTACACCACGCCGGCGGATGGAACGGTCTGGTCTCGCTCGACCTGCGAGATCAGGCTGGCGGAACAGCCGGCGCGCTTGGCGAGCTCGCGCAGGGAAAGTCCGCGTTGCATGCGAATGTTCCGTAGCCGCTTACCGAGCCCGGAACTCCCCCTGGCCTTGGGAGAGTGCATCAAGCCTCCTCAGGCATGAACGATCCAATCATAGGGACACCATCGAACCGTACAAGATCCTGATCGCGGGCACATGTCTGTGCACGGCCGAAACCCCCTCCAGTCTGCGACCAAAACGGTCAATGTTCAACTATTGACATCGATACTGCACATGCGTTCACTATAACGCACAAGCTGTTTACGAGATCACACAGAGCCCCCACGGCTCTGCGGAGGTGCTTGCGGTGTTGTACAGAGGTTCACTACGCGATACCGGTACGGCCGGCCGCAGGGTGTTGATCGGTCTGTGCGGAGTGATGGCCGCCACCGTCCTGGCGGGGTGTGGTGGTGCGGACCCGGCCTCGCCGCCCGCGGCCGTGTCGGGGGAGGGCCCAAGCGGAACCCTCCGGTTCGGCACCAACCAGCGGCTGGACGACTGGGAGACCATCACCAAGCAGAACGCGACGTACACCGCGCTCGTCTATGAGGGCCTCCTGTCCCTCGCCAAGGACGGCTTCACCATCGCGCCCCAGCTCGCGACGGGCTGGAAGGAGAGCGGTCGCGAGGTGACGTTCACGCTCCGCGAGGGAGTCTTCTTCCACGACGGTACGCCATTCGACGCGGACGCCGTGGTCAAGAACCTGGAGCGGGTCAGGAGCACACCCAGCGCGTACCGAGGGGATCTCGAAGAGATCACCAGCGTGACCGCGACCAGCCCCACGGAGGTGGTCATCAAGCTCAAGCGGCCGGCGCCCAGCCTCCTGACGAACCTGGCCCGCCTGGGCACGTACATGGTGTCGCCCAAAGCGCTGGACGACGGCAGCTGGAAGACGAACCCGAGCGGGACCGGCCCGTGGAAGTTCGATCCGAAGGGGTCGGTCAGGGGGCAGAAGGCCGTCCTCACCTACTTCGACAAGTACTACGACCCAAAGAGCGTGGGCGCCGCCAAGGTTCAGGTCACCTATATCAACGACGCCGACAGCCTGTATAACGCGCTGCGCACCGGCCAGATGGACGTCGTCTGGACCACTCCGACCCTGGCCGCCAAGGCCGAGACGGAGGGGCTCAAGTCGGAGTGGTTCCCCTCGGTCCTCTGGCACCCCGAGATGTTCGACACGGTCAACACGTTCAAGGAGAAGAAGCTTCGTCAGGCCATGTGCTATGCGCTGAACCCCAAGGACTACATAGACGCGGTCCTCGGAGGCAAGGGCAACGTGCATCTGCAGCGGTTCAGCGAGGGACAGCCGGGCTTCAACCCCGACGTTCCCGGATATCCGTTCGACCTGATCAAGGCCAAGCAGCTCATGCAGGAGCTGGGCAACCCCAAGGTGTCGTTCACCCTGATCAGCTGGGACACCCAGCGTCCGATCGCCGAGCTCTTCCGCAGCCAGCTGGCCCAGATCGGCATCGACGTCAAGCTTGAGGTTCCGACCTTTCCCCAGTTCCTGAGCACCTACGAGAGCGGCAAGTACCCGCTCGCGATCCTGTCGGACGGCTCGCGCGCCGGCGTGGACGACTACTACAACAAGAAGTTCGCCCCCGACGCCTCGGGCAACCCGTTCAAGGTGAAGTACCCCGAGATCACCGCGGCCGTCGAGGAGGGACTGAACGCCGAGACGCCCGAGGCCAGGGACGTGGCCTGGCGCAAGGTCACGAAGATCGTCTATGACGAGGCCCTCGACTGCGGCTACTTCGACTACACCGCCTTCTGGGCCTACAACCCGAAGAAGGTCGGCAACATCGTGTCCACGAACAATGACGTCGCGGTGTTCCGTTACAAGGAAGCCCAGGTCAAGGAGTGACCGCCACAAGCGGTCATCCCACTCGTCATCACAACCAAGACGGAGACACCATGGTTCTGCCCTCGCCTGCGCACCATACGCCCGACCTGATAGTCGTCAACGGCCGGATCACCACGATGGCGGCCGGTGACGACCCCGCCGAGGTGGAGGCCGTCGCCGTCGTCGGCGACCGCATCTCGGCCGTCGGAACCACGGACGAGATCAGGAGTCTGGCCGGACCGGCCACATCCGTGGTCGACGTCCAGGGCAGGCGGGTCATCCCCGGCCTCATCGACTCGCACGTCCACATCATGCGAGCCGGACGCACCTGGAACGACGAGGTGCGCTGGGAGAACGAGCAGACCCTCGACTCGGCTCTCGACGCCATCCGGCGGCGGGCCGCCGCGCTGCCCCCCGGCACCTGGATCAGGACCATCGGCGGCTGGCACCCCGGACAGTTCTCCGAGGGACGCGGCCCGACCCGTGAAGAGCTCGACGCCGTGGCCCCCGACCACCCGGTCTACGTGCAGTTCCTCTACGACTGGGCGGTCCTGAACACCGCGGCGTTGAGGGCGATCGACCTCGACGACGAGCTCGTCCGCGAACTCGGCGCCGAGCACTTCGAGACCGACGCGGACGGCGAGCTGACCGGCAAGGTCACCGGCACGCAGATGATGAAGTGGTTCTACCGGAGGATGCCCACCCCCACCTTCGAGGAGCAGATCGCCTCCACCGCGGCGATGGCCCGCGAGCTGAACAGGCTCGGCATCACCGGAGCCATCGACGGCGGCGGCATGAACAGCGGCCCCGACACCTACCGGGCGATCTACGAGACGTGGCGGCGTGGCCTGCTGACGGTACGTACCCGCCTGACCGTGCATCCCTCCGAAGCCGGCACCGAGTTCGAGGAGTTCGCGGGCTACCAGCGGTTCACCCCGCTGGACCTGGGCGACGGGATACTCAGCGTCCTCGGCGCGGGTGAGCTCATCCTGTACCGCTCACTCGACAAGATCAGCCAGCCCGCCGACGTCGGCGAGGGCGCCCGGCACGATTTCCTTCAGATCTTCCGCGACCTGGCCAGGAGCCGCTGGACGATCCACGCCCACGCCCACCAGC
Organism: Streptosporangium sp. NBC_01755; assembly: GCF_035917995.1. Lineage (NCBI taxonomy): Bacteria > Bacillati > Actinomycetota > Actinomycetes > Streptosporangiales > Streptosporangiaceae > Streptosporangium > Streptosporangium sp. NBC_01755. The sequence continues at coordinate 7,980,468 of NZ_CP109131.1, read as the reverse complement.
ACGAGACCATCGACGCGATCCTGTCCGCCTGGGAGAAGGTGCACGCCGAGTACGACATCAGCGGCCTGCGCTGGTCTCTCGTGCACGCCGAGCCGCTCAAGCCCGTCGACCTTGAGCGGCTGAAGGCGCTCGGTGGCGGCGTGCTCGCCCAGGGCCTCTTCCGCTTCCAGGGCGAGGACGCGCTGAAGATCTGGGGAGCGGAGGTCGTCGCCGAGGCGCCGCCGTTCCGGAAGATGCTGGAGATGAGCCTTCCGGTGGGCCTCGGTTCTGACGCCATGCGCGTCGCGTCCTACAACCCCTTCACCACGCTCGCGTGGTTCCTCACCGGTCTCACCGTCCACGGCAACCGGACACTGGCCCCGCACAACCTGCTCTCCCGCGAGGAAGCACTGCGCGGCTACACCGCCTCCGGTGCCTGGTTCAGCTTCGAGGAGGCCGAGCGCGGTCGCCTCCAGCCCGGTTACCTGGCCGACCTCGCGGTCCTCAGCGAGGACTACTTCGCAGTCGAGGTGGAGCGGATCCCGCTCCTTGAGTCCCTTCTGACCATCGTCGGCGGCCAGGTCGTGTACCGCGCCGAGCCGTTCGACAACCTGCCCGTCACCACCGTGACCCGACCCCTGGGAGTGTCTCGTGTCTGAACGTCGCCTGCTCGTCAAGGGCGGAATCGTCCTCACCATGGACCCCGTGCTGGGAGACGTCCTGGGTGACGTCCTCATCGAGGACGAGCACGTCACGGCGGTAGGCTCCGGCCTGTCCGCGGAGGGCGCCGAGGAGATCGACGCCCGAGGCATGATCGTGCTGCCCGGTCTCATCGACACGCACATGCACTCGTGGCAGACGCCGCTCAAGGGGCTCTACGCGAGCGGGTGGACCTCCGAGGACTACCAGGACAACGTGTTCTCGCTGCGGGAGAGCTTCACCCCCGCCGACATGTACGACGCCACGTTCGCGGCGGGCGTCGAGATGATCGACGGCGGCGTGACCGGCGTGCTCGACTTCTGCCACAACATCATGTCGCCCGAGGCCGCGGACGCGTCGCTCCGCGCCCACCGTGACAACGGCCAGCGCGCCCTGTTCGGCTTCGGCATGCTGGGCAGCTTCGACCAGCTCGGCGTCGACCACCAGTGGCGCCTGGACAAGGTCCGCGACCTGCGAGGCGAGGTGGGCACCGACCCCGCCTCGCTCATCCGGATCGGCATGGCCGTGTCGTCCATGGAGTACCGCTCGGTCGAGCAGGTCGAGGCCGAGGTCTCGATGGCCCGCGAGCTGGGCCTGCCGATGACCTTCCACCAGAACGTCGGCGGCCAGATCCGCGAGCTGCACGGCCTCGGCCTGCTGGGCGGCGACATCCTTCCCGCGCACGCCAACGTCGCCGCCGACGACGAGCTGGAAATGCTCGCCGACTGCGGAGGGGGCATCTCCTTCACCCCGGAGGGCGAGTTCGGCGGTGGGCGCTCCATGACCGTAATCGGCCGTGCCCTGCGCGCCGGGGTCACCCCGAGTCTCGGTGTGGACACGGCGGCGCGGAGCAACGTCGACCTGTTCGCCCAGATGCGGCTCACCTTCGCGCTGATGCGCTGGATCCAGGCCGCTGAGGAGCGCGAGGCGGGCCGGCCGCAGACCAGGCGGCCCGGCGTGCCCTTGGTCGACCCCCGGCACATGCTGGAGTTCGCCACGGTCAACGCCGCCCGTGCCATCGGCCTTGGCGATCACCTGGGCAGGCTGGCCCCCGGCTACCTGGCCGACCTGATCGTGGTGGACCCCGGCCCCTACGGCATGGGCCTCGGGGACCCGGCCGACCACGTCGTGCTGCGGACCTCCCCGGCCGACGTGGACAGTGTCGTGATCGGTGGCGTCGTGCGCAAGCAGGGCGGAAAACTCACCGACCTGGACGCGGGTGACGCGGGCGCGGCCGTGCAGCGAGTCAGGAAGCGGGTGCTCGGCGAGAGCCACCGCGCCATGCCGCCACACCTCAGGAAAGAACCGGTCGCGTGATCAAGTTCGTCGCCGGACGGCTGCTGTCGGCCCTGCCCACGCTGCTGCTGGTCTCGTTGTTCGTGTTCCTCCTCGTCCACGCGGCGCCGATCGACCCGGTCGCGCAGATCCTTGGTGAGGGGGCCTCGATCGAGGACAAGCGGATGCTCGCCGAGCAGCTCGGCCTGGGCAGGCCGGTCGCGGAGCAGTATGTCTCCTGGCTGCTGTCGGCACTGGGCGGCGACCTCGGCGCATCGCTCTACACCAGCCTTCCGGTGTCACAGTCGATCGCCGACGGCATCGGCATCACGCTCTCCCTCGCCGTGGGGGGCATGGCCATCGCGCTCGTCATCGGCATTCCCCTCGGTGTCCTGGGCGCGCTGCGCCCGGGCAGCCCGGCCGACCGTCTCCTGACGGTGCTGGTCTCGGTGGCCCTGGCCGTCCCGAGCTTCTGGCTGGCGCTGCTGCTGGCCCTTGTCTTCGCGGTGAACCTGGGGTGGTTCCCGGTCATCGGATACACACCGCTCACCGAGGATCCGGTGGCCTGGCTCATGGGCCTGGTGCTTCCGACGTTCGCGCTGGGCGTGCACACAGCCGCGGTCATCGCCCGCCAGGTGCGCAGCGCGATGATCGAGGCCCTGGACTCGCCCTACGTGCAGACCCTGCTGGCCAGAGGGATCCGCCGGAGGACCATCGTCCTGCGCTACGCGACGAAGAACGCGATGGTGCCGGTGCTCGCCGTCGTCGCCATCCAGATGTCGGTGCTCGTCGCGGTCAGCTTCGTCATCGAGCGCATCTTCGCCGTCCCCGGCCTGGGGACGCTGCTCATGGACAGCGTCGTACGGGCCGACTACCCGGTGCTGCAGGGCACGATCGTGGTGGTCGCGGTCATCGTCCTGCTGGTCAACCTCGCCGCCGACATCGCGTACGGCCTGATCAACCCGAAGGTGAGGCCACAGTGACCACAGAACCCGTCGCCCTCGCCGCCGCCGGCGCGACCTCCGGCGACGCCCCGGACGTCCCGCGCACGTCCGGAATGTTGCGCCGGGCCCTTCGGCAGCCGGTCACGCTCGTCTGCCTGGCCATTCTGGCGCTCCAGCTCGTCCTCGCCGTGGCGGCTCCGCTGGTGGCGCCGTACGACCCCCTCCAACCCGATGTCCAGCACAGGCTGGCAGGTCCCAGCGGCGTCCATCTGCTGGGCACCGATGACCTCGGCCGGGACACCTTGTCGCGTCTTGTATACGGCACCCGGACGGCGCTGATCGCCTCAGCGCAGAGCGTGGCGATCGGTCTCGTTCTGGGGGTGGGCCTCGGCATCTTCGTGGGATACCGCGGAGGCTGGTGGGACCGGGTGGGCATGCGGATCGCGGACGTCATGCAGTCGATACCCGCGCTGCTCATGGCCCTGGCTCTAGTGGCCGTCATCGGCAACGGCCTGGGCAAGGCGATGCTCGCCGTGGGCATCGTCTTCGCGGAGAGTTTCATGAGGATCTCCAGGGCGGTCGTCCTCGCCGAACGCGAACGGCTCTACGTGGACGCGGCCAAGGTGGTGGGCCTGCGACCGTCGGCGATCATGTTCAGGCAGGTGCTGCCCAACATCGCCCCGCCGCTCATCGTGCAGGCCTCGATCGCCCTCGGTACGGCCCTGCTCATCGAGGCGACCCTGAGCTTCCTGGGCATCGGTGTCGACTCCACCCAGGTGAGCTGGGGGTCGATGCTCGACGCCGCGCGACAGCACGTCAGCGAGCAGCCACTGCTGGCGATCCTGCCCGGGGTGGCCATCACCCTCAGCGTGCTCGTGTTCAACCTGCTGGGCGACGGCCTGCGCGACGTCGGCTCCCCGCGCGGCTCCGCCACCCCCGTCAAGAAGGCGCGGCCGCTGTCGGTGAAGGAGCGGCCGGCCGAGGCCAGGACCGCAGCCGACGCTCCGCCCGCCGACGCGCTGCTCGCCGTCCAGGGGCTGACCGTCACCGGCGGCGCGGGCGCCGAGCTGGTGTCAGAGGTGTCGTTCCACATCGGACGCGGAGAGACCTTCGGCCTCGTCGGAGAGTCGGGGTGCGGCAAATCCATCACCGCTTCCGCCATCCTCGGGCTGCTGCCCAAGGGCGTCGCCGTCTCCTCGGGGTCGGTCAGGCTCGGCGGAACCGAGCTCACCGGGCTCGATGGCGACGAACTCCGCCGGACCCGCGGGCGCCGGATCGGCATGGTGTTCCAGGATCCGATCTCGGCGTTGTCCCCGGTGCACACCGTGGGGCGCCAGCTCGCGGACTCGATCCGGGCGCACAGTGACATGTCCCATGCCCAGGCGGAGGAACGGGCGGCGGAACTGCTCGCACTGGTCGGCGTTCCCGCACCGCGCAAGCGGCTGCTGGACTATCCGTACCAGTTCTCGGGAGGCATGGCCCAGCGCGTCGTCATCGCCGGTGCGCTGGCCTGTGACCCCGAGCTGCTCATCGCCGACGAACCGACCACGGCGCTCGACGTCACGCTCCAGGCGCAGGTGCTGGATCTGCTGGCCGAGCTCCGTGAACGCCTGTCGATGTCCGTCCTGCTCATCACCCACGACCTCGGAGTGGTGGCGGACCTGTGCGACCGGGTCGGCGTCATGTACGCCGGGCAGGTCGTCGAGGTGGGCACCGTGAGAGGGACGTTCACACAGCCCCGCCACCCCTACACCGAGGCGCTGCTCGCGGCCATGCCGCACGGTGACGGCCACGGCACGACGCTCGCCACCATTCCGGGACGGGTGCCACCCGCCTGGGCGTGGCCGCAGGGCTGCCGGTTCCACCCGCGTTGCGCGTACGCGGTCGAAACGTGCGCGACCGACGCCGTACTGCTCGACGACGGAGTACGGTGCCGCAGGACCGCCGAGCTGAAGCTGGCAGGTGCTCGATGAGTGGCGAACCCTTGCTGTCCGTTCAGCACCTCACCGTCAGATATCCGCTCGGCCGGAGCATCGTCGGACGCTCCACCACCCTCACCGCCGTACGCGACGTCAGCTTCGCCATCGGGAGCGGGGAGACCCTGGGGCTCGTCGGGGAGTCCGGATCCGGCAAGAGCTCAATCGGCCGGGCCATCCTGCGGCTGGCTCCGATCTCCGGGGGGCGCGTCGTGTTCGACGGAAACGACGTCGCCGCCTTCGGCCGCAGACCCCCGCTCTCCTTCAACCGCGACGTGCAGGTGGTCTTCCAGGACCCGATGTCGTCGCTCAACCCCCGCCAGACGATCGGCGTGACCATCGGGCAGGTCATGCGACGTCACCGACGTCTATCGAGCCGGGAACGCGACCGCGAGGTCGTCTCCGTGCTCGACAGCGTCGGACTGCCCGCCTACCACGCACACCGCTACCCGCACGAGCTCTCGGGTGGGCAGCGCCAGCGCGTGGCCATCGCGCGAGCGCTGGCGACCAAGCCCCGGCTCATCGTCTGCGACGAGCCGGTCAGCGCTCTCGACGTCAGCACCCAGAGCCAGGTGATCAACCTGCTCATGGATCTCCAGCGGGATCTGGGCGTCAGCTACCTGTTCATCGCCCACGACCTCGACGTCGTGCGCCACGTCAGCGACACCATCGGTGTGCTCTACCTCGGGCGCCTCGCCGAGCTGGGACCGGCGAAGCAGGTCTACGACACCCCGGCGCACCCCTACACACAGACGCTGCTGGCCTCGACCCTCGTCGCCGACCCTGACCGCCAGGCAGAAAGAACGGCCCGGCGCAGGGAACTGGGGCCCGGATCCGAACCCCCCAGCCCGCTCGACCCCCCACCTGGCTGTCCCTTCCACACACGCTGTGCCTGGGCCGATGACGTGTGCAGGACGACGGCACCGCGTCCGGAGGCCTTCGAGTCACCGGACCGCCTGGTGGCCTGCCACCACGCCGCCCTCGTACGCGGCTGATCACCCGATCGACAGAAGTACGGTCCGTGCCGGAAGACCGGCACGAGCCGTGCGTCTTCGCCAATCCCTCAGGAGATACATATGACCGTTCCAAGCATGCCCGTGGCTCCGGCTCCCGGTCACGCGCTCGTCGACTTCGAGGAGCGCGTCAACTTCGACCGGCTCCGGCGCTACCGGATCGAACGTATCCAGCAGGCGCTGGAGGCGTCCGAGCTCGGCGCGGTGCTGGTGTTCGACAACAACAACATCCGCTACCTGACCGGCATCGCGATCGGCGAGTGGACCAGGGAGAAGCTGTCCCGTTACGCCGTTTACACCCGTACCGGCGAGCTCATTCTGTGGGACTTCGGATCGGCCGCGGTGCACAACCGGATGTATGCGCCGTGGATGAAGCCGGAGAACTGCCTGTCGTCGTGGACCACCATGCGCGGCGCCGTGCCCCCGGCGGCCGATCTGATGGCGAACGCGGTGCGGGAGATCAAGGGCCGTCTCGCAGACGCGGGAGTGGGCGGGATGCCGATCGGCGTGGACATCGTCGACATGCCGATGCTGACCGAGCTGGGTCGGCAGGGCGTCGAGGTGCGCGACGGCCAGCAGGTGATGCTCGACGCTCGCCAGATCAAGAACCGGGACGAGATCACCCTGCTGTCGATGGCCGCCGCCATGGTCGACGGCGTCTACCAGGACATCGTCGAGGCGCTGAAGCCGGGCATCCGTGAGAACGAGATCGTCGCCCTGGCCAACAAGCGTCTGTACGAGATGGGCTCCGACGACGTCGAGTCGATCAACGCGGTCTCCGGAGAGCGCTGCAACCCTCATCCGCACAACTTCTCCGACCGTATGATCCGCCCCGGCGACCAGGCGTTCTTCGACATCATGCACTCCTACAACGGCTACCGGACCTGCTACTACCGCACGTTCAACGTGGGCCGGGCGACCTCCGCGCAGCGGGACGCCTATGTCCGGGCGCGCGAATGGATGGACGTCGCGATCGATGCGATCAAGCCGGGCGTCTCCACCGCCGACGTCGCCCGGCTGTGGCCGACCGCCGCCGAGATCGGCATGGAGGACGAGAAGACCGCCTTCGGACTGCTGTTCGGGCACGGCCTCGGGCTCGCGCTGCACGAGCGGCCGATCATCAGTCGCCTCACCTCGCTGGAGAGCCCCATGCAGATCCAGGAGGGCATGGTCTTCGCCCTGGAGACCTACTGCCCGGCCACAGACGGGGTGTCCGCCGCCCGGATCGAGGAGGAGGTCGTGGTCACCGCCAACGGTGTCGAGGTGCTGACGAAGTTCCCAGCTGAAGAGCTCTTCATCGCCAACGAGTACTGATCGGAGCAGACGCAACCATGTTCACCGACGCCACGCACACACCCGCGGGTACGGACGACGACGAGGCGATCTCGACGGAGATCGCGCTGGCCATGTACCGGACGATGAGCACCGCCCGCAAGTTCGAGAAGCGGGCCTACGACCTCTTCCTGCAGAACCTGGTGAAGGGCACCACCCACCTCGGGATCGGGCAGGAGGCCGTAGCGGCGGGTGTGGCCGCCGCCATGCGGAAGGACGACTACTCCTTCATCACCTACCGCGGCCACAACCACCTCATCGCGCGGGGAACGCCCCTGCCTCCGCTCATGGCCGAGCTACTCGGCCGGGACAACGGCCTCATGCACGGCAAGGGCGGGTCGATGCACCTGATCGACGTCGAACGCGGGATCCTCGGCTCCTACGCGATCATCGGTGCCCAGCTGGTCATCGCCAACGGCGCGGCATGGTCCGCCCAGTACCGGGGGAGCGGGCAGGTCACCGTGTGCTTCTTCGGTGACGGCGCCACCAACATCGGGGCCTTCCATGAAGCCCTCAACTTCGCCGTCATCTGGAAACTCCCGGTCGTCTTCGTCTGCGAGAACAACCTCTACATGGAGTACACGAGAATCGACGGTGTCACCGCGGTCGCCCACCCGGCGGCCGACCGCGCGAGCGCCTACAACCTGCCCTCGATCCTCATCGACGGCAACGACCCCGACGAGGTCTACCTCACCGCGAAGCGGGCCGTCGACCAGGCGCGAGCCGGTGGCGGGCCGTCCCTCATCGAGGCGGTCACCTACCGGCACGGCGGGCACTCCAGGGCGGATCCGGCCAAGTACCGCGATCCGGAAGAGGTACGTGACTGGCTGACCAGAGACCCGCTCCCCGCCTATCGTTCGAGGCTCGTCGCGAGCGGTGTCCGGGAGGCGGTGCTGGACGCGATCGACGCAGAGATCATCACGCAGGTCGACGAGGCGACCGAGCAGGCCAAGGCGGGGGCATGGCCCAGGCCGGAACGTCTCCACACCAATGTCTGGAGTGATGGTGGAGCGACCTGGCGTAACTGAACACCGGGCGGGCGGCAGGCCATCCTCACGGCCGGGCCGTACGTCCGGCCGCAACATGAAAGTGGGACACACACCGTGACTTTGCTGACCTACCGGAGCGCTGTCGCCCGCGGCATCGCCCAGGAGATGCGCCGAGACCCCAACGTGGTGTTCTTCGGCGAGGACGTCGCCGCCGCCGGCGGCGTTTTCAAGACGACCGTCGGCCTGCTGGAGGAGTTCGGCCCGGACCGCGTCCGCGACACCCCGATCAGCGAGCAGGCCATCCTCGGCGCGGCCATGGGCGCGGCCATGACCGGTCTGCGGCCGATCGCCGAGATCATGTACAGCGATTTCTTCGCGGTCTGCTGGGACCTCGTCGCCAACGAGATCGCCAAGAGCAGGTACATGTCCGACGGGCAGGTGTCCTTTCCCCTGGTGATCCAATGCGGCAACGGGGCCGGGCTGAGGTTCGGCGCCCAGCATTCGCAGTCGATCGAGAACTGGGCCATGGCCATCCCGGGCCTGAAGGTCGTCGCCCCCGCCACGGCCGCCGACGTCGTGGGCCTGATGGCAGCGGCGGTCCGTGACGACGATCCAGTGATCTTCTTCAACCACAAGGCCCTGTACGCCTCCAAGGAGGAGGTTCCTGATGGGGAGATCGTGGACCGGCTCGGCCGGGCCGTCGTCCGGCGCGAGGGCGGCGATGCCACCGTCGTGGCGCTTGCCGCGATGGTCCCCAGGGCGCTGGCCGCCGCGGAGCGCCTCTCCAGCGAACAGGGCATCGAGTGCGCGGTCGTCGACGTGCGTAGTCTGGTCCCACTGGACACCACGACCATCCTGGCGGAGGTCGCCAAGACCGGGCGCCTGTTCACGGTGGAGGAGAACCCGCGGCTGTGCGGCTGGGGCGCTGAGATCGTCTCCATCGCCACCGAAGAATGCTGGGCGTCGCTGACCGGCGCACCGGTACGGATCACCACCCCGCACATTCCGCTGCCCTCCGCCGATTCTCTGGAGGATCTCGCGATCCCCTCGGTGGACCGGATCGTCGACACGGTCTCCACAGCACTGTCCCGATGACCCGGGCGCTTTCCACACAACGCAGATGACCGAACGTAAGGAACGAACGATGAACAGCAATTTCTCTGACAGGCTCGGCTGGCTCGGCACCGGGCGCATGGGCGCCGTGATGGTCGAACGCCTCCTCGCCGGGGGCGCCGACGTGACCGTCTGGAACCGTACCCGGGCCAAGACCGAGCCCTTGGTCGCCAAGGGGGCCAAGGCCGTCGACGTGAAGGGCGATTTGCGAGACGCGGACATCGTGTTCGTCATGGTGTCGGCATCGGCCGACCTCCTCGACGTGACTCTCGGCGAGGGCGGGCTGCTCGACGGCGAGCGGCTGCCGGCCGTCATCGTCGACTGCTCCACCGTGTCCGCCGAGGCGTCGGCGGAGGTACGGCAGGCCGCCGCGGAGCGGGGTGTGCAGTTCCTGGCCTCCCCGATCAGCGGCAACCCGCACATGGTCGCCGAGGGCGGCGGTGCCATCGTGACCTCCGGTCCCGAGGAGACCTTCGAGCGCGTGCTGCCCTACCTGAAGCTCATCGCCCCCACGGCCGTCCACGCCGGTCCGGACGAGCAGAGCAGGCTGGTGAAGATCTGCCACAACCTCATGCTCGGCATGATCACCCAGTCGCTGGTGGAGGTCACCGCGCTTGCCGAGAAGGGTGGCGTGCCCCCGGCGGCGTTCGTCGACTTCATCAACGGCTCCGTGCTCGGCTCGGTCTTCATCAAGCACAAGGGCAGGGCGATCGTCGAGCGCGACTACACCCCGACCTTCAACAACAAGATGCTGCGCAAGGACTTCGACCTCGGCCTTGGCGCTTCCCGCGCTCTGGAGGTTCCGATGCCGGTCGGCGCCATCGTCCACCAGCTCATCCAGACGGCCATCGGCCACGGGTTCGCGGAGTCGGACTACGCGGCCCTGTACGAGGTCGAAGCACGCGCGGCCGGCCTGCGCCCGCAAGAAGCCCGATAGGCGACGCCGGAGGTCGGCGTCGAAGCGGAAGGACCAGAGATGACCCGCAAGCCTCTCGGGGGTATCGCCGCGATGTCTCGCGGGAGTCCTGGTCACCGCATGTTCCGGTGCCGACGGCGGGTCCTCGCCAATTCGTGACAACCCCGTGGAGGCGCGGTGCCGCAACCCACCCGGGCCGGGGCTTCGGGCGAACGACCGCGGTCGCCCGGAGCCCCAAGGAGGACATATGACAACAACCGATCCGTACTCGCCGCCCGCCTCACCAGCGGGCGCCACCGGAATGGACGTGGAACGATGAGCACACTGAACGCGCTGGAACGGTGCCCCACCGAGCTGCTCATCGACGGTGAGTGGCGCCCCTCGTCCGACGCGCACCGCCTCGACGTCGTCGACCCCGCCACCGGCGAACGCCTCGCCGAGGTCGCCTCGGCCTCGCAGGACGACGCGGTCGCCGCCGTGGACGCGGCCTCGCGTGCTCTGCCGCGATGGGCGAAGACGCCATCGAGGGAGAGGTCGGTCATCCTGCGCCGTGCCTTCGAGTTGATGACGGCACGCGCCGAGGAGTTCGCGACCCTCATCACCCTGGAGAACGGCAAGGCGCTCTCGGACGCCCGCGCGGAGGTGAGCTACGCGGCGGAGTTCTTCCGCTGGTACTCAGAGGAGGCCGTACGGCTCGCGGGAACCGTGCAGACCGCCCCATCCGGCGACTACCGCATTCTGGTGGAGCGCGCTCCCATCGGGGTGGCCGTGCTCGTCACGCCGTGGAACTATCCGGCCGCAATGGCCACCAGGAAGATAGGGCCCGCCCTGGCGGCCGGCTGCTCCGTCGTGCTGAAACCCGCCAGCGACACCCCGCTCACCGCCCTGGCGATCGGCGCGCTCCTGCTGGAGGCCGGGGTGCCCGCCGGGGTGGTCAACGTCATCCCCGCGCACCGCTCCGGGACGGTCGTCAAGACCATGCTGGACCAGTCGGCCGTGCGCAAGCTCTCCTTCACCGGCTCCACGGAGGTCGGGCGGTTGCTGCTGCGCGACGCGGCGGACCGGGTGATCAGTACCTCGATGGAGCTCGGGGGGAACGCGCCGTTCCTCGTCCTTGAGGACGCGAACCTCGACGCGGCGGTCAAGGGGGCGATGGTCGCGAAGATGCGTAACGGTGGGGAGGCCTGCACCGCGGCGAACCGGTTCTACGTCCACGAGTCGGTCGCCGACGAATTCGGTGCGAGGTTCGCGGAGGCCATGCGCGATTTGCGGGTGGGGCCGGGACTGGACGAGGACACCCGGTTGGGGCCGCTGATCAACGCTTCGGCGCGGGAGAGGGTACACGATCTCGTGTGCGACGCGGTCGAGCGCGGAGCCAAGGTACTTACCGGCGGCCGGATCCCGGATCGGCCGGGCTACTACTATGAGCCGACGGTTCTGGACGGGGTCACCGCCGGCTCCGCGATCCTGAAAGAGGAGATCTTCGGCCCGGTGGCGCCCATCGTCAGGTTCGGCAGCGTCGCGGAGGCGGTCGAACTCGCCAATGACACCGAACACGGGCTGGTCTCCTATGTGTACACGGCGGACCTGCGCCGGGGGCTCCAGCTCGCCGAGGCGCTGGAGACAGGGATGGTGGGGCTCAATCGAGGCGTGGTCTCCGACCCGGCTGCCCCGTTCGGCGGGGTGAAGGCGAGCGGCCTCGGGCGCGAAGGCGGCCACGAAGGAATGCTGGAGTACACCGAGACCAAGTACATCGCGACCTCCTGGTGAATCCCTCGGGGTGTATCGCGCCGTGGCGTCCGCTGATCTCCTGGTCGGCGTAGCCCGGTGGCAGGGCCGGTTCAGGGCGGTTACTCCAGGTCAGAAGGGGTAGCCCATGCCTGACGACACCGAGAGTGAGCGATTGGCGACGATGCGCCGTCTGTTGGCCGCATGACTCACCATGACTGAGGGGAGCTGCCGTGATGACCAGCGAGCGCATCCGAGATCCGGAGACCGATGAGCTTTTGACGCCGAAGAACGCGGCGGTTGTCATCATCGACTATCAACCGGTCCAGGTGAACTCGATCGCTTCGATGGACCGCCAGTCGCTTGTCGACAACATCGTCGGGCTGGCGAAGATCGCACGCGCCTACGAGTTGCCGATCGTGCACTCGACGGTCAACGTCCAGACCGGGCTCAACAAACCACCGATCCCGCAACTGCGGCAGGTCCTCGGTGACCTACCCACGTACGACCGCACGTCGATCAATGCCTGGGAGGACCGCGAGTTCGTCGACGCGGTCAAATCCACCGGCCGCGGGAAGCTGGTGATGGCGGCTCTGTGGACGGAGGCCTGCCTGACGTTTCCCATGCTCGACGCGCTGCGTGAGGGCTACGAGGTCTATCCGGTCGTGGACGCCGTCGGTGGCACGTCGCTGATCTCCCACGAGGTCGCGCTGCGTCGAATCGAGCAGGCCGGAGCACGACCGATCACCTGGGTGCAACTGTTGTGTGAACTGCAACGCGACTGGTCCCGCAAGGAAACCGTTGGTGATTTCACGAGGCTCTTCATCGAGACAGGCGGTACCGCGGGCCTGCAGTTCGCCTACGACCGCGACGAACGCTGACCGACCAACCGTGAGGCTCGCAGAACTACTCGGCGGCCGGGGTCACGTGGGGCCCTCATCGCCCCTGACACCCGGACGCCCCGGAACGCTCCGGCACCTCGAAGTGCTCCGACACACGCTCGGCGTTGAAGGCGCCGCGCTCGGTCACGATTCTGGTCACCAGGTGCGGAGGGGTGGCGTCGAAGGCGGGGTAGTGGCCGGTCACGCCCTCGCCCGCGGTGCGCTTCCCCAGCACGTGCAGGACCTCGTCGCCGTCCCGCCGTTCGATGACGACGTCGTCGATTCCCGGCGCCTGGGGGTCGGGCGCCGGGATCAGCACGTAGTACGGGACGTCGAAGGCGCGGGCGGCCAGTGCCACCCCGAGGGTGCCGACCTTGTTCACCACGTGGCCGTCCATCGTCACCCGGTCCGCCGCGGTCAGCGCCACGTCGGCGAGCCCGTCGGCCAGCACCGAGGCGACCATCCCGTCGGTGATCAGGGTGGGCCGGTAGCCCATCTCCACCAGCGTCGGCGCGGTCAGCCGCGCTCCCTGCAGGTAGGGCCGGGTCTCGGTGCAGACGAACTCCAATCGCTTGCCCGCCTGCTGTGCGGCCTCGACCGTCGCGATCAGGTAGGCGTCGGCCCAGCAGTGGGTGAGGACGCGGGCGCCGTCCTCCAGCAGCGCCGCCGCGTGCCTGCCCAGGGCCGCGCTGCTCGCCTGGTAGGCCGCGTCGTGCTCGGTCGCGGCCCGGGTCACGGCCTCCACCAGTTCCTCCCCCGACGCCTCGGATAGCGGCCCGTCCACGGTGGCGGCCAGGATCGCGTGGACGGCGTCGCGGATGTGGTTGTTCGTGGGCCGGGTCGCGATCAGCCGGTCGCCCGCCCCGCGCAGCCGGGCCGCCGCCAGGATCGGCGGCTCGGCACGCGCCTCACGGGCGGCCAGGGTCATCCCGGCGGTCGCCGCGAAGGAGGGGCCGGTGCTCTGCGTGACCATTCGCTCGATGGCCACCGCGACGTCCTCGCTGGTGGCGCAGCGCACCCAGCGATGCTCGAAGGGGTAGACGCGGCGGTCGAGGATCTCCACGGCGTCGTCGGTGATCCTGACGGAGTCGGCGAGGAGGGGTCGTCTCCGGGTTATCTTCATCAGATACCTCCAGCGGTGGGCGGGACCCGATCACAGTACCGGCGCCGCCTGGCGTCACCGCGATCCGGTCGTGCCCCGCGCTGCTGCCCTCTTCCGCTCTGTTCGAACGGTGACATGCCACCAGGGTCCAGGTGTGGCCCTGTCGGTTATCGGCGAATGGGCGGATCTGCGCGTGCGGCCTCCCGGTCCCAGGTGGCCGGGGTGATCCCGGCCTGTCTGAGGTGGAACTTCTCCACCTTCTGCGTCGGCGTCTTCGGCAGCCGGTCGAGGAACTCCACGTACCGGGGGACCATGTGCGGAGCGGCGTTGTGGGCGCAGTGCTCGGTGAGCTCCTCGGCGGTGAGGCTCGCGCCGGGGCGCAGCACCACGCAGACCTTCAGATCCTCCTCGGTCAGCTCGCTGGGCACGCCGACGGCCGCGGCCTCCAGCACGCTCGGGTGCCCCTCCACGACCTGCTCGACCTCGTGGGCGGAGATGTTCTCGCCCCGGCGGCGGATCCCGTCCTTGGCGCGGCCGCAGAAGTAAAGGTGGCCGTCCTCGTCGAGGCGGCCGAGGTCGCCCGTGCGCAGCCACTCGCCATGGAAGGCGGCGGCGACCTGCCTGGCCGCCCGCGCCGCCGCCCGAGAAGCGGCCGGGATGTTCGGTGACCACCTGGACCAGTGCCTCGTTCAGCGCCTCCGGGGGCTCGCCGCACTCGGACTCGGCGTGCATGATCGCCCGGTCGACGCCCTCGGAGTCCATGGCGGCCAGCAGGTCGGGCAGCGTGCCGTCTTTCATCTAAACCCTTCCAGCGTGGAGACCCCCACCTCTAGGCGTGGGGAGGAAACACGGCACACTGCCGCGCGGATGGAGTCGAACGTACTCGCGAGGCCTAACGGATCGTGCAGGATGTGAGGCATGGCGCAGACGGTGAAGCGGGCTTTCAAGTTCCGTTTCTATCCGACCCCTGAGCAGGCTGCTGAGCTTGCCCGGACGTTCGGCTGTGTCCGCCTGGTCTACAACAAGGCGCTGGCGGAGCGCAGTCGCGCTTACACCCTCGAAGGGCGCCATGTCTCCTATGTGCAGTCGTCGGCGGAGCTGACGGCGTGGAAGCGCACCGATGAGCTGGCGTTCCTGAACGAGGTGTCGTCGGTCCCGCTCCAGCAAGCCCTGCGTCACCTTCAGGCGGCGTTTGCGAACTTCTTCGCCAAGCGGGCCAAGTATCCGACGTTCAAGTCCCGCAAGAAGTCGCGGGCCTCGGTCGAGTACACCCGCTCCGCGTTCAAGTACCAGGGCGGTCAGCTCACCTTGGCAAAGATGGACGGCCCGCTGAACATCGTGTGGTCGCGCCCGCTGCCGCAGGGGGCCGAGCCGTCGACGGTGACGGTGTCGAAGGACGCGGCCGGGCGGTGGTTCGTGTCCATCCTGTGCGAGGACAGGATCCGTCCCCTGGACCCGATTGACGACATGGTCGGCATCGACGCCGGGATCACTTCCCTGCTCACCTTGTCGCGGCCGATCGCCGGTGTCACCGACGAGGCGGGGAAGGTCACCAACCCCCGGCATAAGCGCGCCGACCGCGACCGGCTGGCCCGCGCGCAGCGCGCCCTGGCCCGCAAAGAGAAGGGCTCGAACAACCGGGCCAAAGCGAAGGTGAAGGTCGCGCGGGCGCACGCCCGGATCAGCGACCGGCGCCGTGACCACCTGCACAAGCTCACCACCTCGATCGTCCGCGAGAACCAAGTGATCGCGATCGAGGACCTCACAGTGCGTAACCTGGTAAAAAACCGCCGACTGGCCCGCGCCATCTCTGATGCCTCCTGGCGTCAGGTGCGGTCCATGCTGGAGTACAAGGCCGCCTGGTACGGCCGGGAGCTGCTGGTCGTGGACCGCTGGTTTCCGTCGTCGAGGCTGTGCTCGGCGTGCGGCAGCATTGCTCAGTCCATGCCGCTTGGTGTCCGCGAGTGGGTGTGCGCTTGCGGCGCGGTCCACGACCGCGACGTCAATGCCGCGAAGAACATTCTCGCCGCCGGGCTGGCGGAGAGGTGAAACGCCTGTGGAGGGCTGGTAAGACCCGACCCGCGAAAGCGGCGAGGGCGCGGCCCGGTGAAGCAGGAAACCCGACCCGTGAGGGTTGGAATCCCCCGGCTTCAGCCGTGGGGAGGAAGTCAACTTGCCGGTCAGTCCCAGCACGCGGTCGTACTGTTCGGTCTGCCGAGAGGGGGTTATGAACTGCTGATTGTTGCGTCAGCATTCGTCGGTTTTTCCCCGTGTCCTTCGGCACGGTGGACGGACGCCGTGGAGGGAACGGCACGCGATGCCGGGGTGGACACCACCACGAGGGCGGACTCCGTGCTTGGGGCGAGAGCGACCATTCCCCAAAGCTAGGCTCTCCGTCATCGAACGACGGCAATGAGTAAAAGGCGGGGTAGGGAGGTGCGGTCCACCGGCCGCCGGTGTCTCTTCGGTGGGACGTGCCCGGATGGTGGTGTAGCGAAAACCAAGCCTGTCCTGTCTGGGCGCACCCGCGGTCGCACCGGGTGGTGTTCTGGGCCCGGGGCGGGAGTTGAGCGTGGCCCGTCCTTCAGCCGTTTGCGTGGTCTCGACGTCGCCCAGAGTTGCGGGGAGACGCCAAACGCCCGTGGAGGAGCGGTAAGACCTGGCACTCGTGTCGGGCACGCACCGATGAAACGGGAACTTCCGAAAAGGAGAACGCAGCCGCGGCAACGCGGCGGCTCGCTGAGCCTCGCAGGAAAACACCGAGAATCAGCGAACGGCGTTGTAGGTTGCGGTCTTGCGCAGATGCTGGGGAACCGGACCTGCGCGTCGATGATTCTCATACGGAGGACTTCGGGAAGCGGAATGACAAAAATATCAATCGGTTGATTAGTGCAGAAGCGCTCCTGGATCTTCTGGGCTCCATGATTTCTCAGCCGGAGGCGACCTGCGGGAAGAGCATCGATCGATTGGCCACCCTTGAACCGGTGGTGCGATGGCCCACTCCTAGGCCATCGCACCGGTCTCCTGACGCGGGCCGACGGGTCAGCCGGGAAGGTCCCGGTGGTCGGAGATGCTGTCGATCCAGGCACGGTGCAGGTCGGCGTAGCGCCCCGCCCGCCCGGCGAGCTCGCCTGGTGATCCGTCCTCGATGATCCGGCCGCCGTCCATCACCAGCACCCGGTCGGCGATCTCGACGGTCGACAGGCGGTGCGCGATGATCAGGGCGGTCCGGTCCGCCAGGATCGTCCGCATCGCCCGCTGCACCAGCCGCTCGCCGGCGACGTCCAGGCTGGACGTCGCCTCGTCGAGGATCAGCACCGCGGGGTCGGCCAGGAACGCCCTGGCGAACGCCACCAGCTGCCGCTGCCCCGCCGACAACCTGCCGCCGTGCTTGCCGACCTGCGTGTCGTACCCCTCGGGAAGCGCCGAGACGAACGCGTCGGCGCCGATCGAGCGGGCCGCGGCCACGATGTCGGCCATGCTCGCGCCCGGCCTTCCAAATCCGATGTTGTCCGCCACCGAGCCGCTGAACAGGAAGTTCTCCTGTGTCACCAGGACGATCGCGGCGTGCCGCGACTCCTCGCCGAGGTCGCGCAGGTCGACCCCGTCCAGCAGCACCCGCCCCGCCACCGGGTCGTAGAACCTGGCGACCAGTTTCGCCAGCGTGGTCTTGCCCGCCCCGGTGGTGCCGACCAGCGCCACGGTCTGCCCGGCGGGGACCAGCAGGTCCAGCCGGGGCAGCACCGGGGTGCCGTCCAGATAGGAGAACTCCACCTGCCGGAACTCGACCCTGCCGTGCGGCCGCTCCAGCGCCACCGGGTCGCCCGGCTCGGCCACCGCGGGGCGCTCCTGCAGTACGCCGGAGAGCTTCTCCAGCGCGGCCCCCGCCGACTGGAACGTGTTA
The DNA here is from genome assembly GCF_035917995.1 of Streptosporangium sp. NBC_01755. Lineage (NCBI taxonomy): Bacteria > Bacillati > Actinomycetota > Actinomycetes > Streptosporangiales > Streptosporangiaceae > Streptosporangium > Streptosporangium sp. NBC_01755. The sequence goes on along the minus strand of NZ_CP109131.1, from coordinate 7,962,617 downwards.
TAAAATTGCGAAATCTCCTGCATCGGCTCGTAGAACTGGCGAAGGTAGAGCAGGAACGCGGCCAGCACGCCCACCGTGACCTCGTCCCGGATCGCCAGCATGCCGCCGTAGAGCAGGACCGCCGCGACCGTCACGTTCCCGATCAGCTTGACGCCCGGTGAGAAGATCGCGATCAGGCGCATGCTCCGCAGGTTGGCGTCCCGGTAGTCGGCGTTCAGCTGGGCGAAGATCGCCTGGTTGCGCGGCTCCCCGCGGAACGCCTGGACCGCGCGCATGCCGGCCATCGACTCCACGAAGTGGACGATCACCAGGGCCACGGTCTCCCGGGTCCTGCGGTAGATGATGCTCGACTGCCGCCGGAACCACCCGGTGAACAGCACCAGGACCGGCAGCGGCAGTAGCGCGACCACGCCGAGCTGGACGTCCAGGACGAGCAGCAGGACCGCCGTGCCGACCAATGTCAGCACGGCGGTGACGAGATCGTCGAAGCCCGACTGGAGCATCTCGGAGATGGCGTCGATGTCGGAGGTGAGGCGGGAGACGACCCGGCCCGAGGTGTAGTCGTCGTGGAAGGACAGCGACAGCCTCTGAAAGTGGCCGAAGACCCGCCGCCGCAGCTCCAGCAGGATGCTCTGGCCGATGCGTCCGGCCATCCTGAGGAACACCTGCCGGGTCACCAGCTGGATGACCGCCGCGGCCAGGATCGCCGAGACGACGGTCAACAGCGTCTCCGGCCCCGCGCCCGCGACCATCGGCGGGATGCCCGCGTCGATGCCCACCTTGACCAGGTAGGGGATGGCGAGCGAGGCGACGTTGCAGGTCACGATGATCGCGACGAGCAGGACGATCTCCCCGCGGTACGGGCGCAGCAGCTCGCCCAGCAGCCGCCTGGACCTGCTGCGCAGCAGGAACGACACCTGCTCCGACAACTCGTCCTGGTTCTCCGCGGCGACCCCGCGCCATTCCCCGTTCCCTTTCCCGTTCCCTTTCCCGTTCCCTTTCCCTTTCCCTTTCCCTTTCCCTTTCCCGTTCCCTTTCCCGTTCTCGCTCTCGCTCTCGCGCCTTCGCCCGTTGCCGGAAGGCGCTCCGGGAGCGGGCGCGGTGGAGCTCCCGTTCTCGGGGACGTGTCCGGCCTGCACCGGGGGGTCCGTCCTGCTCACAGCCGTGCCTCCTCGGCGTCCGGGTCGGCCGACAGCAGCGCGCGGTACTCGGACACGCTCGCCATGAGCTCGTGGTGCCGGCCGACGTGCGCGATCGTGCCGTCCAGCAGCAGCGCCACCCTGTCGGCGAGCAGCACCGTGGAGGCCCGATGGGCGACGACGATGCCGGTCGCCTCGCGCAGCACATGCCGCAGCGCCTTCTCGACCAGGGCCTCGGTCTCGACGTCCAGCGCCGACAGGGTGTCGTCCAGCACGAGGATCCTGGGACGGCTGAGGACCGCCCGGGCCAGTGCGAGCCGCTGGCGCTGGCCGCCGGACAGGGACATGCCCTGTTCGCCGATCCTGGTCTCCAGGCCCCATGGCAGCTCGTACGCGAATCCGGCCTGGGCGATCCGCAGCGCCGTCGCGATCTCCTCCTCGGCCGCGTCGTGCCGCCCCAGCGTGAGATTCTCCCTGACGCTCATCGAGAACAGCGTCGGCTCCTCGAAGGCGGTGGCGACCAGCGAGCGCAGCTCGGGCAGCGGCAGATCGCGGACGTCGACGCCGTCGATCGTGACCCGGCCCGCGCTCACGTCGTACAGGCGCGGCACCAGGGAGGTCAGGGTGGTCTTGCCCGACCCCGTCGCCCCCACGACCGCCACCGTCTCCCCTGGTCGCACCTCCAGCCAGACATCGTGAAGCACCGGCTCGGCGGCGCCGGGGAAGCGGAACCCCGCGCCCTCGAAACGCAGGTGTCCACGGGGCCGCCCGATCACGCGGACGCCCCCGACGATCTCCGGTTCGGTGTCGAGCACCTCCATCACCCGGTCCGCCGCGGTCATCGCCTCCTGGCCCATCGTCAGAATGAAGCCGAGCGCCGAGATGGGCCAGACCAGCTGCAGCATCAGGGTCGTGAAGGCCACCAGCGTGCCCAGCGTCAGGGTGCCGGAGCCGGCCGCCAGGGCGCCGAGCAGCAGCACGAGCGCGAGGGTGATGTTCGGGATCACCTCAAGAAAGGTGAAGAACCTCGCCGACAGGCGGACCTTCTCCATCGAGGTCCGGTAGACCTTCACGGCTCCCTTCTCGAAGATTCCCAGGACGTGGCGACCGCGGCCGAACGCCTTGATCGTCCGGATGCCAGCCGCCGACTCCTCGACGACGGTGGCGAGGTCGCCCTGCTCGTCCTGGACACGGCGGGAGATGAGGATGTACCTGCGCTCGAAGTGCAGCGAGGTGAGCACGATCGGCACCGCCGAGGCGACGACCAGCAGCCCGAGCGGCCAGTACATGCGCAGCAGCAGCCCGGTCACCGTCACGATCTGAATGGTGATCAGGACGAGGAAGAGCAGGCCGAAGCCGAGGAAGCGCCGGATCGCCGACAGGTCGGTCGTCGCCCGGGACAGCAGCTGGCCCGACTGCCAGGAGGCGTGAAACCCCATCGGCAGCCGCTGCAGGTGGCTGTAGAGGTCGTCACGGATGCTGGTCTCCAGGCTCAGGACCGCGTCGGCCAGCAGCCATCGCCTCAAGAAGACGAGCAGTGCCTCGGCCGTGCCCAGCCCCAGGGCGAGCAGCGCGAGGGGGAGCAGGGCCTCGCTGTCCCCCCGGGCCACGGGGCCGTCGATGATCTCCCTGCCGATCAGCGGGATGGCGATGCCGATCCCGACCGCGGCGAAGGCCGGTATCCAGATGAGGACCAGGCGGGTGGCGTAGGGGCGCAGGTAGGACTTCAGCCGCCACAGGGAACGGGCCCCGCCACGGCGAGGGAGGGGCGGGGATTGTCGGGTTCGGGATTCTGTTTCTGTGTCCGAGGTATCAGGAGGCATCAACAGGCGGCACGCTCCTCACGGTGCTCACACCAGGTGATCGCCGCTCGAGGGCATGGCGAACCGGAGGCCCATCCCCGCTCAACCGTTCTCCCGCACCACCGCTCCAGGTGGACGCCCCGTCGGATCACCCTCACCCGCACGGCGCGGGCGACCATTCAGTTTCCGTGCCCGAATACGGGGTCGGCAATTGATGTGACGGCTCCCATCCTGTAACCGCCAGGTCAGAAAGGCCGATGACCTCATGCCTTCCACCGAGCCCGCGGCCCGGGGGATTGCCGAGGGAACGGACACCCGTACCCCGCAGGAAAAAGGGGAGGCGGCGACCGGCGAGGCGGTTGTAGGGTCGGCACCATGACCTGGCGACATTGATCCTGAACCAGAGGCCGGTCCGGCGCGCGCTGCCGCGGACCCCCGGAGATGCCGAGCATCCCGAGTCCGCACAGTCCCCGCGAGAAGGACCTCATGACCATTTCTTCCTTTCGCGCGCCCGGCGGGCGCGCGAAGCGCCTGGCCGCGACGCTCTACACCTACGCGTTCCTCGATGAGTTCGTCCTGCTCTATCCGTTCTACGCGCTGCTCTTCGTCGACACGGGCCTGTCGACCGCGGAGATCTCCTCGCTCCTGGCGATCTGGTCGCTCACCTCCGTCGTGATGGAGGTCCCGTCGGGGGTGTGGGCCGACACCGCCTCGCGGCGCGCCCTGCTCGCCCTGGCGCCGCTGGCGGCCGCGATCGGCTTCGGCCTGCTGGTCGCCGTCCCCACCTACTGGGTGTTCGCCGCGGGCTTCGTCCTGTGGGGCACCTCGGGAGCGCTGCAGTCGGGCGCGCTGGAGGCGCTGGTCTACACCGAGCTCGACCGTCTGGGCGCCGCCGGCCGCTACGCCGCGATCATGGGCCGGGCCCGTGCGATCGGCACGGGCGCCGTCATGGCGTCCATGGCCGTCGCCGCCCCGGTGTTCGCCCTGGGCGGCTACCCGCTGGTCGGCGCCGGCAGCGTCCTGGCATGCGTGCTCGCCACGGCCGTCGCACTGACCTTTCCCGAACATCGCGTACGAGGGCAGCGGGAGGAGACCTCGCCGGGCGGCTACGCCGCGACCCTGCGCGCCGGGCTGCGGGAGGTACGCGCCGACCGGACGACGCGCCGGGCGCTGCTGCTGGTGCCGGCGGTGACGGCCCTGTGGGGGTCGCTGGAGGAGTACGTCCCGCTGCTCGCGGTCGGTGCCGGGGTCGCCACGCATGCCGTGCCGCTCGTGGTGCTCCTGGTCTCCGCGGGCATCGCGGTCGGCGGCCTGTTCGCGGCGGCCGGGCGGGGCTTCACCGACAGGGAGCTCGCGGCCCTCCTCGCGTTCGGGGCGCTGGCGCTCGGCGCGGGTGCGGCCGGCGGGGTCGCGGTGGGGTTCGTCGCCGTCGCGGCCGCCTTCTGCGCCTTCCAGATGGCGAGCGTGCTGGCCGACGCGCGGTTGCAGGAGAGCATCACGGGCCCGGCCCGCGCCACCGTGACCTCGCTGGCCGGGCTGGGCACCGAGGTGGGCGCCGTCCTCGCCTACGGCGGCTACGCCGCCGCCTCGGCGCTGACCGACCACGCCACGATCTTCACGGCCTCCGCGGTGCCGTACGCGGTTCTCGCCCTGGTGCTGTTCCTCGGCGGGTCTCGCTCACGGAGGGCCGCGGCCGTCCGGGCACCGCTCGGTGGCCCGTGAACCGGGGCAGGCCGAGCTCGGCGAAGACCGGGCGGTGGTCGGTGTCCGGCAGGGAGTGGACGCCGAAGGTGTTGACCGCCATGCGCGAGTCGGCGAGCACGTGGTCGATCGTCACGCCGGGGAGGGACTCCCAGCCCAGCTGCGGCCAGGTGGGCTGGTCGCCCTGAGCGCCGCCCACACCGCGAGCGGCAGCACCGCCGGCCAGACGAGCAGCAGGTCCACCCATCTCGATCTGATCATAAAGCGGGAGCGTAACGACCTTGTGTGCAGATTCAATGGAGATTGGCGGCTTTATCCGCGCACGTCGGTGGCCTCAGATGAGGCCGTACGCCTGGGCGATCAGCTCGTAGGAGCGGATCCGGTCGGCGGGGGAGTGCACCATCGTGGTGATCATCAGTTCGTCGGCCTCGGTGCGCTTGCGCAGGTCCTCCAGCCCCTGCCGCACCTCGACGGGGTCCCCGATCACCACCTTGGACAGGTGGTCGTCGAGGAAGTCCTTCTCGATCGGGCTGTAGGGATATGCCTCGGCCTCCTCGGGCGTGGGGACCGGCTGCGGGGCCCCGCGCCGCAGCCGCAGCATGGACAGAGCGCCCGGGCGGGCCAGGCGCAGCGCCTGCTCGGAGGTGTCGGCGGCGACGGCGGAGACGCCGATCATCGCGTATGGCCGGCCGAGGACGGCGGAGGGCCGGAAGGCCGACCGGTACAGCTCCAGGGCGGGGATGGTGTTGTTCCCGCTGAAGTGGTGCGCGAACGCGAACGGCAGGCCGAGCATGCCGGCGAGCTGGGCGCTGAAACCGCTGGAGCCCAGCAGCCAGATCGGCGGGCGGCCCGACTCGGGGGAGCGGGGTACCGCGACGACCCGTTCGAGCGAATGGCCCTGCGGGAACGAGCCGTCCAGGAAGGCGGTCAACTCGGCCAGCTGCTCGGGGAAGTCGTCGGCGTCCGGACCGTTCCTGCGCAGCGCCCGCGCGGTGGCGGGGTCGGTGCCCGGGGCCCGGCCGAGCCCGAGGTCGATGCGGCCCGGGTGCAGCGCGTGCAGGGTGCCGAACTGCTCGGCGACGATCAGCGGGGCGTGGTTGGGCAGCATGACGCCGCCGGATCCCAGCCGGATGCTCCTGGTCGCGGCGGCCAGATGGGCGATCAACACGGCGGGGGAGGAACTGGCCACGGACGGCATGCCGTGGTGCTCGGCCACCCAGATCCGGTGGTAGCCCCACTCCTCCGCGCGCCTGGCCAGCTCGGTGCTCGCCTCCAGGGTCTCGGTGGGCGTCACTCCCGAACCGACGACGGCCAGCTCGAGGATCGACAGGGGGACCTCGGAGGAGCCGCGGGCCGTGCCGCAGATGGTGTCTTCAGCCATGCAGGCGGCAACCCGTGCCAAGCGGAAGTTTATTCCGATTAGCCGGATTATCGGTTACTGAAGTTGCCGCTGGAGGGGCAATTCGACCACAGGCGGGCGGGCGTCGATCAGCACTGCGGGAACCCCCCCGCCACCCGGACGGGAGGGATGCCGCTCCAGCAGGTGATGTCAACCCTCGCCCGGCTCGCCGGAGACGTCCTCTGCCGGCCGCTCACTCGCCCGGACCCCGGTGTACACCAGGGCGGGCGGCACGTTGAACCAGATCGGGCCCAGGGTGCCGACGGTGGCGAAGGCGTTCTCCATGAGGCCACGGAAGTGCCGGAAACGCTGTAGCGGCAGCACGGTCAGCGTCGTGATGGTGCTGAAGGTGCCGCCGGGGGCGAGCGAGGCCGAGATCTCCTCCAGGATGCGCTCCTGCCGCGACTCCTCGAACAGGGTCCAGGGAAGGGAGGAGACGATCGAGTCGGCATGGGACAGACCGGCCTGCCTCAGCAGCTTGCCCAGATCCCCCGCGTCACCGGCGACCACCTCAAGCCAGGGCCTGCTGCGTCGCAGGTGGCTCACCATGCCCTCGTTGACCTCCACGGCGAGCTGCCGCCCTCCGGACGGCAGGCGGTCGCGGATCGCGTCGCTGATCACCCCGCCGCCGGCACCGAGCTCGACGACCACGGCTCCGGGAGTGGCCGGGATCACCGACGCGGCCAGGCGGGCGACGGCCTTCGAGCTGGGGGCGATCGCCCCCAGCTGCTGGGGATTACGCATGATCGCGCCGAGGAAGGCGAGAGTGTCCCCGCTGGCGGGACGAGTTTGAGAGAGCACCGACAGCTCATTCCCCCAGATGAGGGGGTTATGCCAGTTTGGCGGGCTTTGATGATCGAAATTCCGCCGCCGTACCGGGGAGGACGGCCCGGAAGTCGTCCGCGGGCTCCCGCCACCACCTTGTCGCCGGGCCGCCTCTGCCCGGTGGCGGCGGGGCGAGGTACCGTCGTCTTATCGGATCCCGGTCAAGAGGGGAGCCGCCATGCCAGACGATTCCGATCACGTGCTCGACTCCATCGACGGCGCCGTCGACGAATGGCTCGCCATGAGTGACGACTCGATGCGCTGGACACCGCCGGAGAAGGCCCACCCCAAGTCCCAGTCGGGCCTGCCGGTGCCACCGCTGCCGCAGGTGCTGGAAGACCTCCTCCAGGAGGTCGGCAGCCGCCTTGGTCCGCCTGCCCAGGCCGTGGTCGACGCGTTCCGACCCCTGGGGGAGGGGGTGGTCGAGGCCGTCTCCACGTTCCTCGACAGGCCGCCCGTGCGGCAACTCCTCGACCCGTCCGACCCGTCGGAGGATCCGGAGACGCTCGGAGAGCGCGCCTTTCCCGACACGTTCGGTCCGTCGCCCGAGGAACCGCCCGAGGAACCGCCCGAGGAACCGCCCGAGGAACCGCCCGAGATTCGATGAGGTTGCCGGACCGCCGAGACAACGACTCCCTTGGCCGCCGTCGAGGGAACCTCGCCGGGTGCCTCCGGGCTCCCTGCCGATGACCGGTGCTGCCCGGGCCTCAGAGGGCGGGGGACTCCCCGATCGCCGAGGCGGCAGGTCAGAGCGTCGGCCGGACGGTGAGCCGGAGCCCGAGGTGGGCGTAGGTGCCCAGCAGCCACGCCGCGCTGACGTAGGTCGACACGATCGAACCGCCGAAGATCTGGGCCAGCATGGTCACGGGGAACCAGAGTCCCGCCAGCAGCGGCAGCCAGCGCAGCAGCCCCTGGTAGCGGCCGGTCACCGCGACCGCGATGCCCTGAACCAGCATGCCGAGCATGCTGAGCGGCCAGCAGGCGTCGAGGATCATCAGCGCGAGCGGGAAGTCGTCGTGGGTCGCGTAACCGAAGGAGAACACGTTCAGCAGGAACGCGCCGGGAAGCAGTGCCAGCAGCCCGGCCGGGATCACCCGGCTCCACCCGTCGCCTGTCCCCCGGGTGGCCAGGACCACCCGGACCAGGGCGAAGACCCCCACGATGAAAAGCATTCCGGTGACGGTGTCGAGTGTCTGGATGCCTTCCTGGATCTTGTCACCCACGATGACCGTACCGGCCCCCCATGCCGTGGCCCCGATGGCCAGGAGTACCCCGGCGATGCGGATCTGCTGCGGTGCCGCGGCGGCGAAGGGCGCGGCGGCCCCGTCCGGATTGACGTTGCTCGGCTGTATGTGAACGGACACGGTCTTCCTCCTTGATTGCTGGAGGTACCACTGTCTCCGCGCCGCGTCCCGGGCGGCCAGGGAGCGGGGTCATGCCGGGAGTCCTGGATCTTCCTGGCTCCAGGGGACTTCTGTCCCGGGTGGGGCGGGACACGGCTCCCCTGCCGGCGAAGTCGGACAGGAGACGCTGCCCGGATCGGATGGTGGTCGCCGGACACCTTTTGGCTGCGGCGGGGCGCCTGACCCGAGGTCGGGGCTTTCGTGATCGTGATCGTGGTCGAAGGGCCATCTTTACTGGCTTTCTACGTCATATGATCTCTCGGATCACCCCGAGATCACGAGGAAAGGACCCCTGTGACCGACAAGAGGGATGAGCGGGACGTCGGCATCGACACGACCAGGCCCAGCATCGCCAGGGCCTACGACGTCGTCCTCAACGGCAAGGACAACTTCGAGGTCGATCGGGCCTTCGTCGCGGAGATCGTGAAGATCGTCCCCGAGATCTACGACGTGGCGACCTACAACCGTCAGGTCCTCGGCCGGGGGGTGCGGTTCCTGGCGAAGCAGGGCATCACCCAGTTCATCGACCTCGGCTCGGGGTTGCCGACCGTGGAGAACACTCACCAGGTCGCCCAGGGCGTGAATCCCGAGGCGCGGGTCGTCTACGTCGACAACGACCCGATGGTGCTGGCCCACGGCCGGGCGCTGCTGGCGGAGAACGACCGTACGGCGATGGTCACCTCCGACCTGCGTGACACCGAGGCGATCCTCGCCGACCCGGCGGTCAAGCGGCTCATCGACCTCGACCGGCCGGTGGGCGTGATGCTGGTCGGGGTCCTGCACCACCTGCACGACGACGACGACCCCCGGGGAATCGTCGAGACCTACATGGCGGCGGTCCCGTCGGGCAGCTACCTCTTCATCACCCACTTCTGCGCCTCCAGCCAGGACTCCCGTGACGCGGAGCAGAAGTACCTCGCGCTGCTCGGCACCGGCCGGTTCCGGACGCCGGAGGAGATCACCGCGTTCTTCGACGGGTTCGAGCTGCTCGAACCGGGCGTCGTCGCGCTGCCCCTGTGGCGACCCGACGGGCCGATCCCGGCGCAGCTGACCGTCGGCCAGCGGCTCATGTACGGCGGGATCGCCTACAAGCGATAGTCCCGCGGATGCCCCGGTCGACCTTCGCGCCAGGCATACCGGGGACGAGATCCAGCCCCATGTCGCACTCGTTCGCCGGTTGATCGGTGGCTCACCATCGCCCCTGCCGGTCGTAGCCGGCCAGGCCCACGGCGATGTCCGGTGCCTGGTCGAGGCAGGCGGCCAGAACGACGGCGTCTTCCAAGCCTGGCAGGCGCCCTGCCCCGCCACGCCGGCGGGAAGGCCACGCCGAGAGATTTTAAATCTACATTGTAAAGGTCGCAGGCCGCAGGGTGACGGTAACGACCCGCACCGTCCCCTGCGGCTCGCGCGGTCTGGTCGGCAAATCCAAGTTGAGAATCAGCTTTTGGTGCAGTCATCCCTTTTTCGGTACCCTCGGTTCTCAGGTCGAGAGGCGCTGCAACGGACTCAGGTCCGCCACGCTCGGCCTCGATCGTTCACCAAGGGCGCCTCCCACAGTGGGAGGTGGTCTGGTGGACAGGTCCTTGAACAACGGCGACGAGCACGGGCGTGACAGCGGGGCGTGTCGCGGAAACGGCACTCCAGCAGCCGACGGCGGCGCACAGGCCCTGCGAGAGCTGCTGGACCGGCGGATCGCGGTGCTCGACGGGGCCTGGGGCACGATGCTGCAGGGCGCCTCGCTCACCCCGGCCGACTACCGTGGGGAGCGGTTCGCAGAGCACCCGCGTGACGTGACCGGTGACCCTGACCTGCTGAACCTGACGCGCCCCGACGTCATCCTGGACATTCACCGTCAGTATCTCGCGGCGGGCGCGGACATCACCACCACCAACACCTTCACCGCGACCGGCATCGGCCAGGCCGACTACGGGCTGGAGTCGCTGGTACGGGAGATGAACCTGCGGGGCGCCCAGCTGGCGCGTCAGGCCGCGGACGAGGCGGGCGGGCGTTTCGTGGCCGGCTCGATCGGCCCGCTGAACGTCACGCTGTCGCTGTCCCCGCGCGTCGAGGACCCGGCCTACCGGGCGGTGTCGTTTGACGAGGTCCGTGCCGCCTACGCCGAGCAGATCCAGGCGCTGGCCGACGGCGGGGTCGACCTGCTGCTGATCGAGACGATCTTCGACACGCTCAACGCGAAGGCCGCGATCGCCGCCGCGCGCGAGGTCGCCCCGCACCTGCCGCTGTGGATCTCGGTGACGATCGTCGACCTGAGCGGGCGCACGCTGTCGGGGCAGACCGTCGAGGCGTTCTGGAGCGCGATCCGGCACGCCGAGCCGCTGGTGGTCGGCGTGAACTGCTCGCTGGGCGCCGAGGAGATGCGCCCGCACGTCGCCGAGCTGTCGCGCCTGGCGGGCACCTACACGGCCTGCCATCCCAACGCCGGTCTGCCCAACGCGTTCGGCGGCTACGACCAGACCCCGGCCGAGACCGCGGCGCTGCTCGGCGAGTTCGCCTCGTCGGGAATGGTCAACGTCGTCGGCGGGTGCTGTGGGACCTCGCCGGGGCACATCGAGCGGATCGCGGCCGCCGTGTCCGGCCTCCCGCCTCGCGAGATCCCGGCACCGGCGGCCCGTACCCGGTTCAGCGGCCTGGAGCCCTTCGAGATCGGCCCGGACACCGGGTTCGTCATGATCGGGGAGCGCACCAACGTCACCGGTTCGGCGCGTTTCCGGCGCCTGATCGAGGCGGACGACCACCAGGGCGCCGTCGACGTCGCGCTGGAACAGGTGCGCGGTGGGGCCAACCTGCTCGACGTCAACATGGACGCCGACCTGCTCGACAGCGTGCGGGCGATGACCACCTTCCTGAATCTGATCGCGACCGAGCCTGAGGTCGCCCGTATCCCGATCATGATCGACAGTTCGCGGTGGAGTGTGCTGGAGGCCGGGCTCAAGTGCGTGCAGGGCAAGGGCGTCGTCAACTCGATCAGCCTCAAGGAGGGCGAGGAGCCGTTCCTGGAGCAGGCGCGGATCATCCGGGACTACGGTGCCGGCGTGGTGGTCATGGCCTTCGACGAGCAGGGGCAGGCCGACACCGTCGAGCGTAAGGTGTCGATCTGCGCCCGCGCCTACGACCTGCTGACCCAGCAGGCCGGGTTCGCCGCCGAGGACATCGTGTTCGACCCCAACGTGCTCGCGGTCGCCACCGGCATCGCCGAGCACAACGGCTACGCGAAGGCGTTCATCGAGGCGCTGCCGCTGATCAAGCAGCGGTGCCCGGGGGCGCGGACCAGCGGTGGCATCTCCAACCTGTCGTTCTCCTTCCGGGGCAACGACGTCGTGCGCGAGGCGATGCACTCGGCGTTCCTGCTGCACGCCGTGCGTGCCGGTCTTGACATGGGCATCGTCAACGCGGGGCAGCTCGCGGTCTACCAGGACATCCCCGCGGACCTGCTCGAACTCGTCGAGGATGTGATCTTCGACCGGCGCGAGGACGCCACCGACCGGCTCGTCGCCTTCGCCGAGACGGTGAGCGGGTCCGGCACGCGTCGGGTCGTGGACCTGTCCTGGCGGGACGCGCCGGTGGAGCAGCGGCTGGCGTACGCCCTCGTGCACGGCATCGTCGACTTCATCGAGGCCGACACCGAGGAGGCCCGGCAGCGAAAGGCGAGCCCCCTGGAGGTGATCGAGGGGCCGCTCATGGACGGCATGAAGACCGTGGGCGACCTGTTCGGCGCGGGGAAGATGTTCCTGCCGCAGGTGGTCAAGAGCGCGCGGGTGATGAAGCGCTCGGTCGCCTACCTCGAGCCCTACATGGAGGCGGAGAAGGAGCAGGCGCGGCTGGAGGGACGCCTCGACACCGGTCGCGGTCAGGGAAAGGTGGTGCTCGCGACCGTCAAGGGCGACGTGCACGACATCGGCAAGAACATCGTGGGCGTCGTCCTCGGCTGCAACAACTACCAGGTCATCGACCTCGGGGTGATGGTTCCGGCCTCCGTCATCCTCGACACCGCGATCGCCGAGGGCGCCGACGTCGTCGGGCTCTCCGGGCTGATCACCCCGTCACTGGACGAGATGGTCACCGTCGCCGCGGAGATGCGGCGCCGCGGGCTGAAGCTGCCCCTGCTGATCGGCGGCGCCACGACGTCGCGACAGCACACCGCGGTCCGTATCGCCCCCGCCTACGACAACACCACGGTCCACGTGCTCGACGCCTCCCGCGTCGTCGGCGTGGTCTCCGACCTGCTGGACACCGAGCGGGCCGGAGAGCTGGACGCGAGCAACCGCGCCGACCAGGAGCGCCTGCGCGAGCAGTACGCGAGCAAGCAGCGCACCCCGCTGCTGACCGTCGCCCAGGCGCGCGCGAACCGTGAGCGGGTCCCGTTCGACGACCTGCCCGTCCCCGACTTCACCGGCGTCCGCACCGTGCGGCCGGACCTGGCCGCCCTCCGGAAGATGATCGACTGGCAGTTCCTCTTCCTGGCCTGGGAGCTGAAGGGCAAGTACCCGGCGATCCTCGACCAGCCGGTGGCCCGCGAACTTTTCGACGACGCGAACACCCTGCTCGACCAGATCATCGCCGAGGGCCACTTCCAGGCCCTGGGCGCCTACGGCTACTGGCCCGCCCACTCCGAGGGCGACGACATCGTCATCGACGCCACGCTCGACGGCGTGCTCGATACCGTGCTCGACGACGGTACGGCGGGTGCGAACGGTCTTCGCCTGCCGATGCTGCGCCAGCAGACGGCCAAGCCCGAAGGACGGCCCAACAGGTGTCTCGCGGACTACCTGGCTCCGGCCGGGGATCACCTCGGCGGGTTCGCCGTGACCGTCCACGGCGCCGAAACCCTCTCGGCCACCTACGAGGCCCAGAATGACGACTACCGGGCGATCATGGTGAAGGCCCTCGCCGACCGCCTGGCCGAGGCGTTCGCCGAGCACATCCACCTGCAGGCGCGGCGGGCCTGGTACGAGCCGGACGCCGACCCCCGCATCGAGGACCTGCACGCCGAGCGCTTCCGCGGCATCCGCCCCGCGCTCGGCTACCCCGCGAGCCCGGACCACAGCCAGAAGCGGGACCTGTTCGGCCTGCTCGACGCCGAGCGGATCGGCATGGGCCTGACCGAATCCTTCGCGATGACCCCCGCGGCCAGCGTCAGCGGGCTGCTCTTCGCCCACCCGTCGTCGCGGTACTTCACCGTGGGGCGCGTCGGCAGGGACCAGATCGAGGACTACGCCCGGCGGCGGGGCCTCGACCTCGCGGAGGTCGAGCGCTGGCTGCGCCCCAACCTCGCCTACGACCCCGAATGATCCGAACCGGCGGCCGGCGTCGCCTGTGACCGGTCTCGACACCGCCGTCGAGCACTTCACCGCATTTCTTTATCTTTGCGGCCTGGTGCTGATAACAGATCGGTAAGACCGTACTGTCATGTGCCGCATACAGTGTGTGATTTTTGCCAGGCTAGGGGAGGTCGGACGCGATACGGGAGGCGAGATGTACGGTGAGCACGATCGGACTCACGGCCACGGCCTCAACGCCAGACCGCGAGGACGCATGCCGTACAGCGACTCGCGGCTCCGGCCGGCAGATCCTCCGCACTCCGCCGGGCCCGCGACCCTTCCCGAACCCGATGGACGGTGGCAGGAGGAAGCACCGACACCCCACGGGATCGCGCGGCACGGGAAGGACGAGCAGGCGGACGAAGAGACCGCCCGGCCACCGGCCCGTCATTCCTGGACATACCTCGACAGCAGGCCTTTCTCCATGCCGCCGCCGCCCAGCCCCTGGCAGCGGCCGTGGTCGAGGCTCTCGCGCGACCAGCTCCTGGGGCCGGCGCTGGTCGCCGGGTTCCTCGTCGCCGCAGGGGTCGGCGTCTGGTCGTCCGGCTGGTCCCCGTGGGCCGGGACGCCCACCGCGAGCAGGGCGCCGGCGCCTCCCGCGGAGCGCCTCCTCGCGGATCACGACATGGTGATCACGCCACCGCGAGCCCCGGCGGCGGCCGGGGCCCCCGCGGGAGAGCGGAAGGCTCCGGTGGGCAGGGGAAGGGGGCCGCACCGTGACCCGGTGCGGGTCCTGCCGGCTGAGCGGGCCCTTTCCGGCACCGCCGGCGGTTCCCGGAACGAATGGGTCAAGCGAGTCAAGCGGAACCGCGAGAGCCGGGAGGACCGGGGCTCCGCGCGGGCCGGCGCCACGCCGGTGACCGGCAACGCCAGGCAGGCGAACGGAAGCACCGGCCAGGGGGTCGGCGACGCCGCGGGGAACACCGCGAACACCCTCGGGAACGCGGGGAACGCGGGGAACGCGGGGAACGCGGGGAACGCGGGGAACGCGGGGAACGCGGGGAACACCGCATCGAGGCGGTCGCGCCCCGGGGCGCGGAAGGCACGGTCGCAGTCCCGTACGACCAGGGCGGGCGCACCGGTCACCAGGTCGCCCTCGCCCTCGGTGTCCAGGAGCCGGCCGTCGGATCCGGGTGCCGGGGGCGGGAGCGCCGCCGGAATCAGCGCCGCCTACGCCTGCCGCCACCTGCCCCCCGGCGACTGGCGCTACGCCTACTGCGTGCGGGTCTGGAACGACTACAAGAGCAGGAACGGCCTGCCCTAGCGAGCCGGTCGGGAGATCGGCTCGCCGCCGACGGGATACGTCGGCGGCCGGGTGTGGGACCGGGCCGCCCGAACAGGCGAGGTCGGCATCGCCCGGTAGCACCGCATGTCTTCCCGAACCGTCGACGGCGGGAACGCGGTACGTGCACCGAGGGCCACGCGGTGGAGGGCGGCCGTCGGGAGTGGCGAATTGTGGCCGATGTCCCGGCTGGGACCGCGGGGGTGCGCGGGGCGCACGATCCTTGGTGTGAACTTGAGGTATCCCGGCGATTACTCATGGTCATCGCGGTGCATGAGGTCCCGTGCAGATCAACCCTCAGCACTAACGGGAGTACCCATGCACATCCGCATCGCCGCGACGGGGCTCGTCGCCGTCGGCCTTCTCGCCACCCTGGCCACCGCAGGTGTCGCCGCCACCACTGCCACCGCCACTGCCGCCACCGCCGCGGTCGTTCCCGCTCCGGCCGCGTGTGCCCAGGAGCATCTCGCGCTGCTGGACGCCGAGGACGCCATCGCGGGCGTCGAGGCGGTCCCGGAGGTCAAGGTCGCCCATGACGCCTTGGCGAAGGCCGGCGCCGCCGCGGACGTGGACAAGCTCTCTTCGAAGACGGCCCCGCAACCGCTCGGGGCAGGCGCGCCGGAGGCGGATCCCGCCACCGCGAAGGCAATGGAGGCGTACAACGCCGCCGGGGCCAAGTATCTGCAGGCGCGCGACGCGGCGCTCTCGAAGGTCGCGCCACTGCACCGGAGCTCCAGGGACGCGCTCAAGAAGTGCCTCAAGGTCGGCTCCGCCTGAACCCGATGACACAGGCCGGCGTCCCCCAAGCCGTGACCAGGGCGGATGGCCCATGGTGGCCGGGGACTCCGGCGGGAGGTGACACAAGCCGGTACAGATCTTCTGCCTCCGTGACGGGGAGGATCGCCCCGCCCTCCGCCACATGACCACTTCGCACCGGAGGGCGGAGCCTGAGGAGGCGCCGGAGTCCGGGCGGCCACACCGGTATCGCCCGGGCCTGTCGCGCCTCTTTGTGTCCTTCCGGTACCCCTCGTGGTTCCGGTTGCGTCGTTCGGCGTGAATACGGATGTCCGGTCGCGGTAATCTCCAACAATCCCGCAAGTGGCGCCGTGTTCGGCTGCGCACGCAAAATAAGACTGGACATCCCATGATAAATACTGCTGAAATGGTGTTTTTCGTGAATAAGTAATTCACCCTACGCAAGGGGCAGTCGGACACTCCCTGATGGTGGCGCATGGACACTGCTCTGTCGTTTCGCGTTCTCGGTCCACTTGAAGTCCTGGTAGGTGAGCAACGGGTCTCGATCGGAGGGTCACGCCAGCGAATTATTCTCGCCACGCTCATCCTGCGCGCGGGGCGGGTCGCCCCCGTCGACCTGCTCGCCGGGGCGATATGGGGTGAGCGCCCGCCGCCCACCGCCCGCAGCCAGGTGGTCATCTGTGTCTCCGGGCTCCGCCGGGCCTTCGTGGAGGCGGGCGCCCCGGCGAACCTGCTCGGTACCTCCTCGCCCGGGTACATCCTGCAGGCCGACCTCTCCCAGGTCGACGTCCTGCTCGCCGAGCGCCTCGCCGCCAAGGCGAGGGCCGCGGAGAGCGCCGGCGACCTCTCCGGCGCCGCCCGGCTGTTCGCCGAGGCGTGCGGCCTGTGGCGCGGCCCGGTCCTGGCGGGTATCGAGAGCGCGTTCGTCGAGTCCGAGGCGCGACGGCTGGACGATCGCCAGCTGACGCTGACCGAGGAGCGCGTCCAGCTGGAGCTCGCACTCGGCCGGCACCGGGAGCTGATCGACGACCTCGCCGTCTTCGTCGACGCCAACCCGCTGCGCGAGCGGCTGCGCGCCCAGCTGATGCTGGCCAGATACCGGTGCGGGCGGCGGGCGGAGGCGCTGGACACCTACCGGATCGGGCGGATGCACCTCGTCGAGGAGCTCGGCATCGAGCCGGGCACCGAGCTACAGGTCCTGCACGACGCCATCCTGCGCGACGCCCCCGAGCTGACCCCGGCACCCGCCCGGGTGACCGTTCCCGCCTCCGTTCCCGCCTCCGTTCCCGCCTCCGTGCCCGTCTCCGAGGCCGCCACCGGATCGGAGCTCGCGCCCGCGGAGCCGGTGGCCCCGGTCGAGCACGGGGTGGTGCCCGCGCAACTGCCCGCGGACGCGCCCTGCTTCGTCGGCAGGACCATCGAGATCGCCGAGTTGGACGCCCTGCTGGACAAGCGGATCGGCCAGGGGCTGCTCACCATCGCGCTCATCACCGGGGTGGGCGGGGTCGGAAAGTCGGGGCTCGCCGTGCACTGGGCGCACCGGGTCGCCTCCCGCTTCCCCGACGGCCAGCTCTTCGTGAACCTGCGCGGCTACGACCTCAACGCCCAGCCGCTGGCCCCCGGCGCGGTCATGGACCGCTTCCTGCGGGCTTTCGGCATCGCCGGCGAGCGCATTCCCGAGGATCTGGACGAGCGCGCCGGCCTGCTGCGCACCGTCATCGGCAGGCGCCAGGTGCTGCTGCTGCTGGACAACGCCCGGGTCATCGACCAGGTCAGGCCGCTGCTGCCCGGCTCCGGCACCTGCTGCGTGATCGTGACCAGCAGGGACCCGCTGGGCGACCTGGCCGCCAGGGAGGGGGCCAGCGTGATCCATCTGGAGGTGCTGGGCGCTGCGGACTCCGCCGCGCTGCTCGCCGGGGTCGCCGACTCCGTGGTCATGGACGAGGACCCCCAGGCCGCCGCGCTGCTCGGCGAGCTGTGTGACGGGCTGCCGCTGGCACTGCGGATCGTGGGCGCCCGCCTCACCACCCGCTCGTACTGGACCCCGGCCCGCCTGGCCAAGCGTCTCGCCGACGAGCGGCGCCGGCTGGACGAGCTGAGTTACGGCCAGCTGACCGTACGGGCCAGCTTCGCCCTCAGCTACCGCGACCTGAGCTCCGAGGCGGCGCTGATGTTCCGCAGGCTGGGGCTGCTTGAGGCGCCCGACTTCGCCTCCTGGGCGGGCGCGGCGCTGCTCGACATCGACGGCCTCGACGCCGAGGACCTGATCGACCAGCTGGTGGACGCCCAGCTCGTCGAGGTGCTCGGTCCCGACGGCGCCGACCAGGTCCGCTACCGCTTCCACGACCTGGTCCGGCTGTATGCCAGGGAGCGGGCCCATGAGGAGGAACCGCCCGAGGACCGGCTCGCCGCCGTCACCCGCGCCCTGAGCTGCTGGCTCGTGCTGGCCGAGGAGGCACACCAGCGGGAGTACGGCGGGGCCTTCACCCAGCTGCACGGCTCGGTGCCCCGGTGGCGGCCGGCCGACACGGACGAGCTCCTGGAGCGGCCACTCGACTGGCTGGACGCCGAACGCGGCGCTCTCGTCGCCGCCGTCTCCCAGGCCGCCCACCTCGGCGCGTCCGAGCTGTGCTGGGACCTCGCCGTCACCGCCACCACCCTGTTCGAGGCCCGGAGCCACTTCGATGACTGGCGCACCACCCACGAGACGGCCCTCGCCGCCGCTCGCCGGACCGGCGATCTGCGCGGTGAGGCGGCCGTTCTCTGCTCGACGGGAAGCATGTATCTCTTCCAGCAGATGCCGGAGCGGGCGGGCGAGTGCCTGTGGGCGGCGCGTGAGCTGTTCGAGCGGCTCGATGACTCGTACGGGATGGCGCTGGCGCTGCGCAACATCTCACTGCTGGACCGGCTCGCGGGCCGCTTCGACACGGCGCTCGAGGGGTTCCTCACCGCGAAGAGGATCTTCGCCGCGGTCGGGGACCGCTTCGCCGAGGCCCACGTGCTCGGGGGCATCGCCCAGGTCCACGTTGACCAGGGGAGAGCGGAGCTCGCCGAGCCCCTGTTGAGACAGGCCCTGGAGGTCTTCCGGCAACTGGGCAGTGAGCGGGGTCAGGCGCAGATACTCAACAGGCTGGGGGAGACACTGCTGCGCCAGGACAGGCCAGGGGAGGCGGAGGCGACCTCCCGGGCCGCGCTCGCCCTGGTCAGGGAGCGGCAGGACGGCATCGGGCAGGCGTACATCCTGTGTGGGCTGGGGGAGATACAGGTCCGCCAGAACCGGCTGGAGGCCGCCGTGGAGAGTCTCGACGAGGCGCTGGCCATCGCCCAGGAGGTGCGCGAGCGCTTCGTGGAGGCGCGGATTCACCTGGCCTTCGGCCAGTTGCACGCCCGGCGCGGCCGGTTCGACGAGGCGGTGGCCCATCTGCTTGAGACCTTCGAGATATCCACCGAGCTGGATACCCGGCTGTGGCGGTTCAGGGCACTGTCCGCGCTGGGGGAGGTGTTCCTCCTCAAAGGGGACGAGGCCGCCGCCTCCGATGCGCTGAATCGCGCCCTGGATTGTGGCACCGATACCGATTCCGAGGATTACCGGCGAATCAGGGCGCGACTGGCTACTTTATCGGGAATTTCTGCTGAATCATCAGGTCCATGTGCTGTCGCCGGTGATGTGAGCGACTGATGACGCTGCGGTGATCGTACCCTGAACGACGGCCACAGGCAGGGTGAAGAGCGCGGCACTGGCGGTGACCTTCGCGACCCAGGTAATCCACCGAGACATTTTCTACCTCATTCATCCGTGGTGTTTTCTTTCCTTCTTCCGTTCTGTGACAAACGTAGAATGGGACGCGATCGAGTCGATATCACATCGGCTACCGCTCGATATCCGGGGTCGCGTCGCGCATCAGCACCGCCGTGAGCAGCACGTCCGCTCCCCACGCCAGGTGCTCGGGGGCGGTGTACTCCCCGGGGGCGTGGCTCACCCCGCCCCTGCTCGGCACGAATATCATCCCGACGGGCGCGATCCGCGCCACGATCTGCGCGTCGTGGCCGGCGCCGCTGGGCAGGCGGTGGTAGGGCAGGCCCTGCCCGGCCGTGGCGCGGGCGATGAGCTCCCGCAGGCCCGCGTCGCAGTCGACCGGCGCGGTGCGCGCGCCGGGGACGACCGTGACGCGGGTGCCGGTCGCGCCGGCCACCTCGGCGGCGACCTCGGCCAGCCGCGTCAGTGCCGCGTCCAGTGCCCCGGCCGAGGTGTCGCGGAACTCCACCCCGAGCCGGACCCTGCCGGGGACGACGTTCCACATGCCGGGCTCGACGGCGCATGTCCCGGTGGTGGCGCGCAGCACCAGTCGCTCGTCGGCGGCGATGGCCCGCACGGCCAGCACCAGCCGGGCGGCGCCGTCCAGCGCGTCCGCCCGGTGCTCCATGGGCGTGGTGCCCGCGTGCCCGGCCACGCCGTCGACCGTGATCGAGACGTTCACCCGCCCGGTGATCGTCTCCACCACCCCGATCGGTACGCCCAGGCGTTCCAGCACCGCTCCCTGCTCGATGTGCAGCTCCAGGTAGGCGGCGATGTCGCGGGGTGACCAGGCCGCCTCGGCCAGCCGGTCGGCGTCGCCCCCGACCGCGGCCAGCAGGTCGGCGACCGGGACGCCGCGATCGTCCAGGGCGCGCGCCGCGCCGGGCGGCAGCACCCCGGCGAAGCCGTGCGAGCCCAGCATGCCCATCGTCCCGTGGGCGCCCTCCTCGTCGCAGAAGGCCACCACCACGAGCGGGTGGTTCAGCCGCACGCCCTCCTCGTGCAGGGTCCTGGCCACCTCGATGCCGGCCAGCACCCCGTAGGCCCCGTCGTAGGCGCCGCCGTCCGGCACCGTGTCGATGTGCGAGCCCAGGACCAGCGCGGGCGCCCCCGGTGCGGCGCCGGGGCGGCGGCCGATCAGGTTGCCGGCCGCGTCGATCCGCACGGCCAGGGCGGCCTCCTCCATGAGCCGCGCGACGTAGGCGCGACCCTCCACGTCTCCGGGGGTGAACGCCAGCCGCGTCACCCCGCCGCCGGGCACCGCGCCGATGGCGCCGAGCCTGGCCACCTGCTTCACCAGACGTCCGGCGTTGACACGGGGCCGGGTCCCCTGCAGGACGGTCATGGCGTACGCAGGGATTTAGGGCGCATGTCTGTCCAGACCTGCTCGATGCGGGCCAGGCAGTCGTCCCGGCCGCCGAGGGTTCCGGTGGCGGTCCACCCGGCGGGCAGGGCCCGGTCGTGCGGCCAGATGGAGTACTGCTCCTCGTGGTTGACCACCACTACGTAGGTGCTCACGTCAGACCTCCAGGTCACCGATCGTGGTCGAGTCGTCCCGCACCGCGTCCGTCCGGGAAGGACGGCACCGCCCGCGCGGTACGCCGTGTCATCTCGCAAGGGGAAGGCCGGGGCCGGACACCAGGGCGGTGATCGACCGCTCCAGTTCGCCGGCCATCGCGGCGACCGTCTCCGGAAGGAACAGCGCCGTGTCGTACTCCAGGACCGCGCGCGCGTGGCCGCCCAGGTCGGTGACCTCCAGGGCCAGGTCGAACTGCGAGGTGCCCAGCGGCATGACCAGCCGGTCGGCCGTCACCCCGGGCAGCCGGTCGTCGGCCGACTCCAGCAGGCGCCGGTCGTGCAGGGTGAACAGCACGTCGAACGGGCTCCTGCGGTCCCTGCCCAGCTCCGCGGTCAGCTTCGACAGCGGCAGCTCCTGGTGCTCGTAGGCGCCCAGCAGGCTCTGCCGGACCCGGTCGACGACCTCGGTGAAGGTGTGCGCCTCGGCCAGCGGGGTGCGGACCGCCACCGTGTTGACGAAGTGCCCGATCAGGTCGGCGACCTCGCTTCTGGAGCGGCCGGACACCACCGAGCCGACCGTCACGTCCCAGACGCCGGTGCGGCGGGCCAGCCAGACCTTGAAGGCGGCCAGGTAGACCATGTGCGGCGTGGTGTCGGTGGCGCGGCACAGCCCGCGTACGTCGACGGGCAGTTCGAAGGCGTGCTGGGCGCCCTGGAACAGCGGCCGTCTGGGGCGGGGCAGGTCGGGGCGGAGCGCGGTGCGCGGTGCGCCCGCCAGCTGCTTTCGCCAGTAGTCCACCAGGCCGGACAGCCGCTCACCGGTCAGCGACTCGCGTTCCCAGACGGCGAAGTCGACGTACTGGGTGCCGGGCGGCGCCGGTTCGGCCGAGCCCTCGACCCGGTTGCGGTAGAGGGCGCACAGCTCCCGCCAGAAGATCGCGGTCGACCAGCCGTCGAAGACGATGTGGTGCGCCAGGACGAGCAGCACGTGCTCGGTGGGGGAGACCCGGTACAGCACGGGCCGCAGCAGCGGGCCGCCGGCGAGGTCGAACGGTCTGCGGTACTCCTCCAGGATGAGCCCGGCGGCGTCGGCCGTCTCCACCACCGGCAGCGGCACCGGCGCCGGGTCCGCCACCCGCTGCACCGGCCCCTGCCTGGTCGTCGTGAACGTGGTGCGCAGCGACTCGTGCCGGGCGACCACCCGCCCGATCGCCCACTCCAGCGCCTCGACGTCCAGGTGTCCCCGGAGCCGGAACGCGTGCGGCGCGTTGTAGGCGGGGCTCGCCGGGGCCAGCTGGTTCAGCACCCACAGGCTCTCCTGGGCGTGGGAGAGCGGGTATCCGGCGCCGGGCGTCCTGGGCAGCGGGCGGGGCCCGGTCCCGGCGGGACCGGCCAGCCAGGCGGCCAGCTGGGCGGCCGTCAGGTGGTGGAAGACGTCGGAGATCGACACCTGCACGCCCAGCCGGTCCTGGATCCGCATCGCCACCTGGACCGCGGCCAGCGAGTGGCCGCCCAGGCCGAAGAAGTCGTCGTCCGGGCCGATCTCACCGGGTTCCAGATCGAGTACCTCACTCCAGACGGCGGTGACGACATCCAGCAACTCGGCCGGAACCCGGCCGGTCGTGCCCGTGTTCCCGGTCGCGACGCTCTCCCCGGCCGGGGCGCCCGCGCGCGGGGCCGGACCGTGCGGGATCGCCGGGGGACTCACCACCGCGGCGGCCGGGTCCCCGCTCGGTACTCCGGCACCGGGACGGGGCTCCCACGGGAACGCCGCCACCGGACGGCCGGGGTCGCCGGCCGCGAAGTCCAGCACCCGCAGGTAGCCCTCGGCGAGCCAGGCGATCGTGTCCGCGTCGAACAGATCGGTGTTGTAGCGCAGCAGGCCGGAGATCTCGCCGTCCGCGGCGACCAACTCCAGCTCCACGTCGAAACGGACGGTCCGCTGGTCGAGGGGGTAGGTCGACAGGGTCAGCTCGCCCAACCGCAGCAGCATGCCCCGCTCGCCCGCCGAGGAGGCGCCCAGCGGCGACGCCGCCTCGGGGGACTCGGTCCGGACGATCTCCCCCCGGTGCGAGGCGCGCAGCGTGAACGCCACGTCGAACAGCGGGGAGCGGCTGGGGTCGCGGTGCGCGCCCAGCCGCTCCACCAGCAGCGGGAACGGGTAGTCCTGGTTGTCCAGGGCGCCGAGCACCGCCCGCCGGGTGCGGTCGAGCACCTGCGAGAAGCCGGGGTTCCCCGACAGGTCGGCGCGGAGCACGACCGGGTTGACGAAGTAGCCGGCGACGTCGGAGAACTCCGGGCGGCTGCGCCCGGAGGTCCAGGTGCCGAGCAGGAGGTCCCGCCGGCCGGAGGCCCGGCCCAGCAGCACCTGGAAGGCGGCCAGCAGCGTCGTGTACAGGGTGGCCCCGCCGCCCGCGGCCAGCTCCCCGACCGCCGCCGACCGCTCGGCGCCCAGCCGGAAGGCGTGCGAGGCGCCCCGGAAGGTCTGGTCGGCAGGGCGCGGCCGGTCGGCGGGCAGCGCCGGCCCCGGCGGGGGATCGGCCAGCAGCTCCGTCCAGTACGCCGCCATCCTGGCCCCGTCCGGCCCGGCCAGCATCGCCGCCTGCCAGGCCACGAAGTCGGCGTAGGTCGCGGCGGGTGGCGCGCAGGTGGGCTCGGAGCCGCCGCGCAGCGCCGTGTACGCCTGCCCCAGCTCCTCCAGCAGCGCGAACAGCGACCAGCCGTCGATCGCGATGTGATGGGTGACCCAGAACAGCACGGGCGCCGCCGCCGGGCGCCGTACCAGCACGACCCGCAGCACCGGGCCGCGCTCCAGGTCGAACGGGCGGGCCGCCTCGGCGCCGAGCAGGGCCGCGAGGTCCTGGTCGGATGCGAGGGCGACGACGCGGAAGTCCAGCTCCCCCTGCGGGGCGACCCGCTGCACCGGCATGCCCTTGACGTGCCCGTACGTGGTGCGGAAGATCGGGTGCCGCGCCACCAGCCAGGCGAACGCGCCGCGCAGCGCCTCCGGGTCGGCCTCACCGTGCACCGTCCAGGCGAACGGCATGTTGTAGGCGACGCCGGCCTCGCTGCGCATCCGGTCCATGAACCACAGGGACTGCTGGCCGTAGGAGAGCGGAAAGGGTACGGCGCCCGATTTCATCAGCTTGGCGAGCAGGGCGCGCTTGTCCGCCTGGGACAGCGGCGCTCGGGTCTCCATCGAGGTCCTCCAGTGGGGGTCAGGTCGCCGGGACGGTCAGGCGCTCGACGAGGGAGACGGCCTCCTCGGGGGAGGTGACGGAGTGGAACATCGGCTGCCCGGCCCGGGAGATCAGCTCGAACCGCCGCAGGGTCTCGACCAGGCTGATGAAGCCGTCCCAGACGCCCTCGGCGTTCACGATGACCAGCGGTTTCTCGGACATGCCCAGGTAGGTGGCGGAGATCACCTCAAGGATCTCGTCCAGCGTCCCGTAGCCTCCGGGCAGCGCGATGAAGGCGTCCGCGCCGCGCAGCATGTGCTCCTTGCGCCGGTGCAGGCTGTCGGTCAGGTGCGTCTCCTGCGCCGGAGCGGCGATCGCCTGCTCCCGCTCGTACAGGAACCGGGGGATGATCCCCCGGATGGTCGCGCCGGTCTCCGAGGCGGCCCACGCCACCTCGCCCATCAGGCCGGAGCCGCCACCGCCGTAGATCAGGCGGTGGCCGCGCTGCCCGATGAGCCTGCCGGTCGCCCTGGCCATGTCGACGATGACCTGTGAGTTGCTTCGGCCCGCGCCGCAGAAGACGCAGATCTCCAGTGGTTTGCCGCCCCCGCGCACACCCGCGCCGGGTTGGAGGATCGTCGAGGTCATCGTTGTCTCCCTAGGAGGACCGGTAGCGCGTGATCGCCGGCAGGTGCCGTTCGCGGAGTTCGTGGTCGCGCACGCCGAGACCCTCGGCGGGGGCGAGGCAGAGCACGCCGATCTTGCCCTGGTGGGTGTTGCGGCGGACGTCGTGCACGGCCTCGGCGCTCTGCTCCAGGGCGTAGGTGCGCGACAGGGTCGGGTGGACGCGTCCCCGGATGACGAGCCGGTTGGCCTGCCAGGCCTCGTGGTAGTTGGCGAAGTGCGTGCCGACGACGCGCTTGAGGCTCATCCACAGGTAACGGTTGTCGAAGGAGTGCATGAACCCGGTGGTGGAGGCGCAGGTCACGACCGTCCCGCCGCGCCGGCAGACGTAGACGCTGGCGCCGAAGGTCTCCCTGCCGGGGTGCTCGAACACGATGTCGGGGTCGTCGCCGCCGGTCAGCTCGCGGATACGGCTGCCGAAGCGCCGCCATTCGGCGACGTCGGGGGTGTGCTCGTCGAGCCAGAAGGAGAACTCCTCCGCGGACCGGTCGATGATCAGGGAGGCGCCCGCCTTCCTGGCCAGCTCCGCCTTCGCGGGGGAGGAGACGACGCAGATCGGGGTGGCGCCGCCGTTCAGCGCGTACTGGGTGGCGTAGGAGCCGAGCCCGCCGGAGGCGCCCCAGATCAGCACGGTGTCGCCCTGCTTCATGGCCGCGCCGTTGCGCGAGACCAGCTGCCGGTAGGCGGTGGAGTTGACCAGCCCGGAGCAGGCGGCCTCCTCCCAGGTCAGGTGGGCGGACATCGGCATCAGCTGGTTGGCCTTGACCAGTGCCAGCTCCGCCAGGCCGCCGAAGTTGGTCTCGAATCCCCAGATCCGCTGCTGCGGGTCGAGCATGGTGTCGTCGTGCCCCTCGGGGTCCTCCAGCTCCACCGACAGGCAGTGCGCGACGACGCGGTCACCGGGCTTCCACTTGGTGACGCCGGGGCCCACCCGCAGTACGACGCCGCTGACGTCGGAGCCGAGCACGTGGTACGGGAGGTCGTGGCGGCGGGCCAGCTCGCTGCGGCGGCCGTAGCGGCGCAGGAACCCGAAGGTGGGCACCGGTTCGAAGATCGCCGACCAGACGGTGTTGTAGTTGACCGAGCTGGCCATCACCGCCAGCAGCGCCTCGCCGGGACCGACCTCGGGGGTGGCGACCTCCTCGATGTGCAGCGATTTGCGCGGGTCCTTGTCCTCGCCGCGCATCCCGGCGAACATGTCGACCTCGTCGGCGTGCACGGTGACGCCCCAGTAGGACTCCGGTACGGCCAGCGCTTCGAAGTGGCCGGGGTCGCTCTCGCCGGACAGGATCGCGTCTCGGATCGCGGTGGTCATCGAGCTGCCTCCAGGGCGAGTCGGTCGAGCTTGCCGTTGGGGTTCAGGGGGAGGAGGGGAACGGTGCGGAACCGGGCGGGGACCATGTGCGCGGGCAGCCGCTCGCCGCACAGGGAGCGCAGCTCGCGGGGGGAGAGCGGGGTGCCGACCAGGTAGGCGACGATCAGCGGCTCGCCGCCGGGCGGGGTCCGCACGATCACGGCCGCGTCGCTCACGCCGGGCGTGCGCCGCAGCACGGCCTCGATCTCGCCCAGCTCGACGCGGAACCCGCGGATCTTGACCTGGGAGTCGATGCGGCCCAGATACTCGAAGGCCCCCGACTCCAGCTGCCGTACCAGGTCGCCGGTGCGGTACCAGCGCCGCCGGCCGTCGCCCAGGTCGGCCACCGGGAACTTCTCGGCGTTGAGCGCCGGGCGGCCGACGTAGCCGGTGGCCAGGGCGGTGCCGCCCACCCACAGTTCGCCCTCGGTGCCGGTGGGCACCGGGTGGCCGTCCGCGCCGACGACGGCGGTGCGGACGTGGCGCAGCGCCCGGCCGATGTTCGTGGGCCCCGAGGTGTCCTCCACCATCGCGCGGTCCACGACCGTGCAGGTGGAGAAGACCGTCGTCTCGGTGGGACCGTAGATGTTGACGATCTGTTCGCGCCCGCCGGTCAGGTCCATCCAGGCGCGGATGGTGTCGCGGTCGATGGCCTCGCCGCCGAAGATCAGGTAGCGCAGCGCGAGCGGCCGGGGGCTCTGCTCCATGGCCCAGGCCAGATACCTGAACATGCTGGGCACCTGGCAGAGTACGGTCACCCGCTCGGTGTCCAGTGTCGTCAGCAGCAGCCGTGGGTCGCGCCCGGCCGCGACCGGGATGGCGACCACGCGCCCGCCGTGCAGCAGCGCCCCCCACATCTCCCAGATCGAGAAGTCGAAGCAGTGGCTGTGAAACCAGCTCCACACGTCGCCGGGGCCGAAGGAGAACCGTTCGCGGGCGGAGCGGAACAGCTCCAGCACCGCGCCCTCAGGGGTGGCGACGCCCTTGGGGGTCCCGGTCGAGCCGGAGGTGTAGATGATGTGGGTGGGGATCTCACCGGAGCGCTCGACGGGCGGCAGCACGTCTCCGGTCGCCCCGGTGATCTCGACCCTCGGCACCCCGGCGAACGGCCATGGCCCGTCCGGGTCGGCGCAGATCGCGCGCAGCTCGCTGTCGCCGGCCATGAACCGCACCCGCTCGGCGGGGTAGTCGGGGTCGAGGGGGACGTAGGTGCAGCCGTGGCCGATCACCGCCACGATGGCGGCGACGACCCGCCAGGAGCGCCGCATGAAGATGCCGACCCGGTCGCCGGGGACCAGTCCCAGCTCGTCGAGCGAGCGGCGGATCTCGGAGGCGGCGCCCGCCAGTTCCGCGTAGCTCACGGATCGGTGTTCGTCGGTGACGGCGAGTGCGCCGGGCCGCCGCCGCACGTGCTCGTAGAAGGCCGAGGCCAGGGAGCCGAATTCTTCGTCCACAGATCAGGACGATCTCCAATAGCACGACATATGGGTATTCGTCGGAGGGCTAGGCTTCCCCCGGCGACCCGGCCGGGAGGCTAGGTGCCGTCCGCGTCCCGCGACGGAAGACGCCGGAGCCGCGCCTGGCGATGCTTCTCGGCATGAACGGTGTCGTTTTCGTCTTTCCCGGCCAGGGTGCCCAGTGGCGTGGCATGGGAAGTGCCCTGCTGGAGCAGGAACCGGTCTTCGCCGCGGCGATCCGGGAGTGCGAGATCGCGCTCGAACCGTACACGGACCGATCCGTCACCGACGTGCTCGCGGGCAGGGCCGACGCCGACCGGATCGACGTGGTCCAGCCCGCTCTCTTCGCCCTCCAGATCGGGCTGGCCAGGCTCTGGGCGGCCAACGGCGTAGTACCCGCCGCGGTGGTCGGGCACAGCCTGGGCGAGATCGCCGCCGCCCACGTGGCGGGCGCCCTGACCCTGGCGGAGGCGGCCAGGGTCGTCGGCGTACGCAGCCGGCTCTACCGCAGGCTCAGCGGGGCGGGCGCCATGGCGCTGGTCGGCCTCGGCTGGGAGGAGACCGCCGCCCTGGTCGCCGAGCAGAACGGCCACCGTGGGGCCGCACCCGGCATTCCCGGGGTTCCCGGTGGCGGTGGAACCGGCGCCGGCCGGATCTGCCTGGCCGCCGCCAACGCGCCCGGCTCGACGGTGGTGGCGGGCGACCACGACGCGGTCCACGCGCTCGTCGAGCAGCTCCGCTGGGAGGACGTCTTCTGCCGCCTGGTCGGCGCCGACGTCGCCGGCCACAGCCACCACGTCGACCCCCTCCTGCCGGAGCTGCGCGAGGAACTGGCCGCCCTGGTGCCGAACCGCGCGGGGATCCCGCTCTGGTCGACCGTCACCGGCCGCCCCGGCGCGGTGCTCGACGCCGACTACTGGTGCCGCAACCTGCGCGAGCCCGTCCTGTTCTGGCCGGTGATCCGGCAACTCCTGGACGCGGGCTACGACACGTTCGTCGAGCTCAGCCCGCACCCCACCCTGCTGTCCGGGCTGCGCGACGTCGACGCCCGGCTGCTGGCGTCCGTGCACAAGGAGGACGGCGCCGCCTTCGCCGGCTCGCTCGCCCGCCTGCGCGAGGTGGAGCTCACCGCGGACGGCCCTCTGGGCGACCACCGGGTCGAGGGCCGGCCGGTCTTCCCCGGCGCCGGATACCTGGCGGCCGCCCTGGAGCACTCCGGCGCGCTGGCCGGGGTGGAGTTCCACGCCCCGCTGCTCCTGGACGCGCCGCGCCGCCTGGCCACCCGGCTCGACGGTGACTCGATCGACCTCACCGTCGAGGGGCGGACCCACGCCTCGGCCTCCCGCGCGACCCCGCAGACCGTGGCGCACCTGGAGCTGTCGCCGCTCAGGTCCAGGTGCGCCACCCGGATCGCAGCGGAGGAGCTGTATTCGGGCTTCACCGCCAGGGGCATGCGCTACGGCCCGGCCTTCCAGCGGATCGAGGAGGTCTGCACCGCCCCCGGAGAGTCCCTCGCCCGCCTGCGCGCCGCCTCCCCCCTCTCGCGGGCCCGCGACGGCGAGCTCGCCTCCGGCCCCTGGCCGTACCGCCTCGACGTGGCGCTGCTGGACGCCTGCCTGCAGGCGGCGGCGCCCATCCTCGCCGAAGGCGACGACCTCTACCTGCCCCGGGGGGTGGCCCGGGTGTCGGTGCTCGGCGAGGTGGGCGCGGCCCGCTGGGCGCACGCCAGGGTCGCGTCCGCGACGGGTCCCGGCGACGACATCGGCGACGGGGGCGGCGACGTCGGCGACAGGGCCGGCGACAGGGCCGGCGACAGGGGCGGCGACAGGGGCGGTGCCGGGGGCGGTGCCGGGGGCGGCGCGCACCCGGAGGCGGACGCCGCTCCGTACCAGAACGCCGGAACGGGTGACGGGGCGGAGGTGACGCTCGACATCGACGCCTGCGACGAGGACGGCCGGGTGGTACTGGCACTGCGCGGGGTGCGGCTGCACCGGATCGCGCGCGGCGCCGGGACCGGCGGCTGGACGTACAGCACGTGCTGGGTGCCGGTGGAGATGGGCGCGGACGAGCCGTTCGGCGGCGTGGTCCACCGGGTCGAACCGGGACGGCCCGCCGAGGAGGCGCTGCGGTCGCTGCTGGACCTGACCCGGGAGCTGATCGCCCAGCCGGAGCCGGACCGGCTGTGGGTGGTGACCAGGAACGCCCAGCCGGTCGAGCCGGGCGACCCGGTGGACCCCGACGCCGCCGCCGTGTGGGGGATGGCGCGCACGATCAGGCACGAACACCCCGAGCTGCGCTGCACCCTGATCGATCTGGACGGCGAGCACGAGCCGTCCTGCTGGACCCCGGCCGACCTGGGCGCGGGAGGTGGATCGTCCTCCCGGATCCCGGGCGACACCGACGCGGGGAACGAGTGGTCCTCCCCGGACTCGGCCGACCTCGGCGGCGGGCATGAGCCGTCCTCCAGGATCCCGGCCGACGCCGAGGACGAGCGGCCCACCTGGAGGCTCGCGGGTGAGAACGAGGTCGCGTTGCGAGGCGGCAGGCCGTTCGCGCCGCGCCTCACCCCGCGACCGGCCGGGCCGCGCGGCCCGCACAGGCTCGTCCAGCGTACCCGGCAGGACCTGGCCACCCTCTCTCTGGCCGAGGACGTTCCCCGGGCGCCGGGGGCGGGAGAGGTACTGATCCGGGTACACGCCGCCGGGCTCAACTTCAACGACGTGCTGCGCGGGATCGGCATGCTGGGCGAGCAGCCGGAGCCGTTCGGCTACGGCCTGGAGTGCGCGGGCGAGGTGACCGCCGTCGGCGACGACGTCACGGGCCTGGCCGTAGGCAGCCGGGTGGTGGCCCTGGTCGCCGAGATCGGCGCGATGGCCTCGCACGTCACAGTGGACGCCCGGCTGGCCGTGCCCATCCCCGGTGATCTGGACTTCACCGCGGCGGCGACGCTCCCCGCGGCGTACGTCACCGTGGTCTACGGCATGGAGCGGCTGGCCCGGCTGGAGGCGGGGGAGCGGGTGCTGATCCACGCCGCGGCCGGAGGCGTCGGCCAGGCGGCGGTACGGCTGGCCCGGCGGGCGGGCGCGGAGGTCCTCGCCACCGCGGGCTCGCCCGGCAAGCGGGCCTGGCTCAGGGAACAGGGCGTCCGGCACGTCTTCGACTCGCGCTCGCTGGACTTCGCCGACCAGGTCCTGGAGGTCACCGGCGGCGCCGGGGTCGACATGGTGGTCAACTGCCTGGCCGGACAGGCCGTCGACGAGGGACTGCGGATCCTGGCGCCCTTCGGCCGGTTCGTCGAACTCGGCAAGCGCGACATCGCGGAGAACCGGCCGCTGCCGCTCGCCCCCTTCGCCAAGAGCCTGTCCTTTCACGCGGTGGAGGCGTTCTCGCTGGCCGGACGGCGCCCGGCGCTGGTCGGCGCGATGCTGCGCGAGGTGGTGGACGCGGTCGGGGCGGGCGAACTCGGCCCGCTGCCGGTGACGGCCTTCCCCGCGGCGGAGGCCGAGGCGGCGTTCCGGCACATGGCCTCGGCCAGGCACATAGGCAAGGTGGTGCTCACCTTCGACCGGCCCCGGCTGCGCGCCGACGGCACCTACCTGGTCACCGGAGGTCTGGGCGGTCTCGGCCTGGCCGCGGCCGAGGGGCTGGTACGGCAGGGAGCCAGGCACCTCGCCCTGCTGGGCAGGAGCGAGCCAGGGCAGGCCGCACGGGAGCGGATCGCCGCGCTCCGCGAGCAGGGCGTGCGGGTCGTGGTGCTGGCCGCCGATGTCGCCGACGCGGGCGCGCTGGAGCGGGCGCTCGACGGGCTTCGCGCCCAGGCGCCGCCCATCCGTGGTGTCCTGCACGCCGCCGGGGTGCTGCGCGACCGCACGATCGCCGCCGTCGACCTCGACGAGGTGGCCGAGGTGCTGCGCCCCAAGGTGGCCGGCACCCGCAACCTGCACCGGCTGACCTGCGACGACCCGGTGGAGCTGTTCGTGCTGTTCTCCTCGGCGGCCGGGCTGCTCGGCTCCGGCGGCCAGGCCGGTTACGCGGCGGCCAACGCCTTCCTGGACGGTTTCGCGCACTGGAGGCGGCGGCGGGGCCTGCCCGCCACCAGCGTCGACTGGGGCGTCTGGTCACAGATCGGGCTCGCCGCCCGGCCGGACCGGGCGGGCAGGCTGGCCGACCGGGGCATGGGTTCCATCGACACCGCGTCGGGCCTGCGGATCCTCGCCGAGCTGCTCGCCGAGCTGCCGGCCCAGGTGGCGGTCGTCCCGCTGGACGCGCCCACCTGGTTCGCGAACAACCCGGGACACGAGCACTGGTCGATCTTCGCCGGGCTGGCGGCCGGCCACGCCGGGGCCGGCCGGCTGAGCATCACGACCCCCCAGGAGCTGGAGCGGGCGCTCGTGGAGTGGGTGGCGGGGGTGCTGCGCACCTCACCGGCCGCGATCGACCCGAAGACGTCGCTGACCCGGCTGGGACTGGACTCGCTGATGGCCGTCGAGTTGCGCAACCTCCTGGAGGCCCGGCTCGGGGTGCGCCTGCCGGCCCCGGCCTTCCTCGACGGTCCCACCGTCACCGAGCTGGCCGGGCGGGTGAGCGCCCATCTGGACGACAGGCCGGTCGGCGAGATCGATACCCGTGACCCGATGGCGGCGCGGCTGGACGCCCTGTCCGACGCCCAGGTGGACGCCCTGCTGGACGAGCTTCTCAACGACCACATCGGAGGTATGGCATGACATTTCATGATTCGGTGCTGGCGTCGCTGCTGAGCACCGCCGACGAGCACGGTGAGCGCCCGGCGCTGACCTTCCTGGGCAGGGGCGAGAGCACCCGGTGGACCTTCGCCGAGCTGGCGCTGCGTGCCCGCCAGGTCGCCACCCGCCTCACCGAGGCCGGCGCGTGCGGCGAGCGCGTGCTGCTGGTCTGCCCCTCCTCCGCCGAGTACGCGCCCGTCTTCTACGGCTGCATGCTGGCCGGCGCCCTGCCCGTGCCCGTCTACCTGCCCTCCCTCGCGCACTTCAGATCCGCCTGGTCGAAGATCGCCTCCATCGCCCGCGACTCCGGCGCCGCCTACGCGATCGCCCCCGAGCCGCTCCCCGACGCGGACGCGCCGGCGACCCTGCCCGGCTTCCGCGGCTGGCTGCACTTCGCCGACCTGTTCCTCGGCGACGCCGCCGACCACTGGGTGCTGCCCGCCCCCGGCGACCTGGCGTTCCTGCAGTACACCTCGGGTTCCACCGGCAACCCCAAAGGCGTCATGGTCACCCACGGCGGCCTGACGCACAACGCCCGCGCGGTGGCCGCCGCCGTCGGGGCCGGCCACGAGACGACCACGGTCTCCTGGCTGCCGCTCTACCACGACATGGGGATCATCGGATCGCTGCTGTCGCCGCTGCTGTGGGGAGCGCACGTGGTGAAGATGTCGCCGCAGGCGTTCGCCGCGCGGCCGTTCGCCTGGCTGCGAGCCATCTCCGACCACGGCGGGCAACTCTGCTACGCGCCCAACTTCGCCTACGAGCTGTGCGCCCGCAAGGTCACCGACGCCGAGATCGCCACCCTGGACCTGAGCGGCTGGCGGGTGGCGATCAACGGTGCCGAGCCGATCAGGCGGGACACCCTGCGGCGCTTCGCCGAGCGGTTCGCCCCCGCCGGGTTCGACGCCGCGAGCCTGCACGTCGGGTACGGCATGGCCGAGGCCACCCTGGTCGTCTCCACCGGGCCGCTGTCGGTCGCCGACCCCGGCGTACAGGTGGGGGAGCGCCACTACGTGCGCTGCGGCACCCCGCTGGACGACACGGTCGTCCAGATCGCCGACCCCGACACCGGGCTGGCGCGGGAGCCCGGCGAGGTGGGCGAGGTGTGGGTGTCGGGGCCCTCGGTGGCGGCCGGCTACTGGCAGCGCCCCGACGCCACCGCCGAGACCTTCCACGCCCGGCTGCCGGGGCGCGAGGAGAGCTTCCTGCGTACCGGAGACCTCGGCGTGCTGGACGGCGACAGCGTGGTGATCGTCGGCCGGCACAAGGACCTGATCGTGCTCAACGGGGTCAACCACTACCCCCAGGACGTCGAGTACACCGTCGAGCGGGTCAGCCCCGCCGTGCGGGGCGGCTGCGGCGCCGCCTTCGCCACCGAGCCCACCGGCGACGTGCCGCAGGCCGAGGCCGCGGTGGTGGTCGCCGAGGTCACGGCCGCGACCGCGGGGGATCTCGGCGAGCTGATCACCGAGATCCGCCTCGCGGTGGCCAGGGAGCACGACGTGCTGCTCGACGGGGTGTTCCTGGTCGAGCCGCGCAGCGTCCCCAAGACCACCAGCGGAAAGATCCGGCGCCGCGAGTGCAGCGCCATGCTGGCGGAGGGCCGCTTCACCGTGCTGGCCGGATGGACCTCACCCGCCCTCGCGGACGCCGACCCGGTGGCGGCCGGGCGATGAGCCTCCTGGACCTGCTGACCTCCCTGGTCGCCGAACGCGCCGGCCTGGCCGCTGTCGACGCCGACCGGCTGTTCATCGACTACGGCATCGGCTCGGCCGACGCGGTCGCCCTCGCCACCGAACTGGAGGCCCGGCTGGGCACCCCGTTGCCGAACACGGTCTTCTACGACCACCCCACCCCTCGCGCCCTGGCCGAACATCTGGCGGGAGCCGTACGGCAGCCGGACCCTCCGTTACCGAACACCGTCCTTCCCGACCGCGACACCTCCCGCGCTTCGGAGGGGCCGCTACGGCAGCCCGACCGCGAGACCCCCGCCTACTCCGTCGAACCGGTGGCGATCGTCGGCATCGGCTGCCGCCTGCCGGGGGCCGACGGCCCCGGGCGGCTCTGGCGGCTGCTGGCGGACGGCGTCGACGCGGTCGGCACGGTGCCGGGCGAGCGGGCCGCGCACCACCCGGGCTGGCGCGAGCCGGGGGTGGGCGAGGGCGGGTTCCTGCCGGACGTGGAGGGCTTCGACCCGGCGTTCTTCACGGTCAACGCCCGCGAGGCGGAGGCGATGGACCCGCAGCAGCGGATGCTGCTGGAGGTCGCGCACGAGTCCCTGCAGGACGCCGGGCTCCGCCTCGCCGATCTGGCCGGGAGCCAGACGGGCGTGTTCGCGGGCATCAGCAGCGGGGACTTCCTGGTCCGCAGCTTCAGCCCCGGGCCCGCCGCGGCCGAGCCCGGCCTCTACACCCCGACCGGCGTGGCGCACAGCGTGGCCGCCAACCGCATCTCCTACGTCTTCGACCTGCACGGCCCCTCGATGTCCGTCGACACCGCCTGCTCGTCGTCGCTGGTCGCCGTCCACCAGGCAGTGACCGCACTGCGGACGGGTCAGTGCGACACCGCCCTCGCCGGCGGGGTCAACGCCATCCTCTCGCCGGACATCGGCCTGTGCTTCCGTACGGCGGGCGTGCTGGCCCCCGACGGCCGGTGCAGGTCCTTCGGCGCCGGGGCCGACGGCATGGGCCGCTCCGAGGGCGCCGTCATGGTGACGCTCCGGCGCCTGGGCGACGCGATTGCCGCCGGAGACCGGATCTACGCGCTCATCCTCGGTGGCGCGGTCAACAGCGACGGGCGTACCAACGGTCTGATGTCGCCGAGCGCCCCCGCGCAGGTACGGCTGCTGCGCGCGGCGTGCCGCGCCGCGGGGGTCGACCCCGGTGACGTCGGCTACGTCGAGGCGCACGGCTCGGGCACCCGGCTGGGCGACCTGATGGAGCTGCGCGCCCTGTCGGAGGTGCTGGGCACGGCGCCACGCCGTGCCGCGCTGCGGATCGGCTCGGTCAAGAGCAACCTGGGGCACCTGGAGGCGGCGGCCGGCGCGGCCGGCCTGGCCAAGCTGGCCCTCGCGCTCTTCCACGGCACGCTGCCGGCCAGCCTGCACGCCACCGACCTCGCCGAGGATTTCGACTGGTCCGGCGGCGGCCTGCGTGTGCAGCGGAGCCTGGAACCCTGGGCCGGCCGCCTGGCCGGCGTCAGCTCCTTCGGTTTCGGCGGCACCAACGCCCATCTGATCCTCCAGGCGCCGCCCGAGCGGCGACGCACACCCGTCACGCCCGTCACGCCCGTCACGCCTGGAGGCGCTCCTGCCCGGCGGCAGGACTGGGAGGACTGCGAGGGGGGACCGCCCGCCGAGACGTGGTCGTATCCGCCGACAGCGGTTTCGCGCACCCGCCACTACCTGCCGCTCTCGGCGCACACGCACGCCGGGCTGCGGGAGCTGGTCGTGCGCTGGCGGACCGCGCTGGACGATCCGGAGCTGGACCTGGTGGCGGCCTGCCACACGGCCGGGGAACGGCGCGACCACCACGCCTACCGGGTCGGGGTGACCGGCGCCGACGCCGCCGAACTGAGCCGGGAGCTCGACAGGGCACTGACCGACCTGGCCGCCGCGACACTCGGCGGCGCGGCACCCGGCGGCCTGGCCCTGGTCTTCGCCGACGAGCCGGCCGCCGGGACGGCCGCCGTGCACGCCGACCTCGCCGCCGAGCTGCGCCGGGCGGGCGTCCGTCCCGACCTGGTGATCGGCCACGGCGCGGGGGAGGTCGCCGCCGCCCGCTACCGCGGCGTGCTGTC
Organism: Streptosporangium sp. NBC_01755; assembly: GCF_035917995.1. Lineage (NCBI taxonomy): Bacteria > Bacillati > Actinomycetota > Actinomycetes > Streptosporangiales > Streptosporangiaceae > Streptosporangium > Streptosporangium sp. NBC_01755. The sequence continues at coordinate 7,926,443 of NZ_CP109131.1, read as the reverse complement.
GCTCACCGCCGCGGACGCCGTCGCCGGGCACCGCGCCAGGCTGCTGGCCGGGCCTGCGCCGGTGCATGCCCTGCGGGTGCGGCTGGCGCGCAGGCTGGCGGAGGCGCTGTGCGCGCGAATCGGTCCCGCGCTCGCGGTGGCCACCGTGGAGGACGCGCAGACCTGTGTCATCGTCGGCCCCCGGGCCGCGCTGGCCACCCTGGCCGCCACCCTCACCGCGGGGGACGTGCTCTGTGGCGACCTCGGACCCGCCACCGCCGACCACAGCGCGCTGGCCGCGCCACTCGCCGCCGAGCTGGAACTCGCCCTGGAGGGGCTGCCGGTCAACGCAGGTGAGACGGTGGCGCTGTCGACGCTCACCGGCGGGCCGATCGACGGCCATGCGCAGGGTGCCTGGCACTGGGCGCGCCACCTGGTCACCCCGAGCCTGCTCGGCGACGCGCTCGCCGTCGCACTGGACCGGGGAGTACGCACCTTCGTGGAGATCGGTGCCGCCGAACTCGGCCCCCGGCTGCGCGGCGCCCCGGGTGGCAGACAAGCCCGCGTGGTGCGCTGCGCCACCGCGAGCGACCTGCCCGGTGTGCTGATCCGCCTCTACGAGCTCGGCCACGACCTCGACTGGGCCGCGCTCAACCCGCCGGGGGCCGTGGCGTCCATTCCGCTGCTTCCCTGGTCTCGCGAACGGCCCGCGCACCTGCCCGCGCACGGCCACATCGGCACCGTCCCACAGGAGATGGTCGCGTGAACACCGTCCCGGATGAGGTGGCCCGGCAGGGAGACGACCGCGTGAACACCATCCCGGATGAGGTGGCCCGGCAGGGAGACGACCGCGTGAACACCGTTCCGCATGAGGTGGCCAGGCAGGAAGACGACCGCGTGAACACCGTTCCGCATGAGGTGGCCCAGCAGGAAGACGACCGTATGAACACCGTCCTGCACGAGGTGGCCCGGCAGGTGAGACGCGCTCCCGGCGCGGTCGCCGCCCTCGACCCCGCCTCCGAGCTCACCTACGGGCGGCTCGCCGCCCGTGCCAACGCGGTGGCCGGCATCCTGCGAGAGAGGGGTGCGCGCCCCGGTGACGTGGTCGGTGTCGCGCTGCCCCGTTCGGCCGACTACGTGGCGGTGATCCTGGGCATCTGGCAGGCCGGCGCGGTCTTCCTGCCCCTCGATCCGGCCCTGCCACCCGAGCGGCTGCGCTTCCAGCAGCGCCAGGCGGGCATGAGCCTGCTGCTCGACTCCGTACCGCGCACCGGGGACACGCGCGAGCCGTGCGAGGACACGGACGAGCTGCGGACCGGTGACGCCGAGCCGGAGCGGTGCGCGTATGTGATGTTCACCTCCGGTTCCACCGGGCGGCCCAAGGCGGTGCGGGTCTCGCACGCCTCGCTGCACAACTGCGTGCGCGCCGTCGCCGAACTACTCGTCCCCGGTCCCGCCGACCGGTACGCCGCCAACCAGACCTTCTCCTTCGACATCGCGCTGCTGGAGATGTTCGTCCCGCTCAGTCACGGCGGTGCGACCCTGGTGACCTCCGAGGCGCTCCAGGCCGCCCCGGAACGGCTGGTGGGCTGGCTGGAGAGGCACCGGGTCACCGTCGTGCACGCCACCCCCACCGCCTGGCACTTTCTGCTGCCGTACCTGACGCCGGGGCGCGAGGAGTTGCAGGCCGTCTGCGGCGGCGAGGTGCTGACCGCCCGGCTGGCCGCCGAGCTGGCCGGCCGCGCCGGGCGCGTCTGGAACTTCTACGGTCCCACCGAGGTCACCGTGTGGTGCACCGCCGGGCTCGTCACCGCCCAGGAGCCGGACCCGCTGCCGGTGGGCAGGCCGCTGGCCGGTTACCGCGTCGTCCTGCTCGACGACGCCGGTGAGCGGGTACCGGACGGCGAGCAGGGCGAGATCCACGTCGGCGGGCTCGGCGTGGCCCTCGGCTACGGTGGCGCCCCCGAGCTGACCGCCGAACGGTTCGTCGACCACCCCGAGTACGGCAGGCTCTACCGGACCGGTGACCTGGGCCGGCTGCGCCCCGACGGCCGGCTCTGGTTCACCGGACGCCGCGACCGGCAGGTCCAGCTGCGCGGCTACCGGATCGAGCTGGGCGAGATCGAGTGCGTGGCCCAGGAGCACCCGCTGGTCGAGCTGGCCGCCGCGCACGTCGTGGACGAGGGCCTGCTGCTGTTCGCCCAGGGAGACGTCACCCCCCGGGCGCTGCGCAGGCACCTGGCCGCCCACCTGCCCGCGTACATGATCCCGTCCAGGATCGAGGTGCGCGGCGCCTTCCCGCTGACCCCCACCAAGAAGATCGACCGCGTCGCCCTGCTGGCGTCGGCGAACCGTTAGGAGAAGTCGTGGCCGGATTGCACGAGCTGGTCGAAGCCCAGGTGGAGCGGACCCCGCGCGCCGTGGCCGTCATCGATGCCGACGGCCACACCCTGACCTACCGCGAGCTGGACCGGCGTGCCAACCAGCTCGCCCACCACCTGCGCGAGCTGGGAGTGGTCGCCGACACCCCCGTGGCGGTGTGCGTGCACCGGGGACTGGACCTGGTCATCGCGCTGTGCGGCATCCTCAAGGCGGGCGGAGCCTACCTGCCGATCGACCCCGACGCACCGCCCGCCCGGGTGCGGCTCATGGTCGCCGAGGGCGCGGCGCCGGTGTCGGTGGGCGAGCAGGCACTCGCCCACCTGCTGCCCGGCGACCTCACCCGCGTCGTGCTGCTCGACCGCGACAGCGCGCTGATCGACCGCCACCCGACGACCCCCGCCGACTCCGGGGTACGCCCGGGCGACCTGGTCTCCCTCTACTACACCTCCGGCTCGACGGGCATCCCCAAGGGGGTCGCCAGCACGCACGGGGGCTGGGTCAACCGGATGCGGTGGATGCAGGCCGAGTACCGCCTCGAACCAGGCGAGGCCGTGCTGCACAAGACCACGCTCAGCTTCGACGACTCGGCGGTGGAGGTGTTCTGGCCGCTGTCGACCGGCGGGGTGGTGGCGATCCTGCCGCCGGGCGAGCACCGGGACCCGGTGGCGCTGCTGGAGGCCACCTCGCGCTTCGGCGCCGTCGTCGTACAGTTCGTGCCCAGCATGCTCGCACTGTTCCTGGCGGCGCATCGCCGCGCCGGGCTGCCGCCGCTGCCGCACCTGCGCCACGTGATCTCCAGCGGGGAGGCGCTGACCGCACCCCTGGCGCTCGCCTTCCACGAACAGATCGGCGTGTACGGCTGCGGGCTGCACAACCAGTGGGGCGCCACCGAGGTGTCGATCGACTCCACCATGTACACCTACGACCCGCACGACCCGCACGCGGGCCCGGTCGTCTCCGTCGGGACGCCCTTCACCGGCAACACCGTGCACGTGCTGGACGAGGCGGGAGACCTCGTACCCGACGGGGCGGCGGGCGAGCTGTTCATCGGCGGGATCGGCCTGGCACGCGGCTACCACCGCAGGCCCGCGCTGACCGCCGAGCGCTTCGTCCCCGACCCGTACGGCCCGCCGGGCTCGCGGCTGTACCGCACCGGCGACCTGGGGCGGCGCCGCCCCGACGGCGCCCTGGACTTCCTCGGCCGCACCGACCACCAGGTCAAGATCCGCGGGGTACGGGTCGAGCTGGGCGAGATCGAGGCCACCCTGGACGCCCACCCCGGGGTCGAGCGCTCCGCCGTCACGGTCGCCGGGGAGCGCCTGCTCGGCTACGTGGTGGCCTCCGGCGCCGCCCCCGACCCGGCGGAGCTGCGGGCCCATCTGGTCGACCGGCTCCCGCCGTATCTCATCCCCGCGCAGCTCGCGGTGATCGACCGGATGCCGCTGACCAGCAGCGGGAAGGTGGACCGGGCCGCGCTGCCGGAGATCGCCCCGCCCGCCGAGCGGGCCGAGGGGAGGCCCCCGGTCACCGCCGTGCAGCAGACGCTGGCCACCATCTGGGCCGACGTCCTGGATCTGGACACGGTCTGCCTGGACGACAACTTCTTCGAGCTGGGCGGCAACTCCCTGCTCGCCACCCAGGTCATGTTCCGCATCCAGGACGACCTGCGCATCGACTTCCCGCTCTACCTGCTCTTCTCCGCCGAGTCGCTGGAGGAGCTCGCCGAGGAGGTGGCCGAGACTCGCGCCGAGCAGCTCCCGCCGCTGCCGAGGGTGTCCCGCGAGGGGACACTGCCGCTCTCCTACGGTCAGGAACGCCTCTGGTTCCTGCACCGGCTGGCGCCGGGCTCGACCGCGTACAACGTGCCGACCGCCTGCCGCCTGCACGGCCACCTCGACGTGGCGGCGTTCCGCCAGGCGTTCGACGAACTGGTCGCCCGGCACGAGATCCTGCGGACCCGGTACGTGGAGAGCCCCGCAGGCATTCCCGAGGTGCGCATCGACGCCCGCGGACCCCGGCTGACGGTCGGCGTCGCGCCCGGCCAGACCCGCATCGCCCGGGAGAGCGCCGCCTCCGACGCCCTGCAGGCCGACTGGGAAACCCCCTTCGACCTCGCCGCCGCCGCGCCGGTGCGAGCCAGGCTGACCCGGTTGGACGCCTACGAGCACGTGTTCTCCCTGGTCGTCCACCACGTCGCCTACGATGCCGCCTCCGAGCAGGTGCTCTGGCAGGAACTGGCCACCCTGTACGAGGCCGCGCTGGCCGGGCGGCCCGCGGTGCTCCCCGAGCCGGCCGCGCAGTACGTGGACTACGCCGCCTGGCAGCGCGAGCACGCCGCGGGCGGCGAGCAGTTCGACTACTGGCGCGGCCGGCTGGCCGGGATCACCCCGGCCGAGTTGCCCGTCGACCGGCCGCGCCCGCCGGTGCAGACCTACGCGGGCGCCAGGGTCTCCTTCATGATCGACGAACGGGTCACCGAGGAGCTGCGCCGGCTCGGCCGCGAGGCGGGCACGACGCTCTTCGCCGCCCTGCTCGGCGCCTTCCAGGCCACGCTCTTCCAGGCGTCCGGCGGCGCCGACGTCGCGGTGGGCTCCCCGGTACCCGGCCGGACCCGCCCGGAGACCGAGCAGATGATCGGTTTCTTCGTCAACACGCTGGTGCTGCGCACCCCCTGCGGCGGCGACCCGACCTTCGTCGAACTGCTCGGCCGCGTCCGTGAGGTGGTCCACGGCGCCTACGCCCACCAGGACGTCCCGCTGGAGCGGCTGGTCCAGGCGCTGCGCCCGCCGCGCGCCCCCGGCCGCTCCCCCTTCTTCGACGTCATCTTCAACGGCGTCCCGCTCAGCGCGCTCACCGGCGCCGAGGGCGTACGCCTGCCACAGCTGACGGTGACCCCCATCGACCTGGCGACTCGTACCACGGTCGCCGACCTCGTCTGCTCGGTCGCGGAGACCCCGGACTCGATCATCGGCGAGGTCGCCTACAACACCGGCCTGTTCGACGGACCCACCGTCGAGAGTCTGGTGGATGCATGGCTGCATCTGCTGGGAGCGGCGGTGCGTGACCCGCACGCGCCGCTCTCGGCACTGTCACCGGTTCCCCATGCGTGAACGGAAGTTCGAGATGCTGCGCACGATGTTCAAATCCAAGATCCACCGAGCGACGGTCACCCACGCCGACCTGCACTACGTCGGCTCGGTGACGATCGACGAGGAGCTGATGGAGGCCGCCGACCTGATGGACGGCGAGCAGGTTGCGATCGTCGACATCACCAACGGCGCCCGCCTGGAGACGTACGTCATCACCGGGGAGCGCGGCAGCGGGGTGATCGGCATCAACGGAGCCGCCGCACACCTGGTCGCCCCGGGGGACATGGTGATCCTGATCTCCTACGGCCAGTACTCGGGCGCGGAGTTGCGAGGCTACCGGCCCCGGGTCGTCCACGTGGACGGGGCCAACCGGATCGTCCACATCGACCACGACCCCGCCCGCCCGGTGCCGGGGGCCGAAGACCAGTTCGCACCCGCGGGTGCGGCCAGGAGGCCACGATGAACACGCACACCCCCGTCCACCGGGCGCTGGCCGACGACTGGGCGCTACTGCTCGGCCTGGAGAGCGTCGGTCTCGACGACGACTTCTTCGAGGCCGGGGGGCACTCGCTGGTCGCCATCCAGCTTGTCGCCAGGATCCGGGCACGGCACGGCGTCGAGGTGCCGGTCGCGGACGTGTTCACCCACCCGACGGTGGCCGAGCTGGCGCAGGTCGTCATCGACCTGCTGGAAGACGGGGCGTCACCGCACCCGTCGCACTCGTCGCTGGAGGTGGAAGGTGCCGGTCGTAGCGCCTGAGACTGGGCCATCCTCGTCCGGGGTGTCCCCCGCCGGGACGCCGACGCCCGAGTCCACGCTCCCCGGGACGTCCTCGCCCGGAGGGCGGCCGCTCGGGGGAGGGCTCTCGTACGCGCAGGAACGGATGTGGCTCAGCCACCAGCTGGACCCCACGGGGACGGAGTACAACGTCTGCCTGGCGCTGCGCCTGCGCGGCCCGCTGGACGTCCCGGCACTCGCCGGTGCGCTCGGTGACGTCGTCGCCCGCCACCAGGCGCTGCGCACCGTCTACCCGAACGTCGAAGGACGGCCGGTGGCCTCGGTGCTGCCACCGGCGCCGGTCGAGCTGCCGGTACACCCCATGGCGTCGGAGGAGGAGGTCCGCAGGACGGCCGTCGCCGAGGCGCGGCGGCCGTTCGACCTGGCCGCCGGGCCGGTGCTGCGCGTCCAGCTCGCCCGGCTGGCCGCCGACGACCACGTCCTGGTGCTCGCCGTGCACCACATCGCCTTCGACGAGTGGTCCATGGGCGTCTTCCTCGGCGAGCTCGACGCCCTCTACCAGGCCCGCCTCGCGGACCTGCCCGACCCGCTGCCCCCGCTGCCCGCCGGGTACGACGAGGTGGTGGCCGCCGAGCGGGCGGTGGATCCGGCGCCCGCCCTGGCGTACTGGCGCGGCGCCCTGGCCGGCCTGCCCGCGCTCGACCTGCCCACCGACCGCATCCCCGCCGCGAAGATCTCCGCGGAGACCTCCGCGGAGACCTCGACGGAGACCTCGGCGCAGGGAGAGACGGTGACCTTCACCGTGCCGGCCGCCACCGCCGCCGCGCTCGGCGCCGTCGCCCGGCGCTGCCGGGCCACCCCGTACATGGCCGGGCTCGCCGCGTTCGCAGCGCTGTTGTCGCGCCACTGCGGCCAGGACGACATCGCGCTCGGCAGCACCGTCGCCAACCGCGCCGCGCCGCACTCCGAGCACCTCGTCGGTGCCTTCTTCAACACCGTGGTGATGCGCGCCGACCTGTCGGGTGCCCCGAGCTTCACCGAGCTGCTCCGCCGCGTCCGCGCCTACTGCCTGGACGCCCTCACCCACCAGCACCTGCCGTACCCGATGCTCGCCCAGGGCCGTGCCCCGCTGTTCCGCGTCCTGTACGAGCTGCACGCCGGCCTGTCGGGGACCACCAAGCTCGGCGACCTGGGAGTGGAGCCGTTCGAGTTCCCCGACACCGCCGCCAAGTACGACCTCGCACTGTCCCTGATGCCCGAGGGCGACCACCTGCTGGGTCACCTGACCTACCGCGTCGACCTGTTCGAGCCCGGCACCGCCCGGCGGCTCGCCGAGTCCTTCGTCCACCTGCTCACCCAGGTCGCCGCCGCACCCGACGTACCGCTCAGCGCCCTGGAGATCCTCCCGCCCGCCGAGCGCGAGGCGCTGCTCGCGGCCTGCCGGGGGCCGGAACCGCTGGGTTCACCGGAGGTCTGCGCGCACGAGCTCTTCGAGCGGCAGGCCCGGCTTACCCCGCAGGCCGTCGCGCTGACCTTCGGCGGAACCCGGCTGAGCTACCGGGAGCTGAACGCCAGGGCCAACCGGATCGCGCACTGGCTGCGCGGCAGGGGCATGGGCCCGGAGAGCATCGTCGCCGTCCGCCTGCGACGCTCCGACTGGCTCGTCGCCGCCTTCCTCGGCATCTGGAAGGCCGGGGCCGCCTACCTGCCGCTCGACCCCGGGCTGCCGGCCGCCCGCCTGGAGTACATGCTGGCCGACTCCGGTGCCCGGCTGGTACTGGACGACGCGGGTGCCCTGGAAGCCGAGACCGCCGGATGTCCCTCCGGTGACCCGGACCCGACCGCCGCGTCCGGCAACCTGGCCTACCTCATCTACACCTCCGGCTCGACCGGGCGCCCCAAGGGCGTCATGGTCCCGCACCGGGGCCTGGTGAACTTCCTGCGCTGGTGCGTGTCGGCCTACGCCGTCGGTGGCGTGGGCGGGGCCCCGCTGTTCTCCTCGGTCGCCTACGACATGGTCGTGCCCAACATCTACACCCCGCTGGTGGTGGGCCAGTGCCTGCACGTCGCCGCCGAGGACACCGCCCTGGACGAGCTGGGCACCGCGCTGTCGGCCCGGCCTTACGGGTTCGTCAAGCTCACCCCCGGACACCTGGAGGTCCTGGCCGGGCAGCTCTCCGCCGAGCAGGCCGCGGGCCTGGCCGGGGTCCTGGTGGTGGGCGCCGACGCCTTCCCCAGCCGGGCGCTGGCGTTCTGGCAGGCGCTGGACCCGGCGCCGGTGCTGCTCAACGAGTACGGTCCGACCGAGGCGTCCGTCGCCAACTGCGTGCACACCGTGACCGGCCCGATCGGCGGCGAGCTGGTCCCCATCGGCAGGCCCATCCCCGGCACCGCCATGTACGTGCTGGACGAGACCATGCGCCCGCTCCCGATGGGGGTGCCCGGCGAGCTCTACATCGGCGGCGAGTGCGTGGTGCGCGGCTACCACGGCAGACCCGCGCTGACCGCCGAGCGCTTCCTGCCCGACCCTTTCGGCCCGCCGGGCTCGCGGCTCTACCGCACCGGGGACCTGGGCAGGCTCCGCGCCGACGGGGAGTTCGAGTTCCTCGGCAGGCTTGACGACCAGGTGAAGATAAGGGGATTCCGTGTCGAGCTGGGAGAGGTCGAGGCCGCCCTGGACGAACTGCCGGGCGTCGACCAGTCGGTCGTCATCGCCGCACCCGTCCCCGAGCCCCGGCCTGGAACCGTACCTGTCCCCGAGCCCCGGCCCGGATCCGGAACCGTACCCGTCCCCGAGCCCCGGCCTGGACCTGGAACCGTACCCGTCCCCGAGCCCCGGCCCGGATCCGGAGGAGGGCGAAGGCTCGTCGCCTACGTCGTCGGCACCGCCACGGCGGCCGAGATGCGCGCGGGTCTGGCCCGGAGCCTGCCCGAGTACATGGTGCCCTCGGTCTTCGTGCCGCTGCCCGCGATCCCGCTCAACCGCAACGGCAAGGTGGACCGATCCGCGCTGCCGGAGGTGAACGCCGCCACCGCGCGGGACGCGGAGGAGGAGCCCGCTCCGCGCCGGGCGCGCACCGCCGTCGAGGGGCAGATCGCCGACCTGATCGCCGGACTGCTCGGGATCGGCTCCGACGACGTCGGCGCGGACGAGGACCTGTTCGCCAGGGGTATCGACTCCCTCGGCGCGGTACGGCTGATGGCGAGTGTGGAACAGCGCCTGGGCGTGAAGGTCAAGCTCCGCAGGTTCCTCGCCAACGCCACAGTCAGCGGCCTCGCCACTCTCGTGTCGACCGCCCTCCCCGACCGAGGCCCCGAGCGCACTTCCGCCGTACCACTTCCCGTGATCACCCCGCTGGTCGTCTCCGCCTCCGGCGGAGACCCGCTCTACTGTTTCCACCCGCTCGGCGGCTCCGCGCTCTGCTACGCGGGGCTGGCCGCCAGGCTCGCCGCGCACCGGCCGGTCTACGCACTACAGGCGCTGGAATCGGGGGTGAACGCCGGGTCACTGCCGTCCATGGCCGCCAGGTACGCCGCGGAACTGGCGGAATCAGGCCTGGACCTGGCGCGTCCGTACACGCTCGCCGGCTGGTCCGCGGGCGGTGTGCTGGCCTTCGAGACGGCCAGGCGGCTACAGGCGCTCGGCCACCACGTCGACCACGTGGTGCTGATCGACTCGGTGCTGCCCGAGGTGTTCGTGACCGACCTGCTGGGCGAACTGGCCGAGCTGGAGGCGCTGATCGACCGGCTGGCCCCGCTGGGCGTGGCCGAGGCCCGGCAGGCCCTGCTCGACTCGAAGGTGGGGTTCTTCGCCGGGCTGGGCATGACGTCCTCCCAGGTGGCCGCCTACCACGAGGCGTACGGGCCGGAGCTGCTGGGGCTCTGGCGCGACAGCCTGCGCGGCCTGGCCGACTACCGGGCCGGCTGGTTCCACGGCCGGGTCACCCTGCTGGTCAGTGAGTCGCACCCGCCCGCGCTGCGCGCCGTCCAGGAGGCGGGCTGGCGCCAGACCGTCTCCGAGCTGACCGTCCACGAGGTCCCCGGTGAACACCACGAACTCCTCCGCGCCCCCCACGTCAACCTGATCAGCCGTTTCCTCACCCCCTGACGTCGGTGGGGCCGCCAGTTCGAGCGCACCAAGAAGGCGATCCTGGACATCTACGACGCGATGCGGGATGCCATCGACGGGCGACAGCCGTACCGGACCCCGCTCAGCCTCCACCCGGACACGGCCGGGGGACGTAGCTCACCCCGATGACCGGCGGCGGAGTTCGGCCAGGCCGGGGTGGAGGTCGGGGCGTGGGGGAAATATCAGGCGGTTGCCCGACAGGGTGGGGAGGGCGAAGGCGACGGCCTTGCCGGGGGTGGCGGTGGTGAGGGTGATGGCCGGGTAGGTCTGGCAGTGGCCGCCGGAGAGTTGGTGGGCCAGGAGCAGGCCGCGGCCGTTCTCGGCGAGCAGGGGCAGGCCGATCTCCCGTACTGAGTGCAGCAGGTTAAGGATGAGGCGGATCTCGTGGGTGTTGGGGTCGCCGTCGACGATCTCGCACCAGCTGGGGATGCCGTCCAGACTGAAGACGCGCAGCTCGTACGGGGGACGGGCGTGCTTCTCGGCGTTGGCGGCCAACTCGGCGACGATGAGTTCGGCGGTGTCGATGTCGTCCTCGGGCAGGCCCGCCCGTTGAAGCACGTCGCGGACGACGGCGCGGGCACGGCGTGAGGCGGAGCCGGGCCGCAGCACCTTGACCAGCGCACGGATATCACTCTGCCCCGCCGCGTCGCTGTCTCGTCCCGTCGTTGTGCCGCTGTATGGCTCCGTCGCGCCGCCGGCCCTTCCCGGGGTTTCGGTGTCTTGTCTCGGCGTCTCGGTGTTCCGGCCCGTCGTTCCGGTGCCGTACATCGGCGGGGTGGCCGCTCCGGCCGGAGTGAAGGGCTTCCAGTTGTGGTCGGGCGGGGGAGCCGGGCTTTCGGCGGGGTGGTGCGGGGCGCCTGAGGGGATGTCGCCGGCTGGTGGCATGGGCGTGCTCCGTTCGCTGTGGGGCTGTGCCCAGCAGGAAACGCCAGCATGGGGACGAGGGTGAACGTCGACACCTGATCGTTGATCACTGTCCGATGAGACCCGGCCAACGGCGAACGTGGCTGGGTGTCAGCCGGTCGTATCGAGCGTTGGTGGGCGAAAATCTGTCGTTTGGCTGGGCGGATGGTGGCCGGGGGCCTGCGGACATCACAATGAGTGGTGATTCGACTACCAAAGGAGAGTGATCATGGGGAAGGCAGGCGGCGGGAAGGGGCGTCCGGATCTGCTGAGGGCGCGCCTGGAGCGGGGGATGACGCAGGAGGAGGCGGCGGCCGCGGTGGGGGTGGCCGTGGGGACCTGGGGGCGGTGGGAGCGGAGCGAGCAGGGAATCCGGCCGCACAGTCGCAGGAAGATCGCGGCGGTGTTCGAGGCGGAGTCCGCCGAGGTCGAGCAGTGGATAGAAGGGTGGGCCCTCGGGGAGACATCTTCGTGGCCGGTCGCGGAGTACGGCGACACGTCGACGGCGGCTAGCGTGAAGTCGGCCGCCCTGCTGTGGAGGTATGAGATGGACGAATCCCGTCGCCACCTGCTGGCCACGTTGCCGTTCGTGCCTTCGGTTTTGGCGGGGTGGATAACGGCGTGGAACTATAGCGACCCGCCTCAGGCGGTCGCGCAGCGAGGAAACAGGCGCAAGGTGGGCCAGACCGACATCGACCGGATCAACGAGGCGCGCAAGGTTTTCAGTAACCTGGACGACCAGTTCGGGGCCGGTCTGGTCCGCCCGACGGTGGTTCGGTACCTGGACACCACGGTGACCCCGTTGCTGCGAGGCCGCTACGACGACCAGGTGGGATCGGCGCTGATGTCGGCGGCGGCCGGAATGACTTGGTTGGCGGGCTGGACGGCCTTCGACCTGAACCAGCACGGTCAGGCGCAGCAGCACTTCGGTCAGGCGCTGCGGCTGGCGAAGACGGGGAATGACCCGCTGACCGGTGTCTGGATACTGGTGACGATGACCTCGCAGGCGCTTCATTTGGAGCAGGCCGCACTGGCGGTGTGGCTGGCCAGAGCCGCGGCCGACACCGCACGCCGCGCACAGGCATCTCCGCACGTCATGGCGCTGATGCTGACCAAGCAGGCATGGGCGACGGCCATGCAGAGTGGGGCGGCCGAGACCCACGACAGGCACGGCGCCAAGCAGGTTGAGCGGTTGCTCGTCGAGGCCGAGCGCGCGTACGCCCAGGGGACCATCGACCGCGACCCGGCGTGGATCGCCAGGTATGACGAGGCAGAGTTCAAAGCACAGATCGGCCGCTGTTGGAGCCTGCTCGGCGAGCATAGGCGGGCTGCGGACTGCGCGGAAGCGGCCGTGGCGGAGTTCGGCAACCGTTTCCCGCGATCCGTCCAGCGCAACAGGCTGCACACGGCCGAGGCGTACCTGGGGATGGGCGAGCTGGAACAGTCCCTCGCCGCCGCCCGAGCCGCGATCCCGGCGACGAAGGCACTGACCTCCGCCCGCTCGACCGACCTGATCCGGCAGTTCGCCGACCGGCTTGAGCCGTACAGGGGCAGCATGATGGTCCGCGAGTTCCGCGACCACCTCAACCATGAACTCGCCGCCTGAACACCATCCGCCAAGCCACCAGGTGGTGGCCCTTGCCGCGGCGCCAGGGGCTGGAGAGGCATCTCGCGGGTTGTGGCAATACTGTGACGGCAACTAGCAACGAATTTGCATGCAAACTGCATGCTAACGTGGAAGGATGGGAATCATTCAGATTCGAGATGTCCCCGAAGCGACCGAGCGGACGCTGAAGGCGCGAGCCGAGCGCGAGGGCAAATCACTGACGGCCTACCTACGTGACCTGCTGAACGAGGAGGCGGCCACCCCGGCGCTGGACGAGGTGATGGCCAAGATCGCCGCCGATGAGCCGGTGCCGTACGACCCCGATTTCGTCCGCGAGACGCTGCGCGAGGGCCGCCGGTGAGTCTGGTCGTGGACGCCTCGATCGTTTTTCGTCTGCTGGCCAATGTGAAGGGCGACGACCTTCTCCGCCAGCGGTTGGCGCGCAAGGTGCACGCCCCAGCGTTGATCGATGTGGAGATCGCCTCGGTGGTGCGCGGCCATGTGATCACCGGTAAGCCGGAGGTACGGATCTCCGAGGCACGGGGCCGGATCATGCTGGAGCGCTATGCCCAGCTGCGGATCGTCCGGCATCCGATGCTGCCTCTGCAGCCGCGGGTGCTGGAATTGCGCAACAATCTCACCGCCTACGACGGCATGTACGTGGCCCTCGCTGAACTGCTGGGAATGCCGCTGCTGACCGACGACGCCAAGTTCGCCGGTGCGACGGGACACCGAGCGGAGATCCACCGCTACCCACCCCCGCTGCCGTAACCACGAAACGCCGTAGCCACGACGGGAGAAAGCGCGAACGCCGGGCTCCCGATCCCACGGGGGAGTTCCCGGCGCCACTTCCGCGCCCAGAGGACACGCTTATCGCACTATGCCGTCGGGGCCCACTCGGTGGCGAAGGTTTCCATCTGCTTGAGGACGAGGTCCACGGCCGCGCGTTCCTCGTCCGGCGGATAGTCGAACCGTGTGAGCAGGCGTCGGATGCGGTTGCGCAGCTTGGCGCGTACCGGCTCGCGGGAGAGCCAGTCGACGGTCAGGTTCTTGCGGATGTCCGTGACCAGTGCGCGGGCGATCTGTGCGAGGGTGTCGTCGCCCATCAGGGCCTTCGCCAGGCCGTGGTTGGCCACCGCGTCGTAGAAGGCCAGTTCGGCGTGGTTGAGCGGAGGGTCGAAGCGCTCGCCGCGCCGGGCTTCCGCGGAGACCTCCTTGGCCATGGCGACCAACTCGGCGATCATTTCGGCGCTGCTGAGCTGCTGCCGCATGTAGCGGATCATCAGGTCTTCGAGCTTCTCGGCGAAGCTCTCCCGGCGGATGATGTTGTGCCGGGTCGCCTCGCGCATCTTCTGCTCGATCAACCGGCGCAGGGCCTCGGCCGTCAGGTGCGGGGTCTCGGTGTTCTGGAGCTCGCGCAGATGTTCGCCGTTGAGATGGGTGATGTCGAGGTTGCCGAGGCCGGCCTCGGCGTACAGATCGGTGATCGTGTCGGCGTCGACGACGGAGGCGGCGAGCTGGGAGAGGTAGACGTTGACCTCCGAGGCCAGCGGCTTGCCACTGGCCTCGCGGTCCGCGGCGTCCAGTTTCACCATCCAGGCGCGCACCTCCCGGAAGAAGGCGATGTCGTTGCGCCATGAGGTGAGGTCTTCGAAGCGCTCCGAGATGTCCCTGCTGGCCGCGCAGAGCCGGTAGAACCGCTCCAGGCGCGTGGCGCTCTCCTTGAAACGCGTGGCAAGCGTCTTGGCGCCCTGCTCGACTTGGTTGCCGGGGGTGCGCGGGTCGCGCAGATGGTTGGCGGTCATCCGCAGGGCGCGCACGTACGGCTTGGGCCTGGAAGTCTCGGCCAGTAGAGCCCGCCAGGGGATGCCGGAGAGCAGGCCGCAGATAGTGGTGTGCTCGTTGCGGACCTCGGTGATGGCTCGGTCCACGTCCCGGCCTAACGTCTGGTCCTGCTGGTCACCGGGGCTGTATTCGCCAAGAGCCTTCTTGAGGTTCTCGGTGAGCGGCGCGTAGCCGACGAGCAGGCCGTCCTGCTTGCCGCGGAAGCGGCGATTGACCCGGGCCAGGGCCTGCATCAGGTTCGCCCCCCGCATGGGGCGGTCCATGTAGAGGGTGTGGATCGGCGGGGCGTCATAGCCGGTGAGCAGCATGGAGTGAACGATGAGCAGCTCAAGCTCGTCGTTGGGGTCCTTCGCGCGCTCCTGAACGATCTTTTGCCCGGAGGGGCGCAGGGCATGAGCTTTCAGCTTCTGCTTATCACTGGGGCCGCTGTGAAAGACGATCTTCATTTTGCCGCTGTGCGGGTCTTCGCCCACCCAGTCGGGCCGCAGCTTGGCGAGGGCGTCATAGACCCGGACGCAGACCTCCCGGGTGGCACAGACGATCATCGCTTTGCCGGGGCCGCCGATCTGCGGGCGCATCAGCTCCGAACGTTTCTCCCAGTGCGTCACCAGGTCCTCGGCCAGGGTCCTTACCCGGTCGGGTGCGCCGTAGATGTTGGTCATCTGCATGGCGTAGTGCAGCGCGCGGCGGCGCTCGGCATCGTCCATGTCCGCAGTCAGCGCGTCGGCCTGCTCGTCGATGGCCTCCGGGTCGACGTCCGGGGGCAGCGAGACCGGGATGAGCCTCGGCTCGTGGTAGACGCGGACCGTTGCCCCGTCATCCACGGCCCGCTTCAGGTCGTAGACGTCGATGTACGGCTTGCCCGCGCCGAAGACCTCCCGGGTATTGGCGTCGGCCTTGGAGATGGGTGTGCCGGTGAAGGCGATGAGCGTGGCGTACGGCAGAGCCTCACGCAGGCGGCGGGCGTAGCCGTTGAGGTTGTCGTAGTGGCTGCGGTGCGCCTCGTCGACGATGACCAGGATGTTGCGCCGGTCGGACAGCAGCGGATGATCCGCACCGGAGTCCTTTTCCTGCTTGGTCCGGCCGAATTTCTGCAGGGTGGTGAAGATGATGCCGCCGGTGCGGCGATTAGTCAGCTCCGTGCGGAGCTCCTCGCGGGTCTGGACCTGCATCGGGGTCTGGCCGAGGAGGACCTGGCTGTCCTGGAAGGTGTTGAAGAGCTGGTCGTCGAGGTCGTTGCGATCGGTGATGACGACGATCGTGGGATTGTTGAGCGCCGGGTGTCGGGAGGTCAGCGCGCTGGTGCACACCATCTCCTCGGACTTCCCGGAGCCCTGCGTGTGCCAGATCACCCCGGCCTGCCCGTTGCTCCGGGAAGCCTCGACGATCGCATCCACCGCGCTTTTGACGGCGTAGAACTGGTGCGGTTTCGCGATGCGCTTGCCCTTGGGGGTGAAGTTGACGAAATCCTGGGTGAAGGAGAGAAACCGCGACCGGGTGAACAGGCCAGCCAGGGCGAGGAACAGCGCCTCCGGCCCTTCGTGGTCAGGCGCGTTGGTGTTCACCGGTTCGCCATCGTCGTCCACGTTCCAGGGTGCGAAGTGCTCGTACTCGGTAAACGGGGTGCCGTACTTGGCGGTGATCCCGTCGGAGACCAGGCAGAGCACGTTGTAGCGGAACACGAGGGGAAACTCGTCGACATAGGTACGGAGCTGGGCGTGCGCGTCCTTGAGCGTGGCGTGCTCGTCGGCGGCGCTTTTCAACTCGACGACGGCGAGGGGGAGACCGTTGACATAGAGAACAAGGTCGAAGCGGCGCTCACACTCGCCGTCTATGACGGTGACCTGGTTGACGGCGCGGTAGGTGTTCGCCTCGGGGGTGCGCAGGTCGACGAGGCGAACGGTGGGGGTGTGTTCCGCGCCGAACTCGTCGGTGTAGGTGACGGCCCGGATACCGGAGGTCAGGTACCCATGGGCGAGCCGGTTCTCGGGGAGCGGGTCACGGGAGGTCGGGGTGGTAGCGACGGAGAGGGCTTCGTCTATGGCGTTGGATGGCAGGGCGGGGTTGAGGCGCTCGATCGCCCCGCGCAGATCGTCGTGCAGGATCAGGTTGTCCCAGGTCATCCGCCTTTCAGAACCGGGAGAGATCTCCTTGCCCGCCATGGGCTCCCAGCCAAGCTGGGCAAGCTCGTCCAGGGCCAGTTTCTCCCAGGTGGCCTCGGTCATCTTGCCGCTGTTCTTGTCGGTCGTCATAAGGCGTCCTCGACGATTTGCTCCGCGTCACGAATACGGAGGCGACCGGACATGAGTTGAGGTAGAAGGGTGTCGCGCAGGGCCACAAGGGTGTGGCTCTCGCTCGCTGCCTGAAACGCCTTGGAGATCAGTGGGGATACTGTCGCGTTAAACTCCGCTATGCGGTCCAAAGGAGGCTCTACGACAGGGATTCCCTTGACTGCTGTCGAATTGATCCCGGGAATTGCAGCCCCTGTACCCCGCGTTCGCATTTCATCCATGATGGGCCCAGAAGAGAGCCAGTAGTAGCCGAACGCTTGCCCTAGTTCAGTTTTCATCCGAATTCGGTAGACGTGCTCATTGATGCACATCCGATCGAAGGGGAATCCGTCGCCAAACATGGAAACATGAGGTTTGAAATCGCCAGGTTTTCCACCATCTTTGTATACTAGAATGTCGCGATCCCGAACGATTCCGCGCTTCATTGAGGTGAAAAAATCCTCCGGCACATACTTGGCTTTGGAAAAATCGAACTGCGCCATACGGATGATGCTCTCTGCTCCAATACTAGGAACGCCTTTGGCATAGCCGGCTACGCCACCCTTTGGTCGTTTTCCTGTTTCAAGAATTTCTGTAGTTTCACCGAGGGTGGCCACACTCCATCCAACTGGTAGCGTTGTTCCATTTGCTATTTTTTGCAGTGCTTCAGCGAAATGCCCTTCGAAGTGCGCTCTGCCAAGCAGCTCAGCAATGAGCGTAATACGGTCATTGACCGCAATCTTGTCGTCCAGCCCGCCAAGGACATCAGCGATGGCTCTCTGCTCGAAAGTAGGTGGCGAAAGAACTGGAAGGGAGCGAATCGTAGGCAGATTGAGACGTTCGGCGACAGAGCCGTCTCGAAATCCATGGATATGTGCTGCCATCAGGGGGGAGTTAAGCCAATAGCGTAGGAAGCGGAAGTCCACGCGCTTGCGATCAGGTCTAATTAGAACCATCCGCTGCCCCAGGCAGACTTGAGTTTTCTTTGGGACCTCTGCCGCAATACCGAAGTATGTTCCTTCCCGACTATAAAGCAGGTCACCTGGGCTCGGAATAGCGCGCCTTGTGCGCTCTGCATAGGTCTCCTCTGAAACATGTGCCGCTTTTTCTGTGCGGAATATTCCAGAGGAGATGTCCTGAGTCCGGGCAATATATGGACCCACCTGGGTTATTTTCGGCGTCGAATGAGGGCAATCGTAGATTCCCTGGCACAGATCATCGAGAGGTGCCCATGACCACCCATCGGGCAAGTCGCCATAGCCTGTCGGGATGTTAAGCTTCCGAGTGACAGTGGTTGTATCAATGGTCATAGTGCAGGCACTCCAACCGCTCGCGGATGACCTGTCCAAGCCGCGCCGACTCGTCGAGGTGTACAAATATTTCCTTCGTCAGACGCGCGATTCGCTCTTCTACTGGTTCCGCGCCCGGGTTTTCCTCGACTTTCGTTGCACCGACGTATCGCCCTGGTGTAAGCGCGAAGTCATGCTCGCGGATCTCCTCCAGCGTCGCGGAGTAGCAGAAGCCGACCTCATCCTCGTATTTCACGTCCTTGGCCTTGGCGGATGTGGTCCCGCGCCAGGCGTGGTAAGTGCCGGCAATCTTGACGAGGTCCTCATCCGTCAGGATGCGCTCGGTGCGGTCGATCATCGTTCCCAGGTTTCGGGCATCAATGAACAGCACCTCGCCACGCCGTTCGGCGAGTGCCTTCGCGCCCTGTGGGGTCTTGTCCTTGGTCAGGAACCACAGACAAACCGGGATCGCCGTAGTGCGGAACAGGTTGCCGGGCAGCGCCACCATGCATGCCATCAGGTCCGCCTCGACCAGCGCCGCACGGATCTCGCCCTCGCCTGACTGCTTGGAGGACATCGAGCCGTTTGCCAGGATCACGCCAGCGCTGCCGCGCTCGCCTAGCTTGGAGACGATGTGCTGGAGCCAGGCGTAGTTGGCGTTGGACTGCGGGGGGACGCCGAACCTCCAACGGGGGTCCTTCGTGTTCCTCGCCCAGTCGGACAGGTTGAACGGCGGGTTGGCCAGGACGAAATCGGCCTTGCGGTCAGGGTGCTTGTCCTCGACGAAGGTGTCGGCCCAGCGGTCGCCCACGCCCCTGGGGTCCATGCCATGGATGGCGAGGTTCATCTTCGCCAGCCGCCAGGTACGCTCGTTGGCCTCCTGGCCGTACACCGCGATGTCGTGGCTGTGGTCCTTGCCGCGCCGCTCGGTGACGAACTTGCCCGACTGCACGAACATGCCGCCCGAGCCACAGCACGGGTCATACACCCGCCCCTCGTATGGCTCCAGGATCTCCACCAGCAGTCGCACCACGCTCGCGGGGGTGTAGAACTCCCCGGCACGCTTGCCCTCGGCGCGGGCGAACCGCTCCAGGAAGTACTCGTAGGTCTCGCCGAGCACGTCCTGCGCCGGACGGTCGCCGTGGCCGGTGAAGCGGGCGTCGCTGATCAGGTCGACGAGTTCCTTGAGGCGCTTCTTGTCGACGTTGTCCCGGTTGAAGATGGTCGGAAGGACACCGGTGAGGGTCGGGTTCTCCTTCATGATCGCGTTCATCGCGTCGTCGAGAAGCTTGCCGACGCCGTCCACCGCGCTCTGCGCGTTGTCGGAGATGTGGTCCCAGCGGGCGACCTGCGGAACCCAGAAGACGTTCGCCTCGGTGTACTCGTCTTTCTCCTCAAGGAAGGCGGCGCGGCGGTGCTCGGAGATCTCGGCCAGCTCCGGGTCCGCGGCGAGCTGGGCACGGCGCTCGGCGAAGGCGTCGGAGACGTACTTGAGGAAGACCAGGCCGAGGACGAACTCCTTGTACTGGGAGGCGTCCATGGAGCCGCGGAGCTTGTCCGCCGCCTTCCACAGGATGTCCTGGATCTCCTTGGTGCTGGACATGCCGAGCAGCTCGCCCTGGCCGGGCGTCGCTCGTTTGCGCGGGGGCATCGGTTCTCTTCTCCGTAGGGGGTTGGGAGTCGGGTGGGATCAGGGGTCGTCGATGGTGAGGGTGCTGTCGGCGAGACCGGCGACGGTCAGGCGACGGATCTCGGTGAGCGTGTCGTCCTGGGTGTGCAGCAGCTCCTGCCGTCGCTCGATGTCAGCGAGGAAGACATCGGCACGCCTCATGTCCGTCGGGTCCAGGTCCGGGACGACGAAGTCCTCGATCGACCGTGCGGCCCGTACCGCGCCGGGGCTGCGACCGGTGTTCCTGGCCGCGCCGAGCAGGGCGGCGAGCACGCGGGGGGCGAGCGGGCATTCGGAGTCGGGGACGACGCGCAGGATGCGGGCGGGGAACGCGACGATGGAGAGGCCCTCGTGGTCGACCATCAGGCCGAACCGGGGCGAGGTGGTGTAGACGATGTCGCCAGGTTCGGTGAAGGCCGCGTTCCTGTACGTGGCGAGGACGGCGCGGTCGATGCGCCGCGCGCCGACCGGCCCACCGCCGATCTCCTCGGGGCCGAGCACGGTGTGATGACCGTCCGGCACGACATGTTCCGGGGCGAGACGGTGACCGCTGACCTTCGTGATCCGCCGCTCGGCGACGAGCGTTCGGACCGTGGTGGTCGCGGGCCTCCTGCCGGTGCGCCGCACGACGTTGACCCGCGAACGGACATGCTCGTCGGCGTACTGCCGGGCCTGCTCGCCGGCCCGCTCCAACCGGCCCTCGGCCTCGGCGATCAGCGCGGGGCGTTCGGTCACCGTACGAGACAGGGTCTGGGAGGCGGGCGGCCCTGGCGGGGTGAGCGGACCGCCGAACTTCTCGTCGAGCGAGGCGACGGAGACGACATGCCCGTAGCGGGGATCGTGCCCGGAGCGATGACCTTCGGCCCGCCAGATCAGGACGTCCTCGGCCAGCCTGGCACGTACCTGCTCGTTCGGCGGCTCGGCGCTGACGTCGGCGAGCAGCACGTACCCGTGTGCGGCCTGGACCGGATCGCGGGTGAGCACCCAGAGCGCGCAGCGGTAGCCGGGCCGGTACGGGGTCACGCCGCCGGGAAGGTCGATGACCGCCTCGACGACGCCGCTCCGCAGCAGGGCGGAGCGGAGCTGGGCCTCCTTGATGTCGGACAGCTCGTCGACCAGGGCATCGGCGGGACCGAGCACGAGCGCGGTACGGCCGGGTCCCAGCAGGTCGGCGACTCTCTCGATGCCCGCCAGCGCGGTGAACTTCGACCGGGTCTCGGCGGCCTGGTAGGGGAGCTGGGTGATGATCAGGTCCGGGTCCGCCAGCCTCTCCTCCAGGTCGAGGCCCACCTGGACGTCGAGGTCGACGTCCTCGACACCGGCGAGCAGCAACCGGCGGCGGACGAGGCGGGCAAGCCGCTCGTCGGGCTCTGCGGCCAGGGCACATATCGTCGCGGGATCGTCCACGGCGTGCACGACCGCCGCCAGCAGATCTCCGGTCCGGGCGTGCGGGTCGGCGACGGTGATCTGCTCGCGCCGCTCTACCACGGAACGGGGATCGACGAGCTGAACGAGGAGTTCCCGTAGGTCGGGGGTCAGGGCCTCGGTGGTGAGCTCGGTGAGCCCGAGGCGCCCCCGCAGCTCCAGGAGACGTTCGTACGCGCCCCCGACGGTGTAGGCGGCCTCGATCAGATCCTCGGTGAGGTACGCCAGCACGACCGCCGAACTGTCGGCGGCCCGCAGCTCGCGGAGCACGAACTCATCTTCCGGATCCATCCGTTCGGCCCTGTGCTGGATCTTCTCCCACTCTTTGCCCGCATTTATCTGCCCATCATCTGCTTTGTCGGAAATAAGGGGTTTTTGGGCGAGATGGCGAAGGCAGAGCAGGCTGCCGACAATCTCCACAAGGCGGCGGGGGCCGAAATGGTCTTTATGGCCGGAAATAACATGAAGGGCCAACTCTGCGCGAAGATGGGCGGGATCGGCATTCCCTAACCCGGTGGCCAGCAGCCACTCGACCACCTCCCGCCCGTCGAACCAGGAGCGCCCCGCCTCCTCTGCGACGACGTCGGGAAACTCGCTGTACCTGCGACGCCAGGTGGAGACCACTGAGCGCTGGACCTGCGCCATCACCGCGATCTCAGCCATCGAGACCAGTGAGACGGCGGAGCTCTCCGGGGGAGAAAGCGGCGGCTGTGCCATGCGGACTCTCCCTCCCGTGATCGCTGTCGGCCTTCGACCTCGCACACATTACGACCAAAAAGGAAAATGCGGACCGCTTTCCTTGATAACGGGGGTTGTCAGCAATTCAGCCCTCATGGCGAAGAAAAAGATGTCACTCTCGACCCACACCGTCCCGGTACTCATTCGGGCTTGCGAATGTGTCACGCGGTTAGCCGTCATCCCGATGGCCGCACACGGGGCACCGCAGATCAGTCCCACTCGGTGAACAGCATCACCAGTCCCGCAGGCGCCCGAACACGGCCCGAATCAGCGGACTGGTCCATCCCACCCACAGGAGAACGACGTGAACGACGACCACGAGATGATCGCCCCTGACCCCACTGATCAGAAAGCCGCTCCTCTCACGAGGCGTGCCACGCTGCACCTGCTTCAGGATGTGGAGGCCGCCGTCGCGGATATGCGTGAGGCGCTGAACCTGAAGTACGAGGAAGAACACGACTTCACGATCAAGGAGGTGAATGTCGGTTCCATCGAGGGCCTGCTCTACACCGGGGTGATCGGTGGTGGCCGCCCTCCGGAATGGGGTGAGGCGGTGCACCTGCTCACAGGTGTTCGCCCCACGGTGGAGAACCGGACGGCGGCGGGGGTGCTGCTCATTCCTGTAGAGGGTGAGGTGTTCGCCATCACCTACGGGATGGGGCATCTCCTCCTCGACCACTCCCACGTGACGTCCGGCTTCGGCTTCGGGTTCGCCCTCAGAACTCTCAAGCCCGACGCCGTACGCCAGGTCACCCACAGCATGATGGACGCGCGTGGGCGGACCGACCGGAAGTCGGCGGCTCAGGATCAGCACATCCGCGCCTTCGCCATCGAGGAGTATGGAGAGGTGGTCAGCCGTCTCGCCGGCAAACTGGGGGATATCTCGCTCACCCTGAGCAAGGGGCGCAAGCGGCCCGTGCAGATCGCCGGCACCGACGCACTCAAGATTCATCTGGGGTCCGCGCCGGGGGAACTGCTCTCCGACCTGGCCGAGATCAACCGGATCACCGCCCAGGTATCACCCGAGCCCGCGTTCGACGTCATCGCCCGGGTCCGGAGGCTCAAGACCGGAGACGGCCGAAAAATCGAACTCGACCGGCGTCTCGACGAACTGCTGGGAGACCCGTCACGCGGCAGCATCGCGCTGACGGCCCCCACGGGCTGTCTCGACGAAGCGGACAGCGCAGCGTCACACTGGGTCAAGATCGGCCCGCGGCGGGAGTCCGTTCACGACCTGGACCTGGATCATGTCCTGATGAAGACGCAGAGCTTGCCGGCCGGAAAACGACTGACCGCGATGATCAAGGGGCACATCCAGCTCTGCCGGGACGAGGCCGGCCGGGAGCCGGCCAGTACCAAGATTCCGGCACAGAAGTGGCTGGTGGCCGAGATGGCGCTCGGAACAAGCCGCTTTTTTTACCACGAGGGCCACTGGTACGAGGTCGGCGATCGGCACCTGGAGAGCATGCGGGAACAGGTCCATGAACTGCTCTCCGCCTCGGCGGGAGTCTCGCTGATCGACTGGACCGCCGATCTCAAGGACGAGGGAGCGTACAACAGGGCGGCGGCAGACGCAGGCGGATTCGTCTGCATGGACAGGAAGCTCATCAACACCGAGCAGCACCCGCGCGGGTTCGAGTCGTGCGACCTGTTCGGTATGGAGAACGAGCTCATCCACGTCAAGCGTGCCGAGTCGACGGCGCCGCTGAACCACCTCTTCGCCCAGGGGCGCGTCTCCGCGGATGCCCTGCGTCTGGACAGTTCAGCTCGTCAGAAGTTCCTCAGGCGGGTGAGGGCGGAGGACTCCGGTCACCCCGTCAAGGACGACTTCGTGCCCAAGAAGGTGATCTATGCGATCTCACTCAAGAGCGGGAAGCCTCTGACCGTTGACAATCTGTTCACTTTCGCGCAGGTGTCACTTCTCCAGGCCGCCTCGGCGCTTCGCAGCGTCGGCATTGAGGTTGCTGTGGTCAACATCCCCACCGTCCCGTAAATGGGTAGGCGGGAAGACACCGCCGACGCCCTTCTGCACCCCGACACCGAGTACGGCTGCAAGATCCGCGGCTGGTAACTAAGGTCACGGCCGGTCCGGGGCATGCCGCTTCACGGTGTGTCCCGAACCGGCACCGTCAGGAGGAGACCTCACTCGATCGCAACAGCGGTGGGACCAGCAGCGATGCGGGCCCCCGGCGGTAGAGGGCCGCGGGCCTGCCGGTTTCGGGAAAGCGGCGCTCGCCCGTGGCTTCGAGGAACCCCTCCGTCCGCGTCACCTTCCTACGAAAATTACTGGGATCCAGTTTGAATCCCCAGACGGCCTCGTAGATGTGGCGCAGGTCGCCGACGGTGAAAGGCTCAGGGCAGAACGCCGCGGCCACCGTGGTGTGCTCAAGCTGCGACCTTGCCCGTTCCAGCCCATCGCGCAGTATCGCGGCATGGTCGAAGGCCAGCGACGTGTCGTTGGCGAGGGCGGATGAGATCGGCTCCCAGCGTGCCGCTGTGGCATCCGTGCCCGCGACGGGCAGTGGCATATCGGGTCCGAGTGCCAGGTAGGCCACAGTGATGACCCTGCCTCGTGGATCACGGCCCGGATCGCTGTAGGCGTGCAACTGCTCCAGATGCAGCTTGCGGCCGTCAAGCCCGGTCTCCTCGCTCAACTCCCGGAGCGCGGTCTCGTCCAGCGTCTCCCCGTCACGGACGAAACCGCCTGGCAACGCCGACTGCCCCAGGTATGGCTGATTGCCCCGATCGATCAGCAGGACCCGCAGCTGATCCTGCCGGACGGTGAGGATCACCAGGTCAACGGTTACGGTGACCGATGCCCGGCTCAGACTTGATCTTTCCATCACGAGAACACTGTAGCTAAAGGTCGTCTTGACTTAAAGTCTCCAGCGACTTATGGTCAAGTGGACCTAAACGAGTAGAGGGAGGGCGATGTGGCCCGATCTACGACGAAGCTCGGCGAGCAAGGACACCTCGGGTTCCTGAGGGAGGACACGGCCACCCGGCATCTCTGCGCGGGCATTTATCTTGACCCCGACTTCTGTCGCGTCGTCCTTCGCCAGGTGCACAACGACTCAACGCGTATGGTCGCCCCCTCGTACGGCTTCGATCTCGTTCCGATCGTCAGGCACGCCTGGTGGGCGTGGGGTCTGGAGATGGTGCAGCACGTATGCGTCCTGGCAGTGTTCACGACCGGTTTCGTCGTCGATCCACTGGCCACTCTTGCCGTCGCAAGCGGACTCGGATTCTGGTGCCTGTCCCGTCTGGCGATCAGCAGCGCCCGGGTGGTACTCCCGCTTCGGGTTAAGGCGGTGCTGAACAGCCGGGGTTCCGCAGTTGATGTAGCGGGATAGTCCGCGAATCTGGGGATTGACATGCGGAAACATGCCGTCTGCTGGCGGGACGGCGTGTATCTAGGGGCTGGGGTTCGGCCTGGTCAGCGGCTGGGCGGGGTGAGCTGGTAGATCCTGGGCGGGGCATCGATTTTGAGGGCGTGGAGCAGATCGCGCTGGGCTTTGGTGATCTCGGTGCGTTGCCGGAAGGTGCCGGCGGGGCCGGTGAAGGTGCCCAGAGTGATCCGGTCGAGCTCGCGGCGCAGGGCGGGCCAGGTCTGCCCGGTGGAGGTCTCGGCGATCCGGGCCAGCAGCAGCGCCAGCCAGCAGAGCAGGACGTGCGCGCGGATGCGCTGCTCCTTGCGGTGGAAGACCGGCCGCAGATCGATGATCTGCTTCATGTCGCGCCAGCCCCGCTCAACCTCGAGGAGCTGCTTGTAGCCGAGCGCGATGTCCTCAGGAGTCATCTTCGGGTCCGAGGTGCGCAGCAGGTACTTGCCGTCGAGGTTCTCCTCGGCCTTGATTCTCGCGGCGTCGATGCGCAGCAGCCCGCCGGGCGTGGTCCGCAGGTACCGGTTCAGGCCGGGCTTGGTGGAGATCACCCCGCGCAGCTCCGCACGTTTGGTCGCGTTCAGCCGATCGGTGCCCTCGATCAAGGTCGCGAGCTGGGCGAGCAGTCGTTCCCGGACCTTCTCGTCCCGCTGCGCGGCCTCGGGGTTGAAGCAGATGATGAACCGCTCGTCCTCGCGGATCCGAACCTCCTTGACCCGCAGGTTGTCGCGGATCTCCTGGTAGCGGCCCTGACGGGCGAGTGCTTCGGTGGCCTCGGCCGATCCGGAGCGGAGCTTCTCTCCGATGATGTAGTGGTGGTCGCCCTTGCGCAGGTGCAGCCGGTTGCGCTCGGAGGCGAAGCCGCGGTCGGCGACCCACACGATCCGCGACAACGTCCAGTCCCGCATATCGTCCTTGACCTGCCGGATCAGCGCGGAGTCGCCGGTCGCGCCGGGCCAGGACCACACCCGGACGGGGATGCCGGTGCGGGTGACGGCCATCCCGATCACGACCTGCGGCAGGTCATCGCGGTGGTCCTTGGACTTGCCGAACGACCGGAACCCCTTGCGCTTGTGATCGTCGGTGGCGTCCTGCTCGGGCACGACCTGGCCGAACGCGTCGCGAGGCACGGCTTCGTCGGCGTCTTCGGTCTCGAAGTAGGTCGAGGTGGTGTCGAAGAACAGCAGATCGACCTCGAGGTTGAGGAGGTTTGCGACCTGGTGGAACACCTCTTCCTCGAGCTTTCCGGAGATCTCGATCAGCCAGTCCATCGCCCGGTAGCAGGCGTCGTCGCTGGTCGCGGGCAGCAGGCCGTCGATCGCCACGTCCTCGTTCACCCAGCGGGCCGCCGCGAGCTTGGAGCAGGGGGCCAGGGCCCGGTTGGCGACCAGCGCGAACAGCACCCGCTCCGCGGCCGGGTCGAGCCGGCGGCCCTTGAGCAGCCGTTTCATCACCTTGCCGATCTCCAACTGCCGCCAGAGGGCATCCAGCACCCATGTGCCGCCCAGAGGTCGGGACTCGGTGAACGCCAGCCCGTCGGTCGCCGCCGACAAGGCGGCGTCGGGATCGAGGAACCGGGTGACCGAGGCGATCAGGCGCTGCAAGGCTTCCCGGTTCGCGGCATCCTCGCGGCCGAAGTTGTAGACGACCTGCACCTTCGACCGCTTCAACACCGGATCCCACACGTTGTGCGCGAGCTGCAGGTATCGGACTTCCGTCCCGTCCTTGTTCCGGCGAGGCGTCGACCGCAGATACATGGACTAGACGATAACGCCATAACCCTTGGCAGGCCTAGGAAACGGCGAATATGCGTGTATCTAGGCAGAATCGAGAATCCGACCAGTCCCCACCCCTCTGACCAGCATCTACACCTTCAGCCGTGGCCCAGAACCCTGATTAGCTGCGGAACCCAGGAACAGGTGGTTGCGGAAAACGAGGTGGCAGAGCGAAACGGACAAACTGCGGCACCAGACGCGCCTCCTGCGTCTCAGCGGCACAGGATGCGCCGTCCTTGCCATGACGCCATTCCTTATAGCGGGGCTCTCCCGTGTCCCGCTGGACGACATGACGAGGGCGACGGGACTCTTCGCGCTGCTGATCGCCGCTGTGGTGGGCGGAAGAGGCGCCGCCTATCAACTGAGCCTCAATCGCATGCATGGAGCAGACTCGCTGGAACCTCGGAAACGCACCCGGCGAGAGAAAGTGATCGACGACCAGCAGTCCCACCCTTATGTGGTCTACCGCAGGCCTTTGTCGCCGACAGTCGAAACGGACCCGGAAGATCTCGTCTTCGAACTGATCGATGAGGACCGGAGCCCGTTCGTGGGCAGCGGTGAGCTTGTGCACCGCTGGCTTCCCCCGCTCACCATCCAGCTCTTGCAAGCGACGAAAGACCCGGTGGATGTCCTGGACCACAAACCGATGGAAGAGCTGGAGTATTCGACACCCCCTTTCCAGGCCCATGAGCTTGTGGCTTACCTGAAGACCGCAATGGCTCCGATGGGGGACGTCGACGATCCAACCGGGCTACGCGGGTTCACCACGCGGGACCGTCTCTACATCGCCGAGACCGACGTACTGCCCCATCTCGAATGGTTGCGGAATCGACCTGAACAAAGGGGCATAGACAAGATCATCGATGACCCTTATGGTGCCGTTCACCACTTTCTGGAGATCTGCGCCAGCGCTACCGGGGAGTTGGTTACGACGGTCTTCCTTCGGGTCACCGTCAAAGGCCGCGGGCTCAGCCTCGATTTCGCCGCCTGCGCGCTGACCCGCACTCCCCCCGAATATCACCTGCTCAACGGTTTCAGGGAGAGCGGTGCGAGCGCAGTGGTGCGCTCCACATTGAAGAGACTGTTCAACCTTCCCGTCGAAGTCGCAGGAATGTGGCGTCTCAGCGAGATTCCGCGTCTCTTGACCGGTGCCGTACGAGCCCGGAACAACCGAATGCTCAAACCTCGACGAGGGATGACCATCGGAGCCCAGCTGAGCATCCGGGAAGAGAAGTCCACCCCGTGGAAGCAGGCGCAACTGGACGAGGTCACGATCCACGAATACATGAAACTCATCGAACAGCGCCTACTCAAGGCGGTCGAGGACTTTCTTGAGTCACACAAACTCGACACCTCCGCGTTCAAGAAGAGAGCGACCAGCATCGTCAATACGGGCGTGCTCAACATGGGTGGAAAGACCGAAATCAAGCAGTCGGCGATCGGCACCAACGCGCAGGTCCGCCCAGACGCTCGCGAACCCGACAAGAACACCGAGCAGCCCTCGAAAAGCGAAGGAGATCACTGATGACCGGCAACAGTGGCGTCGTCAACAACGGAGGATCCATGAAGATCGGCAAGTCTGCGATCGGACATGGAGCGACGGTCAACGTGTCGGCCGACCGCGAGCGGAAAGCACGACATGCCAAGCGTGCCGACGTGGGGGTGATCACCGTACTCGGGAAGGAGGCCAAAGCTGTCTACAAGGTGCTTGGCCTGCAACGTGCGCAGGGCGGCGACCTCCCCTTCTTCGAAGGGATCGTGAACGTCCGGGACACGATCACCAGAGTCGCTGCCATCCGTGCGCTCTCCCAGGGCCAGCGGTCGACCGTCGTGGCCTTTGACCACCTCCGTAGGCACTACAACCCCGCCGTCGTCGTATTGGTTGGAATCGGTGGAGGCATCCATGCGGGCATCAAGATCGGCGACGTCGTCGTGACTCCTCGGGTCGTTTATTACGACCTACGCAAGGAGACCCCCGACGGGCAGCAGCGCAGAGGCGAGGAGCGCGAAGCACCGGCTGCGATCGGCCATGCGGTCAACTCCTTCTTCATTGACTACGACGAGCCGGCCACGTTCCAGGCCACCGATGACAACGGCATCACGCGCGAATACCGGGCGCTCACCGGGCCGATCGGCTCGGGCGAAGCAGTGATCGCGGATGCGGAGTCGAAGATCATCCGCTACCTAAGAGAGTTCAACAACAAGATGCTCGCCGTGGACATGGAAGCCGGCGGTCTGACCCAGGCATTCCACGAGCAGGACGGTTCCCAGGCCGTACGTGGCTGGCTTGTCGTGCGAGGGATTTCCGACGATGCCAGCTCGACCAAGAACGACGATTACCACGACATCGCCGCACTGCACGCGGCGACGATCCTGCGCAGTCTGCTGCCTTACCTGCATCTGTCGACCGACAGGACGTGACGTCCCGACTCTCCCCGGCGGGCGTTGATGAAGGAGACGGACATGAACGAGTTCGTGCTCGGAGTGGTGAGCTCCCTCCTCGCCACAGCTCTCACCGTCGCGGGAGGTTGGGCCTTCTCCATGCGGTCCCGCCAGTGGCCGGTCGTGCTTCTCTCCCGGCTGACAGGGCTGGGGGTCCGGCGCGTCATCTCGCGGCAACGCCTGGCCTCTGGGGAACTGGCAGCCGAGTTGACTCGTGCACGTTGGGTGCGCGTTCTCGCCGGACGCGGGAACGAATTAACGCGCGACGGCTTCGCGACCGTCTGGGAAGCCGTGGGCAGGCGGTTGGAATCGGTACAGGTTCTTCTGCCCGACGCCGACCTCGGTCCCGACTCCTGGCTTTCCAGACGGGAGGAGGAGATGCGCCGTGTGGATCTGGGCTTCTCCTCCGGCCTGCTCGCCGAACAGGTGAGGGTCAACGCCGCTTACGTGTGCGAGGTCGCCCGGCATCGAGAGAACGTCTCGCTGCGCTTCTACGACCTGCCCAACGTGCACCGCGTCATCATCACCGACAACGTCGCATACCTGACCATTTATCAGCAGGCAGAACATGGCCGTAACTCGCCCTGTATCGTCGCGCGGCGCCCTGGACTGATGTACGACTACGCCTTACTCCTTTTTGGCACCGCCTGGGAGCACAGCCGTCCGGCGAAGTGATCCGTGCCGATAACGGTGGCTTTCGCTCTGCTCCGGTGCCGGATGGCGGTCGATCCGATTCCACGGCCATAACGCTTATCCCGACGACCAGCGGCGGAGGTCGGGGAGTGGTGGAAGATCAGGCGGTTGCCCGACAGAGTGGGGAGGGCAAGGTGAGGTTACATTCGGCGTTGGTGAACGGTCCCGAAACCTCATCCACCGCCCTCGCTGCATTTTTCACCACCTGCGACACCGTTTCCCTTATCGGTGCAGGACTTCGAAGGTCAGGCGTTCACCACATGTCGCCCCGGCCGCCGTCTACCCGCGACGAATGCCTCCGTAGCCGAGGCGACGCGCTTTCGACCACTCACCTACCGCGAGCGTCCGGTCCGGCCGCTCCTGCAGTGAACGTCAGTTGGCGGTGGTGATCGTGACCGTGATCGCGGAGACGAGAGTGACGCAGATGATTTTGCATGGATACAGAGCGGCGTCCGGTGGAAGAGGCAGGACCGAGCTGGCCATCGTCTCCGAGCGGTTCCGGTAGCCGCCAGGAGGTTCGCTCAGCGGAGGCACCCGCGTCCTCATTCGCCGCTCGCGGTCCTGCGGTGGCCTCGTGCCGGATCTCCGGCCTCCCCGCCGCGCAGGATGAGAGCCGCAGCGAGCAGGGAGAACGCGGCGGTGGACCAGAAGACGGCGGGCAGGCCCGCCAGGGTGGCGAGGAGACCGGCGGTGGCGGCGCCCAGCGGCATGGCGCCCATGCCGATCAGGCGGCAGGTGGCGTTCACCCGGCCGAGCAGCCCCTCGGGGATGAGCCGCTGGCGCAGCGAGACGGAGACGACGTTGGTGACGGCGTTGGCCGCGCCGATGCCCGCGGCGGCGGGGAAGACCGCCAAGGGAGAGGGGAGGAGGAGAGGCACCAGCAGCAGCAGGGCGTTGAGCAGCGTGACGCCCACCAGGGCGCCGTTCTCGCCGGTCAGGCGGGTGAGTGAGCCGGAGAGCACCGAGCCGGCCACCGCTCCGGCGGCCAGGGTCGCCGCCAGGAGGCCGTACTGGCCGGGGGTGAGCCCCACCCGGGAGCCGTCGCCGACCACCCAGAGCACGAAGACGGCGAAGTAGGCGCCGTAGGCGAGGTTGAGCACGCCGGAGTAGGCGGCCAGGCCGCGCAGGGCGCGGTGTCCCCACAGGTAGCGCATGCCGTCGGCGATGTCGGCGCGCAGCGCCTGGGCGGGGGCGGCCTCCGGGCGGAACCGGCCGCGCATGCCGAGCAGCAGCAGCGCGCCGGCGGCGTACAGCAGGGCGGCCGTGCCGAACACGGCGGTGGTGGCGACGCCGACCAGCAGGCCCGCGAGCGGGGCGCCGAGGAAGTGGTTGCCGAGGGTCTGGGTGGCGACGAGCCGCCCGTTGGCCGCGCCCAGCCGGTCGCCGGTCACGATCATCGGCAGCGCCGACTGGGCGGAGGTGTCGGCGAACACCTCGGCGGCGCCGGCGAGCAGCACCGCCGCCACCAGCACCGGCAGGCTCAGCAGGTCCAGCCAGGCGGCGGCGGCCGTCGCGGCCAGTACGGCGGCGCGGGACCAGCCCGCCAGGACCATGATCCGGCGCCGGTCGAGGCGGTCGGCGATCGCGCCCGCGTGCAGGGCCAGCAGCAGCCACGGCAGCGTCGTCGCGGCGCTGACCAGCGCCACCTGCGCCGGTGAGCGAGTGAGGGAGACGGCGAGCAGGGGGACGCCGACGAGCAGGAGGCCGTCGGCCAGGTTCGACAGGCCGGACGCCGCCCACAGGTGATGAAACGAGCGCCCCAGCCCCGGACGGTTCACGTTTCCCCCGGCCCGCTGTTTCGATGCTTCGTTCTCCGTGCTGCTTGCCGCTCGTTGTTCCACAGGCCGGTTCCCGTCGGTGTCCGCTGTCGACTGTGCCGACGTGCTGCTTTCGTCCGTTCGCATGGTCTCCCCGCCCCGGTGGATTCTCATCGGCCGGTGGGGGCGAGCAGTTCGGCGAAGACCCCGATCGCCCGGTCGACGGCGTCCGCGGTGACCCCCGCGTGGGTCACCGCCCGGATCCGCCCGTGCCCCAGCTCCTCCACCCGGACACCTCTGCGCCGGGCCGCCGCGATGAACGACCGGGTGGTGTAGCGCTCGTCACGGACCCGGAAGAACACCATGTTCGTGATCGGCGGGCCGGGGTTCAGCCGTACGCCGGGCAGCCGTGCCAGTCCGCGGGCGAGGCGGGCGGCCTTCTCGTGGTCCTCGGCCAGCCTGCCGGTCATCTCGGTGAGGGCGATGATGCCGCAGGCCGCGATCATTCCGGCCTGCCGCATGCCGCCGCCGAGCATCTTCCGCATCCGCCTGGCCTGGGTGATGATCGCCCGGTCGCCCACCAGCACCGATCCGATCGGCGCGCACAGGCCCTTGGACAGGCAGATCTGCACGGTGTCGGCGTAGAAGGCGATCTCGGCGGGGGTGACGCCCAGCGCGACCGAGGCGTTGAAGATGCGCGCCCCGTCCAGGTGCAGCGCCACGCCGTGCGAGCGGGTCAGCTGGGCCACCTCGGCGAGGTAGTCGAGCTGGAGCGGCAGGCCGCCGCACCGGTTCTGCGGCGTCTCCAGGCTGACCAGCGCCGGAGGGGCGATCTGCGGGTCGGTGCGGTCGACGGTGCACGCCTCGGCGATGTCCTCCAGGCTGATCGTCCCGTCGGGCAGGTTGGCGAGCGGCTCGTAGACGATGCCGCCGCACATCGAGGCGCCCCCGGCCTCGTAGACGTACAGGTCGGACTCGTGGCCGACGATCGCCTTGCCGCCGCGCGGGCAGTGCGCGAGCAGCGCGGCGAGGTTGGCCATGGTGCCGCTCGGCATCAGGCAGCCCGCGGCCTTGCCGAGCAGGTTGGCCGCCAGCCGTTCCAGCTTGGCCACCGTCGGGTCCTCGCCGTAGACGTCGTCGCCCAGCGGCGCGTTCGCGGCGGCCTCCAGCATCGCGGGGGTGGGCAGCGTGAAGGTGTCGCTGCGCAGCTCGATCTCGCCGCCGTCGTCGTTCTCTCCGGCGACCAGGTGGGGGGTGTCCAGCACGCTCGTCATGGGACTTCCAATCGGGGGAGTTCTGAGTACGGAGGCCGGGTTCACGCGGGAAAGCCGGTGAACGTTCGGAAGCCGAGGACGGTCAGGGACAGTCGGGGACGGCAGGGGAAAGCCGGTGGCAGCCGCGGGGCGGAGACTCAGGAGAACGAGGTCCGGTACTCCTGGCGGGGGATCTCGATCGGCGGAAACTCGTGGAGCAGCACGGGCCGCAGGTGGCCGAGCGCGGTGTTCAGCGTCTCGTCCAGCTCGCGATGGCCGGACGCGTGCGCGATCACATAGCCCAGCCGGTCGTAGCTGCTGCGGGCCGGCCGCACCTCGGAACCCTGCGGCGCGGTGACGGCCACCGTGTCGACGCCCGGCACGGCGCCGGCCTCCCGCATCCCGGCCACCTCCCGCAGGACGGCCTTCCCCCGCCCGGTCGAGGCGTGGTCCGGGGGCAGCAGGAAGGCGATCCCCGCCGGGGCGAACCGCTCGGGCAGCGGCAGCTGGTCCAGGTCGACCGCGGCCCGTAGGTGGGCGTCGAGCAGGTCGAAGCCACCCGCCCTCGCGATGACCTCGGGGATCATGCCTCCCGCGGGACGGGCGTTGATCTCCACGACGTACGCGTGGCCGTCGATGAGCTTCATCTCGATGTGGGTGGCACCGTGGGTGACGCCGACGGCGGCCAGCGCGCGGAACGCGGTTTCGGCGAGGATCCGGGTCTCGTTCGCCGGAAGCGGCGCGGGGAAGACGTGCCCGCGCTCCACGAAGTACGGCGGCGCCGTCACCCGCTTGGCGGTGACGCCGACACACCGGTGCGATCCGCCGGAGCCGACCGTCTCGACGCTGTACTCGGGGCCTGCCAGGTAGCCCTCGATCAGCGCGGTCCTCGCGGTGGCCTGGCCCCGCACGTTGACGGCGGCCGAGGTGATCCGGCGGCAGTGGGCCGCCACCTCCCCGGGCGTGTGACAGAGCACCACGCTCAGCGAGCCGGTGTCGTCGACGGGCTTGACGACGCAGGGCAGCGCGATCCGCGACAGCGCGATCACGACCCGGGTGTCGATGTCGTCGCGGGGGCCGACCAGTTCGAAGGCGGGGGAGGGCAGCCGGGCGGCGGCCAGGATCCGGCGGGTCCGTCCCTTGTCCCGGCAGGCGGCGACGGCCTCCGGTGGGTTGCCGGGCAGCCCGAGGTCGGCGGCCAGCCGGGCGACCGCGACGGTGTAGAACTCACTGGTCGTGGTGACCCCGGCGATCTCGCCCAGGGCGCGGCGCAGTTCTGTCGCCAGGGTGGCGGGGGAGTCCGTGTCGCAGGTGACGACCCGCACCCCGGTGGCCGCCGGCCCGGTGTAGCGGGCCGGGTCGGCGGTGGCCAGCACCGGGGTGAACCCCAGCGCGGCGGCCTTGGCGAAGGCCAGCATCCCGGAGCCGGTGGTGTTGGACTCGACGAAGACGAGGACGGGGTTCATGCGTACTCCAAGGACCGGCCGAGCGTCGCGTAGGACCAGGTCACGGCGGTGTCGGTGAGCTGGATCGGTTCGGGGGCGAGCGGCGGGCGCAGGTCGGTCAGGCCGTGCGCCGCCCGGTACCCGGCGCTGTAGATGGTGTTGACGTACCGGTCGCCCCGGTCGGGGAAGATCACCACCACTGACACGTCCGGGTCGAGCCGCGAGCCGAGCCAGCGCGCCACCTGGTAGGCGGAGCCGGAGCTGTTGCCCGCGAAGACCTTCTCGTGCGAGGCGAGCTCCAGGGTGGCGGCGAAGGCCTCCCGATCCGACAGCCAGTGGACCTCGTCGATGACCGAGAAGTCGACGTTGGCCGGAACCAGGCTGTTGCCCAGGCCGCTCTGCAGCCGCTTCGGCACGTCGGGCTGGCCGAAGATGGCGCTGCCGACGGCGTCCACGGCGACCACCCGCAGCGCGGGGTTGGTCCGGCGCAGCGCCCGCGCCGTCCCGCACAGCGAGCCGCCGCTGCCCACCGCGCCCACCAGCACGTCGACCCGGCCGATCTCCGAGGTCACCTCCTCGGCGAGGCGGTCGTAGGCGGCGGGGTTGGCCGGGTTGTCGTACTGCCTGGGCCAGAACGCGCCGGGGTTGGCGGCCAGTACGGCCCGCAGCCGCTCCAGCCTGGCGCTCTGCCAGCCGTTGCCGGTCATGGCGGGCACGATGTCCAGGGTGGCGCCCAGCGCTTCCAGCTTGGCCATGGTGATCGGGTCGATCCGGGGGTCGGTGACGATGTGCACCTCGTGGCCGAGATACGTGCCGACCAGCGCGACCCCCATGGCCAGGGTGCCCGAGGAGCTCTCCACGATCAGGCCGCCGTCGGCCAGTACCCCCTCGGCCCTGGCGGTCAGGATCGCCTGCCTGGCGACGCGGTCCTTCATTCCGTACGGGTTGGCCAGCTCCAGCTTCGCGTGGACGGTCGCCCCGCCGGTCGCGCGCAGCCGCATCAGCGGAGTCCGGCCGATGGCGTCGATGGCGTCGGTTCTGAGTGTCATGTCCGGCTCGTGCTCCTACAGACGATGAGGGGCCGCCCCAGCCGCTCCAGCTCCGTGAGGGCGCGGGCCAGCCGGGGACCGTGCTCGGGGTCGTGCCTGGCCAGCAGGATGCCCAGGCACGTACCGCTGTGACCGACGACCGTGCCGAGTCCGCCGACGTCGTGGCAGATCTCCTCCACCGCCGCCAGGTGGGGTTTGGGGTTGAAGGTCTGGAACAGCCGCGCACTGGCGGTGGCGACCTGGCCCACAGCGGCCAGGTCGTGGTCGCGTACCGCGTGGGTGAGCTGGTCGAGCAGCTCGCCGTAGCGCACCGCCCAGTGGGCGGGGATCGGCTTCCTCGACCGGTTGAAGGCGACGGTGTCGACGCTCTCCCCGTCGTCGATCCCGGCGATGGTCAGCTGGGGGAGCGTGCCCATCCGCCGGTGCAGCCGCACCTGCCGGTGGAAGAACGCGGTGATCCCCGGATGCATGACCCCGTCGGACGGCTCGATCTCGGCCATCATCTGTTTCAGCAGCCGGTTGGGGAGCTTGAGGCGGAAGGCCGAGTCCACCGCGCGCGCGGTGGCGACCAGGTCGGCGGTGGAGCTGGCCATGCCCTTGCCCTCGGGAAGCGCGCTGTTGAGCATCAGCCAGCCGCCGGTGTGCACCCCGTAGTGGGACATGATCCCGGTGGCGAGGCGCCGTGCCTTGTTCTTGTGCGGCGGTGAGACGACCACCTGGTCCAGCTGGGGATCGGGTTCGAACACGGCCTCCACGTACAGGTCGACGGGGAAGGTCACCAGGAAGTCCGTACCGGATCCCAGGATCCCCTGCAGAAGTTCGCCGAAGGTGCCTGGGGCACGCCCCCGGCCGACCCCTCCGCTGCGGCCGTCGCTCTCCCGGGTCGGCATCTGGATGGTCATGTCAGCTCGCCCGCCTTCGTGCCGGTGGTGTGCTCCCAGGCGTCTCGCAGCCATCGGGACCGCTCGGCGGCTCCCTGGTCGACGGCGGCCAGCCGGTCGCCGACCTGCTCCAGGAGGAGATGAACCTGTTCGGGATGGGTCGAGCCGGCGGTCTGCTTGCGCCACACGCCCGCCTCCGCGTCCAGCAGCTCGCGCACCTCCTCCTCCGTGAGGGCCAGGGTGAAGCCGAGCCGTTCGCCCGCGGCGACCAGGTCCGGCGCCGAGAGCAGGCCGGGGGTGAGGTTGTCCGCGGGGCCGAGCCGCTCCAGGGCGGCCGAGATCCACGCGCCGACGAGCACCTGCGCGTCCCTGGCCGGCACGCCGTGCTCCAGGGTGAGGTGGTTGGCGACGGTCGAGGCGGCCATCAGCTCGTCCCGCACCACCCGGCGGGCCCGCTCCGGGTGGAACCGCACGTCCGTGACCACCCGTTCGAACAGCGCCAGCATCGTGTGGCAGGTCGTGAAGAGGTCCTCCAGGAAGCGGGTGCTCTCCTTGGAGACCTCCACGAGGTTGGTGTAGCCGGTGTTGCGCTGACCGATCATGAGGTCGTACGAGAGCCCGACCAGGTGGCCGCTCATCCCGCGGATCCGTTCCAGGATCGGGAAGTTGCGCTTGTGCGGCATCGCCGAGGAGATCCCGGCGAGCTCGTCCGGCAGGTCGATGAAGCGGCAGCTCGACCCGCTCCACCAGATCAGGTCGGTCAGGAAGCGGCTCAGCGTGGTGCCGAGCACCGACAGCTCCCCGGCCGTGCGCAGCACCCAGGAGCGGGAGGCGACCGAGGTCAGCGCGTGCGGCTGCGGGCCGTCGAAACCCAGCGCGACCGCGATCCGCCCCCGGTCCCAGGGCAGCTCCAGACCGGCCATCGCCCCGGCGCCCAGCGGGCAGAGGTTGACCGCGTCGAACAGCGCGTGCAGCGACTCGGCGGCACCGGTCACCGCCTCGGCGAGCGCGGCCAGGTAGAAGCCGAAGGTCATGGTCTGCGCGGTCTGGTGCTGGGTGTAGCCCGGCATGATCGATTCGGTGTGCCCGGCCGCGGTCTCCAGCGTGGCGCGGGCCAGCCGGCTCACCGCGGCCGCGGTCTCCAGCAGCCGTTCCCTGCCGAGCATGAGCTGGGCGCACGCCTGGACGTCGTTGCGGCTGCGGTCGACGTGCCAGGCGTGCGCGCTCTCGGGTACGTGTGCCTGGACGCATCTCTCCAGGGCGAACAGCGGATCCGACATGGCCGCCGCGCGCTCGGCGCGGACCTGCTCGGGCGTCAGGTCCAGCACCGCCCGGCGGATCCGCTCGGCCGCGTCCCGGTCGAGCAGCCCCATGCGGGCGTACTCGCCGGTGTGGGTCAGCTCGATCCAGCGGTAGTGCCGCAGCAGGGTGCGCGTCTCCCAGTCGAACCGCTGGGTCAGGACCGCGTCGTCCAGTAGCGGCGCCGGGCCCCGTCGTATCCGTCCTGTCGGAAGCATGCATCTCACGCTGCCAGCGCGCATGGGGGGGTGACCAGGAGGAATGACCGGCGATATCGAGACGATAGCCGATGATTACCGGCGCTTCCTACGTTGACGGCATCTGATCGTCACCGGGAGGATTCACGTGAGGTCTGCACTGTTGTCCGACAGCCTGGGATTCGCTCAGCTGCTGCGCACCCATCGCGACAAGGCGCGGCTGACCCAGGAGGAGCTGGCGGAACGCGCCCGCCTGAGCGTGCGCACACTGCGTGACCTTGAGCGGGGCCGCACCCGCTACCCGCACCGCACCTCGGTGCGCCGCCTGGCCGCCGCCCTTGAACTGACCGGTGAGGACCGGGTGACCTTCGAGGCGGCGCCGCCCCGCTCGCTCGGTGCTCCCGCCGTGGCGCCGCCCCCGGAGTGGGGCCTGCCCTCGGTGAGCGGCACCGTCGCGCTGAGCCGGCTCCCGCTGCTGCGGGAGGTCGAGGACACGGTGTCGGTCGCCTCCGGTGGCGGGGAACCCGCGCTGGTGACCGTCACGGGCCCGGCCGGAGTCGGCAAGACCACCCTCGCCGTCCAGTGCGCCCACGTGCTGCGCCAGCGGATGGCACTGGACGTGCTCTTCCTGGACCTCGGCCGGGACCGGCGCGGCCCCGGCGAGCTGCGCACCGCCGTGCGGCTGGCGCGCATCGGCCGCATGACGTCCCCTGCCTCGGGCGGGCGGTGCCTGCTGCTGGTCGACGACGCCGACGGCGCGCGGGACGCCGACCGCCTGCCGTCACTGCTGACGCTCGGCTTCACCGCCGTCGTCGTCACCGGCAGGGAACCGCTCGCGGGGCTCGTCCCGTCCCGGCACCTCGTCCTCGCACGCCTGAGGTGAGCGGGAGTGAACAGCGCGAACACCGACATCCGGGTCCTGATCTGCTACTCGGAGAGGCTGCTCCGTACGGCGCTGTGCTCGATCCTCGCCGCCGAACCGGGGCTGCGCGTCGTGGGGGACGCCGGTGACGGATTCGAGGCGGTCTCCAAGGCCCGCGGCCTGCGGCCCGACGTGGCACTCGTCGACGAGCGGCTCACCGGCCTCGACGGCATCCAGGTCACCGAGCGGCTCCGCGCCGACTCCCTGGCCGGTCCGGTGCGGAGCGTCATCCTGACCGAGCAGCCGGAGGCCATGTTCGACGCGGTACGCGCCGGAGCCCGCGGCTTCCTGCTGCGCTCCAGTGACCAGGACGAACTGGTGGGGGCGATCAGGGCCATCGCGCGGGGGGAGGCGTTCTTCGCGCCGCAGGTCGCCAGCAGTTTCCTGCGGCGGTTCGAGAACGGGCTGCCCTACCGCCCGCCCGAGGCCGTCAAGTCGCTCACCGAGCGCGAGCACGAGGTGCTGGTCCTGGTCGCCGACGGGCTGAACAACACCGAGATCGCGAGCAGGCTGTACGTGAGCCAGGCGACCGTCAAGTTCCACGTCTCCAACCTGCTGTGCAAGCTCAACCTCCGCGACCGCCTGCAGATGGCCGTCTTCGCGCACAAGGCCGGCGTCGTGTGACCCGCTCGCCGCGCCGCAGCGCCAGGTCCTGTTCGAGCGCGCACATCAGGCGGCTCCTGCGGCCGGGCGGGTCATCGTTTCCGCGGGGTCGACGACGACGCCGATGACGTCCAGGTCTCTGAGCATGCCGCTCAGGGCGGGCTCGCTGAGCCGTACCCACTGCTGGTCGGAGCCGAGCACCTTGGCCAGGAGCAGAGGGGAGGTGAAGGCGACTGCGGTCTTCTTGCCCGCGGCGGTGCGGAACAGCCGGAGCGAGGCGCTGAACCGGCCCTGTCGGACCGGGACGAGTAGCTGCACTTCTGACATGTGATTCCTCCTGGGGAGCTCGTACAGACAGGGACGCTATGGCGCGGACATTCGGGCTGGTGGGTTTGATACGGGATCTGAACGGCGACCGCCGAAAACCTGACGCGTGATTGACGCCGGACCTCAGGTGGATCGATCAGCATCAATATCGCGTCAGGATTCGTCATCGAAATGGAGGGATGTCGTAGTGATTCGCCATGCGCTTCCCGGAATGCGGTGGCGCGTCAAGTTGATGCATCGATTCTGGAGCTCGGCGTAGCGAACTCATCAAGGGTGGTTGTCGGCCGATGGCGACAGGACTTCCATGTGCCAGACAGATGGAAGAGAAAATTCGTGACTATTGAGAACTCTGTCGGCTTGTTCATATCGATCGCCGTACTCGGCTACCTCGTCCGGTTCATCCCAGGAATTTGATCATGAAATGCGTGCTGGCCGCCCTCCGGGTGGTCCTGATGCTCACCGTCACCGTGGGCCTGCTCTACCCCTTGGCCATGACCGGCGTCGCCCAGGCGCTGTTCGCCGACCAGTCCAACGGCTCCAGAGTGGGCGACCACGGCAGCAGGCTCATCGGGCAGTCCTTCACCGACAAGGAAGGAAACCCGATCAGGACGTACTTCCAGAGTCGCCCGTCCGCCGCGGGCGATGGCTACGACCCGACGTCGACGGGAGCGAGCAACCGCGGCGCGGAAGACGTCGTCGACACGCCGGACCGTCCCAGCCTGCTCACCCAGGTCTGCGACAGGAGCAAGGCCGTGGGCGAGTTGGAGGGGGTCAGCGGGGCCAGGCCGTACTGCACCCAGGACGGCGTGGGCGCCACGCTCGGGGTCTTCCGCGACAGTGGGCTGAGCGGTCGTGTCACCCGCGCGGTCAGCCTGAACCAGCCCTGCCCCGCCAGGCCCTTCGTGCAGAGCCACGCGGGCGTCGCCGTGGAGTGCGCCGCCAAGGGTGAGGACTACAGCCGCGCCCTGATCGTGCCGGTGCGCGGTTCCGCGGGGACGCCCGCCGTACCCGCCGACGCCGTCACCGCCGGCGGCAGCGGCCTTGACCCGCACATCTCGCCCGCCTACGCCGAACTGCAGGCAGCGCGGGTCGCGAAGGCGCGCGGGTTGAGCCTGGGCCAGGTCAGGGTGCTCATCGAGGAGCACACGGCCGGTAGGGCGCTGGGCTTCCTCGGGGAGCCCGCCGTGAACGTGCTGACCCTGAATCTCGCCCTCGACGGGAAGACATGATCATGCTGCAGGCACTGTTCATCCTGACGATCCTCCTGGTCGTCCACGTCCCGCTCGGCGACTACATGGCCAAGGCGCTTGACGGCGGCCGTCACCTCAGGATCGAGCGCGCGCTCTACCGGATCTGCGGCGTCGACCCCGACGCCGAGCAGGACCGGCGCCACTATCTGCTCGCGCTGCTGGCGTTCTCCGCGCTCAGCGTCGTGTTCCTGTTCGCACTGCTGACCTTTCAGGGCTCGCTGCCGTGGTCGGGCGGCCACGAGGGCATGCCGTGGGAGCTGGCCCTGCACACAGCGGTCAGCTTCACCACCAACACCAGCTGGCAGAACTACGCGGGCGAGTCTCCGATCGGCCACACCCACCTCGCGGTGATGGCGGGACTCGGCGTGCAGGCCTTCGCCTCGGCCGCTGTCGGCATGTGCGTCGGTCTCGCGCTGATCCGCGCCCTGGTACGGCGCGGCGGCACCGGCCTCGGCAACTTCTGGGTGGACCTGATCCGCAGCGTCTTCCGCGTCCTGCTGCCCCTGGCGGTCGTCTTCGGCCTGGCACTGATCGGCCTGGGCGTCCAGCAGAACCTGGCAGGAGCCGAGACCGTGCGGACCATCGCCGGCGGCACGCAGACCCTGCTGGGCGGGCCCGTCGGCTCGTGGGAGTCGATCAAGCTGATATCCGGTGACGGCGGCGGCTTCTTCAACGCCAGTAGCGCCCACCCCTTCGAGAACCCATCGGCCATGACCAATGCGATCGAGATCCTGCTCATGCTGCTGGTCCCGACCGCCTTCATCCGGCTGTTCGGCCGCATGTCGGGCGACCTCAAACTTGGCTGGACCCTGCTCGTCGTGGTCGGCATCCTGTTCGGCCTGCTGCTGACCGCGGGCACCCTCGCCCAGGGCGCGCAGACCGGGACGGTGGCGCAGGCGGTCGGTGGCCAGTTCGAGGGCACGGAGACCCGTATCGGCGTCCCGGGCAGCACGCTGTTCGGCGTCGCGGCCACCGCCAGCGCCGACGGAGCGCTCAACGCCTCCTACGACAGCTTCTCCAGCCTGGGCGGTGGCGTGCTGCTGGCGGCCATGATGCTGGGCGAGATCGCCCCCGGCGGCACGGGCAGCGGCCTGTATGGGCTGATCATGGCGGTGCTGATAGCCGTGTTCCTGGGCGGTCTCATGGTCGGCCGCACGCCCGAGTTCATGGGCAAGCGCATCGGCTACGTCGAGATGCGATACGTGGTGCTCTACTCCCTGGTCGCCCCGACGCTGATTCTGGGTTTCACCGCCCTGGCCGTCGCCCTGCCCGAGGGGCGGTCGTCGATGGGCAACGTGGGCGCGCACGGGCTCACCGAGGTGCTGTACGCCTACACCAGCAACGTCACCAGCAACGGCAGCGCCATGGCGGGGCTCAACGGCAACACGATGTTCTACAACCTGACCATGACGGCCGCGATGGCCCTCGGCAGGTACCTGCCCATCGCGTTCGTCTTGGCCCTGGCGGGGCGGCTGGTGCACCGGCAACCCGTCGCGATCACCGCGGGTACCCTGCGCACCAGCGGGATCAACTTCGTGGTACTGGCCACGGGAGCCGCGTTGATCCTGGCGCTGCTCAACTTCCTGCCCGCCCTCTCACTCGGCCCGCTGGCCGATGGCCTGCTGGGATAGAGCACCCCGCCGTCAACATCTTTCTGCGCCGCCTGCAGTTCGCCGTCCGCCACGATGCCGTCCTCCACGTTGCTCACCACGCGGGGACACGACGTCGCCGCGGCCGTGGGCGACGGTGTCGCGCTGCGCGCCGCGGTGGACGAGCACCGGCCGGACGTCGCCGACGTCGGCGACTTCTTGGCCGCGCTCCTGCGGATCGCGGCGGGCGAGACCGTGCTGGACCCGGAGGTGGTCACCCGGATGACGGCGACCGGCAGGCGCGCCGACGCCCTCGACACCCTCACCTCCAGGGAGCGCGAGGTGCTCGTCATGATGGCCGACGGCCGCTCCAAGTCCACTATGCCTGGCTTCCGTGTCGGATCCTGGGAGGGCCGGTCCACCTCGTTAGTTGGGGGAAATTATCCGTTGATATCGAGCGAGTTTGATAATTAACTGCTTGATATCCTTGTTCGGTATTTATGGTGGAATGATCGGGAATGCGATCAGGGAGATCATGGAACCGACGTCACCGGGAACAGGGCCGCTGTCGCCGGACTTCGCCGGCATCGACCCGGGTCTGATGCAGAGTTTCATCCCCGCCCTGGAACGGGGCCGTGACGTGATCGGCGAGCAGTCCGAGCGGATCCGCCAGTTGCTCGTGGCGGCGGAGGTGTCGGCATCCGGTCTGCAGCCGATCAAGCAGATCGAGGGCTGGATCGACGACGAGCTGCCGGGGCTGCGACAGCGCCACTCGACGATCCGGGAGAGCGACAGGTTCGCGCTGTGGCTGCCCGGCGCAGGACCGATCGCCTACGACGAGAGCCGTTCCAGGACCGCGGAGGAGTCACGCAAGCAGGGCACGACGCTGGGTGAACGTCTACTGGCCATCGGTCCCGTCGGATTCTGGTCCCACCACGCCAACGTCGAAAAGTACGTCAAGGTCCTCGCGGAGCTGGACGCCAACAAGAACGACGCCGACTTCACCGCTGCCTTCTTCGCCGCTCTCGGTACGGAGGTGGCCCTGAACCTCCCCGTGCTGCTGCGGGAGAGTGTGCACACGGAGCCCTTCCGGGGGGTCGCCAGCCCGCCTGACCCCGACGAGCCGATGCTCCGTACGTTGAGCCAGGCCTTCGGCAGCGCGGTCATGGGAGGGGCGCGGGTCCCGGGGTTCGCCAAGATCAAGACTGCGGTCCAGAGTGCGAACCCGTCCGACCGGGGCGCCGCCGATCTCCTGCTGACCACGGGGGAGTTCCCCACCGAGTGGCTGGCGGGGGTGGCG
Organism: Streptosporangium sp. NBC_01755; assembly: GCF_035917995.1. Classification (NCBI taxonomy): domain Bacteria; kingdom Bacillati; phylum Actinomycetota; class Actinomycetes; order Streptosporangiales; family Streptosporangiaceae; genus Streptosporangium; species Streptosporangium sp. NBC_01755. The sequence continues at coordinate 7,882,216 of NZ_CP109131.1, read as the reverse complement.
TCGGCCTGGGGCGGGCTGGCGGACCCCCGCAAGATCACCCCAGGACTCCTCTACGCCCTGGGAAACAATCCGGCCGCCGCCCGGCTGGCCGTCGAGAAAGTGACGGGGGCATACACGAAGGACCAGTCGAAGCTGAAGGAGTTCCTGAAGAAACTCAACGAGCATGCCGGGGGCAGGTACGCGGGCGGAGCCCAGAAGGCGGACGCCTTCGGCCGCATGCTCGCCGCCGCCTCCGGAGCCTACGACGAGCAGGACGGCAGGCACAGCAAGGAGGCCGCCGCGTTCGCCTTCGCGGTGATGACGACGCTGGACGAGGTCAGGATCGGGGAGGCGGCCCGGGTGCACATGGCGGAGATCGCCGGCGCGTACACCACCGAGATCACCGAGGGCGCCAACATCGGCGACGCCAACATGACCGATTCCAGCGCACTGAAACCGACGACCTCGGCGCTGGGCCTGAAATCGGCGTTCACCCTGAGCCCGGGGGACACCTACGCGTTCATGAAGGTCTTCGCCGACACGGATGAGAACCTCGCCCCGTTCGAGGAGGGGATGGGACGGTTCTCCCAGCGACTGATCGCCGACACCCTGGCGACGACCAAGCAGGGCCGGGATACCGATTCCCTGGAACAGGCGCTTGATGCCCTGGGCAACGTCCGGGGCTTTGAGATGGCCGCAGCCGAGAAGGTCCGGGGCACCATGGACGTGGCCGACGCGCAGGCCCAGAAGCTCAACAGCTTCGCCATCGGCGCGACGCTGGGGGTGACCGGTCTCGGTGTGCCGGGCATGGCCGGTCAACTGACCTGGCTGGCACTGGGCACGGGCTTCTCCGGTAAGGACGCCTTCCTGTCGGAGGACCAGAAGCGGGTGGACAAGCTCGACAAGGCCGACGGGAACGCGACGCTCGGCCGTCAGCATGCTCTCGCACAGACGCTCATCGCCAACGGCTTCGCGCCGAAGGTGACGCCCGCCGAATATCAGGCGACCTGCCCGCCGGGCGTCGCCATCGCCGACGACGAGGGCAACCTCAGGCCGTTCCCCGACTTGCTCAAGCAGGGTGACAAGGGCCTGGTGGCCTTCGAGAAGTGGGCCGACGCCAACGGGATGGGTGGCCGCGACAGATTTTCGGTCGGGAACCTGTCCAGCCGTATGGCGAACTGGTTCGAAGGCGGCAACGGACGAGGCAGACAACGAGCCTTGGTATTTGACAATTAGGGCCTGGCTCAGCGCGTTGTCGGAGAGCCTCGACCCTGGCAAAGGGAGCGGTTCCCGGCAGCCTGGCTGACGTTATTGAATGACCGGATTACGAGGTTGGGAGACACTCGGTCTCGCCGCGAACCCTGAATTGTCCGTCGGCCGTCGATTCCAGGATGAGCGCTGTCTTGGCCGTCTTGCTGGCCAGCTTGATGGGAGCGTTGCCCGGGTCTTCGGTGATCTCGTAAGAGGCGACGGCGGAGAGCGCGCCTACCATGAGCCCGTTGAGCCCGTCCGCGTCAGAGTGCGGTTCGGTGTCCTGGCCAGTGGCTGCGAAGGTCCGTTTGGCCCGGCCCTCACCGCAGGGAATGTCCCTCTCCCCGGGATCAGTGATCTTGACGTCCAACGCCTGGCTTCTCTTCATCAGCCCGGTGATATGGAGCTTCAGGGTCTCACCGGCCTCGGCGGCGGTGGGCTCTTTTTCGGCGCAACCGGAAATCGCCAATAAAACCACCACACAAATCATGACGCCCTGCCGTACGAGACGTGCCATGAAGTCCTCCAGGGGCTGATCGATTTCCTGCTGGTTTCATAATGTCCAACGGATCGGCCCGGCGCCTCCACCTGAGTGGAGGGATGCTCGCCGGGACGGTTCCTGGCTGGAGCGGAGTCCGGTGCACGGGGAACAGACTTCGGTGGGGATCAAGGCGCTCCGGCGGCTGCTGGAGCAAGTGGGTGCCGGGCGAGGGGAGGGGATTTCTGGTCGTTCTTCCAGGTGTCTCGCTCGTCGCCGAGAGCATTTGGGACGTCGTGGTGGCCTGCCTGGGTTGGTTGCGGGTCACCATGAACCGGGAGGTGTGACCTTCGCGCAGGTCAGGTCTCGGAGAGCCGGAACCACACCACCCGGCTGGTCGGGGTTTCGTACCACCCCCAGGCGGTGGACAGTTCCTGGACCAGCCAGAGGCCGCGTCCGCCGCTGCTGTCGGGGTCGACGTCCGGGCAGATCCGGGGCACCTGTCCTGGGGTGCCCCGATCTTTCCGGACACGGACCCAAGTAGGGTTTGCGCTAGGGCCCCGGCCGGCAGCCCCCCAACGGTATCGGCCACGGAGGCGGACCGGAGCGGCGGATCGACGACCTGGTCCTGCGAGACATACCGCTGTACATGTGGAACTTCGGTAGCTACCAGCACGGCGCCACCCCCTTGGGCGAGCAGAACCGCCACGCCTTCGGTGGCCTGACCGACGCGGTCTTCCGGATGATCCCCTTCTGGAATCCGGCCGCACCGCCGACTGGCCTTTCCCATGATCCACTGACATTGCCGTAGCCGAGTGTAATGATGGCCTCACGTACTGCCATTGACTCATCTCGGTGGCGAGTGAATGCCGGTAAGGGCCGAAAATGACTGATAGGAGTAGCGTGGCACTGGGACAGATCATGGGAGGCGCGGTGATGAGCAGGTCTCTTGAGTCGCCCAACCCCCTGGCCAGTTCGGTTCTTGCGATGCTGAAGGTGGCTCGTGATCTGGACGTCGAGCTCACTCCGGAGACGCTGGCGATGCTCCTCTATCTCGCCGACCTGGATGCCATCGAGTCGGGGCGGACGCAGTTCAGCGGGGCCACCTGGCGATGGGACGACTCCGGTCCCTACGATCACGCGCTGATGCGGGCCGAGGAGTGGGTGGTGGAGAGCGAACTGGTGGAGCGGAGAGAGGCGCCGCACGCCGATCGCGATTCGTACGTGCTCACCGTGACAGTCGACATCGAGGATCCGTTGAACGCGGCAGACATGGAGTGCGTCCGGAGCGTGGTGCGCCTCCACGGCGGTAGAGGTGTGACCGGCCTGGAAGAGCTGTCCGCCGAGACCGCGCCCGTGATCGAGGCCCAGGTGGCGGGAGATCGGGGGGTGCTGCTCGATCTCAACCGGGCACGGCGCCGTCAGCAGGTGAGGACGCGTCTTGAGCGGTTCCGATCGCGGCGTGCGGCACGGCCTCCGGTGGAGGACTCTCCCGGAGTGGATGACGCCCTCAGGGCGGAGTTCCTGGAGATGAGAGCCGGTCTCCGGCGAGTCAACGTGAAGATGCTGGATGACCAATGAAGGGATCCATCCGCAAGGGTGGCGTCTACCTCGTCTCCGACCGGTCGCTCACGATGCCCCCCAACGATCAGCGCAACTACCACCTCAAACGGCCGGTGATCATTCTCAGCGGCGATGCGAAGAACGAGCAGGCCACCTGGTCTCTGGTCCACGTCGTCCCCACGTCGACATCGACCACGCTCAGGACCGAATACTGCGTCAAACTTGCCCAGGGGACCGGCAACCTACCGAGCAAATGCTGGGCGAGGACGATATGCGCACAGCCCTTCCTCAAGGAGGAACTCGGCGACTACCTCGGGCAACTGTCTCCCCAGGCCCTCCTCCTGATCGAGGAGAACTTGTTCGCCTATCTGGGCAGCACCGACTGAGATCGTGGGCTTTCCAAGCCTGCACCGATCTCGGCGTTGGCCGGATTCCCCACCTGGATGTTCCTCGACGAGGACGCCCGATCGCTGTTCGTGGAATGGCAGGATCAGGCCTGGGCCGCGGCCGAAAGCTTGCGATCGGCATGGTCAGGGGGCGGGCCGGTCCGGTACGGCGATGGAGGTCACCGCCAGGCCGTCGGCCACCAGCCAGCGGCCGGTGAAGCCGGTCAGTTCCCGGCCCGCCACCAGGGGGCCCGGGACGAGAAGGCGGGCGGTGAACGTACCGGACGGGTCGAAGACGAGATGGGCCTCCTCGAAGCCGAGCCAGCGCCTGGCCAGTGGGAACCACGCCTTGTAGACGCTCTCCTTGGCGCTGAACAGCAGCCGGTCCCAGTGCACGCCGCGGTCGAGCCGCGCGATCGCCGCCCGCTCCTCGTCCAGGGAGACCGCGTCCAGGACGCCTTCGGGGAGCGGCTCGTGCGGCTCGGCGTCGATACCGACGGTCAGCGCGTCACGGGAGACGGCCGCGGCACGATACCCGACGCAGTGCGTGATGGCGCCCACCACCCCGCCGGGCCATCCCGGGGCGCCGCGCTCGCCGGGCAGGATCGGCGTCGGCGGCAGCCCGATGCGGGCCAGGGCCTGGCGGGCGCAGTGGCGCGCGGTGGTGAACTCGCGCCGCCGCTTGTCCACCGCGCGGGCGATGACCGCCTCCTCCTCGGGGAACAGCGTCACGCCCGGCGGGTCGTCGAAGGACTCCGCGCTCGCCACCCACGGCGGCAGGATCTTCTCGATCATGCGACGGGCTGCGGGCTGGGCAGGATGCGCCGCAGCCGGCCGGGCGCGGTGGAGCGGCGACGCCATTCGCGCGGATAGCCCAACGAGACCTCCTCGAAGCGGACCCCGTCGTGCCAGGTGGTCCGGGGGATGTGCAGGTGACCGTAGACGACCGTGGCGGCGTCGAAGCGCAGGTGCCAGTCGGCGGTCCGCTCGGTGCCACACCAGATCGCGAACTCCGGGTGATGCAGAATCAGGGTGGGCTCGCGCACCAGCGGATAGTGGTTGACCAGCACCGTCGGAACGCCGGACGGCCTGGCCTCGAGGCGTCGCTCGGTCTCGGCGATCCTGGCCTCGCACCACGCGTCCCTGGTCGGGTACGGGTCGGGGTGGAGCAGCATCTCGTCGGTGCAGACCACGCCCTTGTCGTACGCGCGGGCCAGCGCCTCCTCCTTCGTCGCCACGCCGGGCATCCGGAAGGTGTAGTCGTACAGCACGAACAGCGGGGCGACGGTGACCGGGCCACCGGGCCCGGTCCAGGTCGGGTACGGGTCCTCGGGCGTGGCCACCCCCAGGTTCCGGCACACCTCGACCAGGTGCCGGTAGCGCTCCTCGCCGCGCAACTGGACCGGGTCGCTGGGATGGGTCCACAGCTCGTGGTTGCCAGGCGCCCAGACCACCTTCTCGAACCGGCCGGCGAGCAGCCCCAGGGCCCACTCGACGTCGGAGACCTTCTCTGAGACGTCCCCGGCGACCAGCAGCCAGTCGGAGGCGGAGGTGGGCCGCAACTCCTCGAGGATGCGCCGGTTCTCCTGGTAGCCGATGTGCAGGTCGCTGATGGCCAGCAGTGACGTCATGCGTGGCCCGTCCCCGATGAGGCGGCCGCCGCGGGCCGCCCGTCGCGCGCCGGCACCGGAAGTGCCCCCGGTACCTTCTCGTCCCCAAGCATCATCGCCTCCGTCCCGCCCGCTTCCCCGGGCACGGTCCCGCCCCCGTGATCACCAAGCAAGAGAACCTTCTCACGATCGCTCCCCGGAGGCACACCCCGGTCCGCCACGCAGTTGTCTCCGGCCGGTGCCATCCGAGTACGGCGATACTCATGCGTTTGCCGTGGATGGCGATGATTCTTGGCGTATGACTACCTTCGACAGCATGCCCGCGTGCTGCATCGCGCCCCCCGACCTGCTTGAGGCGGTCGCCGAGCAGGGCACCCCCGAGGAGCGGGAGGCCGCGCTCCGGACCCTGACCGCATCGGAGACCTCCCGGGCTCAGCGCGCGTCGGTCACCGGCGCGCTGAGCCGGCTCACCCTCACCATCGCCGACGTGGCGCCCGCCCCCGGCATGGTCCGTACCGTCTACGACGCGGAGAACGGCGGCGACTTCGACCTTCCCGGGAAGAAGAGGCGGGGGGAGGGCGATCCGCCGTTCGGTGACGCGGCGGTCGACGAGGCGTACGACGGGGCGGGGGCCACCTACGACTTCTACCGGACCGTCTTCGGGCGCGACAGCATCGACGGGCGGGGGTTGGAGATCGTCTCCTCGGTCCACTACGGGAACGACTACGACAACGCCGCCTGGATCGGCTTCCAGATGATCTACGGTGACGGCAGCGGGCAGATCTTCACCAAGGGGTCCCTCACCAAGGCCGTGGACATCGTCGCCCACGAGCTGACCCACGGCATCACCCAGTTCACCGCGCACCTGGTCTACAGCAAGCAGTCCGGGGCGCTCAACGAGTCGTTCTCCGACGTCTTCGGATCCCTCGTCAAGCAGTACGGCCTCGGGCAGAGCGCGGAGCAGGCCGACTGGCTGATCGGCGAGGGCATCCTGGGCAGCGCCCTGCGTGGGACGGCCCTGCGGTCGCTGAAGGCGCCGGGGACCGCCTGGTCGACCCCCACGGGCGGCCGCGACCGTCAGCCCGCGCACATGCGCGACTACCTGGACCTGCCCGACGACGGCAACCCCTCCAACGACCACGGAGGCGTCCACCTCAACTCCGGCATCCCCAACCACGCCTTCTACCTCGCCGCCACCGCCATCGGCGGCAACGCCTGGGAGCGCGCCGGCCGGATCTGGTACGTCACCCTCACCGAGCGGCTCCGGCCGCGCTCCAACTTCCGGCAGGCCGCGGAGGCGACGGTGGAGGTGGCCGGAAAGCTGTTCGGCGCCGACGGCGACGAGCAGCGCAAGGTACGCGCCGCCTGGCAACAGGTCGGGGTTCTCCAGACGGGGCCGGTTTAGGATCGTGCCCATGTTGCGTCCTGGAAGCTGGTCCAGGCCTGCGGGTGGAAGTCCCGTCCGGGTAAGCACTGGAGCGCCCGGTAGCAGGCCCCGGTTCGTTGTGGAGACATGGCGGGCTGAGCGGGGCGTCAAGAGCCTCTTTGGAGGGAGCAAGCACGCGGGCCGTAGCGTAAAGCGAACCTTGCAGCCTCGTCAGATTCACAATGGAGAAGCCGAGCCGCTCATGTCACGGCGAAGGCCATGTCCGGTGGGCCTTGTTCCAGGGTCGGTCTGCCAGGTTCTCCCGGGGTATGGAGGATGGCACGTGTGCATGGTCTGGGCCGGAACAGGAGAGACCCGTCTGACCACGCCTTTCGTCGGGCACGAGACCGGGCGTATAAGCCGATGGTGAAGTCGTCCGGAGGGCAGCGGGAGTCCGAGGGGGCCGTAGTACCGCTGATCGGCGTGCAACATAACGCGCCGGGAGGGAAGGGCCCCCACTTTGATCACGTCCGTGGCGAGGGTAAGCGCGAGGGCATGGCCGGGGTGACCCGGTCCAACCACCCCGATGGGCGAGCGTCCATCGTCAAAGTGCGAAAACTTCAACGCGGGCTATGGGCTGCGGCCAAGCAGTCTGAGGAGCGGCGCTTCCACGCCCTGTATGACCGTATCCACCGGGGTGACGTCCTGTGGGAGGCGTGGGAGCGAGTCCGGAGTAACCGGGGAGCGGCTGGGGTGGATCGGATCACCCTGGCGCATGTGGAGGAGTACGGGGTCGGGCGGATGCTTGCCGGACTCCAAGACGATCTCCGGGCAGGTGTGTACCGTCCCGCGCCGGCCAGGCGAGTGGACATTGCTAAATCCTCAGGTGGCAAGCGGCCCTTGGGGATTCCGACGATTCGTGACCGGGTGGCGCAGGCGGCGGCCAAGCTCGTGCTGGAGCCCATTTTCGAGGCGGACTTCTTGGAGGTCTCCTACGGGTTTCGGCCGAAACGGTCGGCGTTGCAGGCCAAGGAGATGATCCGTAAACGGTTCATCGAAGGCCACACTCATGTCGCCGAGTTTGACATCGCCAACTTCTTCGGGGAGATCGACCATGGTCGGTTGCTTGCCGAGGTGGGGCGGCGGGTGTCGGATCGCCGGGTTCTCAAGTTGATCCGCTTGTGGCTTCAGGCGGGGGTGATGGCGGATGGGGAAGTCACGCGGTCGGTCGCGGGCACGCCTCAGGGTGGAGTGATTTCGCCTCTGTTGTCCAATATCTACCTGCACCTTCTCGATATCGAGCTGAGTAGGCGAGGGGTGGGGGTGCTGGTGCGGTACGCGGATGACGGTGTTGTCTGCTGCCGGTCGGCTGCCCAGTCCCACGCCGCGCTCGTGGTGGTGGAGGAGGTCCTCACTTCGCTGGGGTTGAGGCTGCATCACGGCAAGTCGAAGGTTGTTGACCTCAGGGAAGGCCGGGAAGGCTTTGACTTCCTGGGCTGTCATTTCCGGGCTCGTTTTTCGGGCCGGATGTGGGAGAAGTACGGCATGGTCCGCTACTACCTGCATCGCTGGCCCTCGGCGCAGGCGATGAGCCGCTTGCGCGAGAAGGTCCGGGTACGGACGGGCCGCCGCCGGTCGGGAACGGATATCCGGGTGATCATCGCGGATCTCAATCCGGTCCTGCGCGGCTGGGGTAACTACTTTCGCACCGGGAACGCCGCCAGAAAGTTCGGCCAGGTGGATGACTACGTGGTGTGGATGCTGTGCCGCTTGATGATCAAGAAGCGGGGTCGCAATCTGCGGGCGGGTCAACACCAGGCATGGACTCGTGAGTGGTTTGAAGGGCACGGCCTGCTCCGCCTACGCGGGACCGTCCGCTATCCGAAGGCAGCGTAACCATGTCAAGAAGATCATCGGTAAGCCGTATGCGGGAAAACCGCACGTACGGAATTGAAAGGGGGATGGGGAACCGGGCCTTCGGGCACCGCGCCCCTGACTACCAATGAAGGTGTCGATCGTCCGGGGTGGCGGCATCGCCGGTCTGGTCACGGTCACCACGGTCGACTCGGCGTCGCTGGCGTCGCAGCAGGTCGCCGAGTTGCGCTCCAGGGTGGAGCGGGCCGGGCTGTCCGATGCGCCGGAGCGCTCCGGTGCCTCCGGCGGGCAGCCCGACCGCTTCGACTACGAGCTGACCGTCGAGGACGGCGGCCAGGCGCACACGGTGCGCGCCGGCGAGGGCGACCTTTCCGGCCCGCTCCGCGCGCTCATCTCGTACGTGACCTCGCTGCCGGGCAGGCAGGAGCGGATCGGCCCGCCCGGCTGACGAGCGGGTGCGACCCGTTGCGGTGGTGTCCGGACGGGCCGCACCGCGAAGCCGCTACTCGGTGATGCTCGGCTACTGGGACGAGCCCGTCAGGACCGCCGAGGCGATCGACGCCGCCCGCTGGATGCACACCGGCGACCTGGCCACCATGGACGACGACGGCTACGTCAACGTCGTCGGACGCATCAAGGACATGGTGATCAGGGGCGGTGAGAACGTCTACCCCCGCGAGCTGGAGGAGTTCCTGCACGGCCACCCGGACATCGACGACGTCCAGGTGATCGGTGTGCCCGACCCGAAGTACGGTGAGGAGCTGATGGCCTGGATCGTCATGCGGCCGGGGGCCGTCCCGCTGACGGCCGAGGCGGTCAGGGACTTCTGCGCCGGGCGGCTGGCCCACTACAAGATCCCCCGCTACGTCCACCTGGTCGACGGGTTCCCCATGACGGTGACGGGCAAGATCCGCAAGATCGAGATGCGCGAGCAGGCGATGCGGCTGCTCGACATCTGATCCCCGTCCTCGCTCCCGCCGAGCCGGACAGCGGCGGCACTTCACCGGAGTCGCGGCTCGTTCACCATGCGTCGGCTCCCCGGCCCGGAGGGGCCGGGGAGCCGACGCTGTCTTTACGCCTTCTTGCGCGATGAGTTGATTTATCCGCAGCCCGGTCCGGGGATGGGTCGTCCGACGCCATTGATCATGGGCCGTGCGCCCGCCGCCGGACAGACACATCCGAACGCGTACGCGCAGACCCTGCGGACCTGGCGACGAGGAGGAGCGCGTGCGCCATGTCGTGGTGATCGGCGCGGGTCTCGGCGGCCTTGCCGCCGCGGGGCGGGACGTCACGATCGCGGCCGGCCGCGCCGAACGCCTGCTGATCGCCGAGGTGCCGTGAACCGGCCGGGTGGGGCCGGTACGAGGTCGTCCAATGCCGTCGTCGGGAGGGTGTGATGTCGGAGCCGGTGGCCGTCGACGCGATGGGCGGAGACCACGGACCAGGCGAGACGGTCGCCGGGGCGGTCGCGGCCCGGCGCGAGTTCGGAATCCCCGTGGTGCTCGTGGGCCGCTCCGGCGCGGTCCGCGCCGAGCTCGCCCGCCACGGCGCCGCCGACGAGATCGACGTGGTGCATGCCGAGGACGTCGTCCCGATGACCGAGCGGGGCGCGGGAGCGGTCTTCTCCACCATGACCAGTTTGATGGTCGGTTGCGACCTCGTACGGCGGAAAGAGGCTTCGGCGTTCGTGTCGGCCGGTTCCACCGGCGCGGTCGTCTCGTGCGCCATCCACAGCATCGGGCGCGCCCTGGGCGTCCTGCGGCCCGCCCTGGCCATCGCGCTGCCCTCGGCCACCGGCGGCGCGACCGTGCTGATCGACGCCGGGGCGACCTCCGACCCCACCCCGGAGATGATCGCCCAGTTCGCGCTGCTCGGCGCCTCCTACGCCCAGCTCCTGCTCGGTGTCGCCGACCCGTCGGTGGGCTTGTTGTCGATCGGCTCGGAACCCGGCAAGGGCAACCGGCTGACCCGCAGGGCCGGTGAGCTGCTCGACGGGCTGCCGTTGCGCTTCTGCGGCAACGTGGAGGGACACGATGTGCTCGCGGGGACCGTCGACGTGATCGTCACCGACGGTTTCACCGGGAACGTGGTGCTCAAGAACGTCGAGGGTTCGGTAAGGGCCGCGCTGACGCTGGTGGCGCGTTCCGGTGCCGCCGGGGCCGAGGAGTTGCGGGCGGTGGCCCGCCGCTACGCCCCGGAGGCCCATGGCGGGGCGGCGCTGCTCGGCCTGATCGGCACTGTCGTCGTCGTGCACGGTTCCTCGCGAGCGGTGACGATCGCGCGTGCCTGCGCGGTGGCGCACGATCTCGCCGAGGGCGGGGTCGTCACCCGGTTGGCGGACCGGTTCACCGCGGAGGCCGCCCGTTGAGCGGCGTGGCGGAGCCTCGTCGAGGCGGGGCGACGGAGCCGAACCGGCGTCGCCGCCGGGCGAGGTCAGCGGAGCGAGTTTGCCGCCGAGGTGGGAGGCCGCTCGTACAGGCGCACCCGATGCCCCCTGCGGGCCGGCAGCAGGGCGCAGACCATGCCCCCGGCACCGCCCCCGATCACCGTCACCTCCAGCGGTGCATCGTCCGCTTCGTTTCCTTGCCGTTCTTGTCGTAGGTGACCCATTCGCCGGTCTTCTTGCCGGCGTTGTACGTGCCCTCGTCCAGCAGGTTGCCGTTGTCGTGCCGGCGGCGCCACGGGCCGTGCTGCAGGCCGTCCACGAAGGCACCCCGCTGCAGCAGGCCGCCGCCCTCGCGGTGCCAGACCCACTCACCGACGAGCTGTCCGGCCTGGTAGGCTCCCTCAGCCTTCAGTCGGCCGTTCCGGAAGTAGAACGTCCACGGTCCACTTCGCTGACCGTCCGAGTAGTCACCCCTGCCCAACAGGGTTCCGTCCTTGAAGTGCTCCTCCGCCATGCCGACAGCGTAGAAGCGATCATGTGGAGGAAGATGGCGTTTGGGACCAGGGCGGTGCCGTGTGATTGGCTGTCCCTCCGTGAACGTCGCTGAGGTGCTGGGGTTGTTCGGAGCCGGGGTGCTGGCCGGGGTGGTCGGAACGGTGGTGAGCCTGGCCTCGATCATCTCCTACCCGGTGCTGCTGGCGTTCGGCCTGCCGCCGGTGACCGCGAACGTGACGAACACGGTCGCGCTGACCTTCAACGGGGTGGGCGCGGCGTTCGGGTCGCGGCCGGAACTGGTCGGACAGGGCGCGAGGGTCCTGCGACTCGGCACGATGACCCTGCTCGGCGGGGCGGTGGGGGCCGGGTTGCTGCTGGCGACCCCCTCCGACACGTTCGAGGTGATCGCGCCCTGGCTGATCGCGTTCGCCTCGCTGCTGCTGCTCCGTCTGCCGAACACGATGACGGGGTACGGCGGCGAGGACGGGTGGAAGGCGCGCGCCGCCATGTTCACCGTCGCGATCTACATCGGCTACTTCGGGGCCGCCGGTGGGGTCCTCATGTTCGCGGTGCTCTCGGCCATGCTCGACCAGCCACCCGTCAGGATCAACGCCCTGAAGAATGTCGTCTCCGCCCTGGCCAACGGAGTGGCGGCGATCGGCTTCGCCCTCTTCGGGCCGGTGGAGTGGGCGGCGGCGGTGCCCCTCGCCCTGGGCTTCCTGCTGGGTGGCCGGCTTGGCCCGGTGATCGCCCGCCTCCTGCCCGGCCGTGCCCTCCGCCTCGGCACCGCCGCCTGCGGCCTGCTCGTCGCGCTCAAACTCGGCGTCGACGCCTACACGTGAGCTGTCCTCGTCGTACGAGCATCCAGAGTTCGGGAGCTGTCCTGGAAGCCGGTCACCGTCGAAAGGCGCAGTGCCGCGCCTGGTGGTCGCCACGGCGGTGGCGTAGGTGATCTCGTCGGGGTCGGCGAAGGTCTGCTCGGCCAGGGCCTGGCGGCGGAAGATGCGCCACCAGGCTTCTTGCAGGTTGAGCCAGCAGGCGCCTTTGGGGATGAACACCTGCTGGATCCGTGGATGCTCAGTGAGCCATTGACGGGTGGAGATGCTGTTGTGGCTGGAGAGATTGTCGGTGATCACCGCAATCGTGCCGGTTGGGTTGCTCTTCTCCAGCAGGGCCAGAAAGCGCTGCCAGCCAATACTGTTGCGCGATGCGGCGGTCTCGGACGTTCGTGGCTGTGTGTAACTGTGCTGGAGATGGAGGTAGGCCCTCCGGGATCGCCTTGCAGGAGGAGGCCCCAAACCACCGCATGCTGCGTCGGTTAAGAGCCGGGGTGGTGAGCGATGCGGAAACGGCGCGGCGGGACCGCGTCAGGTAGGGATCAAGAAGGCGAGCGCGAGCGAACCATCGCTGAAGTGTCGAAAGAAACAGACGACGTCGAAACCGGGGGCTGCTCTTGCCTTCGGGACAAGCCCGGGGGATACCTGTCTACCGCTCGGGCGGCGTCCGGCATGGAGATGGCGCGAGCTTGATCTGGGCTCTGGCATGGAACGCGGGAACCTGTCGCCCGTGAAAGTGTCCCCGGCGGCCGGTCGGGGCGAGAGGGAGAACCCCAAGGAGCGATGAGCTTGCAAGGGGCTGAGTACCGGTGGCCGGGCACAGGGGCGGACCGTCTCGTAGTAGCGGTGAAGCGCCGTAATGGGCGTGGAGCGAAGGGGACGGGTCATTCAGGTTTGTCTGATGGTCAACCGAAGTTCTCGGGAGGAGCCGGATGAACGAGCCAGGCTCGAAGCCGTACGACATCTCCAAGCAGGTGTTCGTGACGGCGTTTGAGAAGGTCAGGAGTAAGAAGGGGGCGGCCGGGGTCGATGGCGTGACGGTCGAGCAGTTCGAACAGGGCCGCAAGGACAACCTGTACAAACTGTGGAACCGGATGTCGTCGGGGAGTTACTTCCCGGCCCCGGTGCGGATGGTGGAGATCCCCAAGAAGAGCGGCTCGGGATCGAGGATTCTTGGAGTGCCGTGCGTTGCAGATCGCATCGCGCAGACGGTGGCGGTCGCCTATCTGGAGCCGTTGGTGGAACCGATATTTCACCAAGACTCCTACGGGTATCGGCCAGGCAGGTCGCCGCTGGATGCGGTGGCCACCTGCCGGGAGCGCTGCTTCCGGTACCCCTGGGCGATTGATCTGGACATCGCGGGTTTCTTCGACAATCTCGATCACGATCTGATCCTCAAGGCGATCGCTGCCCACACCGCCGAGGCGTGGATCCTGCTGTATGTCGAGCGGTGGCTGAAGGCCCCGCTGTCGATGCCGGACCGAACGCTTGCCGCGCGGGATCGGGGCAGCCCCCAGGGCGCGTCGATCTCCCCGCTGATCGCCAACCTGTTCATGCATTACGTCTTCGATGCCTGGATGGCCAGAGAATTTCCGGCTGTGCCGTTCGAGCGGTTCGTCGATGACGTGATCGTGCATTGTGTGAGCGAGCAGCAGGCCTGCAGGGTGAAAGAGGCGATCGCCTGGCGACTGGCGGAGTGTGGCGGGTTGCAGCTGCACCCGGACAAGACCCGCATTGTGTACTGCAAGCAGACTGGACGCTACGGCAGGCACGACACCGTGTCGTTCGACTTCCTGGGGTACACCTTCAAGCCGCGGATGGCCATTCAGAAGGGTGGAGCGCTGTTCACGACCTTCTCTCCGGCCATCAGCGGTAGCAGTGCTAAAGCGATCCGGCAGGAACTACGCCGGATGCGATTTCACCTGCGCAGCGACCTGAGCTTCAAGGACATCGCCAAGTTGATCAACGTCAAGGCCGGGCCGTGGGCCGCCTACTTCGGGCGCTTTCGCCCGTCGGAGGCTGCTCATGTGCTGTCTCACATCGATCAGTATCTCGTTCGGTGGGCCCGACGGAAGTACAAGCACCCGCGGCGCTCTCCACGTCGGGCGTGGGAGACCCTGAAGAAGATCATGAGATCTTATCCGGGGCTCTTCGCGCACTGGAAGCGGAATGCGCTCAGGAGATCAGCAGCGGCGCGAGCTGGATGACAGGAGCCGGATAAGTCGAGAGGCTTACGTCCGGATCTGTGGGAGCCGGAGGGTGAGATTCCCTCCGGCCACCCGACCGTCAGAGGCGGCCTGAAGTTGACCGGTGGCAAGAATTAAAGGAAACCACTGGCCTTCGTGGCCCACTTCCGCCGTAATAAGCACATGCCGCCTTGCCAAATGAACATCATGTGAACACGACCAGGTTCCGGTGAACCAATCCGGTGTGTTTGCTAGTGATTTCCTTAGAAAAGGCCGGATATGGTGCGCCTTGGTGAGCAAGTCTCAACCTACAGGGCGCACGGTTATTCCTGCCCGGTCGGCGCATGATCCCTGGTCTTGGTGTCAGCGAGCGGCGGGTCCAGTTCGATGAGTCCCAGTGTGTCGAGGAGCTTGTGGAAGATGAATGAGCTGCAGGGTTCAGGTTCTAGTTTGCCGTTGTCGGCTGCCCAGCTGGAGGTTTGGTTTGCCCAGCAGCTTGATCCTGATAATCCGATCTGGAATATCGCGGAGTATTACGTTATTGAGGGTGAGCTTGATGTAGCGCTGTTGGAGCGGGCTGTGCGGATGGCCGTGAGGGAGGCGGAGTGCCTGCGGGTCCGGTTCGGCATTGTTGGTGATGAAGTGCGGCAGACGGTGGTTCCTTGTGAGGATTGGGAGTTCTCGGTCGTTGATTTCACGGGCGAGGTTGATCCTGATGGGGCGGCGCTGGGGTGGATGCGGGCTGATGCCGGGACTGTGGTGGCATTGGATGCGCCGGTGTTGTTCCGGTTCGCGTTGCTGAGGGTTGGCCCGGATCGTGCGGTGTTGTATCAGCGTGCTCATCATTTGTTGTGGGATGGTTTTAGTGAGGCTTTGTTTGTCGCTCGTGTGGCGGGGATTTATACCGCGGTTCAGGAGGGCCGGTCGTACGGGGATGGTGTGTTTCCGCCGTTGGCGGGTTTGATCGAGGAGGAGCTGGCCTACCGGGAATCGGCGCGGTTCGAGAAGGATCGCGGGTTTTGGGCGGGGAGGTTCGCGGGGCCGGTGGAGTTGACGAGCATGTCGAGCCGGCCGATCACCGCGGTGCGCACCTTCGTGCGTCGTGGTGTGACTTTGGGGGTGGGGGTTGCGGAGCGGATGCGGGCGGTGGCGTGGGGGCATCGTGTCGCGTGGCCGACGTATCTGATCGCGGCGACGGCGTGTTATGTGCAGCGGGTTACCGGGGTTGGTGATGTGGTGTTGTCGTTGCCGGTGACCGCGCGTACGTCGGCTGTCGCCAAGGCGACTCCTGGTATGCGTGCGAATTTGGTGCCGTTGGTGTTGGCTGTTCGGCCGGGGATGGGCCGGGGTGATGTGCTGGCGCACGCGTCGCGGGAGGTGGGTCTCGTTGTGCGTCATCAGCGTTTCCGGACTCGGCAGATCCGGCAGATGATGGGACTTTCACCCGAGGACCGTCGTCCGGTTGGTCCCGAGGTTAACGTGGCGAATATTTTCGGCCGGATGAGCTTCGGCACCGCGACGGTGAAGGTGTTCGACCTGACAACCGCGCCCAGTGACGATCTCACGATTCTTATGCACGACAGTGAGGACGGCGGCCTGCGCGTAGAGATGAATGCGAACACCGACCTGTATGACGTGGCGGATGTGGAGGCGCATCTCGCGCGTTTCACCGCGTTCCTGGACACCTTTACCGCTGCGCCCGCGGACCAGCCGTTGAGTGCGATCGATGTGCTCGGGCAGGAGGAGCGTCGCCGGTTGTTGGTGGAGTGGAATTCGTCGGCGGTCGAGGGTGGTTTCGCGGGTGTGGTGGAGCGGGTTCGTGAGCGGGCTGTGGCTGCTCCGGATCATGTCGCGGTCACCGATGATTCCGGCTCGGTGTCGTATCGGGAGCTGGTGGGTCGGGCGAACGCGGTGGCCAAGAGGTTGCCGGCGGGTGTGCTGGTGGGGTTGCTGGGCGATCCGGGGGTCCGGTATGTGTCGGCGGTGCTGGGGGTGCTCGGCGCCGGGGGGGCGTATGTGCCCTTCGATCCGGGTGCGCCGGTGGCCCGCACCGCGGCCCTGGTCGCCGACAGCGGTGTTGAGGTGCTGATCGTCGCGCCGGAGTATCTGGATCTGGCCCGCGAGGCCGTCGGGGCCGGTGGTGTGCGGGTGCTGGTGTTCGACGATGCGGTGGACGGTGATCTGGCCCCGCCGCTGGGGGGTGAGGACGACCTGGCGTATGTGATGTTCACGTCGGGGTCGACGGGCCGGCCCAAGGGGGCGATGGTGCACCGGCGCGGGATGGTCAACCATCTGCTGGCCAAGGTCGAGGATCTCGGGCTGAACCCCTCCGATGTGGTGGTGCAGAACGCGCCGCTGACGTTCGACATCTCGGTGTGGCAGATGCTGGCCGCCCTGATCGTCGGCGCGCAGGTGCGGGTGGTCTCCCGCGAGACCGCGATGGATCCGCAACGGTTGTTCGGCATTCCGGGTGTGACGGTGCTGGAGGTGGTGCCCTCCCTGCTGCGGGCCGCCCTGGATACCAAAGTGACGGTGGCTGAGCCGGGGTTGCGGTGGCTGCTGGTCACCGGGGAGGCGCTGCCGGCGGAGTTGTGCCGCCGCTGGCTCCAGAGTTACCCGGACGTCCCGGTGATGAACGCCTATGGCCCGACCGAGTGCTCCGATGATGTCACTCATGCGGTGATCCGTAACCCCGGTGAGGTTGCGGGCTCGCGTACTCCGATCGGGCGGCCTGTCCGCAACACCCAGCTCTATGTGCTCGGTGATGATCTGCAGCCGGTTCCGGTGGGGGTGTCGGGTGAGTTGTATGTGGGGGGTGTGGGTGTCGGCCGCGGATACCTGAACGACTCGGCTCGTACGGCGGCGGTGTTCGTGGCCGATCCGTTTGGTGGGGGCCGGTTGTATCGGACGGGTGACCGGGTGGTGTATCGGCCGGATGGGCAGTTGGAGTTCCTGGAGCGTCGTGATTTCCAGGTGAAGATTCGTGGACACCGGATCGAGCTGGGTGAGATCGAGACCGTGATCCGGTCGGCCGACGGGGTGCGGAACGCGGTGGTCACCGCCGATCGGCAGCGCCTGGTCGCCTATGTGGTGGGCCAGGTCGAGCCCGGCGCACTCCAGGCACATGTCGCCGCCCTGTTGCCGGATTACATGGTCCCCGCGGTGGCCGTGATTCTCGACGCTTTGCCGCTGACCTCGAACGGCAAGCTGGATCGTAAAGCGTTGCCAGCGCCGGACTTCACGGCCACCGCTGAGGGGCGTGGGCCGCGTGATCCGCGTGAGGAAGTGTTGTGTGCCTTGTTCGCCGAGGTCCTCGATGTGGACTCGGTGGGTATTGACGACAGTTTCTTCGATCTGGGTGGGCATTCACTGCTCGCGGTGAGGCTGATCAGCCGGGTCCGTGGCGCGTTGGGTGTTGAGCTGTCGGTCCGGGATGTGTTCGACGCGCCGACGGTGGCGGGTCTGGCCGGGCGGATGGGTGATGAGGGCCGGAGCCGGCCGGTGCTGGTGGCCGGGCCGCGGCCGGGTGAGTTGCCGTTGTCGTTCGGCCAGCGGCGGTTGTGGTTCCTCAACGTGCTCGAAGGGGCCTCGGCGACCTACACCATTCCGGTGGCCTTGCGGTTGAGTGGTGAGCTGGACCGGGACGCATTGGCCGCTGCCCTGGCCGATGTGGTGGAGCGGCATGAGGTGCTGCGCACGGTGTATCCGGAGGTCGACGGCCGGCCGGTGCAAGAGATCAAGGGCCAGGGGCCTGAGCTGGTGATCAGCGAGGTGATCGAGGCGGACCTCCCGGCCGCGATCGAGACCGCATGCTTGGCCGGGTTCGATCTCACCGGCGAGTTGCCGATCCGTTCTCAGCTGTTCATCCTCGGTCCGACCGAGTCCGTGTTGCTGTTGGTGATCCATCACATTGCCGGTGACGGCTGGTCGATGGCGCCGTTGGCGCGGGATTTCGCGGCGGCCTATGAGGCACGCTGTTCGGGGATGGTGCCGGGGTGGAAGCCGTTGCCGGTGCAGTATGTGGATTACGCGTTGTGGCAGCGGGAGCTGCTGGGGAGTGAGGATGACGAGCGGAGTCTGATTTCGGAGCAGCTGGGGTTCTGGACCAGGGCGCTGGAGGATCTGCCGGAGGAGATCGCGCTGCCGGCCGATCGGCCGCGTCCGGCGATCGCCAGCTACCGGGGTGACGCGTTTGAGTTCGTGCTCGCTCCGGAACTCACGGCCGGGCTGGGCGTGCTGGCCAGGCAGAACAACGCGAGCCTGTTCATGGTGTTGCAGGCCGGGTTGTCGGTGTTGTTGAGCAAGCTGGGTGCGGGCACGGACGTCCCGCTGGGCAGCCCGGTGGCGGGCCGGACCGATGACGCCCTCGATGATCTTGTCGGGTTCTTTGTCAACACGCTGGTGTTGCGTACCGACTTGTCCGGTGATCCGACGGTGCGGGAGTTGCTGGGCCGGGTGCGGGATGCCGATCTGGCGGCGTTCGCGCATCAGGATGTGCCGTTCGAGCGGCTGGTCGATGTGCTCAACCCGGCCCGGTCCAGGTCGCGGCACCCGTTGTTCCAGGTGATGATGGCGCTGCAGAACAACGCGGCCGCACGGATCGAACTGGCCGGCCTGGAGGTGAGCACCGAACCGCTCATCAGCCCGGCCATTGACGACGACTTGTTCGTCGAATTCACCGAGCACGGTGATGGCAGTGTCGGTGTGCTGGTCACGTATGCCACCGACCTGTTCGACCGCGCGACGGTTCAGCGGATGTCGGAGCAACTGGTCCGCGTTCTCGACGGCATGGCATCTGGCGTGGATGCGGCGTTGAGTGCGATCGATGTGCTCGGGCAGGAGGAGCGTCGCCGGTTGTTGGTGGAGTGGAATCCGCCTGCGGTCGAGGGTGGTTTCGCGGGTGTGGTGGAGCGGGTTCGTGAGCGGGCTGTGGCTGCTCCGGATCATGTCGCGGTCACCGATGATTCCGGCTCGGTGTCGTATCGGGAGCTGGTGGGTCGGGCGAACGCGGTGGCCAAGAGGTTGCCGGCGGGTGCGTTGGTGGGGTTGCTGGGCGATCCGGGGGTCCGGTATGTGTCGGCGGTGCTGGGCGTGCTCGGCGCCGGGGGGGCGTATGTGCCCTTTGATCCGGGCGTGCCGGTGGCCCGCACCGCGGGTCTGGTCGCCGACAGCGGCATCGGGGTGCTGATCGCCGCACCGGAGTATCTGGATCTGGCCCGCGAGGCCGTCGGGGCCGGTGGTGTGCGGGTGCTGGTGTTCGACGACGCGACGGACGGCGATCTGGCCCCGGTGCGGGGGGTTGGGGACGACCTGGCGTATGTGATGTTCACGTCGGGGTCGACGGGCCGGCCCAAGGGGGCGATGGTGCACCGGCGGGGGATGGTCAATCATCTGCTGGCCAAGGTGGAGGATCTCGGGCTGGATTCGTCGGATGTGGTGGTGCAGAACGCGCCGTTGACGTTCGACATCTCGGTGTGGCAGATGCTGGCCGCTCTGATCGTGGGCGCGCAGGTGCGGGTGGTCTCCCGGGAGACCGCCATGAACCCGCAACAGCTGTTCGGCATCTCGGGTGTGACCGTGCTGGAGGTGGTGCCCTCCCTGCTACGGGCCGCTCTGGATGTGTGGGATGCGGGTGTCCCGGTTCCCGAGCTGGGGTTGCGGTGGCTGGAGTCAGCCGGGGAGGCGCTGCCGGCGGAGCTGTGCCGCCGCTGGCTTCAGCGTTACCCGGCTGTGCCGGTGATGAACGTTTATGCCCCGACCGAGTGTTCCGACGGTGTGACGGGTGCGGTGATCCGTAGCCTTGATGAGGTTGCGGGGTTGCGTACCCCGATCGGTCGGCCTGTTCGCAACACCCAGGTCTATGTGCTGGGTGATGATCTGCAGCCGGTTCCGGTGGGGGTGCCGGGTGAGTTGTATGTGGGCGGTGTGGGTGTCGGCCGCGGGTATCTGAACGACTCGGCCCGGACTGCGGCGGTGTTCGTGGCCAGCCCGTTTGGTGGGGGCCGGTTGTATCGGACCGGTGACCGGGTGGTGTATCGGCCGGATGGGCAGTTGGAGTTCCTGGAGCGCCGTGATTTCCAGGTGAAGATCCGCGGGCATCGGATCGAGCTGGGTGAGATCGAGACCGCGATCCGGTCGGCCGACGGGGTGCGGAACGCGGTCGTCACCGCCGGCGAGCAGCACCTGGTCGCCTACGTGGTACCGGCGGCCGGGCCGTTGGATACTGCTGTGTTGAGGGAGTATCTGACCGGTTTGCTGCCGGAATACATGCTGCCTGCGGTCTATGTCACGCTGGATGAGCTGCCCTTGTCGTCGAACGGCAAGCTGGACCGCAAAGCGTTGCCGGCGCCGGACTTCACGACCCCGGCTTCGGGCCGTGGCCCGCGCAACCCGCGGGAGGAGGCCCTGTGTTCGGTGTTCGCCGAGGTCCTCGATGTGGACTCGGTGGGTATCGACGACAGCTTCTTCGATCTGGGTGGGCATTCACTGCTCGCGGTGAGGTTGATCAGCCGGATCCGTGGCGCGTTGGGTGTTGAGCTGTCGGTGCGGGATGTGTTCGACGCGCCGACGGTGGCGGGTCTGGCCGGGCGGATGGGTGATGAGGGTCGGCGCCGGCCGGTGCTGGTGGCCGGGCCGCGGCCGGGTGAGTTGCCGTTGTCGTTCGGTCAGCGGCGGTTGTGGTTCCTCAACGTGCTCGAAGGGGCCTCGGCGACCTACACCATTCCGATGTTGCTCCGGCTGAGGGGCAGCCTGGACCGGGACGCGTTGGCCGCTGCCCTGGCCGATGTGGTGGAGCGGCACGAGGTGCTGCGCACGGTGTATCCGGAGGTCGACGGCCGGCCGGTGCAAGAGATCAAGGGCCAGGGGCCTGAGCTGGTGATCAGCGAGGTGATCGAGGCGGACCTCCCGGCCGCGATCGAGACCGCATGCTTGGCCGGGTTCGATCTCACCGGCGAGTTGCCGATCCGTTCTCAGCTGTTCATCCTCGGTCCGACCGAGTCCGTGTTGCTGTTGGTGTTGCATCACATTGCCGGTGACGGCTGGTCGATGGCGCCGTTGGCGCGGGATTTCGCGGCGGCCTATGAGGCGCGTTGTTCGGGGATGGTGCCGGGGTGGAAGTCGTTGCCGGTGCAGTATGTGGATTATGCGTTGTGGCAGCGGGAGCTGCTGGGGAGTGAGGATGACGAGCGGAGTCTGATTTCGGAGCAGCTGGGGTTCTGGACCAGGGCGCTGGAGGATCTGCCGGAGGAGATCGCGCTGCCGGCCGATCGGCCGCGTCCGGCGGTTGCCAGTTACCGGGGTGACGCGTTTGAGTTCGTGCTCGCTCCGGAGCTCACGGCCGGGCTGGGCGTGCTGGCCAGGCAGAACAACGCGAGCCTGTTCATGGTGTTGCAGGCCGGGTTGTCTGCGTTGTTGAGCAAGCTGGGTGCGGGCACCGACATCCCGCTGGGCAGCCCGGTGGCGGGTCGGACCGATGACGCCCTGGATGATCTTGTCGGGTTCTTCGTCAACACGTTGGTGTTGCGTACCGACTTGTCCGGTGATCCGACGGTGCGGGAGTTGCTGGGCCGGGTGCGGGATGCCGATCTGGCGGCGTTCGCGCATCAGGACGTGCCGTTCGAGCGGCTGGTCGAGGTGATCAATCCGGCTCGGTCTCAGTCGCGGCAGCCGTTGTTCCAGGTGATGATGGTGCTGCAGAACAACGCGGCCGCACGGATCGAACTGGCCGGCCTGGACGCCGGTGTCGACCCGCTCCGCCCCTCGGTTTCGGACTTCGACCTGACTTTCGGTTTCGCCGAGCACGGTGATGGCAGCATCGGTGTGCTGGTCACGTATGCCACCGACCTGTTCGACCGCCCGACGGTTCAGCGGATGTCCGAGCGACTGGTCCGCGTTCTCGACAGCATGGCGTTTGATGCGGATGCGTCGTTGAGTGCGATCGATGTGCTCGGGCAGGAGGAGCGTCGCCGGTTGTTGGTGGAGTGGAATTCGTCGGCGGTCGAGGGTGGTTTCGCGGGTGTGGTGGAGCGGGTCCGTGAGCGGGCTGTGGCTGCTCCGGATCATGTCGCGGTCACCGATGATTCCGGTTCGGTGTCGTATCGGGAGCTGGTGGGTCGGGCGAACGCGGTGGCCAAGAGGTTGCCGGCGGGTGCGCTGGTGGGGTTGCTGGGCGATCCGGGGGTCCGGTTTGTGTCGGCGGTGCTGGGGGTGCTCGGTGCTGGGGGCGCGTATGTGCCTTTTGATCCGGGCGTGCCGGTGGCCCGCACCGCGGGTCTGGTCGCCGACAGCGGCATCGGGGTGCTGATCGCGGCGCCGGAGTATCTGGATCTGGCCCGTGAGGCCGTCGGGGCCGGTGGTGTGCGGGTGCTGGTGTTCGACGACGCGACGGACGGCGACCTGGCCCCGGTGCGGGGGGCCGAGGAGGATCTGGCGTATGTGATGTTCACGTCGGGGTCGACGGGCCGGCCCAAGGGGGCGATGGTGTCTCGGCGGGGGGTGGTCAATCATCTGCTGGCCAAGGTGGAGGATCTCGGGCTGGGTTCGTCGGATGTGGTGGTGCAGAACGGGCCGCTGACGTTCGACATGTCGGTGTGGCAGATGCTGGCCGCTCTGATCGTGGGCGGGCGGGTGCGGGTGGTCTCCCGGGAGACGGCGATGGATCCGGAGCGGTTGTTCGGCGTTTCGGGTGTGACGGTGCTGGAGATGGTGCCGTCCTTGTTGCGGGCTGCTTTGGATGTGTGGGATGCGGGTGTCTCGGTTCCTGAGTTGGGGTTGCGGTGGCTGCTGGTGGCCGGGGAGGCGTTGCCGGCGGAGTTGTGCCATCGGTGGCTCCAGCGCTACCCGGCCGTCCCGATGATGAACGCCTACGGCCCGACCGAGTGCTCCGTCGGCGTCACTCAGGCGGTGATCCGTCACGCCGATGACACCACGGGCTCGCGTACTCCGATCGGGCGGCCTATCCGTAACACCCAGCTTTATGTGCTGGGTGATGATCTGCAGCCGGTTCCGGTGGGGGTGGCGGGTGAGTTGTATGTGGGTGGCGCCAGTGTCGGCCGCGGGTATCTGAACGATGCCGCCCGCACCGCGGCGGTGTTCGTGGCCAGCCCGTTTGGTGGGGGCCGGTTGTATCGGACGGGTGACCGGGTGGTGTATGGGCCGGATGGCCGGTTGGAGTTCCTGGAGCGCCGTGACTTCCAGGTGAAGATTCGCGGGCATCGGATCGAGCTGGGTGAGATCGAGGCCGCGATCCGGTCGGCCGACGGGGTGCGGAACGCGGTCGTCACCGCCGGTGAGCAGCACCTGGTCGCCTACGTGGTGGGCCAGGTCGAGCCTGGCACAGTCCAGGCACACGTCACCACTTTGCTGCCGGACTACATGGTCCCCGCGGTGGTCATGATCCTCGACGTTTTGCCGCTGACCTCGAACGGCAAGCTGGATCGTAAAGCGTTGCCGGCGCCGGACTTCACGACCCTGGCTTCGGGCCGTGGCCCGCGCAACCCGCGGGAAGAGGCCCTGTGTTCGGTGTTCGCCGAGGTCCTCGATGTGGACTCGGTGGGCGTCGACGACAACTTCTTCGATCTGGGTGGGCATTCACTGCTCGCGGTGAGGTTGACCAGCCGGGTCCGTGGCGCGTTGGGTGTTGAGCTGTCGGTGCGGGATGTGTTCGACGCGCCGACGGTGGCGGGTCTGGTCGGACGGATGGGTGATGAGGGTCGGCGTCGGCCGGTGCTGGTGGCCGGGCCGCGGCCGGGCGAGTTGCCGTTGTCGTTCGGTCAGCGGCGGTTGTGGTTCCTTAACGTGCTCGAAGGGGCCTCGGCGACCTACACCATTCCGATGTTGCTCCGGCTGAGGGGCAGCCTGGACCGGGACGCCTTGGCCGCTGCCCTGGCCGATGTGGTGGAGCGGCACGAGGTGCTGCGCACGGTGTATCCGGAGGTCGACGGCCGGCCGGTGCAAGAGATCAAGGGCCAGGGGCCTGAGCTGGTGGTCAGTGCGGTGATCGAGGCTGAGTTGCCGGGCGCGATCGAGGCCGCATGCTTGGCCGGGTTCGATCTCACCGGCGAGTTGCCGATCCGTTCTCAGCTGTTCATCCTCGGTCCGACCGAGTCCGTGTTGCTGTTGGTGTTGCATCACATCGCCGGTGACGGCTGGTCGATGGCGCCGTTGGCGCGGGATTTCGCGGCGGCCTATGAGGCGCGTTGTTCGGGGATGGTGCCGGGGTGGAAGTCGTTGCCGGTGCAGTATGTGGATTATGCGTTGTGGCAGCGGGAGCTGCTGGGGAGTGAGGATGACGAGCGGAGTCTGATTTCGGAGCAGCTGGGGTTCTGGACCAGGGCGCTGGAGGATCTGCCGGAGGAGATCGCGCTGCCGGCCGATCGGCCGCGTCCGGCGGTTGCCAGTTACCGGGGTGACGCGTTTGAGTTCGTGCTCGCTCCGGAGCTCACGTCCGGGCTGGGCGTGCTGGCCAGGGAGAACAACGCGAGCCTGTTCATGGTGTTGCAGGCCGGGTTGTCTGCGTTGTTGAGCAAGCTGGGTGCGGGCACCGACATCCCGCTGGGCAGCCCGGTGGCGGGTCGGACCGATGACGCCCTGGATGATCTTGTCGGGTTCTTCGTCAACACGTTGGTGTTGCGTACCGACTTGTCCGGTGATCCGACGGTTCGGGAGTTGCTGGGCCGGGTGCGAGATGCCGATCTGGCGGCGTTCGCGCATCAGGACGTGCCGTTCGAGCGGCTGGTCGATGTGCTCAACCCGGCCCGGTCCAGGTCGCGGCACCCGCTGTTCCAGGTGATGATGGTGCTGCAGAACAACGCGGCCGCACGGATCGAACTGGCCGGCCTGGACGCCGGTGTCGACCCGCTCCGCCCCTCGGTTACGGACTTCGACCTGAATTTCGATTTCACCGAGCACGGTGATGGCAGCATCGGTGTGCTGGTCACGTATGCCACCGACCTGTTCGACCGCCCGACGGTTCAGCGGATGTCCGAGCGACTGGTCCGCGTTCTCGACAGCATGGCGTTTGATGCGGATGCGTCGTTGAGTGCGATCGATGTGCTCGGGCAGGAGGAGCGTCGCCGGTTGTTGGTGGAGTGGAATCCGCCGGCGGTCGAGGGTGGTTTCGCGGGTGTGGTGGAGCGGGTTCGTGAGCGGGCTGTGGCTGCTCCGGATGGTGTCGCGGTCACCGATGATGCGGGGTCGGTGTCGTATCGGGAGCTGGTGGGTCGGGCGAACGCGGTGGCCAAGAGGTTGCCGGCGGGTGCGTTGGTGGGGTTGCTGGGCGGCCCGGGTGTCCGGTTTGTGTCGGCGGTGCTGGGGGTGCTCGGTGCTGGGGGTGCGTATGTGCCGTTCGACCCGGGCGCGCCGGTGGCCCGCATAGCGGCCCTGGTCGCCGACAGCGGCATCGGGGTGCTGATCGCGGCGCCGGAGTATCTGGATCTGGCCCGCGAGGCCGTCGGGGCCGGTGGCGTGCGGGTGCTGGTGTTCGACGACGCGGTGGACGATGATCTGGCCCCGGCGCGCGGGGCTGAGGATGATCTGGCGTATGTGATGTTCACCTCGGGGTCGACGGGCCGGCCCAAGGGGGCGATGGTGCACCGGCGCGGGATGGTCAACCATCTGCTGGCCAAGGTCGAGGATCTCGGGCTGAACCCCTCCGATGTGGTGGTGCAGAACGCGCCGCTGACGTTCGACATCTCGGTGTGGCAGATGCTGGCCGCCCTGATCGTCGGCGCGCAGGTGCGGGTGGTCTCCCGCGAGACCGCGATGGATCCGCAACAGCTGTTCGGCATCTCGGGTGTGACGGTGCTGGAGATGGTGCCCTCTCTGCTGCGGGCTGCTCTGGATGTGTGGGATGCGGGTGTCCCGGTTCCCGAGTTGGGGTTGCGGTGGCTGGAGTCGGCCGGTGAGGTGCTGCCGGCGGAGTTGTGCCGCCGGTGGCTTCAGCGTTTCCCGGCGGTCCCGGTGATGAACGTCTACGCTCCGACCGAGTGCTCCGACGGTGTGACGGGTGCGGCGATCCGTGACCTGGATGACGTCGCGGGGCTGCGTACCCCGATCGGCCGGCCTATCCGTAACACCCAGGTGTATGTGCTGGGTGATGATCTGCAGCCGGTTCCGGTGGGGGTGGCGGGTGAGTTGTATGTGGGTGGCGCCAGTGTCGGCCGCGGGTATCTGAACGATGCTGCCCGCACCGCGGCGGTGTTCGTGGCCAGCCCGTTCGGTGGGGGCCGGTTGTATCGGACGGGTGACCGGGTGGTGTATGGGCCGGACGGCCGGTTGGAGTTCCTGGAGCGCCGCGATTTCCAGGTGAAGATCCGCGGGCATCGGATCGAGCTGGGTGAGATCGAAACCGTGATCCGGTCGGCCGACGGGGTGCGGAACGCGGTCGTCACCGCCGGTGAGCAGCACCTGGTCGCCTACGTGGTGGGCCAGGTCGAGCCTGGCACAGTCCAGGCACACGTCACCACTTTGCTGCCGGACTACATGGTCCCCGCGGTGGTCATGATCCTCGACGCTTTGCCGCTGACCTCGAACGGCAAGCTGGATCGTAAAGCGTTGCCGGCGCCGGACTTCACGACCCTGGCTTCGGGCCGTGGCCCGCGCAACCCGCGGGAAGAGGCCCTGTGTTCGGTGTTCGCCGAGGTCCTCGATGTGGACTCGGTGGGCGTCGACGACAACTTCTTCGATCTGGGTGGGCATTCACTGCTCGCGGTGAGGCTGACCAGCCGGATCCGTGGCGCGTTGGGTGTTGAGCTGTCGGTGCGGGATGTGTTCGACGCGCCGACGGTGGCGGGTCTGGCCGGGCGGATGGGTGATGAGGGTCGGCGCCGGCCGGTGCTGGTGGCCGGGCCGCGGCCGGGCGAGTTGCCGTTGTCGTTCGGTCAGCGGCGGTTGTGGTTCCTCAACGTGCTCGAAGGGGCCTCGGCGACCTACACCATTCCGATGTTGCTCCGGCTGAGGGGCAGCCTGGACCGGGACGCGTTGGCCGCTGCCCTGGCCGATGTGGTGGAGCGGCACGAGGTGCTGCGCACGGTGTATCCGGAGGTCGACGGCCGGCCGGTGCAAGAGATCAAGGGCCAGGGGCCTGAGCTGGTGATCAGCGAGGTGATCGAGGCGGACCTCCCGGCCGCGATCGAGACCGCATGCTTGGCCGGGTTCGATCTCACCGGCGAGTTGCCGATCCGTTCTCAGCTGTTCATCCTCGGTCCGACCGAGTCCGTGTTGCTGTTGGTGTTGCATCACATTGCCGGTGACGGCTGGTCGATGGCGCCGTTGGCGCGGGATTTCGCGGCGGCCTATGAGGCGCGTTGTTCGGGGATGGTGCCGGGGTGGAAGTCGTTGCCGGTGCAGTATGTGGATTATGCGTTGTGGCAGCGGGAGCTGCTGGGGAGTGAGGATGACGAGCGGAGTCTGATTTCGGAGCAGCTGGGGTTCTGGACCAGGGCGCTGGAGGATCTGCCGGAGGAGATCGCGCTGCCGGCCGATCGGCCGCGTCCGGCGATCGCCAGTTACCGGGGTGACGCGTTTGAGTTCGTGCTCGCTCCGGAGCTCACGGCCGGGCTGGGCGTGCTGGCCAGGCAGAACAACGCGAGCCTGTTCATGGTGTTGCAGGCCGGGTTGTCTGCGTTGTTGAGCAAGCTGGGTGCGGGCACCGACATCCCGCTGGGCAGCCCGGTGGCGGGTCGGACCGATGACGCCCTGGATGATCTTGTCGGGTTCTTCGTCAACACGTTGGTGTTGCGTACCGACTTGTCCGGTGATCCGACGGTGCGGGAGTTGCTGGGCCGGGTGCGGGATGCCGATCTGGCGGCGTTCGCGCATCAGGACGTGCCGTTCGAGCGGCTGGTCGAGGTGATCAATCCGGCTCGGTCTCAGTCGCGGCAGCCGTTGTTCCAGGTGATGATGGTGCTGCAGAACAACGCGGCCGCACGGATCGAACTGGCCGGCCTGGACGCCGGTGTCGACCCGCTCCGCCCCTCGGTTTCGGACTTCGACCTGACTTTCGGTTTCGCCGAGCACGGTGATGGCAGCATCGGTGTGCTGGTCACGTATGCCACCGACCTGTTCGACCGCCCGACGGTTCAGCGGATGTCGGAGCAACTGGTCCGCGTTCTCGACAGCATGGCGTTTGATGCGGATGCGTCGTTGAGTGCGATCGATGTGCTCGGGCAGGAGGAGCGTCGCCGGTTGTTGGTGGAGTGGAATTCGTCGGCGGTCGAGGGTGGTTTCGCGGGTGTGGTGGAGCGGGTCCGTGAGCGGGCTGTGGCTGCTCCGGATCATGTCGCGGTCACCGATGATTCCGGTTCGGTGTCGTATCGGGAGCTGGTGGGTCGGGCGAACGCGGTGGCCAAGAGGTTGCCGGCGGGTGCGCTGGTGGGGTTGCTGGGCGATCCGGGGGTCCGGTTTGTGTCGGCGGTGCTGGGGGTGCTCGGTGCTGGGGGCGCGTATGTGCCTTTTGATCCGGGCGTGCCGGTGGCCCGCACCGCGGGTCTGGTCGCCGACAGCGGCATCGGGGTGCTGATCGCGGCGCCGGAGTATCTGGATCTGGCCCGTGAGGCCGTCGGGGCCGGTGGTGTGCGGGTGCTGGTGTTCGACGACGCGACGGACGGCGACCTGGCCCCGGTGCGGGGGGCCGAGGAGGATCTGGCGTATGTGATGTTCACGTCGGGGTCGACGGGCCGGCCCAAGGGGGCGATGGTGTCTCGGCGGGGGTGGTCAATCATCTGCTGGCCAAGGTGGAGGATCTCGGGCTGGGTTCGTCGGATGTGGTGGTGCAGAACGGGCCGCTGACGTTCGACATGTCGGTGTGGCAGATGCTGGCCGCTCTGATCGTGGGCGGGCGGGTGCGGGTGGTCTCCCGGGAGACGGCGATGGATCCGGAGCGGTTGTTCGGCGTTTCGGGTGTGACGGTGCTGGAGATGGTGCCGTCCTTGTTGCGGGCTGCTTTGGATGTGTGGGATGCGGGTGTCTCGGTTCCTGAGTTGGGGTTGCGGTGGCTGCTGGTGGCCGGGGAGGCGTTGCCGGCGGAGTTGTGCCATCGGTGGCTCCAGCGCTACCCGGCCGTCCCGATGATGAACGCCTACGGCCCGACCGAGTGCTCCGTCGGCGTCACTCAGGCGGTGATCCGTCACGCCGATGACACCACGGGCTCGCGTACTCCGATCGGGCGGCCTATCCGTAACACCCAGCTTTATGTGCTGGGTGATGATCTGCAGCCGGTTCCGGTGGGGGTGGCGGGTGAGTTGTATGTGGGTGGCGCCAGTGTCGGCCGCGGGTATCTGAACGATGCCGCCCGCACCGCGGCGGTGTTCGTGGCCAGCCCGTTTGGTGGGGGCCGGTTGTATCGGACGGGTGACCGGGTGGTGTATGGGCCGGATGGCCGGTTGGAGTTCCTGGAGCGCCGTGACTTCCAGGTGAAGATTCGCGGGCATCGGATCGAGCTGGGTGAGATCGAGGCCGCGATCCGGTCGGCCGACGGGGTGCGGAACGCGGTCGTCACCGCCGGTGAGCAGCACCTGGTCGCCTACGTGGTGGGCCAGGTCGAGCCTGGCACAGTCCAGGCACACGTCACCACTTTGCTGCCGGACTACATGGTCCCCGCGGTGGTCATGATCCTCGACGTTTTGCCGCTGACCTCGAACGGCAAGCTGGATCGTAAAGCGTTGCCGGCGCCGGACTTCACGACCCTGGCTTCGGGCCGTGGCCCGCGCAACCCGCGGGAAGAGGCCCTGTGTTCGGTGTTCGCCGAGGTCCTCGATGTGGACTCGGTGGGCGTCGACGACAACTTCTTCGATCTGGGTGGGCATTCACTGCTCGCGGTGAGGTTGACCAGCCGGGTCCGTGGCGCGTTGGGTGTTGAGCTGTCGGTGCGGGATGTGTTCGACGCGCCGACGGTGGCGGGTCTGGTCGGACGGATGGGTGATGAGGGTCGGCGTCGGCCGGTGCTGGTGGCCGGGCCGCGGCCGGGCGAGTTGCCGTTGTCGTTCGGTCAGCGGCGGTTGTGGTTCCTTAACGTGCTCGAAGGGGCCTCGGCGACCTACACCATTCCGGTGGCCTTGCGGTTGAGTGGTGAGCTGGACCGGTACGCGTTGGCCGCTGCCCTGGCCGATGTGGTGGAGCGGCACGAGGTGCTGCGCACGGTGTATCCGGAGGTCGACGGCCGGCCGGTGCAAGAGATCAAGGGCCAGGGGCCTGAGCTGGTGATCAGCGAGGTGATCGAGGCGGACCTCCCGGCCGCGATCGAGACCGCGTGTTCGGCCGGGTTCGATCTCACCGGCGAGTTGCCGATCCGTTCTCAGCTGTTCATCCTCGGTCCGACCGAGTCCGTGTTGCTGTTGGTGTTGCATCACATCGCCAGTGACGGCTGGTCGACGGCGCCGTTGGCGCGTGATTTCGCGGCGGCCTATGAGGCGCGCTGTTCGGGGATGGTGCCGGGGTGGAAGCCGTTGCCGGTGCAGTATGTGGATTATGCGTTGTGGCAGCGGGAGCTGCTGGGCGGTGAGGATGATGAGCAGAGCCTGATCTCCGGGCAGCTGGCGTTCTGGACCAGGACGCTGGAGGGCCTGCCGGAGGAGATCGCGCTGCCGGCCGATCGGCCGCGTCCGGCGGTTGCCAGTTACCGGGGTGACGCGTTCGAGTTCGTGCTCACTCCGGAACTCAAGTCCGACCTGGATACCCTGGCCAGGCAGAACAACGCCAGCCTGTTCATGGTGTTGCAGGCCGGGCTGTCTGTGTTGTTGAGCAAGCTGGGTGCGGGCACCGACATCCCGCTGGGCAGCCCGTTCGCCGGTCGGACCGATGACGCCCTCGATGATCTTGTCGGGTTCTTCGTCAACACGCTGGTGTTGCGTACCGACTTGTCTGGTGATCCGACGGTTCGGGAGTTGCTGGGCCGGGTGCGGGATGCCGATCTGGCGGCGTTCGCGCATCAGGACGTGCCGTTCGAGCGGCTGGTCGATGTGCTCAATCCGGCTCGGTCTCAGTCGCGGCAGCCGTTGTTCCAGGTGATGATGGTGCTGCAGAACAACGCGGCCGCACAGGTCAAGATGACTGGCCTGGACGCCGCCGTGGTCCCGCTCCGCCCTCCGGTTACGAAATTCGACCTGAATTTCGATTTCGCCGAGCACGGTGATGGCAGCATCGGTGTGCTGGTCACGTATGCCACCGACCTGTTCGACCGCCCGACGGTTCAGCGGATGTCCGAGCGACTGGTCCGCGTTCTCGACAGCATGGCGTTTGATGCGGATGCGTCGTTGAGTGCGATCGATGTGCTCGGGCAGGAGGAGCGTCGCCGGTTGTTGGTGGAGTGGAATTCGTCGGCGGTCGAGGGTGGTTTCGCGGGTGTGGTGGAGCGGGTCCGTGAGCGGGCTGTGGCTGCTCCGGATGGTGTCGCGGTCACCGATGATTCCGGTTCGGTGTCGTATCGGGAGCTGGTGGGTCGGGCGAACGCGGTGGCCAAGAGGTTGCCGTCGGGTGCGCTGGTGGGGTTGCTGGGCGATCCGGGGGTCCGGTTTGTGTCGGCGGTGCTGGGGGTGCTCGGTGCTGGGGGCGCGTATGTGCCTTTTGATCCGGGCGTGCCGGTGGCCCGCACCGCGGGTCTGGTCGCCGACAGCGGCATCGGGGTGCTGATCGCGGCGCCGGAGTATCTGGATCTGGCCCGTGAGGCCGTCGGGGCCGGTGGTGTGCGGGTGCTGGTGTTCGACGACGCGACGGACGGCGACCTGGCCCCGGTGCGGGGGGCCGAGGAGGATCTGGCGTATGTGATGTTCACGTCGGGGTCGACGGGCCGGCCCAAGGGGGCGATGGTGTCTCGGCGGGGGGTGGTCAATCATCTGCTGGCCAAGGTGGAGGATCTCGGGCTGGGTTCGTCGGATGTGGTGGTGCAGAACGGGCCGCTGACGTTCGACATGTCGGTGTGGCAGATGCTGGCCGCTCTGATCGTCGGCGGGCGGGTGCGGGTGGTCTCCCGGGAGACCGCGATGGATCCGGAGCGGTTGTTCGGCGTTTCGGATGTGACGGTGCTGGAGATGGTGCCCTCTCTGCTGCGGGCTGCTTTGGATGTGTGGGATGCGGGTGTCTCGGTTCCTGAGTTGGGGTTGCGGTGGCTGCTGGTGGCCGGGGAGGCGTTGCCGGCGGAGTTGTGCCATCGGTGGCTCCAGCGCTACCCGGCCGTCCCGATGATGAACGCCTACGGCCCGACCGAGTGCTCCGTCGGCGTCACTCAGGCGGTGATCCGTCACGCCGATGACACCACGGGCTCGCGTACTCCGATCGGGCGGCCTATCCGTAACACCCAGCTTTATGTGCTGGGTGATGATCTGCAGCCGGTTCCGGTGGGGGTGGCGGGTGAGTTGTATGTGGGTGGCGCCAGTGTCGGCCGCGGGTATCTGAACGATGCCGCCCGCACCGCGGCGGTGTTCGTGGCCAGCCCGTTTGGTGGGGGCCGGTTGTATCGGACGGGTGACCGGGTGGTGTATGGGCCGGATGGCCGGTTGGAGTTCCTGGAGCGCCGCGATTTCCAGGTGAAGATTCGCGGGCATCGGATCGAGCTGGGTGAGATCGAAACCGTGATCCGGTCGGCCGACGGGGTGCGGAACGCGGTCGTCACCGCCGGTGAGCAGCACCTGGTCGCCTACGTGGTGGGCCAGGTCGAGCCTGGCACAGTCCAGGCACACGTCACCACTTTGCTGCCGGACTACATGGTCCCCGCGGTGGTCATGATCCTCGACGCTTTGCCGCTGACCTCGAACGGCAAGCTGGATCGTAAAGCGTTGCCGGCGCCGGACTTCACGACCCTGGCTTCGGGCCGTGGCCCGCGCAACCCGCGGGAAGAGGCCCTGTGTTCGGTGTTCGCCGAGGTCCTCGATGTGGACTCGGTGGGCGTCGACGACAACTTCTTCGATCTGGGTGGGCATTCACTGCTCGCGGTGAGGCTGACCAGCCGGATCCGTGGCGCGTTGGGTGTTGAGCTGTCGGTGCGGGATGTGTTCGACGCGCCGACGGTGGCGGGTCTGGCCGGGCGGATGGGTGATGAGGGTCGGCGCCGGCCGGTGCTGGTGGCCGGGCCGCGGCCGGGCGAGTTGCCGTTGTCGTTCGGTCAGCGGCGGTTGTGGTTCCTCAACGTGCTCGAAGGGGCCTCGGCGACCTACACCATTCCGATGTTGCTCCGGCTGAGGGGCAGCCTGGACCGGGACGCGTTGGCCGCTGCCCTGGCCGATGTGGTGGAGCGGCACGAGGTGCTGCGCACGGTGTATCCGGAGGTCGACGGCCGGCCGGTGCAAGAGATCAAGGGCCAGGGGCCTGAGCTGGTGATCAGCGAGGTGATCGAGGCGGACCTCCCGGCCGCGATCGAGACCGCATGCTTGGCCGGGTTCGATCTCACCGGCGAGTTGCCGATCCGTTCTCAGCTGTTCATCCTCGGTCCGACCGAGTCCGTGTTGCTGTTGGTGTTGCATCACATCGCCGGTGACGGCTGGTCGATGGCGCCGTTGGCGCGGGATTTCGCGGCGGCCTATGAGGCGCGTTGTTCGGGGATGGTGCCGGGGTGGAAGTCGTTGCCGGTGCAGTATGTGGATTATGCGTTGTGGCAGCGGGAGCTGCTGGGGAGTGAGGATGACGAGCGGAGTCTGATTTCGGAGCAGCTGGGGTTCTGGACCAGGGCGCTGGAGGATCTGCCGGAGGAGATCGCGCTGCCGGCCGATCGGCCGCGTCCGGCGATCGCCAGTTACCGGGGTGACGCGTTTGAGTTCGTGCTCGCTCCGGAGCTCACGGCCGGGCTGGGCGTGCTGGCCAGGCAGAACAACGCGAGCCTGTTCATGGTGTTGCAGGCCGGGTTGTCTGCGTTGTTGAGCAAGCTGGGTGCGGGCACCGACATCCCGCTGGGCAGCCCGGTGGCGGGTCGGACCGATGACGCCCTGGATGATCTTGTCGGGTTCTTCGTCAACACGTTGGTGTTGCGTACCGACTTGTCCGGTGATCCGACGGTGCGGGAGTTGCTGGGCCGGGTGCGGGATGCCGATCTGGCGGCGTTCGCGCATCAGGACGTGCCGTTCGAGCGGCTGGTCGAGGTGATCAATCCGGCTCGGTCTCAGTCGCGGCAGCCGTTGTTCCAGGTGATGATGGTGCTGCAGAACAACGCGGCCGCACGGATCGAACTGGCCGGCCTGGACGCCGGTGTCGACCCGCTCCGCCCCTCGGTTTCGGACTTCGACCTGACTTTCGGTTTCGCCGAGCACGGTGATGGCAGCATCGGTGTGCTGGTCACGTATGCCACCGACCTGTTCGACCGCCCGACGGTTCAGCGGATGTCGGAGCAACTGGTCCGCGTTCTCGACAGCATGGCGTTTGATGCGGATGCGTCGTTGAGTGCGATCGATGTGCTCGGGCAGGAGGAGCGTCGCCGGTTGTTGGTGGAGTGGAATTCGTCGGCGGTCGAGGGTGGTTTCGCGGGTGTGGTGGAGCGGGTTCGTGAGCGGGCTGTGGCTGCCCCGGATGGTGTCGCGGTGTCGGATGATTCCGGTTCGGTGTCGTATCGGGAGCTGGTGGGTCGGGCGAACGCGGTGGCCAAGAGGTTGCCGTCGGGTGTGTTGGTGGGGTTGCTGGGTGATCCGGGGGTCCGGTTTGTGTCGGCGGTGCTGGGGGTGCTCGGTGCCGGGGGGGCGTATGTGCCTTTTGATCCGGGCGTGCCGGTGGCCCGCACCGCGGGTCTGGTCGCCGACAGCGGCATCGGGGTGCTGATCGCGGCGCCGGAGTATCTGGATCTGGCCCGCGAGGCCGTCGGGGCCGGTGGTGTGCGGGTGCTGGTGTTCGACGACGCGACGGACGGCGACCTGGCCCCGGTGCGGGGGGCCGAGGAGGATCTGGCGTATGTGATCTACACGTCGGGGTCGACGGGCCGGCCCAAGGGGGCGATGGTGCACCGGCGCGGGATGGTCAACCATCTGCTGGCCAAGGTCGAGGATCTCGGGCTGAACCCCTCCGATGTGGTGGTGCAGAACGCGCCGCTGACGTTCGACATCTCGGTGTGGCAGATGCTGGCCGCCCTGATCGTCGGCGCGCAGGTGCGGGTGGTCTCCCGCGAGACCGCGATGGATCCGCAACAGCTGTTCGGCATTCCGGGTGTGACGGTGCTGGAGGTGGTGCCCTCTCTGCTGCGGGCTGCTCTGGATGTGTGGGATGCGGGTGTCCCGGTTCCCGAGCTGGGGTTGCGGTGGCTGGAGTCGGCCGGTGAGGTGCTGCCGGCGGAGTTGTGCCGCCGGTGGCTTCAGCGTTTCCCGGACGTCCCGGTGATGAACGTCTACGCTCCGACCGAGTGCTCCGACGGTGTGACGGGTGCGGCGATCCGTGACCTGGATGACGTCGCGGGGCTGCGGGTGCCGATCGGCCGGCCTATCCGTAACACCCAGCTTTATGTGCTGGGTGATGATCTGCAGCCGGTTCCGGTCGGGGTGGCGGGTGAGTTGTATGTGGGTGGCGCCAGTGTCGGCCGCGGGTATCTGAACGATGCCGCCCGCACCGCGGCGGTGTTCGTGGCCGACCCGTTTGGTGGGGGGCGGTTGTATCGGACCGGTGACCGGGTGGTGTATCGGCCGGATGGGCAGCTGGAGTTCCTGGAGCGCCGTGATTTCCAGGTGAAGATCCGCGGGCATCGGATCGAGCTGGGTGAGATCGAGGCCGCGATCCGGTCGGCCGAGGGTGTGCGGAACACGGTGGTGACCACCGGTGAGCAGCGGCTGGTCGCCTACGTGGTACCGGCGGCCGGAACGTTGGACACTGCGGTGCTGAGGGAGCATCTGACCGGTTTGCTGCCGGAATACATGCTGCCTTCGGTCTATGTCACGCTGGACGCGCTACCGCTGACTCCGAACGGCAAGCTGGACCGTAAAGCGTTGCCGGCGCCGGACTTCACGGCCCTGGCTTCGGGCCGTGCCCCGCGCAACCCGCGGGAAGAGGCCCTGTGTTCCGCGTTCGCCGAGGTACTCGACGTCGACACCGTGAGCATCGACGACAACTTTTTCGATCTGGGTGGGCATTCACTGCTCGCGGTGAGGCTGATCAGCAGGATCCGCAACACAGTCGACGCCGAACTTTCCATTCGAGACCTGTTCGACACGCCGACGGTGGCGGGCCTGGCCGGGCGCGCGGATGTCAGCTCGGTCAACTCGTTTGAGGTGTTGCTGCCATTGCGGGTGACGGGGCGTCGTACGCCGATTTTCTGCGTGCACCCGGTGGGCTGCGTCGCCTGGCCGTATATCGCGCTGACCGCGCAGCTCGGCCCGGACTTTCCGGTGTACGGCCTGCAGGCGCGGGGCATGCTGGAGCCGGACCGGGTACCGGAAAGCATCGAGCAGATGGCGGCCGACTATCTGGAGCAGGTCCGCACGGTCCAGCCCGAGGGGCCGTACCACCTGCTGGGCTGGTCATTCGGCGGTGTGGTCGCCCATGAGATGGCGCGGCAGTTGCAGCAGGCAGGGCAGACCGTCGCGTTGCTGGCCAGCCTGGACAGCCACCCGGTGGCCGAGGCAGGCGAGGTGGGGCTGACCAGCGATACCGAACTGCTGCGAGCCATCCTTGCCTTCTTCGGGCATGCGGCGCCGCAGCGGCCTTCGGCGGCCGAGGTACTGGAGATCCTCAGGCACGAGCACAACCCCGCGGGGATGGCGACAGAGGAACAGTTGATGAACGTGGTCGCCGCATGGCGTGCGAACGTCGAGCTGAACCTGGCTCACCGGCCCGGCAGGGTCCGAGGCCGGATGTTGCACTTCGTGGCCGGCCGCGAAAACACCCCGGGCGATTGGACGCCGTTCGCGGAGACCGTCGACAACCACCGGATTGACTGCGTACACGGCGACATGCTGCAGCCCGAGCCGCTGGCTGAGATCAGCCGAGTCCTCGCCAAGGAAATCATCCCGAAGGAAAAGGAGGCCGATCGTGCCTGACGCACTGATCCTGTGGCGGGGCAAAGCCATTGTCGCGACAGCGGATCGTGAAAGAGATTCTGAATAGGGAAGGTGTGGAGCACTACCACCCTTGTCGTCGAGCGAAGCCTGGGCTGGATCATGCTGTACCGTCGCCTGGCCCGCGACTATGAAACCCTCCCCGCCAGTTCCCCGTTCGACCTGGGCGATCAGGCTCTTGGAACAGGGCACCCGGTCAGCGAGTCGCTGCCGCGTCAGACCGCGCAGCTTACGAGCCTGGGCGATCCGCCGTCCGACAGCTTCTTCGGCGGCTGGGCCATTCGTACTGCCGTCGCGCATGAGCAGGCCCTACACGTATCTGTAACGGTTCAGGCTACGTGCGGAGCCTTTGGTGTGTCAGGGGAACGTCGTGCGGATCGGTTGAGTGGCGATGGCGGGTGCGCCACTCGGCCTTCGCGTGACCATGGGGAAGACCCTTGACAGTGGGATTTCCGGAGGTCACGCTGTTGCGTATAGCGCTGCTTGTTCTGCTTTACGAAACCGGGGTTTGTTGCGATGATCCCTGTCTGCCCCCTCGCGGCCCTTCCTCCGGGTGAGGCCCATCGGCTCGACGTCGACCCGCCCATCGCGGTCTTCCACACCGAGGACGGCGAGATCTACGCCGTGGACGACACCTGCACCCACCAGGACGCCTCGCTCTCCGACGGGTGGCTGGAGGGGTGTGAGATCGAATGCCCGCTGCACGCGTCGAGCTTCGACCTGCGGACGGGACGGCCGAGCAGTCCCCCTGCCAAGCTGCCGCTGCGCACCCACCGGGTGGTGGTCTCCGACGACACCGTCTACGTGGTGCCCTCCGAGGAGCCTCCGAACCTGCCGCCCGGCGTGCGCGCGGGTACGGCATGACGCGGGCGCGCGGGCGAGGGTTCGCGCCGGGCCGCGCCCTCCCCGTCAACGGCCGCCCCAACCCGTCAACATGGCAGACCAGGGAGCGATCGTGACCGCGAGAAGCCTGCCGCCCAGTGTGATCGCCACCTTGCCCGGCGGCTACTACACCGACGAGAACGTCTTCGCGCTGGAGCAGGCCCGCATCTTCGAGTCGATGTGGTTCTGCGTCGCCAGGGCCTCCGACCTGGGAAAGCCGGGAGCCTTCAGAACCGTCCAGGTGGGCCGGGAGAGCATCCTGGTCACCCGGGCCAGGGACGACTCGATCCGGGCCTTCCTCAACGTGTGCCGCCACCGCGGCGCCCGGATCCGCACCGAGGAGTCCGGCGAGGTCAAGCGGGCCTTCCAGTGCCCGTACCACGCCTGGACCTACGACCTTGAGGGCAGGCTGATCGCCGCGCCGAACCTGACGAAGATGCCCGACCTCGACCGGGCCGAATACGGGCTGGTCAACGTGGCGGTGCGCGAGTGGATCGGGTACGTGTGGGTCTGCCTGGCCGATGAGCCGCCGTCGTTCGAGGCGGACGTGATCGGTGAGGCGACGGCCCGGCTGGGCGACGAGCGGGCCATCGAGAGCTACGACATCGCCAACCTGGCGGTGGGCCGCAGGATCGTCTACGACGTGAAGGCGAACTGGAAGCTCATCGTGGAGAACTTCAT
This sequence comes from Streptosporangium sp. NBC_01755, assembly GCF_035917995.1. Lineage (NCBI taxonomy): Bacteria > Bacillati > Actinomycetota > Actinomycetes > Streptosporangiales > Streptosporangiaceae > Streptosporangium > Streptosporangium sp. NBC_01755. The sequence goes on along the minus strand of NZ_CP109131.1, from coordinate 7,843,287 downwards.
GGAGTGCTACCACTGCGCCACCATCCACCCCGAGCTCACCGAGGTGCTGCCCGAGTTCGCCGACGGGTACGCGGCGCAGTCCTTCGTCGGGCACGGGGCGGAGTTCGGCGAGGAGATCCGGGGTTTCACCGTCGACGGCTCGGCGGGGGTGGACCGCATCCCGGGGGTCGGCGAGGAGCAGGACCGCCGCTACTACGCGATCACCATCAAGCCGCAGGTCTTCGTCAACCTGGTGCCCGACCATGTGATCCTGCACCGGATGTTCCCGCTGGCGGCCGACCGGACGATCGTGGAGTGCGACTGGCTCTTCCTCAAGGACGTGGTGGACGCGGGCACCGACCTCGGCCCGTCCGTCGAGCTCTTCCACCGGGTCAACGAGCAGGACTTCGCGGCCTGCGAGAGGTGCCAGCCCGCGATGAACTCCCGGGCGTACGCTCAGGGTGGGGTCCTGGTGCCCAGCGAACACCACATCGGGGCCTTCCACGACTGGGTGATCAACAGACTGAGGGCCGGATCCGGTTGACGGCGGGCAGACGCCTATAGTGTGCGAAACCCTCCGTTTCGGGACGCAGGGCGATCGGAAGGGGGCGCGAGGATGGCCAGGAAGGCTCCGCGCGACGACGTCAACGAGGACGGCATTGAGATCGGGCCTCCCAAGGAGTGGGCAGCCGGCATACCAGGGGTGACCCGGTCGCTACTGACCGCCAACGCCCAGATGGGAGTCGGCCGCACCCTCCTCACCCTGGCCGGGGTCAACCAGAAGGAAGGCTTCGACTGCCCGGGCTGCGCCTGGCCCGAGGGCGAGCACCGCAGCCCGTTCGAGTTCTGCGAGAACGGCGCGAAGGCGGTGGCCGAGGAGGCCACCGTCCGCAGGGTCACCCGCGACTTCTTCGCCCGGCACACCGTCGACGACCTGGCCGGGCACACCGAATACTGGCTGGGCCAGCAGGGGCGGCTCACCGAGCCGATGCGTAAACCCGAGGGCTCCGACCACTACGTGCCGGTGAGCTGGGATGACGCGTTCTCCCTGATCGCGCGGGAGCTGCGCGCGCTGGACAGCCCGGATGAGGCGCTCTTCTACACCTCGGGGCGCACCTCGAACGAGGCCGCGTTCGCCTACCAGCTCCTGGTGCGCAGGTTCGGCACCAACAACCTGCCCGACTGCTCCAACATGTGCCACGAGTCCAGCGGCTCGGCGCTCAACGAGACCCTGGGCATCGGCAAGGGCACGGTCTCGCTGGAGGACCTGTACCGGGCCGACCTGATCTTCGTGGTCGGTCAGAACCCCGGCACCAACCATCCGCGGATGCTCTCGGCGCTGGAACGGGCCAAGCGCGAAGGCGCCCGGATCGTCGCGGTCAACCCGCTGCCCGAGGCCGGACTGCTCCGCTTCAAGAACCCGCAGCGGCCGTCGGGGCTGGTGGGGCGGGGGACGACGCTGTCCGACAGGTTCCTGCAGATCCGGCTCAACGGCGACCTCGCGCTCTTCAAGGCGATGTCGCTGCTGCTACTCGAAGCCGAGGAGGCCGCCCCCGGCACCGTGATCGACCGCGACTTCGTCGAGGCCCACACCCACGGCTTCGACAAATGGGCCGAGGACCTGCGCTCCCTGGACTGGGCGGAGGTAGAGGAGGCGACCGGGCTGGGCCGCCCGGCCATCGAGGAGGCCGTACGGGAGGTGCTCGGCGCGAAATCGGTGATCGTGTGCTGGGCGATGGGGCTCACCCAGCACAAGAACTCCGTCGCCACCATCAGGGAGGTCGTCAACTTCCTGCTGCTCCGTGGCAACGTGGGCCGCGCGGGCGCGGGGGTCTGCCCGGTCAGGGGCCACTCCAACGTCCAGGGCGACCGCACCATGGGCATCTACGAGAAGCCGCCGGCCCGCTTCCTGGACGCGCTGCGCGACGAGTTCGGCTTCGAGCCGCCCCGCGAACACGGCTTCGACACCGTGGAGGCGATCAGGGCGCTCCGCTCCGGGCAGGCGAAGGTCTTCATCGCGATGGGCGGCAACTTCGTGTCCGCCACCCCCGACACGGCGGCGACCGAGGAGGCGATGCGCCGGGCCAGGCTGACGGTGCAGGTCTCCACCAAGCTGAACCGCTCGCACGCCGTGTGCGGGCGGGAGGCGCTCATCCTGCCCACGCTGGGACGCACCGAACGCGACGGCGACCGTTTCGTCACGGTCGAGGACTCCATGGGCATGGTGCACGCCTCGCGGGGCAAGCTGCGGCCCGCCTCCGACGACCTGCTCTCCGAGGTGGAGATCGTCTGCCGGCTGGCCGTGGAGCTGTTCGGCGCCGACCCGCACGTGCCGTGGCAGGAGTTCGCGGCCGACTACGACGCGATCCGCGACCGCGTCTCCCGGGTGGTGCCCGGGTTCGACGACTTCAACGCCCGGGTCCGCGCTCCCGGGGGCTTCGCGCTGCCCAACGCACCCCGTGACGAGCGCCGCTTCCCGACCGCGACGGGCAAGGCCAACTTCACGGTCAACGACCTGGAGGTGCTGCGGGTGCCGCCGGGGCGGCTGCTGCTCCAGACGGTCCGCAGCCACGACCAGTACAACACCACGATCTACGGCATGGACGACCGCTACCGGGGCGTGCGCAACGGCCGCCGGGTGGTCTTCGTGCACGCCGACGACCTGGCCGAGCGAGGTCTGGCCGACGGGGACATGGTGGACCTGGTCAGCGAGTGGCCCGACGGGGAGCGCAGGGCGGAGTCCTTCCGCGCGGTCGCCTACCCGACCGCGCGTGGCTGCTGCGCCGCGTACTTCCCGGAGACCAACGTGCTGGTGCCGCTCGACTCGGTCGCGGAGACCTCCAACACCCCCACCTCCAAGAGCGTGGTGGTCAGACTTGTCCGGCGTAGCCCAGACGGTGGCTGATGTCGCGGGCGCCGGCGATCACGAGCGGTGCCAGCTCGTGCAGCCGGTCCTTGCCGAAACGGTAGGCGGGGCCTGACGCGCTGACCGCGGCGACGATCTCACCGTCGTAGGAGCGGATGGGCGCGGCGATGGCGTTCAGGCCGATCTCGTACTCCTCGACGGTGACCGCGTAACCCCGCTCGCGGGCCTGGAGAAGCTGCTTCTCCAGGGCGGCGGCGGAGGTGATCGTGTTCGGGGTGTAGCGCTCCAGGCCGCCCGCGGTGACCAGCTGGTCCCGGTGCGCCTCGTCGAGGTGGGCCAGCAGGACCTTCCCGCTGGAGGTGGCGTGCAGCGGGGTGAGCTGGCCGACCCAGTTGTGCGTGGTGACCGCCGCGGGACCGCGTACCTGGTCCAGGTTGACCGCGTAGTGGGAGCGCAGCACCGCCAGGTTCACCGTCTCGCCGAGCTCCTCGGCGAGACGGCGGCAGACCGGGCGGCTCTGCTGGGTGAGGTCGAGCCGGGAGGCCACCCCGCCCGCGAGGCGGATGAGCCCGAAGCTGAGGCGATATTTTCCCCGGTCCTCCGCCTGCTCGACTAGGCCGCGCGCCTCCAGCGCGCCCAGCAGCCGGAACGCCGTCGACTTGTGCACCGATATCTCCTGGGCTATCTCGCTCACCCCGGCCTCGCGGCGCTCGGAGAGGATCTCCAGGATGGTGATGGCCCGGTCGACGGACTGGACTCCACCGCTGCTGTCGGTGCGACCGCCGAGAGGATCGTTGCCCATAGCGCAACTGTAGGCGCTGGAAAGGGAAGGAACGTCAGCGGGGCCGACAATGTTTGTTGCGAATAGTGCACTATATTGCGCTATTAGCTACAATTTCGGACACTGTTCCTGCTTGAGCGAGGCGAGGTGGACATGTACGACTTTGTCATCGTTGGAGGTGGCTCGGCCGGCAGCGCCCTCGCCAACCGGCTCTCCGCCGACCCCGCCAACCGGGTGCTGGTGCTGGAGGCGGGCCGCCCGGACTACCCGTGGGACGTCTTCATCCACATGCCGGCCGCGCTGCCCTTCCCCATCGGGAACCGCTTCTACGACTGGAAGTACGCCTCCGAGCCCGAGCCGCACATGAACGGCCGCCGGATCTACCATGCCCGGGGCAAGGTGCTGGGTGGCTCAAGCAGCATCAACGGCATGATCTTCTAGCGGGGCAACCCGCTGGACTACCAGCGCTGGGGCGCCGACCCCGGCATGGAGACCTGGGACTTCGCCCACTGCCTGCCGTACTTCAAGCGGATGGAGAACTGCCTGGCGGCCGACCCCGCCGACCCGATGCGCGGGCGGGGCGGCCCCCTCGTGCTGGAGCGCGGGCCGGTGCGCAATCCGCTGTTCGGGGCCTTCTTCGAGGCGGTGCAGCAAGCCGGATACCCGCTGACCGACGATGTCAACGGCTACCGGCAGGAGGGCTTCGCCCGGTTCGACCGCAACATCAGCAGGGGGCGCCGGCTGTCCGCCGCCCGCGCCTACCTGCACCCGGTCGCCGGCCGCCCCAACCTGGAGATCAGGACGCGGGCGCACGTCACCGGAATCCTCTTCGAGGGGAGGCGTGCCGTCGGAGTTGAGTACGACGGCCGGACGGTCCGCGCGGGCGAGGTCATTCTCTGCGGCGGCGCGATCAACTCCCCGCAGCTGCTCCAGCTCTCCGGCGTGGGCAACGCCGCCGAACTGGGCGCCCTCGGCGTCGACGTCGTGCACGATCTGCCGGGCGTCGGCGAGAACCTCCAGGACCACCTGGAGGTCTACATCCAGTACGGCTGCAAGCGGCCGGTGTCGATGCAGCCCGCGATGAAGTGGCGCAACCGGCCGTGGATCGGCGCGCGCTGGCTGTTCGCGCGGAGCGGCCCCGGCGCTACCAACCACTTCGAGGCGGGCGGCTTCACCCGGAGCAACGACGACGTCGACTATCCCAACCTGATGTTCCACTTCCTGCCCATCGCGGTCCGCTACGACGGCTCGGCTCCGGCGGGCGGGCACGGCTATCAGGTGCACATCGGGCCGACTTCCGCCTGGCATGCCAGGCTCCCGCCGGGGTGCCGCTCGCCCGAGCCCTGAAGAAGCCGGCTGTCGTGCCTGTTCACCGATCGGACAATGACGGCGGGTGAGGTTTCCTGCGATGCCGTGCCCGGTCCCTGCACCGGCGGGTACGGCCCGTTCTTGACAGCGCCGCACGCAAAAGGACAATCTGTTGCGGGAAGCGCACCGCGTTCCGGACTGTGCAACGACGGAGGTGGGTATGGCAGGCCAACGCGTCGTCATCATCGGAGCCGGTGTCGTCGGGGCGGCCCTGGCCGACGAGCTCTCGGCGAAGGGCTGGGACGACATCACGGTCGTCGACCAGGGCGCCGTGCCCGCCACCGGTGGATCGTCCTCCCACGCGCCAGGGCTGGTGTTCCAGACCAACCCGTCCAAGACCATGACCGAACTGGCCCGCTACACGGTCGAAAAACTTGTCGCGCTCGACTGCTTCCTCCAGGTGGGCGGCCTGGAGGTGGCCACCACGCCAGAGAGGCTCGCCGAACTGCACCGCCGCCACGGCTGGGCCACCGCCTGGGGGGTCGAGGCGCGCCTGCTCACCCCCGAGGAGTGCGTGGAGCACCACTCCCTGCTCGACGGGGCCAGGGTCCTCGGCGGGCTGTTCGTCCCGACCGACGGCCTGGCCGGAGCCGTACGCGCCGTCGAGGTCCAGCTGGAGCGAGCACGGGAGCGGGGCGTGCGCGTGCTGGACCGGCACGAGGTGCGAGACATCCGGGTCGAGGACGACCGGGTGGCGGCCGTCGTCACCGACCGGGGCGAGATCCCCGCCGACCTCGTGGTCTGCTGCGCCGGCATCTGGGGCCCCAAGGTCGCGGGCATGGTCGGCGCATGGCACTGCCGCTGACCCCCCTGGCCCACCAGCTCGCCTGGACCGGCCCCCTCCCCGCACTCAGCGGGCAGAGCGCGGAGGCCGTCCGGCCGATCCTGCGCCACCAGGACGCCGACCTGTACTACCGGGAGCGATTCGAGCGGCTCGGCATCGGCTACTACGGCCACCGCCCGATGCCGATCACCCCGGAGGAGATCCTCCCGGTCGCCGACGCGGAGGTCATGCCCTCGGTGCTGCCGTTCACCGGCGACGACTTCGCCCCCGCCTGGGCCGAGACCCGGGCGCTGCTGCCCGCCGCCGAGCAGGCCACCCTCGAAGAGGGCGTCAACGGCCTGTTCTCCTTCACCACCGACAACATGCCACTGCTGGGGGAGTCACGCGAGGTACGAGGCTTCTGGGTGGCCGAGGCGGTGTGGGTCACCCACTCGGCGGGGGTGGGCCGGGCCATGGCCGAATGGCTGGCCGACGGCCACTGCTCCTCCTTCGACCTGCACGAGTGCGACGTCAACCGGTTCGAGGCCCACCAACTGGCCCCCGAGTACGTGCGCACCCGCGACTGCCAGAACTTCGTCGAGGTCTACGACATCATCCACCCGCTCCAGCCGGCCGAGAAGCTGCGCCCGCTGCGTACCAGCCCCTTCCACGCCCGCCAGCGCGAGCTTGGCGGGTACTTCCTCGAGGCGGGCGGCTGGGAGCGTCCCCAGTGGTACGACGCCAACGCGCCACTGCTCGAAGACCGCGACATCCCCCGGCCGAACGACTGGGCCGCCCGTTACTGGTCACCGATCGTCGGCGCCGAGGCCCAGGCCTCGCGCGAGGCCGTCGCGCTCTACGACATGAGCGCGCTCAAGCGGATCGAGGTCGCGGGCTGGGGAGCCGCCGTCTTCCTCCAGCGGATCTGCACCGGCGACGTCGACAAGTCCGTCGGCTCCGTCACGTACTGCCTGCTGCTCGATCACGACGGCGGTATCCGCAGTGACATCACCGTGGCCAGGCTGGGTCGCGACCTGTTCCAGGTCGGTGGCCCTGAACCTGGCTGGAGCGGCTACGGATCCGACCGGGACTCGCGGTCACCGCGACGGCGGACGTAACGCCTACCGTCCGTGAGCGGCCGGGCAAGGAGGCGGGCCACTGTCCGTCCCGCGGACGTGGCCCTCGCGCCTCTCCCCGGGCGGTGACCACCCGGCAGTGCGGACGCCGTTACGGCATGGGGACCTCCTTTGTGCTCGCGCCTTCGGCTCCGAGCGCGAGGGGCGGCCGACGTGTTCTCGGCCTCTCCCGGCGACGTCCCGCGAACTTCCAGCCGCGGGACGTCGCAGGGAGAGGTGTACGACATCCTGGGGAACCGAGAAGAAACGCGCTGATCGTGGCTTTCGCGAGCTAACGAGGTGTTCTCGCGTTATCCGGCGTCGACGACGGCCGCGCCGATGTCCACGGCCATGGCGCGGCTTCCGGCCAGGAGGCCGCCGTCCACGGGCAGGTCGATCCCGTTGATCCATGATGCGCGGTCGCCCGCCAGGAACGCGACGGCCTCGGCGACGTCGTCCACGGTGCCGACCCGTCCCATCGGGTACCACGAGGCGGCCTTGTCCAGGGCGTGCGGATCGGTCGCGAGCCGCTCCTCCCAGATCGGGGTGGCGATCGTGCCGGGCGACACCGAGTTGACGCGCACGCCGTACGGCCCGTACTGGGCGGCCAGACCGCGGGTGAGGTTGAGCAGCCCGGCCTTGGCCGCGCTGTAGGTGTCGTTGCCGAAATAGCGGTGGCCGTTGACCGAGGCCACGTTGACCACGGCTCCCCGCCGGGCCTCGCGCATGCCGGGCAGAACCGCCTGGCACAGGCGGATCGCCCCGCCGAGGACGACGTCCACGTCGACCGACCAGACCGGTTCGGGCACGGACTCGAACTCGAGGTTGCTGCAGACGGCGGCGTTGTTGACCAGGACGTCCACCGGGCCGTGGCGCGAGGTGATCGAGCCGATCGCCGAGCGGACGGACTTCTCCGAGCGCACGTCGAGGTGGACCGCCTCGGCGCCCTCGATGGTGTCCGCGGTCGCGCGCGCCGCGTCCAGGTCGACGTCGGTGACGATCACCGTGGCGCCGCCGGTGTGCAGGACCCGCGCGATCGCCGCCCCGATTCCCCCGCCGGCGCCGGTGATCAGCGCGCGGCGCGGTGACGTCGTGTCCCGAGGACCAGATGACATGAATCTCCCTCTCTCCGCTGTGGCTCAGCCCTTGAGCGCGCCGGCCGTCAGCCCCTTGGTGATCTGTTTCTGCAGTACGGCGAATCCCAGCAGCACGGGGGTGACCGTGATCATCATCCCGGCGAACAGCGTGGCCCAGTTGGTGCCGTAGTCGGCGGCCTGGCCCAGCTGGAACAGCCCGAGCGGCAGGGGCATCTTCTCCGGAGAGTGGATCAGCAGCAGGGCGTAGAAGAACTCGTTCCAGTTCTGCAGGAAGCTGATGATGGCGACCGACGCCAGCCCGGGCCCCATGAGGGGGAGGATCACCGAGAGGAACGTGCGTGCCGGGCCGGCCCCGTCCATCGCCGCCGCCTCCTCCAGTTCGTACGGCAGGGTCTTCATGAAGCCGACCAGGACGAAGACGTTGAACGGCAGGTTGTAGGTGGCGTAGACGAGAATCAGGCCGAGCCGGCTGTCGAGAAGCCCGAGATCCTGCATGATCAGGTAGAGCGGCGCGAAGGTGACCATCCACGGGATCATCAGCCCGAGCAGGAAGGTGCTGAGCACCACGCCGCTGAACCTGAAGGCGATCCTGGCCAGCGGGTAGGCGGCGAACACGGCCAGCACGACGCCGACCGCGGTCGAGGCGACGCTGATGACCACGCTGTTGCCGAAGAACAGGCCGATGTTCGCGCGGTCCCAGGCGTTGGCGTAGTTCTCCCAGCGCCACGTCTCGGCGACCTGCCAGGGAGGCGAGGAGACGAACTCGCTGTTGGTCTTCATCGACACGTTGAAGACCCAGGTGTATGCACTGATCGAGGAGAGCGCGACCACGCCGAGCAGCAGGTAGAAGAAGAGATGGTGCGGGCGGAACGGCGCACGGGGCCGGGGTGGGTCACTCCTCCGCCGCGAGGTGGGGGCGGACGGGCGGGGCGTGTCCGCGGGACCGGCCGGTGTGGGGGGCGCCGTCAGGTCAGTACTGGAGGTCATCGCGCTTCATCACCTTGTTGAGGAGCTTGGCCACCGTCAGCATGACCACCACGAGCACGACGCCGATGGCAGCGGCATAGCCGAAGTCGGCCCGGTCGAAGGCGACGCGGTACATCAGCGTGCCGACGGTGTCGGTCGAGCCGAAAGGGCCGCCTCCGGTCATGATGTAGACGAAGGCGAAGGTCTGCAGGCTCTGCACCACCCACAGGATGGCGAGCATGCGCAGCAGGTCGCGCATCATCGGCAGCATGATGCTCCAGAAGACCCGCCACTCGCCCGCCCCGTCGATGCGCGCGGCCTGCAGCACGTCGGTGGGCAGGCGCTCGAAGCCGGCGCACAGCAGCACGATCCAGATGCCGATGCCGTGCCACACGGACACGAACGTCACGGCGGCCAGCGCGGTGGCGGGGTCGCCGAGCCAGATCTTGGCCAGGGTGCCCAGTCCCATGGACTCCAGCGCGGGATTGATCAGGCCGAGGGTGGGGTGGTAGAGGAACTTCCACATCAGCGAAACGACGGCGACCGACAGGACGACCGGGGCGAACACCACGAACCTGAAGAAGCGTTCGCCGTGGATCCGCTGGGACAGGGCCCAGGCGATCGCCATGGCGGGCGGGAACAGCATGCAGCTGCCGATGATGGTGATCAGGAACGTGTTCTTGAGCGAGTTGAAGAAGGCGGGGTCGCCTGCCAGCAGGCGATACTGCTCAATCCCGACGAATCGCATCGTTCCCGTGCGAGAGAACTCGTTCAACGACAGGTCCACCGTCTTGACCAGCGGGTAGAGAAAGAAGACCCCCAGCAGCGCGAGCGCGGGTATCAGGAATGGGATGATGATGCGTCGCTGGGCCGCCTTGAGCATGTGGCCTCCCGGGGTTCACACCTGCCACGGGCTCCGGCTCGAAAAGAGGAGCCCGTGACGGGTTTGGTGGACGGGGTTCAGTTGCCGTAGACCCGGCGCAGTCCCTTGTCGAGGTTGTCGAGAGCCTGCTGCGCGTCCTGCTTGCCGAACAGCAGCTTGGCGATCTCGGGATAGACGACCTCCTTGGCCTTGGACTCCATCAGGCCGTAGTAGCTCGCCTGGAGCCGGTCGGCCTTGGCCACGACGTCGGAGATGCCCGGCAGTCCGGGAGGGCTCGCCACTCCCTTGACCCCGGAGACCTCGCCGATCTCGTTGGCCCTGCGGGTCTGGGTCTCCACGCTGGTGACCCGGCGGATCCACTCCAGCGAGAGCGGGATGTTCTCGCTCTTGGCGGACACCGACATCAACTGGGCGGCGGCGAGCATGCTCTCCTGGTCACCGGTCCCGCCGGTCACGGTCGGGAACTGCAGGACGCCCAGCTCGAAGTCCTTGGGGATCACGTCGGCCATCTCGCTGACGAGCCAGCTGCCCATCATGATCATTCCGGCCTTGCCCTGGAAGAACTGGGCCTGGGCCGCGGTGAAGTCGGTTCCCTCGAACCCCTTGAGGAAGCCCTTCCTGTCCCGCAGGTCCTGGAGCATCTGCAGCCCCTTGAGGAAGCCCGGGTCGTCGACGATGCTCCCCTTGCCCTCGGTGACGACGTCGTGGACCTTGTCGTATCCGACGGTGCGCAACCAGATGTTGTCGCTCCACATGCCCATGTAGGGCTCGAACAGGCCGGTGACCGCGATCGGGTCCACCCCGGCGGCCTTGAGCCCGTCGGCGGCCTGGATCAGTTCGTCCCAGGTGGCGGGCGGGGTGATGTTGTGCTTCTTGAAGAGCCCCGCGTTGTAGAACAGCACCTGCAGGGACAGCTCGGAGGGGATGCCGTAGATCTTCTTGCTCGTCGGGTGCTGCATGAACTGCATGACCGCCGGACTGAACTGGTCCAGCCAGGGCTTGCCGGTGGTCGTGTCGACCTGGTCCAGGTAGGGCTTGAGGTCGAGCAGGGCGCCGCTGTCGGCCCACTCCAGCAGCGCCGGGTTGGTGCCGTCGAACATCGTGTAGTCGACGTCGAGCCCGTCACCCGCGCGCCACCTTTGTTCCAGGGCCGCGCGCGCCTTGGTGTTGGCGAAGGTCTGCTTCAGGTCGGCGCCGGCGTGGTCCTTCTCGATCCCGGCGGCGATGTCCTCCATGAACTTCAGGGAGGGGGTGCCGACGGCCGGGAGCACACCGACCTCGATCGAGCCGCCCTTGATGTCCTGCTGCCAGCTCTTGGCGTCGGGAGCCTGCTGGGGGGCCTGGTTCGCGCCGGTCGCGCCGCCTGTGCCGCACGCGGTCAGAACCAGGCTGGGCACAACGATCAAACCGACCAGTACCTTACGTGCAACTTTCACCGAGAAACCTCCATTCTTAGTGATATCGGGTTTAGTGTCGTTATTTCTAGATTTTTGTCTCATTTACCTAGCCTCGTCCGGACAAATCGGGCAGCAGGTCCGCGAACTCCTGGAGAAAGACCTCGATCCGGCGCAGTTCCTCGGCGTCGAGCAGGTGGGCGGGCCGGCGGCAGTGGGCGCTGTCGATGAGGCCCCGGCGGAACGAGATCTGCTTCTCGGCGGCGATGATGAGCTCGGTGTCGAGCATCCAGTAGGAGATGTAGGGCAGCAGCCGCCGGTGCAGGTCCTCGCCACCGGCCTCGTCGCCCGAGGTGAGCCGGCGCCAGATCTCGACGTAGATCTCGGTGAACGAGCATCCGGGCTGGCTGCCCACCGCGCCGCGCCGCCAGGCGTCTGGGAGTTGCACTCCGGCGTAGCCCTCAAGCGAGGTCACCGGCGGGTCGAGGGCGGCCAGCTCACCGATGAGCCGCCCGGGTGGGTTGGACTCCACCTTGATCAGCCGGAGGTTCGGGTGGGTGCGCACCAGGGCGGCGATGGTGGCCGCGTCCAGGCTGCTTCCCGTCTCGTTCGGGGCGTACTGCAGTACCACCGGGATCGGGGCGACCGCGTCCAGGACCGTTGTCACGTGCTCGATCTGGGAGCGGCGTGAAGGGCTGAGAAAGTGCGGCGCCAGCAGGTTGATCAGGTCCGCCCCGGCGGCCACGACCTCGCGGGCACGGGCGACGGCCATCCGGGTGGTGTGGTCCTGCACCGCGACGATCGCGGCGAGGCCTCGCCGGTGGGCGGTCCGCCGCAGGAGGATCCCGGTCAGCTCGCGGCGCTCGTCCTCGGTGAGTTTGTAGTACTCCGAGGCGAACCCCGGAAACATCACGCTCGTCACGCCCGTGCCGAGGACGTGGTCGACGACCCGGCCGAATCCCTCGAAGTCGACGTCTCCGGTGTCGGTGAACGGAACCCCGAGGACGGGCGAGATCCCCCGGACGAGGGTCGAGGCGTCAGTGAGGCCATCGGCGCCGAGAGGAGTCGCCATGGGTGAGGCACTCGTCTGGACGTTCATTCGCCCTCCTGTCTCAATGAAGCTTGATGTACGAAATACCGAAAATATTTTCTTAAATAGGAACGATAGACGCCCCGGCCCGCATCCGACAAGGGGGTGCGGGGGAGACGATCGTCAGCCGAGAGGAGGTGGCAAAAAGGAGTTGCGGGGGAAACGACTGTCAGCCGAGAGAAGGTGGCAAAAGACGCATGACGGTGCCGCCGAGCACCTCGCGCCGCGCGTCGTCGTCGATCGGCCAGTCCAGCACCCGGCGCAGTTCGGAGCGCGGCACCGCGTAGGGGGCGTCGGTGGAGAAGACCAGCCGCGACGGGCCGATCTGCGGATCCCGGCCCAGCTCGACCAGGACGGTGTCCCACGGCGCGTAGCTGGTGTCGCCGTAGAGGTTCGGCGCGTAGCGCAACGCCGGCGCCGCGTCGATCCAGAAATCGGTGGCACCGCTGCGGCCCATCACGAACGGCGTCTCCGGCCGGCGCCGGGCCAGGCTGGCCAGGGGCAACGGCAGCGCACTCGGGGGAGTGCCGGTGCGGACGTAGACGGGCCAGCTCGCCTCGGCCGCGAAGTCCAGCAACGGGTCCAGGAGCCCGTCGAGAAGATCGAAGCCCTGAAGCACGCTGTCCACGTTGAGAGCGCGGGCACCGGCGTCCCTGGCACGTTCCAGCTCCTCCACGGCCGCTCGTCCACGCCATGGATTGGCGACCGCGTACGGGATCAGCCGTCCCTCCGACGCGGCCGCGGCCGCGGCCACCCGCTCGTTGCCGGCCCGGTTGTCGTAGGCGATACAACGTTCGTCCGGTGCCACCAGGGCCACGTCGATGCCCAGTGAGTCCATCGTCGCGATCAGCTGATCGGCCTCCAGACCGGCCTCACGTCCCTGCCCCAGCCGTACATGCGCGTCAACGATCAACGGGTTCTCCCACGGTCAGGCCGAGGGCGGAGAGCGCGTCGGCGTGGATGATCTGCTCGATGAGTTCGGCCGGCACGCGCGGCAGCGCGGTGCCCTCCAGGATCCTGTTGACGCCGCGCAGCCCCGCCATCGCCTCGCCGGTGTTGGCGATCGGGTAGTCCGAACCGAGCAGGAGCTTGTGCGTGCACCCCCATTCGACCGCGGCCAGCAGCGACTCGTAACAGACCCACGGCCGCAGATAGATCGAGGAGACGTCGGCGTAGACATGGGGGTGCTTGCGGATCGTCGCCACGGTCTCCTTACCCCAGGGATGGCCCATGTGGGCCATGACGATGCGCAGCTCGGGGAAGCGCAGCGCGACCTCGTCGGTCACCAGCGGGTAGGTGTAGCGCAGCGGCGCCGCGCGGATCGGCGACGCCCCCTGATGAAAGAGGATGGGCAGCGCGTTCTGCTCGCAGTAGGCGTAGAACGCCAGCGCGGGCTCCCCGAGCGGATCGAAGTTCTGGTAGTTCGGGCCGAGCTTGACGCCGACGAGTCCCATCTCACGACATCGCTCGGCCTCCTCCAGGCAGTCGGCGGACGTGGGGTCGACGGACATGAACCCGATGCGGCGGGCGGGATCGTTCGCCACGAACTCCGCGGTCGCGTCGTTGGTACGTTCCGGAGCGTGCGGTATGCCGGTCGCGGCGGCCGGGTCGGCCACCGCGATGTTGAACACGATCGCGACGTCCACCGCGGACATGGCGCTGTCGAAGTCGGCCCAGCTGTTCGTGGTGACGACGGGACGGTCGGTGCGCCAGGAGGTGAAGACGCACGCCTCCTCGGCCGGCACCGCGTCACGGTGGGTGGGAGTGTGGGCGTGCACATCGACGATCATTGGAATTTCCTCATCAGGTCCGCTCGTGGCCGGACTCCCAGTCCGGGTGAGTCGCCGAGCTTGACGCGGCGGCCGTCGCTGTCCAGTGGCTCGGCGAGGATGTCCTCGGTGTAGTAGTGCGCGCCGATGATGTCGGAGGGGAACTCCGGTGACAACGCCGGCAACGCGCAGGCGACGTGGAGCTGTGCGGCGGCGCCGATGCCCAGCTCGCCGTTGGAGCCCAGGAGCGTGTCGATTCCGAAGGACGAGGCGAGCCGCCCCATCTCCACGGCGCGCCCGGGCCCGCCGCTCTTGCCCACGTACAGGCTGACGCAGTCGGCGGCCTGTGCCCGTACGAGCGCGGCCAGGTCGGCCAGGCCGAAGACCGACTCGTCGGCGATCACCGGCAGGCCGAGGTCTCGCAGCTGCCGCATGCCGTCCAGATCGGCCGGTGCGACCGGTTGCTCGACGAACGAGACGCCCTGTTCGGCCAGTGCGGGGATCGCCCGGGCCGCCTGGCTGCGGGTCCACCCTCCGTTGGCGTCGGCTCCCAGGAAGGCCGCGGGACCGGCGAGCTCCCGGGCCCGGGACACCCGGGCGACGTCACCGGCGACGCCGAGCCCGACCTTGACCTTGAACGCCTGGAATCCGGCCGCGGTCGCCGCACGGAAGACCGAGTCCAGCGCCGTGGCGTCGCCGGACAGGGAGAGCTTGATCGGGACCTCGTCGCGGTACGGGCCGCCGAGCGCCACGGCGAGCGGGACGTCGAGGGTCCGGGCGAACGCGTCCCACAGCGCGATGGACACGCCCGCCTTGGTGAACGGGTTGCCCGCGAGCAGCCGGTCCATCAGGAGCTCCAGGCCGCCGACCGGCGCGAGCGGCCGGCCCACCAGGGCGGGGGCCAGGATCTCGCGGATGAAATGGGCGGCGCTGACGCCGTCCTCGCCGCTCCACAGCGGCGTCGCGCTGACCTCGCCGTACCCTTCGACGCCGGTGCTGGTCACCACGCGGACCAGCAGGAAGTCCGAACGGGCGTGGGTTCCCCTGGCGCCGGTGACGACCAGGTCCGGATGTACCTGGAGGCTGATCGCCGCGGTGTGGACCGCGGCGACGGTCGGTCTCACCGCCCCGCCAGCAGTGCGCGGGGGTTGTCGACCAGCATCGCCCGGCGCTGCTCGTCGGTGATCCCCCACCCGTCGATCTCGGCCACCCGGGCCACCGCGTAGTCCTGGCTCTTGCGGTCCGACAGCCCGGCGTCGGTGCCGAACAGGACCTTGTGGGAGGGCGCCCGGGAGAGGATCTCGCGCGCCGCGTAGGGCGGCGTGCCGCAGATGCAGATGTAGAGGTTGGGGGTCTCGATGGTGAGGGCGAGCGACTCCCGCCAGGTGTCGTGCAGCCCGGCGTGCCCCAGGACGACCGGCAGGGAGGGGTGCCGCCGGGCCAGAGCCGCGATCTGACCGCCGGTGGAGTAGGGCGGTGTCCCGTCATGGCTGAGCAGAATGCCGCCGCTCTGGGCGAGAACGTCACAGATCGGGTCGAGCGCCGACTCGTGCATGCTGAAGCCCTGCAGCCACGGATGCAGCTTGAGGCCGCGCAGCCCGAGCTCGTTGAGCATTCGGTCGACCTCTCCGGGGGCGTCCGCGCGACGCGGGTGCACGGTCCCGAAACCGGCGAGTCGCTGCGGGTACTCCCCGACGAACGCGGCGAGGTCGTCGTTGGCCTCGGGAGTGGCGTCGAAGAGGCCGTCGTGGCTGAGGACCACCGCCTGGTCGATGCCGGCCGAGTCCATGAAGGCGACGAACTCGTCCGCGCCGAACGTGACGCCGCCCAGCCAGCTGGTGGTGCGCCAGGTGGGGGTGTGGGTGTGGAAGTCGATCACAGGACGCCCGCCAGCTCGACCAGGCGGTCCGCCGCCCGGCCGACGAGGTCTTCCAGCCGCCGTTTGCCCTCGTCGGCCTGGGCCAGTTCGGGCCGGTCGGTGAAGCCGTCGATCCGGCGCCACACGGCACCGGAGTGCAGGTCCACTCCCTGGACGGTCACGACCTCGGGCGCCTGGGGCCGGGGGGCGCGCGGGCCGACCAGGCCGGGCCGGAGGGCCAGGACCATCGAGGTCTCGAACTCCCCGGCGTGTCCCGGCACCGGCGGCTCGCCCTCGGTGTCGGCGAGCCGCCAGTAGTCCAGGTGCGCGACGGACAGGTCGAACCGGGTCGAGCCCGCGGCGGCCGCGGCGTGGCAGACCCCGACGTTGCCGCCGTGCCCGTTGAGCAGGACCACCCGCCGCCCGCCCTGCGCCGCGATCGAACGGAACAGGTCGCAGATCACGGCCAGCAGCGTCTCCGGTGACAGGGAGAGCGTCCCGCCGTAGGGCAGGTGGTGATCCGAGGCACCCCAGTCGATCGCGGGGGCGACGATCAACGGCCTGTCGCTACGACCGGCCGCCGCCGTCGCCGCGCCGTCGGCGACCGCGGCGGCGATGAGGGTGTCCGTCGAGGTCGGCAGGTGCGGCCCGTGTTGCTCGGTCGCACCGACCGGGATGATGACGACGGCCTCGGGCAGGTGCCGCCTTAGCCGGTCACGATCCGTTTCGGACCATCGCAGAGCTATCGACACATCAAACATCCTTCGATATATCGTATTTATTTCCGATACATCGAATCTTAGGAGCCGACGAACTCGGATGGCAATGACCCGCTCCGACATCCGAGCCGCCGGGAGATCACGATGCCGAGATGGACGACGCCCGCCGCGGCGGCGTCGCGCCGGTCACCGATGAAGTCACGGGCGAAACCGGTCACCCCGACCGCCCCGGTGATCCGGCCCTCGGCGTCGAAGAACGGCGCGGCCAGGCAGGAGATCTCGGCCTGTTCCTCTTCCTCCTCGATGGCGTAGCCGTCGGCGCGCACCCTCTCCAGCAGTTCCATGAACGCCTTCGAGTCGGACTCCCGGGCCCGCGGTCCCTGCCCGGCCGCCAGTCGTGGCAGCAGGACGGCGAGTTCGTCGGCGGGCAGGTGGGCCGCGATGGCCCGGCCCAGCGCGGTCAGGTCGAAGGGTGCGACCTTGCCCGGATAGGTGTCGAACTGGATGAAACCCGGGGTCGCGGCCTTGGCCACGTAGACCACCGACGCGCCGTCCAGGACCCCGATGTGGACGGGCATCCCCAGCTCCTCGGCGAGCGCGCGCATCTCGGCGGTCGCGATCTGCGACAGGTCGACCTTGCGCACCAGCTGGCTGGCCAGACTGTAGAGCCGCAGCGTGGGACGCCAGAAGTGACTGCGCCCGACCACCCGGCGGGTGGCGTACCCGCGGTGCTCCAGGGTGTAGACGATGCTCGCGCAGGTCGCCAGCGGGATGCGGGTCACCTTGGCCAGTGCGGTCAGCGTGAGGTCCTCGTCGGCCGTCACCAGCTGCTCAAGAACGGTCAGCGTGCGGTCCACACCCGGAGACGCCGGACGCTCCGCCCCACTGCCACCATCAGACATCGATCGGTCCTACCTTTCGGCTCGTCGTTCCCGTGCCCCACGGCGCCGGCGTCGGTGGCTGCCTCTCGGAACGGGGTTCGATATTCTGGTATTCCGATAATAATTTCATCATATCGAAAGGATGGGATTCATGAGCGCCGAACACACGAACCCGGGGCCGGCCGTTTCCGGTGTCGTAGCCATCATCCGCCTGCGTGAGGGGGAACCCGACGACGCCATCGCGACCGCCCTGCTGGATGGCGGGGTGGAGGTCATGGAGGTGACCCTGCCCACCCCCGGGGCACTCGCCGCCATCCGCCGCTGGAACACGCACCCCGACGTTCTCGTCGGAGCCGGAACCGTGCGCACCGCCTGCGACGCCGGCGCCGCGATCGCCGCGGGCGCCCGCTTCCTGGTCACCCCCACCACCATGCCGGACGTCCTGGCCGTCGCTCACGCCGCCGGCATACCGGTGGTGTGCGGTGCGCTCACCCCGACCGAGATCGACCTGGCCTGGTGGCACGGCGCCGCCGCGGTCAAGGTCTTCCCCGTCTCCGCCCTCGGTGGCGTCGGCTACCTGCGGGCCGTGCGCGAACCGCTCGACGACGTTCCCCTGCTGCCGACCGGCGGGGTGAGGCTGGAAGACCTCGTCCCCTATGCCCGGATGGGGTGTGTCGGTGTCGGTGTCGGCGGCGCGCTCGTCTCGGCGGACCTCGTTGCGGACCGCCGTTGGGGGACGATGACCGAACGCGCAGCCGCCTTCGCCGCGGCGTGGCACGAAGGGCTGGTACGACGAGATGCCTGATGTCCTGACACTCGGTGAGGTCATGGCCTGCCTGCGGGCCGACGGCCAGGTCCGGCTCGGGGGAACCGCCCGCATCGGCGTCGCCGGCGCCGAGGCCAACGTCGCCATCGGCCTGACCCGGCTCGGGCACGACGTCGCGTTCGTCGGCGCCGTCGGACCCGACCAGCTCGGGGAGCTGGTACGGCGCACCCTGCGCGCCGAGGGGGTCGGCATCGCCGCGATCCGGACCGACCCGGCGCAGACCGGCATCGTGGTCTTCGAACAGCGCGTCGCCGGGCTGACGCGGGTGGACTATCACCGGCACGGCTCGGCCGGCGCGAGGCTCTCCGTCTCCGACGTGGAGGAGGCGTTCGCGGCGATCCCGGCCCCACCGCGAATCCTGCACATCACCGGGGTGACCCCGGCCCTCGGTGAGGGCCCGGAGCGGGCCGTGCGCGCCGCGGTGCGCCTGGCCAGGGCCGCCGGTGCGAGAGTCTGCCTGGACGTCAACCACCGCAACCGGCTCTGGTCCGAGACCACGGCCCGCCAGGTGCTGACCGAACTGGCCGCCGAGGCCGACATCGTCATCGCCTCCGACGACGAGCTCACGCTCGCCGCGGCCGGTGACGACGAGGCGAGCAGGGTACGGACGCTGCTCGCCGGGGGAGTGGCCGAGGTCGTCGTCAAGCGCGGGCCGGCCGGTGCCACGATGTTCACCGCCGACCAGACGCTCACCCTTCCGGCCAGGCCCGTCACCGCCGTCGATGTGATCGGCGCCGGTGACGCCTTCGTCGCCGGATACCTCTCCGGGCTGCTGGACGGCCTGCCGCCGGCCGGACGGCTGGGGCGGGCGATCACCACGGGAGCCTTCGCGGTCGCCGGCCACGGCGACTGGGAGGGAGCGCCGACTCGCGCGGAGCTGTCCATGCTCGACCTGCCGGACGGCACAGCGGTCCGGTGAGGGCAGGCCACCCGGGGTAAAGCACGGCCTTGGCATCCGGCGGTCGCGGACGGGCGCCCACGTTGCGGGCGAGCCCGGACTCCGGCGACATGGCGCGCCTCAAGCCCGCCAGGGGAGGGCCGCCGCGCGGCGCCGCCGATTCGCGATGCCGCCGATTCGCGATGCCGCCGGATCCGCCTGCTGTCACCGGATCCTGACACTGCCCAGTGCGAGTTTCATGCTATCCGTCTGACAAATCCCGTCGCGGGCGAATTGTCGCTTACTGTGACGCACCCCCTTGCCTTTCCCGGATACCGGTGCCACAGTTTCCAATTATCGATACTCCGAATATATTTTCGGAATGCCGAAAAAACCTTCCCCCCTGTCATCACGTCCGGCACCGACGCTGTGCGAGTGCCGTTCGAGGAGGCTGTCCAAGTGACTGAACCATCCAGGCGCCGAATGCTCCAGATGACCGGCGGAGCCGTCGTCGCCGGAGGCGCGTTGGCCGCCACGACCCCCCTGACCGGACTGTCGGCCGCACACGCCGACACGTTCGTGCCGACCCCCTTGGCCGCGACCGACCCTGAGCCGAACATCGAGCGCTCCAAGCACTGGTGGCCGGCGCAGCGCAACGTGTGGACGCCCATCGGCTGGAAGGGCCACCTCTTCCGGTTCAACGTCGTCTACAACGGCGCGCTCATCTGCGACCCCAGCTGGGTCATGGCGGCCAAGCCCAACACCCAGCCCTGGCACGGGAAGAACTTCCAGACGACCGTCGTCATGCCCATGCGCGGCGGCGGCTTCCGGCCCTTCCCGACCTTCCAGTACGAGGTCTGGGACGACGACCTCGGCCAGGGCAAGCAGGGCTGGGAGGAGGACAGCGACACCCCGGTCCTGTGGACCGAACACCGCCGCCAGGAGGGCCTGGTCATCAAGCAGTCGATCTTCGCGCACGTCCCGGGGGAACAGGCCGTCCAGACGGCGACCGAGCCGATGTACTCCTGGACCCGCTTCGAGGTCACCCACGTCGACCCGGTCAACGCGGTCAAGGACTTCGTGTTCCAGCTCTGGCTCAGCGGCTCGTACATGAAGCCCGCGGGGCCCTACCAGGACGAGGACGGCGTGCCGCTCACCGTCTTCCCCGAGACGGCGCCGATCCTCGCCGGCCTGACGATGGGCCGGGTGTGGAACCCGACCGGCAAGCCCATCACGGTGCCCATCACCGACAACGAGGGCAACGTCAAGGTCATGGTGACCACCGCCGACAAGGGCTCCATCGCCATGACCGAGAACAAGGTCAAGGGTGTGTACGACCTGCGGCTCGGCCTGCCCGCGACGGTCGGGGCCTACATCGACGTGCTGATTCCGATGATCCCCGCGCCGCTCGCCGACGCCAAGGCCGAGGCCGCGCTCGGCCGCGACGCGGCGCTCGCCAAGTGCCAGGCGTTCTGGAAGGAGAACGCGGCGTCCATCGCCGTGGTCGACACCCCGGAGAACTACATCAACCAGGTCATGCGCCGTGGTCCGCAGCTCGCTCAAGTGGTCGCGGAGAAGAGCCCCGACACCGGGTTGTTCACGTTTCTGTCCGGCTCGTACGCCTACGACGTGCTGTGGAGCACGCCGACCTCCATGGTCAGCCACATGTTCATGGACCGGCTCGGCTACCACGACGTCGTCGAGAACCACATCGAGATCTACGCGGCCACCCAGGGAACGCGGACGCCACCCGGCGCGGTCTTCGCCGGGGGAACCTACCCGGGATACCTGTCGACCCCGAAGACGCTGCAGGCCGTCGACTGGATCAGTGACCACGGCGCGATCCTGGAGATCCTGTCGGTTCACGCGCTGCTGACCAACCGGCCGGCGTTCATCGCCAAATGGACCGACGTCATCGTCAAGGCCTGCGACTACATCGTCCAGGCCTGCGGGCTCACCAACCACAGCGGCGTCCAGGGCCTGATGCCCCCCGGTCACTCCACCGACGAGGGCGTCGAGACCCAGGGCTTCATCAGCCAGTGCTTCACCTACAAGGGGCTCGCCTCCGCCGTCGAGTTCCTGCAGCGGATCAAGCACCCCCGGGCCGCCGAGTTCGCCACGTTCGCGAACACCTTCCGTACGACGTTCGTCCAGGCCGTTCGTGACCTCGCCGACCGGTCGGTGAAGTGGACCGACGCCAAGGGCAAGCAGTGGCCGGTCTTCCGGCCGCAGTTCGCGGGCGAGG
The DNA here is from genome assembly GCF_035917995.1 of Streptosporangium sp. NBC_01755. Lineage (NCBI taxonomy): Bacteria > Bacillati > Actinomycetota > Actinomycetes > Streptosporangiales > Streptosporangiaceae > Streptosporangium > Streptosporangium sp. NBC_01755. The sequence continues at coordinate 7,821,810 of NZ_CP109131.1, read as the reverse complement.
GCGTCTGGGACGCCTTCACCATGCTCGACACCGGCGCCCTGATGTCGGTGTGGGCCGGACTGATGCCGGCCTCCGACCCGATGATGAAGTCGTTCGTCGAGTTCTTCCGGGTCGGCCCCAACACCCTGGTGTTCGACGCGGTGCACCACAACGCGCTGGACCGCGCCGTCCTCGACCACGAGCAGTCCTCGGCCGAGCCCTGCTACAGCTGGAACATGTTCCACACCTGGCAGCTGGGGGAACGGGCGCCCTTCATCGAGGGGTTGTACGGCCTGCTCACCGGCGGCCTCTCGCAGGACACCTACATCTCCAGCGAGCACCGCAACGCGATCTACGGCAACCTCTTCTCCCACCCCATCATCACCTGGTCGCTCCTGCACGCGGTCATCGACGACAGCCTTGTCCCGAACCAGCTGCAGCTGCTGCGGCTCTGCCCGCTGGAGTGGCTGTCGGGCAAGAAGCAGACCCGCTTCGAGAAGGTCCCGACCAAGTTCGGGCCGGTAACGTTGCGCTTCAAGCTGGAGGGCGGCCGCGGCCGCGATCGGGACGACGACCGCCACGTCGACGACGACCGCAGCGGTCACGACACGCTCAAGGTGGAGTTCAGCGGGGACTGGCACCACAAGCCGGGGCGCGTGATCGTCGAGACACCGCCGCTGCCGGGACTGAAGTGGATCGTCGTGAACGGAAACAGGTACCGCGCCGGACGAAGGATTGAACTCTGATGACGACGTCGATTCGCGCGACCGCGGTCGCCGCGGCCCTCGCCCTCGCGGTCCTCACCGTCGCCCCGGCCGCGCACGCGGCGCCCGGCGACGACCGCAAGCGGCCTGCCCCCGGCCCCACCGAGTCCTACCACTCCGGCAAATCCGGTAAGCCCGGCAAGCCTGGTAAGGCTGGCAAAACCAAGAAGTGGGACGTCAGCGGAATTCGTGCCAAGACTCTGGCCGTGGCCCCCGAGCCGGCCACCCGCTCGGGCTCGTCCCGCACCGCCGCGACCCCGTCGCCGGCCGCGAACGACGTCACCGGCGACGGCCGGGCCGACCTGGTCGCCCAGCTGTCCGGCACCGACGCCGGAGCGCTGCGCGTCTACACCGGCAACGGGGCCACCACCTCCAATCCGTGGGAGACGACCTACACCGCGACGCCGCCGCAGTGGGAGTTCGCCGACACCCTGATCGTCGCCGACGTCACCGGCGACAACCGCGCCGACGTCGTCGTGCGCGACCCTTCGGCGAACAACGGCACGCTGTACATCTACCCCAACGACGGCTCCGGCTCGGCGAACCCGTGGCCCGGTCGTTTCGCCGCCGGCACCGGATGGAACATCGTCGACCGGATCCTCGTCGGCGACGTCACCGGCGACGGCAAACCCGACCTGCTGGCGCGCAACCCCACCGAAGCCAGCGGAACCCTCTACGTTTACCCGAACAACGGCTCGGTCACCTCCAACCCGTGGACCCAGTCTCCGATCTGGTCGGGCAACGGGTGGAACCTCGCCCAGATGATGATGCTCGACGACGTCACCAATGACGGCAAACCCGAAATCGTCGCCCGCGACACCACCGGGGCCCTCCTGGTCTACCCGCACAACGGGTCGACCACGTCGAACTTCTGGACCTCGATCGTGTACGGGAGCACCGGCGGCTGGAGTGGCGCCGACCGGCTGTCCATGGACGACGTCACCGGCGACGGGCGTCCGGACGTGATCTCGCGGGACCCCTCCGGCGCCCTGTGGATTCACCCCTGGCAGAGCGCCACGGCGGGCTCGATGTGGTCGCCGACGACCCGCTTCGCCGCGGGCACCGGCTTCGAGTACGCGCTCGACGTCGTGACCGGCGACGTGACCGGCGACGGCAAGCTCGACCTGGTCGCCCATGTCGCCCGCAGTGGCGATCTGTGGCTCCTGCCGAACACCAAGGCGGCCACCGGCAATCCCTGGCCCGACAGGGTCAGTGCCGGAACCGACTGGGGCTTCGCCTCGCAGGTCCTCCTCGCCGACGTCAACGGCGACCGGCTTCAGGACGTGCTCGCGGTCGACAAACGCCTGTCCAACGGCACCCTGTGGATCTACCTCAACAACGGGTCCACGACCGGCCTGCGCTGGACCGGCCGCTACTTCGGCGGAACCGGCTGGAACATCTTCAACCACCTGATGGCCGGGGACGTCACCGGCGACGGCCGCGCCGACCTCGTCGGACGCGACAACGCCGGCGACATGTACGCCTACCCCGGCAACGGATCCAGCACCGCCTTCCCGTGGACGCCGCGCGCGTGGGTCGGCAGCAACTGGCAGACGGCCACCCGGCTCGCCCTGGGTGACGTGGACCGCGACGGCATCGCCGATCTCGTCGACCTGGAGAACGACGGATCCCTGTGGGTCTTCCCGACCGGCGCGTCAACCGATCCGATCGTGGTGCCGGGCAACTGGACCGGAACGCGGTCGCTCGGCCTCGGCTATGTGACCGGCGGCTCCGGGCCGGACCTGGTGGTCGGCGACGCCTCCGGCGGACTGTCGATCTACGCCAACAACGGCGCCACCTCGGGCAACCGCTGGTCCAGCACCCCCAGATCGGGCGGCACCGGCTTCCAGAGCGCGCTCTCCCTGGTGCTTTAGTGCCCGTGACACCACCCTTGCCGGGAAAACCGGTCCTGGTAGGAGCCGGTCACCCGGCGGCGACACCCGGTCGACCTTCGGAGCCGGCACCGGCCATCGAGAGGAATCAGGCATGACAGATCATATGAAGGTGGGTATCCACACCGACCAGGCTCCGCCTCCGCGAGGCGCCTACTCCCAGGCGGTCGTCGTCGGAGATCTCGTCCACACCGCGGGCTTCGGGCCGGTCGACCCGGTGACCCGGACGATCGTCGGCGACGACGTCGCCGAGCAGACCCGCCAGACGCTGCGCAACGTCGCGGCCGCACTGGAGGCGGCGGGCGCGGACCTGCAGGACGTCGTCAAGGTGACCGCGCACCTGGCCGACATCGACAACGACTGGGACGGTTTCGACACGGCCTACCGCGAGTTCTTCGACGAGCCGCGCCCGGCCCGCACGACCGCTGGATCCAGCCTCGGCGGAATCCTCGTGGAGATCGACGTCGTCGCGGTCAAGGGCAGCCGCCGACGGTCCTGATCCTCACCGCGCGCGCCGAGCCGGCCTTCGGGGCCGTCGGCGCGCGCGGTGAGAAGGACCTGGCCGGACACGCCGGACTCCGTCCTGATCAAATGAACGGGCCGACGAGGCCGGCGAACTCCTCCGGGCCGACGAGGCCGGCGAACTCCTCCGGGCCGACGATCCGCACGCCCAGGCTCTCGGCCTTGGCCCGTTTGGAGCCCGCCTTCTCCCCGGCCACCAGCAGGCTGGTCTTCTTCGAGACGCTGGAGGAGGATTTGCCTCCGGCGCGTTCGATCAGCTCGTTCATCTGGTTGCGGGTCAGCGCCTCCAGCGCTCCGCTCATCGCGCCGGTGACCACGACGGACATCCCGGCCAGCGGACCCTCGGCCGTGCCCCTCGCCTCCGCGTCGGCGCGGGCCTCGGTGTCAGGACCGGCAGGTGGCGTCCAGCCCGGCTCGGTCATGGTGACCCCGGCCTTGACCAGCTTGTCGATGAGGTCGGCGAGCTCGACCAGCTCGGCCACCACCACCGGCGCCTTCTCCGGGCCGATGCCCTCCACCGCCTGGATCGCCTCGGCGTCGGCCGCGCGGATGGCGTCCATATTGCCGAAGTGCCGGGCGATGCGGCGGCTCATGGAACGGCCGGTGCCGCGCACGCCCAGCGCGCAGAACACCCTGCTGAGCGGTTGCGCCTTGGCCCGCTCGATGGCGGCCAGCAGGTTGTCGGTGCTGGTCTCGCCCATCCGTTCCAGGCCCAGCACCTGCTCGCGGGTCAGATAGAACAGGTCGGCGAAGTCGGCGATCAGCCCGGCGTCCAGCATCTGCTGGATGCGGTTTTCGGCCAGGCCCTCGATGTCGAGCTGGTCGCGGCCGGCGGCGTAGCCGATGGAGGCGATCGCCCGGCAGGCACGTCCGCGTACGCACCGCCACCGCTCCTGGGAGGCGTCGATCGCGTCGCCGCAGGACGGGCAGACCTGCGGGATCGCGATCGGCTGCTCGTCGCCGGTGCGCAGGTGCACGACCGGGGCCTCGACCCGGGGAATCACGTCTCCGGCCTTGTAGACGACCACGCTGTCGCCGAGCATCAGACCGTGGCGGGTGATGTCGGCGACGTTGTGCAGCGTGGCGTAGGTGACGATGCTGCCGTCGAGCTCGACCGGCTCCAGCACGGCGCGCGGGGCGATGACGCCGGTGCGGCCGGTGTTCCACTCGACACCGATCAGCTTGGTGATCTTTTCGGTGGCGGGCAGCTTGTAGGCGATCGCCCACCGGGGCGCACGCGAGCTGAAACCGGCCTCTGCCTGGTCCGCGGCGAGATCGCACTTGATCACGATGCCGTCGATGCCGAAGGCCAGATCCGCCCGTTTGGCGGCGATCTGTTCGACTCGCTCCTGGACCTGTTCCAGGGTGGCGGCGACGATCCCGCCGACGTCGGTGACGGCGGGAGTCTGCACGCCCTGCCCGGCGACCCAGGCCATGACCTCGCTGTGCGGCAGCTCGCGCAGCCGCACGGCCGGCTCGGAGGCGTCGTCGGGGTGTGGCAGCGCGCCGTAGCCGAAGAACGTCAGCTCGCACACGTACGGCCGGTCCTGTGCGCGCAGTGTGCCGGCGGCGGCGCTGCGCGGGTTGGCGAACGTGCTGCCGTCGTGCGCGTGGCGCTTGGCGCACGCCTGCTCGAACTGCGACGCGGTCATCATCACTTCCCTGAAGAATGAGTATGTTCAAGGGACAGCGGAGGTGAGTGCGTGGGCGAGTGGCGTGTGGTGTGGGTTCCCGATCCGGAACGGTTCGGCGCGGATGACACTCCTGGCGGCCGGGCTGCGGTGTGGACCTTGCCGCAGCCGCAGGCCACCGTGTGCAGGTTGTGCTGGATGGTGGTGGCGCTCATCAGCGGTACCTCGACCTGCTGATGGCGGGCCGTGACACCCAGATCGGCCGCGCCGGTCAAGGCAGCGCCGCATCCGCACATCCCGGACGGGAAATGATCGAGGGTGTCGTCAGGATCATCCGACCAGGCCAGAGTGGCTCCCGGCGCACCAGGTTGTTTACCCGGACGGCGTTTCGCGCCGCGGCCGGGCTTGGCCTTCGGCTGCGTCTTGCCGGGCAGATCGTCACCGGCCGAGGACATCCCGGAATTGCCACTGTTGCGCGAGAGCAGCCGCTCCAGTCGCGTGACCCGTTCGCGGAGCTCGGTGTTCTCCTTCTCCAAGGCGGTCACCCGCTCGGTCAACCGGGCGTTCTCGGCCAAGAGAGCCCGCGACAGAGCGATCAGCTCCTCGCGTGACATCTCCTCCAGGCCAGACACCGGATGATCTCACCACGATCCGCACACTTGATCAAAGTGACGCAACGTGAGAGACACGGCTCACTCGTTACTCATCGCGCAGGGGATGAATGCTTACAGGTGAAGTTGTAGTAGGTGACGCCTTTGGCGCCTTTGCCCTTGCCGAAGTACTTGGTGTTGGGCCCGGCGTTGATCGTTTTGACCGGGACGATGAACCGCAGCCCGTCGGCGGAGGCCAGCTCGCCGCCGCCCCAGGCGGCGACCAGCCCCAGGCGGGCGTGGTGGTCGACCAGGGCGGCGTTGGCGGCGGTGATGGTGGCGGCGCGGATGTAGTTCTGCTCGACCCAAAACAGCCGGTCGACGCTCAGGGCGGGGTCGCCGTCGCTGACCATCGGGCCCATGCCGACGTTCATCGCCTGGGCGACCAGCACCGCGGCGATCGAGGTGGTCATGTCGTCTTTGCGGGAGGGGGCGTGGGACAGGTGGACGAAGTGCTCCAGGCAGCCGGTCCACGAATGCACCTCCAGCAGCGCCTCGGGCAGGTCGACGGCGGGGATGCGGGCGTCGACGTCGGCGCGTAGCGCGGTAAGAGAGGCGGGTTCGTCGAGTTTGTCCAGACCGGTCAGCGCGAGATGGTCCTTGCCGTCACGGTGCTCGATGCGCACCGAGGGGTTGAGGGCGAGCTCGCCGCGGTAGCCCGCCAGTTGGCCACGGTGGGCGTGGCATCGGACCCGACGCCGTTCAAGGCCGCCGCCATCGCTGCGGTCAAAGTGCTGATGGCCGCGGTGGCCGACCCGGTGATCGTGCAGGCGGCATGGCGTGATCTGGGCAAGGCGTGTGAGCCGTGTACGTCGACGGCCCAGACCACGGCCCAGACCATCGCGCTTCGCCGCGACCTGTTCCTGCTGCTGGCCCGTCGTAGCGGGCGCAACGTGGAGGATCTGTGCCGCGCGCTGGCCGGGGTACTGGCTGATGAGCCGGTCGCCGTCTACGCCGCGCGGGTGGCGGTCGGTGACCAGGAGCCGGTCGGCTCCGGTCTGAGCCATCTCACCGTGGGGGCTCTGGCGGGCTTGAAGGTCACCCAGCAACGTGATCTGTGCCTGCGCCTGCTGGCGTTGCCCCTGCGCACCGGCGGGCATGTGGTGTGGCTGGCCTTCGAGCGGGCCCGGCTGCGTACTGGTGTGCTGCGCGCCGAGCGGGTGATCTTCTTCGACAGTGAGCGCATACCGGCCACGCCGGAGGCGGTCACCGCCGCCTACACCTCGCTGGTGCCCGAACTCAGCGAAGAAGACGCCACCGTGATGGCCGAGGAATTGCCGCACGCCAAGGGTGTGGTGCTGGCCCGCGTCGACCTTCCCGCGGGCATCTACAGCGACCCGGTAGCGGTGGCCGCCGATCAAGTCGACGCGCTGGTCACGGTCGCGACTTTCCACAGCGGCCACATCACCGAAGATCACTGGCGGCTCATGAGCGGGTACTCCCACCTCAGCGCTCGCGGCTCGGCCTGGCAACGTTTCACCCGCCCCTCTGACCGCCTCGGGGCAGGATCTGGCCGCGTCCACGACGAGATCGCCGTGAACGCCGCGAGCGTCTTGTCCCGGCTGTCGGCGGCCGAGGAGTCAGTGGCGCAGGCGCTGGAGATTCTGCGCTGGTGGCGCCGCGCACGCGAGCAGTCCTCCCCCGCGGGTGTGATCTTGAATGTGCGGGTGCTGGAACTTCTCGGCGCCCGCCTGCATGCCCCTGCCTGGGAGCGCTATGTGCGTGACTACCTGCGCGCGGCGTGGATCACCAACGCGATGCGCGAGGAGGTGACCAACACGGTGTTGCGGGCGGTGGGCGCCGGCTCCGATGGACTGCCCGAGCAGGAATGGAAGCGCCTGAAGGTCCTGCGTGGCCAGGTGCTGGAGATCGATGATGACAGGTGGCGGGCGCTGCTGGTGGCGGGCAGTAGCCGGACCGCCTTGGCGGAGCTGGTCTCCATCTATCCCCTCCACCATCCGCAAGGACGCCGGGTACACACCCTGGCCGCGCGGCTGCACGACCGAGCCTCCGTCATCACCTGGCAAGATGAGCTGGGCCAGCGATGGATCTGTCTGTTGTCGCGCCTGGCCCGGATCCGTAACGCGATCACCCACGGTGGCCCCGTCACCGTGGCAGCGGCAGACACCGTCTTCGGCTTCAGCGATCAGCTGGCCGGACAAGGCGTGTCACTGGCGTTGAAAGCCGCAATGGACGGCTCCCCCCTCGCCGCCACCCACGCGGCCTTCCGCGCAACCTCCGACGGCCTGTTCAACGACTTGTGCACGGTAGGTGATCCCGCGTCGTTGCTTCACACCTGAGGCCGCCATCCGGCACAGCTCGTTCAGTGGTCGGTGATGAGCGCCTCCAGGGCGGCGGCGCGGTCGGCCGAGGTGGGCAGGGTGTACTGGCGGGTGGTGTCCAGGCGCTCGTGGCCCATGAGCTCGGCGACCAGGATGAGGTCTTTGCCGGCGCGCACGAGCTGGGTGCCGAAGGTGTGGCGCAGTACGTGCGGGCCGAACGGCTCGGCCACATCGTCGTTGATGCCGGCCGCGGCGCCCAGACGCACGATGATGTCGCGGGCGGCCCGGTCGCTCAGGCGGCCGCCGCGGACGTTGAGCACCAACGCCGCACCGGCGGCGCCGGGCCAGGTGGCGCGCTCTTGCAGCCAGGCCTGCAACGCGGTACGCAGGTCCGGGTGGAGGTCGACGGTGCGGATCTTGCCGCCGCCGTGGCCCTTGCCGAGCACCCGCAGCTCGCCCTTGCGCGCCGACAGCCGCACATCAGCCACCTCCAGGGCGACGACCTCGCCGATGCGCAGGCCCGCCAGGTAGGGCAGCAACGCGATCACCGCATCCCGGGTGGAGGCGTTCTTCTCCACCTCGCGCAGGTAGCGGCGCACCCGGCGCTCGTCCAAAGCCTTGGGCGCGGTGCGCCGGACGGCGCGCTCACGCCGCGCAGGGGTGACGGCCAGAGCCGCGCGGGCGTGGAAGTCATCGACGGCCGCCAGCACGTTGTCGATCGTGATGGGCGCACGACGGCCGTTCTTCAAATGGCGGCGATAGTCGCGCACCGCCCAGGCCGCGGCCGCGGGGTCGGCGAGCGGGTCACCGTCCAGCATGCCGTCGGCTGAGGCCTCGGCGACGAAGGCGAGGAACCCGCGCACCCGCGACAGGTACTTGGCCCGGCTGGAGTCGGCCAGCGGCGAGCCCTCCAATGCGATGCCGTAGTCGGCCAGCGCCCGATCGTAGGGCGGCGGGAGTTGAGCAGGGCGGCGGCCCCGCAATCGCGGCTGCGTGTTTCCGGAAGTCGTTTCGAGCCCCTGCGCTACCGGCTTCTGCGCGTTTCCGGAAGTCATACCCGGAGTCTGCTTCCGGAATTGAACAATTCCGGAAGCAGACCGCGAAGATCGAGCGGAGCCGAAGGTGTTGCCCCGCTCATCTTAATCGATTATCGTCGATTTTCGATGAATGAGAAGCTGAAGCCGCTGGACCGCGAGGCGGCCGAGGAGTACGCGAGCTGGTTCAAGGCGCTGGCCGATGGCACGCGCATCCAGATCGTGTCGTTGCTGGCCCGGCGGCGCGAGCCGATGAGCGTCGGGGAGATCGTCGCCGCCGTCGGGATCGGCCAGTCGACGGTGTCGCACCACCTGAAGATCTTGTCGGAGGTGCGATTCGTCCTGGTGGAGCGGCACGGCACCTCCAGCCTGTACCGGATCAACGAGGACTGCGTGAGCTGCTTTCCCACCGCCGCCGACGTGGTGATGGGCAATCCCGTTCCCGCGATGCCCGCCTGCGACTGAACTTAGGAGCACGTTCATGGAACACGACGAGGTCGTCACCCGCTACTCCGGCCTGGCCCGCGCGGCACTGGCCGGTGAGACCGTCGCCGACTGCGGCGCCGACGCCTTCGAACGGGGCCGATTCGGCGCGGCCGGCTACGACGACACCGCGGGCCTGCCCGAGGGCGCGCTGCGCGCCAGTCTCGGCTGCGGCAACCCGGTCGCCGTCGCCGCGCTGCGTGCGGGTGAGAGCGTGCTCGACCTGGGCAGCGGGGGCGGCATCGACGTCTTGTTGTCGGCGCGCCGGGTCGGCCCGCACGGCAAGGTCTACGGCCTGGACGCCAGCGCGGACATGGTGGAGCTGGCCCGGCGCAACGCCCGCGAGGCGGGCGCGACCAACGTCGAGTTCATGTGCGGCGCGATCGAGGCGATTCCGCTGCCCGATCACGCGGTCGACGTCGTCATCTCCAACTGTGTGATCAACCTGTCCAGCGACAAAGCCGCCGTGCTGGCCGAGACCTTCCGGGTACTGCGGCCAGGCGGGCGCCTGGGCCTCAGCGACGTCGTCACCGAAGGCGCCCTCGATCCTGAGCTGCGGGCGGCCACCGAACATCGGGTGGGCTGCGTCGTCGGCTCGCTCAGTGTCGCTGAGTACCGCCAGCTGCTGGCAGCGACTGGTTTCGTGGCCACCTCGATCACGCTGACCGCCGAGCACGGCGACGGTGTCCACTCGGCGATCATCCAGGCGGTCAAGCCCGCGATCTCGCCCGGCCTGGAGATCCGGCCGATGCGCGACGCCGACGCCGAGCAGGTATTGACCATCTACCGGGCGGGCTTGGAGAGCGGCCACGCCAGCTTCGAAACCGTCGCCCCCAGCTGGGAGGGCTTCACCTCGAGCAGGCTCGCACATCTGCGCTACGTCGCCGTCGATACCGACAGCAGTGAGGTCGTCGGCTGGGTGGCCGCCTCACCGGTGTCGGCGCGGGCGGTCTACGCCGGAGTCGTCGAGCACAGCGTCTACGTCCATCCCGGCTGCCAGGCTCATGGGATCGGCCGGGCCCTGCTGAGCGCGTTCATCGCCGCCAGCGAGGACGCCGGGATCTGGACGATCCAGTTCGGGATCTTCCCGCAGAACGCCGCCAGCCTCTCCCTGCACCAGGCGCTCGGCTTCCGGGTGGTCGGCACCCGCGAGCGCGTCGGCCGCCACCACGGCACCTGGCGCGACGTGGTCATGATGGAGCGGCGCAGCACGACCGTCGGGCGATGAACCCCGAGGCAGGCCGGGAGTGAGGCGCGGGAACATCCGGCGGCCGGTGGTGGTCGTGCATCTCGTGGCCGGTGTGCCCAGTGTCCCCGGGCCTCACCTATCGCCTTCGCGGAATACCGTTCGGCTGGAGCCGCGTTGCGCATTTCGCCGAGAGGCGACCTGCACACCGGTACGCACACGTTGAACCGAAGGCCCCGCCCTTAAGGGCGGGACTTTCGGCATGTCCGACGACCGTGTGACCTGCGGGCCGCACGCCCGTAGCGCGGGCCAATGCCCCTCAGGCCTGGGCAAAGGTGCACGTCTGCTGTTCATCCGCCGTTTACCCACGCTGGGATCGATAGATGCCAATATCAGCAAGAGTCGAATTAGACACTCATCGATTCCATAAGCGGACGCCCTGGGAGCCAGCGATGACCAGTACCGACAAGCGCGACGACTTGACCATCGACCAGCAGCTGGCCATCGCCACCGCGGCCCGCCGACTGGGTGAGGAGTTCGCCGGCACCTTCTCGGTCGAGACGATCGAGCGGTTCCTGCACGCCAGCTACGACCAGTTCGCCACCCGCGCCGCGGTGGCCAACTTCCTGCCGCTGCTGGCCGAGCGGTTCGCCCGCCAGCGGCTGCACGCCCTGGCCCGCGTCGAGGGCAAAAGCGACGGGCGGCCGATCGTGTTGTTCTTGTGCGTGCACAACGCCGGCCGCTCCCAGATGGCGCTGGGCTTCTTCTCCCATCTGGCCGGTGAGCACGCGGTCGGCTGGTCGGGCGGCTCGGAGTTCGCCACGGAGATCAACCCGGCCGCGATCACCGCGATGGCCGAGCGCGGCATCGACATCTCCCGGGAGTTCCCCAAGCCGTGGACCGAGGAGATCGTCCGGGCCGCCGACGTCGTGATCACCATGGGCTGCGGGGACACCTGCCCGATCTTTCCCGGCAAGCGCTACCTGGACTGGGAACTGCAGGACCCCGCGGGCAAGAGCGCCGAGGAGGTATGCCCCATCCGCGACGAGATCGAGCGCCGGGTGCGCGCGCTCCTTGACGAGCTCGGCGTGCCGGTCAGCTGACCCCCGCACACCGGGCACTCATAGACATCTGTCAATATAGACAATGCATGACTTCGATAAGCATCTATGTCCGGAGGTCTGATGGAGCTGCTGGAGATCCTTGAGTGCAGCCCGCCGCTGGTCCGCGAACCCTTGGACGCCGGGCAAGCCGCCGGGATCGCCCCGGTGTTCAAGGCCCTGGGCGACCCGGTCCGGCTGCGGATCTTGTCGATCGTGGCCAGCCACTCGGGCGGCGAGGTGTGCGTGTGCGACATCACCGGCGCCTTCGAGCTGTCCCAGCCCACCATCAGTCACCACCTCAAAGTGCTCAAAGAAGTCGGGCTGCTGACCTCCGAGCGGCGCGCCTCCTGGGTCTACTACCGCCTGGTCCCCGAGACCTTGACCGAGCTGTCGGCCCTGCTGAACACCCCCGCCACCGTCTGACCGCGCACCATTGCACCGTTAGGGAAGATCCATGTCCTCAACCCCGTCCCCGACCCCGGCCGTCGTGAGCCAGAGCGGCGTGATGGGCGCCCTATCCACCCTGGATCGCTTCCTTCCGGTGTGGATCGGCCTGGCGATGGCCGCCGGGCTGCTGCTGGGGCGCCTGGTGCCCGGCCTGAACTCCGCGCTGGAGACGGTCAGGATCGGTGAGATCTCGCTGCCGATCGCCCTGGGCCTGCTGCTGATGATGTACCCGGTGCTGGCCAAGGTCCGCTACGACCGCCTCGATACGGTCACCGGCGACCGTCGCCTGCTTCTTGCCTCCCTGGTGCTCAACTGGGTGCTGGGCCCGGCGCTGATGTTCGCGCTGGCCTGGCTGCTGCTGCCCGACCTGCCCGAATATCGCACCGGTCTGATCATCGTCGGACTGGCCCGATGCATCGCCATGGTGCTGATCTGGAACGACCTGGCCTGCGGCGACCGTGAGGCCGCCGCCGTCCTGGTCGCGATCAACTCGGTCTTCCAGGTGGTCGCCTTCGGCGTGCTCGGCTGGTTCTACCTCGAGGTCCTGCCCGGCTGGCTGGGCCTGGGCGAAGGCACCGCTCTGCAGGTCTCGGCCTGGGACATCGCCTGGTACGTGCTGATCTTCCTCGGCATCCCCCTGGCCGCCGGATACCTGTCGCGCACGCTCGGCGAACGCGCCCGCGGCCGCGACTGGTACGAGGAGCGCTTCCTGCCGAGGATCGGGCCGATCGCGTTGTACGGGTTGTTGTTCACCATCGTCATCCTGTTCGCCCTGCAGGGCGAGACGATCACCTCCCGGCCCGGGGACGTGGCCCGCATCGCGGTGCCGCTGCTGGCCTACTTCGCCCTCATGTGGGGTGGCTCCTTCCTGGCCGGCCGGGCGATCGGCCTGACCTACGAGCGCACCACCACGCTCGCCTTCACCGCGGCGGGCAACAACTTCGAGCTGGCCATCGCGGTCGCGGTCGGCGTGTTCGGCGTCACCTCCGGCCAGGCCCTGGCCGGGGTGGTCGGCCCGCTCATCGAAGTGCCCGTCCTGGTGGCGCTGGTCTACGTCAGCCTCTGGGGCCGCCGCCTGTTCACCACCACCACCTCCACCACCTCTGAGGGATCGGTTCATGCCTGATACGCCCAGCGTGTTGTTCGTCTGCGTGCACAACGCCGGACGCTCCCAGATGGCCGCCGGCTGGCTCACCCACCTGGCCGGAGATCGCGTCGAGGTCCGCTCCGCGGGCTCGGAGCCCGCCGAGAACATCAACCCGGCCGCCGTGGCGGCGATGGCCGAGGTCGGCATCGACATCACCGGCCAGAGGCCGAAGATCCTCACCACCGAGGCCGTCCAGGACTCCGACGTGGTCATCACCATGGGCTGTGGGGACGCCTGCCCGTTCTTCCCCGGCAAACGCTATGAGGACTGGAAGCTCGACGACCCTGCCGGCCAGGGCATCGAGGCCGTCCGGCCGATCCGTGATGAGATCCGAGCCCGCATCGAGAAACTGATCGCCGAGCTCGACACCAAGTAACCACCGCCCGCTGCCCCGCCCCGCCTGGTCCAGGCGGGGCGGGGCAGCCCCTGCTAGGCCTGCGGCGCCTCGGCCAGCAGCCACACGGTGGCCACCAGCAATCGTGCGGCGGCCAGCAGCGTGTCCGGCTCGACGCGCTCGGGGGTTTCGGCGGGGGTCTGGTAGCCGGGCATGCCCATCCCGATGCCGATCGCGGCCAAACCGTGCGCGGCGTAGCGGCGGTTGTCCGAGGCCATCGCCCCGGCCCGCAACGCCACCCCGGTGCGGCGCCCGGCCTGGTCCAAGACGGACAGCAGCCCATGGGCCGGGCCGCCCGCCTCGACCGCGGCCGCCTGGTGCAGCTGCGCGGCTCCGTCCAGGTTGATGGCCTGGGTGTCCGGCGCCACAGCAGGGGCGTGGTGGGCCGAACCCCATGCGCCAGTCTCTTCTGCGTCCAGGAAGGACACCGACAGATTCAGCGGCGCTCTCAACGAAGCACGCAGGACGCGGGCGGCCTCCAACACCGCGGCCACCCCGGAGGCATTGTCGGCCGCGGCGGGCAGGCGACGATCGGGGTCATCACCCACCCCGTCGAAGTGCGCGCTCAGCAGCACCCGCGGCCCACCTTCCGGGTCCCGCGCCATCGCCTCGTCCGCGGCGTCCTCCCCGATCGGCAGGTGGCCGTGGACGTTGATGCCCTGGCCAGGTGCTCGACGAAATCGCGGCGATGCTCCAGCTGTCGGACCGTCGTATCGGTGCTCCAGCTCAGTGCTGGCGTGCGATACAGCTCCCGCACCTCGGCGACGTCGAACGCATCGAGCCGCACCTGGGCGCCCAGCCCGGCCAGTTGCTCAGCGAGCCAGGAGGCGGCGGCCCGGCCACCGGGGGTGCCCACCCGCCGGCCCGCGTAGGCCTCGTCGGCCAGGTGTTCGACGCAGGCGAGCATCCGCTGCGCGCTGACCTGCTCCAGCGCGGCCGCCAGGCCGAAATCCTCGACCATCTCCGCCGCCACGGGCGGGGAGACCGCAGGGGTGGAGGGCGGAGAGCTCATCCGCAGCACCCGGCGGCGCCACCGGCCGCGCTACCTGAGGGAGTCGCCGCGACCGGTGCCTGCCCGCAGCATCCGCTCTGAGCCGCCTGCTCGGCCTCAGCTGTGCTTCCGCAACACGACACCGCCGCGGCGTCGGCGAAGGCGGGCGTGGTGGTGGCAGGGGCGGAACCTCCGCAACATCCTCCTGCCGCGGGCGGAGCGAAGGCCTCCTGCAGGTTCCCGATGAATCCGCCCGCGCGCTGATCTGCCATGATGTGCTCCCCTTTTTGGAGTGGCGGCAGGTGTCTTGGCGCCGCGCAAACCCCACTCGGATTTGACATTCATCTAAGTAGGAGCAGCGTCTCACCCTGATTAGAGAAGCGTCAAGTTAGAAGAGTATCTAAATAATGGAGCCTTCTTCTCCTTTGGAAAGCGCTGGTCCCGGGATCACCCCCGCGGCGCGTACATGATCACCGCGACATCGGCCAGGCAGACCAGGGCGCCGATGCGGTGAGGGGCACGGTAGAGGGCGTGCGGTGGTCGTGGTGGGTACTCACGTCGATCAGCTCTCCTCGGAGGTGCGGTTCGCGGCCAGGTCGGCGAACGGCAGGGGACAGTCGGGGCAGGTGCACCTGGTCAGGCTGTCGCAACCAGCGGAGACCACCGCGCTGAGCGCCCCCCGGATGGTGGCCAGGTCGGCGATCTTCGTGTCCACTTCGGCGATCTTCGCCTGGGCGCGGGCACGCAGGTCGGGGGTGGGGTGGCCGCGCCGTCCGGTGGCGATCAGCTCGGCGACCTCCTCCAGGGTGAAGCCGAGCCGCTGGGCGACTTTGATCACGGTCAGCAGGGTGACGGTCTCGGGCGGGTAGGCGCGGTGCCCGCCGGGGCTGCGCGCCGGTTCGGCGATCAGCCCGCGGCGTTCGTAGTAGCGCAAGGTCTGCGGGTTGACCCCGGCGGCCTCGGCCACCTGCCCGCTGCGCAGGTACGGGCCGCCCGAGCCCTGCAGCATGACGTCTTGCCTCATACCGGCAGCCCCGCTTAGGCGGTGGCTGCTGCGGCGCGGGCCTGCAGCGCGTCCAGCACCTCCACCTGCTCCGGTGGCACCGCGACCTCCAGCGCCAGGTGGCCGCCCGTGATGGTCAGGGTGAAGGTGAAGAAGGAACAGCAGCCGTTCTCCCGCGCCGTCAGCCCGGCGGCCTGGGCGGCGTGTTCCGGGCTGAAGACGAGCTCCAGCCGCAACCGGGTGCGCTCCGGGCGCGCGATGGCCTGCACCGCGTCGGCGAACAAGGCATCGAACTCAGCCACCCGCAGCGGCTGCTCGGCGGTGGGCAGCGTGCACGCCGCAGGAGCCCATCCCTGTTCAAGGGAGATGTTCTGTGTCATACCCCGACGGTAAGCCTGTACCCAGGTACCGAATGCAAGCCCCCAAGCGCCAAAATCCGGACCGATCCTCTCCGCAGCCTTCACAACAGATCGCGGGCGATGTCGTTGACGGCATCGCGGGCCAGCTGAGGAGCGGCGCCGTCCACATGATGACGGATGACCATCTCCAGCTGAGGGCGGACTTTAGCGGCGATCTCAGCGGCCAGATCCTTGGCCACCGCCCGGTCGGCCGGGCGGGGCCGCTAACGGTGAGGCCCCGCTCACCGCGGGGCGAACACTAA
Source organism: Streptosporangium sp. NBC_01755 (assembly GCF_035917995.1). NCBI lineage: Bacteria > Bacillati > Actinomycetota > Actinomycetes > Streptosporangiales > Streptosporangiaceae > Streptosporangium > Streptosporangium sp. NBC_01755. The sequence continues at coordinate 7,805,641 of NZ_CP109131.1, read as the reverse complement.
GGCGCCGTAGGCCGGGGCGGCCGCACCATCAGGCATGGCCCGCCCGCCTCACGGCCGACCGGCCGCTTCCCCTGGCGCTGGCGGGCTCACACGCTCGCGGACTCGGCCAGCGGGGTGAACAGCGCACCCAGCCGGGCCACGGCAGCCGGGACGATCCAGTAGTAGACCCAGGTGCCACGGCGCTCAGAATCGATCAGCCCGGCCGTCCGCAGCACTTTGAGGTGGTGGGAGATGGTGGGGCCGCTCAAGTCGAAGGCGGGGGTCAGGTCGCACACGCACGCCTCGCCGCCCGCGTGGGAGCCGATCATCGACAGCAGGCGCAGCCGGACCGGGTCGGCGACGGCTTTGAGCATCACCGCCAGGTCGGCCGCGTCATCCTCCGACAGTGGCTCGCGGGCGATCGGCGCGCAGCACTGGGCGGTGGTGGCGGTCATACGGCAACTCCCCTGCTTCGACGTTCGTCTAAATCATACGCGGTGGTAGGCGACCAGCGCGAACGCGGCGACGGCGCAGGCCACCGCCACGGCCGCCATCACGCACGTGTAACCGGCCGCCTGGGCCAGCGCGACCGCGCCGAGAGGAGCCAGCGCCTTGTCGGCGACGGAGAAGGCGGCGACCCGTCCCGACAGCGAGGCGTAGGCGCTGGTGCCGTAGCGCTGCAGGAGCAGGTGCGGCAGGGTGATGGAGGCGATGCCGAAGCCGAGCCCGAATCCGAGCACGCAGCCGATGGCGCCCGGCACCGTCCGCCCGGCCGGCGGGAGCAGCGCGGCGGCGACGCCCTGCAGGGCAAAGATCGCGGCGGCGATGAGGGCGGCGGGCAGGCGGCGCTGCAGGCCGGTGGTGAGCAGGCGGCCGGTCACCGACAAAACCCCCAGCAGCCCGGCCAGTGTGGCGGCCAGAACCGGTGAGTGACCCAGGTGGATGAGGTAGGTGATGAGCAGGACGGCCATCACCGCCACCGCGCCGCCGTTGGCGGTGAAGGCGATCACCAGCAGCCAGAACGGCCGTCGGCGGGTGGCGGCTTTGACGATTTCGGCCCGCTCGCGGGTTGTGGCCGCCCGGCGCCCGGCGCGGGCGGGGCGGCGTACGACGAGCGCGTGCAGCGGGATCGCTGCCACGCCGTAGATCGCGGCCAGGACCACCAGGGCGGTGCGCCAGCCGTAGGCGTCGACCAGCAGGCCGGTCAGTGGCAGGAAGATGGTGGAGGCGAACCCGGCGACGACGGTGAGCGCGAGCAGGGCGTTGGCCCGGCCATGGCCCTGGCTGTGGTCGGGGCCGTCGAACCAGCTGACGATGACGGCGAAGGCGCTTTCGTACAGCACCATCGCCGAGGCGATGCCGATCGCGGCGAAGACCGCGTACAGCTGGGCCAAGTTTTCAACCTGCGACCAGGCCAGGACGGCGAGCGTGCCGATGACCGATCCCGCGGTCATCAGGCCCCGGCCGCCGCGGGCGTCCAGCAGGCGGCCGACCAGCGGGGCGCACAGCGCGGCGATCAGGATCGAGCCGGTCAACGCGGCCGCGACCTGGGCGCTACTGACGTGCAGGTCGGCGGTCATCGGGGTGAGGAAGACGGAGAAGGCGTAGTAGAGCACGCCGTAGCCGATGGTCTGGGTGACGGCCAGGGCGGCGACGATCCGCCAGCCGCGCCCCGAACGCGGCTGGCCGCCACCCCCGGGAGCGGGGGCGGCGGCCTCAGTGGCAGCCTCGGTGGCGGGTTCAGCGGCGGAGCTCACCGAAGCGTCCCGGCGCAGCCGATCAGCCGGCGTCCATCGGTCGTGGTCATCCAGCGGCCAGGTGATGGGTCTTCGGCGATGAACCCCTGGACGTGCAGCCGCCAGGCCAAGGGTCCAGCCGTCCGGGCGATCGCCGGGGCGAACGTGGGGTTGCTGCTCGGCCCGCGGGCGGCGACCAGGCACTCACCCAGCCGGTGGGTGTCGATCGGTCCGTGCTCGCAGATCAGGCGCAAGACTTCCCTCTGGGCGGCGGTGGGGTATCCCTCAGACATCTGAAGCTCCTTGTCGGTGCGGCTTCGGCGCTGGTCGATGGCAGGTGGTCAGCCGCAGCAGCCACCACCGTCGCCATCGCCGCCGCCGACGGTGACCAGCGGGAGCGAGGTGGCCAACAGGCCGCCGCTGATCCCGGTGGCCAGACCGACCCGCCGCTCTTGTGCCTCGACCAGCCCCGAGGAGCACACGCCGGTCTCGGGCAGGTCCAGCTGCACGTCGCGGGCGGCTTCCCAGTCGCCGGCCAGCGCGGCGACAACGGAACGGACCTGCTCGTATCCGGTGGCCATCAGGAACGTCGGGGCGCGGCCGTAGCTCTTGACGCCGACCGCGTAGTAGCCGGACTCCAGGTGGGTCAACTCGTCGACGCCGTGCGCGGGGACGGTGCCGCAGGAGTGCTGGTTGGGGTCGATCAGCGGGGCCAGGGCGCGGGTGGAGCCGAGGATCGCATCCAGGTCCAGGCGCAGCTCGGCGGCGATGGAGTGGTCGGGCCGGTAGCCGGTGGCGGCCACGATGCGGTCGACGGTGACCGACTGCTCGGCGCCCGAGGGGTCGCGGCTGATCACCGTCACCTGGCCGCCATTCTCCGTGATCGAGTGGGTGTAGAAGCCGGTGATCAGGGTGATGCGGCCCGAATCGACGTGCGCCCGCAGCCGGGTGCCCAGCGCGCCGCGTGCCGGAAGGGCATCGGCCTCGCCGCCGCCGTAGGTGCGGTCGGCGTTGGTGGCGCGAATCGCCCAGGTGATGGGGGTGTCCTCCAGCTCTGCCAGGGCCAGTAGCGTGGTGGCCGCCGAATGGCCCGCCCCGACGACCAGGGTGTGCTTGCCCTGGTAGATCTCGCGGTCTGCGCCCAGCACATCAGGCAGCGCGTGGTCGATGCGCGCGGCCGCCTCGTGCTCGCCGTAGGCGGGCAGGCCGCTCGCGCCCAGCACGCTGGGGGTGGTGTAGGTGCCCGAGGCGTCGATGACCGCCCTGGCCCGCAGCTCTTCACCATCGGACAGCCGCAGCAGGAAGGGGACGTCGTCTCGGCCGGTGCTGCGGACCCGGTCATATCCCAGGCGGCTGATCGCGGTCACCTTCACCCCGAGGCGCAGCCGGGGCGCGATGGCCGGGTGCTTGGCCAGCGGAGCCAAGTAGTTCTCGACCAGTTCGGCGCCGGTGGGCAGCCAGTCCGGATCCGGGGCGCTCCAGCCATCGGCTTCCAGCAGTTGGCGGGCGGCGCCGTCGATGTTGTAGCGCCACGGACTGAAGACCCGCACGTGGCTCCACTGGGCGACCGAGGCGCCGACCTGCTGCCCGGCCTCCAAGATGAGGAAGTTCAGGCCGCGCTCGGCCAGGTGCGCCGCGGCGGCCAGGCCCACCGGGCCCGCCCCGATGACCACGATCGGCAGCGCATCGGTCTGCGCGGGAGCGAGAAACTGCTCGATCTCGACCGCGGCCGGGCCGCAGCATCCATCACTCATGGCTCTTCTCCTGAAAACGCGTAGTGATCGTCAAGGACCAGTGGATCGACAGGCTTATGGACGTGAGCGCTGACTCCGTCAGCGCGGCGGCTCGCCTCACCCCTCTGAGGCGGGGCGTGTCGAACGTGACGGCTTAACGTCCTGGCGGGCTGGCGGGCTGGCGGGCTGGCGGGCTGGCGGGCTGGCGGGCTGGCGGGCTGGCGAAACAGAGCACACCCCACACCTCCTGATTAGAAGAGTGTCGAATCAAGAGATAGGTTGCCTCACTGATTCGAAATCTGTCAAATCAGGAGAGTGTTATTTTGAAGATCACGGTGTCGTCCGCCTCGCAGGAAGGGCGCGCTTGAGCGCGCGGGCGACCAGCGGAAGTCCAATGAGGCTGGGCAGTACCCAGTAGCTCCAGGCGGGGAGCCGGTCCCAGAGTGGCAGGTTGGGGCCATTGTCGACGTAGAAGCCGGTCAGCAGCGCGACGTAGGACAGCCCCATCCCCATGATGTGGACATGCGGTCGGCGCCGCCGGTTCAGGTGGCCGGCCAGGCCTGCGGTGAAGGCCAGCGAGCCGATGGCGAACAGGTGGGCGTTCTCCCGCCAGCGGATCACCGCCAAGATCGTCATCGTGGCGAAGATGATCGCCAAACCCCAGATGTAGATCCGGCCGAACCGCAGGTGCCGGGCGCCGCCCTTGCGCGACAGCGCGGCCACCGCACCGCAGATCACGCAGACCAGACCGGCGACGACATGGACGGCCAGCGCCGCCAGGAAAACCGGCCCCGCGTCCGGGACCGGGAGGCCGAAGACGGTGATCTCGTCCATGCCGCACTCCATGCGTAGTGTTGCTATATATAGCGACGCTACTCCGGTGATTGCCTGGGCGGAAGAGCCGATATAGCGTTACTACCTATGAGGGCCGAAGCGCTCAAAGGACATCTGGACGGCCTGCTGCTCGCCGCGCTGGAGAGCGGGCCGATGCACGGGTACGCGGTGAGGGAAGCCCTTCGGGAAGCGACGCAGGGGCGCATCGATCTGCCCACCGGCACCGTCTATCCGGCATTGCACCGCCTGGAACGGGCCGGACTGATTTTCGGGAGCTGGTCGGTTGTCGCCGGCCGGCGACGCCGCAGCTATGAACTCACCAGCGCCGGACGTGCGGCGCTCGGCGGTGAGCGGGCCAACTGGCAGGAGTTCGCGAGCGCGGTCACCGCGGCGCTGGGGGCACGGCCATGGCCGGCCACGACCTGATCACGGCCCAGCTCGACGTCCTCGCGGCCCGGCTGCCCGCCCAGGTGGTGGAGGAGCTCGCCGACGGGCTCGAGGAGGCCTACGAACTCCATCTCGACGCCTGCGGCGATCCCGCGCAAGCCGCACGGGCCGCCATCGCGGAGTTCGGCGACGCCGACATGGTCACGGCAGCCTTCTTGCGTGAATCACCGTGGCGGCGCACCGCCCTCATCCTGCTCCTCACCGGCCCCCTCATGGCCGCCGCCTGGGCTTTCACACTGCTCACGGCGGGCGCGTGGGCCTGGCCCCTGCCGCTTTTCGCCAAGATCTCCTACGGTGCGGCACTCGTGACGATCGTGTGCGCCCTGCTCTTCGTGGTCCGGGAGAAGCTGGCCTATCGACGAACGCGCCTGGCCATGATCGGCAGCGTCCTGGGGTTGATCGTCCTTGACGTGCTCATGCTGACTGCGATCGCGGTCATGACGCCGGTGCCGGTGTGGCCGATGGCGGTAGTCGTACCGGCAAGTGCGATCCGGATTCTGGCCGTCGCGCGCAGGCTTCCCGCGGTCATTGCCTCATAACTACGTCGCGTCGCTCACCGGCGAAGGCGGCCAGCTGCAGGGCGGTGACCGGCTCGATGCCGAGTTCGGTGGCCGACGCCGCTGGGATCATCGCGCTCTATGCCGCCGGCGCCGATGATCTGCACGGAATTCCTGCGACTGTGATCGGCCGATCTATGTCGACGTGCCGGCAAGCCGGGATTCACCCGCAGGCGGCGTCCGAGGTGCAGGCGTTCGGCGGGCAACACGCCTGCAAGCTGAGCTGCAGATCGGCCAGGGCCTGGCCGATCCGGCCGGGATCAGCGCGGTAGTAGACCGTCTTCCACTCCCGCCGGGCGCTCAGTACCCCGCCGTCGCGAAGCGTCGCCAGATGAGTTGAGGTGGCCGATTGGGCCAGCGCCATCCGTTCGGCGACCTCGCCCACTGTCAGCTCGATCCCGCCGGCGAACAGCATGAGGATCTGCTGGCGGGTGTCGCTGGCCATCGCCTTGAGGAAACCACGCGCGGCGTCGGTCAGCTCGATGTCGGTGTTTCCCGTCTCCATGGAGCGATTCTATCCGTCATATTGTCATTTCTTGATTTGACGATACGATCCCGGTTCATGGACACCATCGTCATCGGCGGCGGCCAAGCCGGACTGACCGCCACCCGGGCTCTTCTGGACGCCGGCTTGACCCCGGTGCTCCTGGAGGCAACAGACCAGACCACCGGCTCCTGGGGCCGCTACTACGACAGCCTCACCCTGTTCTCACCCGCCCGCTACAGCTCCTTACCCGGCTTTCCCTTCGGCGGTGATCCCGACCGCTACCCCCGCCGCGACGAGGTCGTCGACTACCTGGCCCGCTACGCCCGCGATCTCGGCCGCGGGGGCGCCGAGATCCGCACCGGCGCCCGCGTCACCGCCGTCGAAGCCGACACCCATCGCGGTGCCCGGGGCGGTGGCTTCGCCGTGCATCTGGCCGACGGCAGCACACTGAACGCGCCCACCGTGATCGCCGCCAGCGGATCCTTCGACCGTCCTCACCTGCCCGTCCTGCCGGGCCGCGACGGCTTCACCGGCCAGATCCTGCACGCCGCCGCCTACACCGGCCCCCTGCCATACGCGGGCCGGCGCGTCGTCGTGGTCGGCGCCGGCAACTCCGCCGTGCAGATCGCCTACGAACTCGCCGAGACCACCACGGTGACCCTGGCCACCCGCACGCCGATCCGCTTCGTCGACCAGCGCCCCCTGGGCAAGGACCTGCACTTCTGGTTCACCCTCACCGGCTTCGACCGCCTGCCCGCCCGCCTGGTCACCACCCCGCCCACCGTCCCCGTCCTGGACGAGGGCGCCTACCGCCAGGCACTACGCGACGGCCGACTCGATCGGCGCCCGATATTCACCCGCCTCGACGAAGGCGACGTGGTGTGGGCCGACGGCAGCCGCGAACCCGTCGACGTCGTACTGCTCGCCACCGGATACCGGCCCAACCTCGACTACCTCAACGGGCTCGGCGCCCTGGACGAGCGCGGCCACCCGCGCCATGACCGGGGCCTGTCCACCACCCATCCCGGGCTGGGCTTCCTCGGCCTGGAATGGCAACGCACCCCCGCCTCCAACACCCTGCGCGGAGTAGGCCGCGACGCCCGCCACCTCACCGGCAAACTCACAACCCACCTCAACACCCGCCGCTTTCGGGCGGGCGTATGACGAAGGCCACCTCCCCAGCTCTCCGCCGCCGAGAACGCCCCATCGGCCTCTGGGGAAGATGAGGGCAGAAATTAGCGGTAGCTGCCTCGCACCGCCCGACCCGGCAGTATGGGGCCATGGCCTATCTGGACACCGAGGACCCCGTCGCGGCCGCGACGGCGAAGGCGATTCACTCCGGCGACACCACCGGGCTCCGGAGGCTGCTGGAGACTCATCCTGGGCTGGCGACCGTCCGGCTCGGTGACGAGGGCGGCATGTCACGGACTCTGCTGCATGTGGTGACCGACTGGCCCGGCCATTACCCGAACGGCCCGCAGACGGTGGCGGTTCTGGTCGCAGCCGGCGCGGACCTGAACGCCCCGTTCGAGGGCGGCCACACCGAGAGGCCGCTGCACTGGGCGGCCAGCAGCGACGACGTGCCGGTTTTGGACGCGCTCCTGGACGCAGGCGCGGACATCGAGGCTCCCGGGTCGTGCATCGGCACCGGCGGTACCGCGATGACCGACGCGTGCGCGTTCGGCCAGTGGAACGCCGCCCGCCGCCTGGTGGAGCGTGGCGCGTCCACCACGCTGTGGGAGTCGGCGACCCTCGGTCTGATGGACCGCATCATCACGCACTTCACCGGCGGACGGCAGCCGGACGCCGAGACGATCACCCATGGCCTGTGGTCGTCTTGCCACGGCGGCCAGCGGGCGTCCGCGCAGTTCTTCCTGGAACGCGGCGCGGACATCAACTGGGTTGGCTACGACGATCTGACGCCTCTTGACGCCGCCCTGCGCACCGGCGCCGCCGACCTCGCCGCCTGGCTGCGCACCCAAGGAGCACGCTCAACGGCCGACCTCACCTGAGACATGGGCTGGCCCCCTCCCGAGCACGGCCGCAATCGGGGCGGCACCTGCGTGGCTTCACGCCTGCTCCAGTGCTCGGCGCAGGGCCGTCACCGAGGGCGCGCCGCCGGTGGAGCCGGTTTCGTCGCGGTAGAGACGACACGACACACTGGTCGGGGTGCCCGCCGAGGCAAACACATCGACGCCGTTGATCAGCAAGGTCGGGGAGCCATGCATGCCCAGCGCGGCCGCTGACACCTCATCGTCGATCACGTGCTGGGTGATCATCGACGCTCCGGGGTGCCCGGCCAGCGCCTGGGTCAGGCGCTCGTGCAGGACAGCCGCGTTCGGGCAGTCCTGCACGGTCAGCACGGTGAGCTCCAGCATGCAGGCCTCCTGCAGGATCGGGCGGATGACGGTCACCATGCACGGTAGAGGCTCCAGCGCGCCAGGGAGTCACCGAGGGCGCCTGCTCCGCGAGAGCGTGGTAGGCCCTCAATCAGGCCAAACTTGCCCGGCACAGAACTGAGATGAAGATCAACCCGAATACCGATCTGGAGTACACGAAGCCAACCGTGTTACAGGAAGTCCCATCGCTGCCGCAGTTTCCGGGATTCCATACCTCACACGGAACTCCACCGCCTCCTCCGGTGATACTGCCGACGCTGCCGATTTCTGTGGTATTAGTGCAGCCGCCGAAGTTGGCCGGCCGTGATGCAACGCCATTGCAGTAGTTCTCATCTGCGGTCGGCACCGGCACCGGCACCGGGATCGGCTTCGGGGTCGTCGGGGCGGGCTTCGGGGTGGGCTTCGGAGTGGGCTTCGGAGGCGTCGGGGTGCGCTTCGGAGTGGGCGGGGTAATCGTTGAGGTCTTAGCAGTTCTTCTGGAGCCGGGGTTCCGCAGTTGATGTAGCGGGATAGTCCGCGAATCTGGGGATTGACATGCGGAAACATGCCGTCTGCTGGCGGGACGGCGTGTATCTAGGGGCTGGGGTTCGGCCTGGTCAGCGGCTGGGCGGGGTGAGCTGGTAGATCCTGGGCGGGGCATCGATTTTGAGGGCGTGGAGCAGATCGCGCTGGGCTTTGGTGATCTCGGTGCGTTGCCGGAAGGTGCCGGCGGGGCCGGTGAAGGTGCCCAGAGTGATCCGGTCGAGCTCGCGGCGCAGGGCGGGCCAGGTCTGCCCGGTGGAGGTCTCGGCGATCCGGGCCAGCAGCAGCGCCAGCCAGCAGAGCAGGACGTGCGCGCGGATGCGCTGCTCCTTGCGGTGGAAGACCGGCCGCAGATCGATGATCTGCTTCATGTCGCGCCAGCCCCGCTCAACCTCGAGGAGCTGCTTGTAGCCGAGCGCGATGTCCTCAGGAGTCATCTTCGGGTCCGAGGTGCGCAGCAGGTACTTGCCGTCGAGGTTCTCCTCGGCCTTGATTCTCGCGGCGTCGATGCGCAGCAGCCCGCCGGGCGTGGTCCGCAGGTACCGGTTCAGGCCGGGCTTGGTGGAGATCACCCCGCGCAGCTCCGCACGTTTGGTCGCGTTCAGCCGATCGGTGCCCTCGATCAAGGTCGCGAGCTGGGCGAGCAGTCGTTCCCGGACCTTCTCGTCCCGCTGCGCGGCCTCGGGGTTGAAGCAGATGATGAACCGCTCGTCCTCGCGGATCCGAACCTCCTTGACCCGCAGGTTGTCGCGGATCTCCTGGTAGCGGCCCTGACGGGCGAGTGCTTCGGTGGCCTCGGCCGATCCGGAGCGGAGCTTCTCTCCGATGATGTAGTGGTGGTCGCCCTTGCGCAGGTGCAGCCGGTTGCGCTCGGAGGCGAAGCCGCGGTCGGCGACCCACACGATCCGCGACAACGTCCAGTCCCGCATATCGTCCTTGACCTGCCGGATCAGCGCGGAGTCGCCGGTCGCGCCGGGCCAGGACCACACCCGGACGGGGATGCCGGTGCGGGTGACGGCCATCCCGATCACGACCTGCGGCAGGTCATCGCGGTGGTCCTTGGACTTGCCGAACGACCGGAACCCCTTGCGCTTGTGATCGTCGGTGGCGTCCTGCTCGGGCACGACCTGGCCGAACGCGTCGCGAGGCACGGCTTCGTCGGCGTCTTCGGTCTCGAAGTAGGTCGAGGTGGTGTCGAAGAACAGCAGATCGACCTCGAGGTTGAGGAGGTTTGCGACCTGGTGGAACACCTCTTCCTCGAGCTTTCCGGAGATCTCGATCAGCCAGTCCATCGCCCGGTAGCAGGCGTCGTCGCTGGTCGCGGGCAGCAGGCCGTCGATCGCCACGTCCTCGTTCACCCAGCGGGCCGCCGCGAGCTTGGAGCAGGGGGCCAGGGCCCGGTTGGCGACCAGCGCGAACAGCACCCGCTCCGCGGCCGGGTCGAGCCGGCGGCCCTTGAGCAGCCGTTTCATCACCTTGCCGATCTCCAACTGCCGCCAGAGGGCATCCAGCACCCATGTGCCGCCCAGAGGTCGGGACTCGGTGAACGCCAGCCCGTCGGTCGCCGCCGACAAGGCGGCGTCGGGATCGAGGAACCGGGTGACCGAGGCGATCAGGCGCTGCAAGGCTTCCCGGTTCGCGGCATCCTCGCGGCCGAAGTTGTAGACGACCTGCACCTTCGACCGCTTCAACACCGGATCCCACACGTTGTGCGCGAGCTGCAGGTATCGGACTTCCGTCCCGTCCTTGTTCCGGCGAGGCGTCGACCGCAGATACATGGACTAGACGATAACGCCATAACCCTTGGCAGGCCTAGGAAACGGCGAATATGCGTGTATCTAGGCAGAATCGAGAATCCGACCAGTCCCCACCCCTCTGACCAGCATCTACACCTTCAGCCGTGGCCCAGAACCCTGATTAGCTGCGGAACCCAGGTGGAGGGAATGTCGTCAGCGCGGGAAGTGGTTTTGGTGGCCGTTGTGGTTGTCGGCGGTGAGGAATCTCGGGTGTAAACCGGGTTGCGTCTGAGATGTTCAGCCGCTGTCAATGCGCCGACTGCAGCCACAGCCGCAACGGCCAGCTTCCAAGCAGGAATCGCCAACAAGAAGGGCAGGTGTCCTGTTGGGTCGATCCCGACCAGCGGACTGGCGTTGGCGTAGGTGTAGCGGTTGGCCTGAACGGACGGCTCGGGGTTGAGGGTCCAGTCGTCGCGGGAGACAAAGGCGCCGGTGCCGGGCTGGTACCAGCGGGCGTGCATGTTGATCTTGCCGGTATCGGGGTCGGTGTACTCGCCCTGATAGCCGAGGGCGCGCTGGGCACCGGAGCGGTGGGTGACGGTTCCGAATGGGTCGTAGGCGACCGAGTCGACCAGGGCGGTGCCGGAGAAGGTGCCCACCACATCACCGTGCAGGTCGGTCATGGTTCCGAGGGCCGGCCCGGTGCCTTCTTGCAGGCTGAGCAGGCCACCGAAGGGGTCGCGGCCGTACTTGGCCTGCAGAGCGCCTGCGCCGTCGCTGACGGCGACGATGTCGTTTTCCAGACCCGAATAGGTGAAGCGCTGCTGGTCGGCACCCTTGGTGCGCGACATCATCCGGCCCAGCGCGTCGTAGCCATAAGAGGCGTCGCCGTCGTTGACGAGCCGATCGAAGGCATCGAAGACGAGGTTGCGGGTGACGCCGGCCTTGGTCTCGGTGGCGGTGGTGCCGCGCGGGGTGTAGGTGTAGTCGACTCCGGCGCCGGAGATCAGCCGGTTGCGCTGGTCGTAGACGAAGGTCTCGGCCCCGGCCTTGGTGCGGTTACCGGAGGCGTCCCATTCGTAGGCGGTGACGGCGCCTCCGGGGGCGGTTTCGGCCTACTACTCCGACCTGATCGGCCGCCGCAATGTGATGCTCATCGGCACCGTCTTGTCGATCGTCGCCGGCCCCGCCGCGTTCCTCATCATGAAGCCGGGAGACGCGGTGTCGTACTTCCTCGCGCTCGGCCTGCTGATGGTGGTGATGGGCATCCCCTACGGACCGGGCGCCGCCTACCTGCCCGAAATATTCCATGCCCGCTACCGGTACACCGGCGCGGGCATGGGCTACAACCTCGCCGGCATCCTGGGGGGCGCGGTCCCGCTGATCATCGCCCAACCACTGGTCGCCAAGTACGGCGCCATCAGCCTCGGCTACTACCTCGCCGTCCTCGGCCTGATCAGCACCGTGTGCGTGCTGGCCATCGGCGAGACCAAGCACCGATCCATCGACGCCGATACCCACTCCGCGCCCACCACTTGAGCAGACAGCCGGAACGGTGATGCGGAATCCCACGGGGCCACCGGGTGGCGGATCGCCTGCGGGGCTGCCTGCCGCGCTGGGGCGGATGATCATTCCGGGGCGAAGTGCCTCGCCACGATGCGGGTGTGCAGCGGGAATGCCAGCTCTCGCGGCCCGTCGATCAGCAGCCACTCCGTCGTCTCGGCTGTGGGCGTGACCGGTGGGAGGGTGGCCGAGTCGGTCCTCGGCCCCAAGGCGAAGATCAGCACGGTGCCGTCGGGAGCGCTGAGCACGTCCAGGAGGCGCACGTCGTCCGCCCCGACGACGACCCCCGTCTCCTCGCGGAGCTCCCGGACGGCCGCCTGCTGCCAGGATTCGCCCATGTCGATGAAGCCGCCGGGCAGGGCGAGCCCGCCCCGGTGCGGCTCGATGCCGCGGCGGACCGCCAGCAGGCCGTCGTCCACCGGCAGCACCATCACCGCGACCGGGAGTGGGTTGAGGTAGGAGGTGTTCCGGCAGCCGGCACAGGTGCGCGGCCAGGTCTGGCCGGGGGTGAAGGCCTCACCGCAGAAGGAGCAGTGCGAGTTCCTGATCGTCACGATCGTGAGACTAGAGCAGAACGGTCGCGAAGCACCCGGTCATGCCACATGTGATCGACCACTCACCCGGCCGTCACCGTCAGGAGGCCGCCTGTGAGGCGTTCTCCGGCGGTTTCGTCAGGAAACGCCTCATCCGGTTGGGTGACCTGCGATCATCGGCCGTGAGCCTGGCCGATGCCATGGTCGCGGGCCCGGTATCGCGCTAGACGGCGCGGGCGACGGCGATCGTCGACCGGCTCCGCTGGCCGGCCTCGTAGAACATGTACTCCACGCCGCCGTCGGTGCCGAAGGAGGCGGCGGCGCTGCGGCCGCTGTCGGGAGCCCCGGCCAGGGGCCGGTGGAAGACGCCGAGATGGACCTCCCGATCGAATGAGTTGCCCACCTCGGTGAGGAACATGTTCCCGCTGTTGCCGTGGTAGACGACGTACGCGGTGCCGTTGCGCTTGAGGAGAGCAGGTGCGGCGATGTCGCTCTGCCCGTCGGGGCCGGGAGAGACCAGCGGGGTCGGGTCGAACTGCCAGTTCTTGCCGGTGGACGACCAGGCCCAGAAGATCTTGCGGGAGCCGTTGGTGACGCCCATGAAGATCATGACGTACCTGTTGCCGAGCCCGGGGACCGTGTGCTCGAAGACCCGCGCGTAGGAGGTCTCCGTCGTGCCCGGGATGACCCCGGTGTGCAGCACTCTGCCGTGGTAGGTGAAATGCACGCCGTCGGTGGACCAGGCCATCCGGGTGGTGGTGTTCTCGCCGTGGAAGTACAGGTAGAACTGCCGGTTGTCGGGGTTCCAGATGATGTGCGGTGAGGAGACGTGGCTGACCGAGTAGTGCGGTGACCAGTTGTTGGAGACGATCGGGTTGTTCGGGTACTCGGTGAACCGGTCGCTGAGCGAGTTGCCGTAGGCCAGGCAGATGCCGCCGGGCGCGTCGTGCGGGGCGTAGTAGAGGTAGTAGCGCCCCAGCGGGCTGGTGATCTTGTCGTACACGCCCCGGACGCAGGGGAAGATCAGCTCATTGGTCGGGTTGTAGCGCAGGCTCGCCTTGGCGAACGGCGTGCCGATGTACTGGTAGGTGGGGAAACCGGCGGGTCCCGCCAGGGTCGACGCGGACGTGTCCACGATCGCCGCCGTGGCCGTCTGGGGCAGGCCGAGGCCGAGGCCGCCGGCCACACCGGCGCCGACCGCCGCGCGCAGCAGCCCGCGGCAGTCCAGGAGAGGTTCGGTCATCGGCGATCCCTTCGCGACGACTTTCACGGTGAGTGATGGTGAGCAAATCTCTCTGATCGCAAAGGTTCGGCCAGGTGTGCTCGCCCGTCAAGGCACTAATACGAATTATCACGGGTGAGATTTCCTCGGAACGGTCCCGGCGCCGCGCTCTTGACAGGGGCGCGTGTTCGCTTGCAAGATGACGACCCGACTCCGCTAATGCGCATTATCACCAGATGGGAAGCTACGGATCGTGACTGCTCCCGGTCGCCGACTCACCCAGCAGGACATCGCCCGCATCGCGGGGGTGAGCCAGACCACCGTGTCGCTGGTCCTCAACAACAGGACCGACGCCGAGGTACGCATCGCCCCGGAGACACGTGAACGGGTGCTGAGGGTGATCAGGGAGACCGGGTATGTCGCCGACCCGGTCGCCCGGAGGCTCGCCGAGCGGCGCAACCGCATCCTGGGCGTCTTCACCTACGAGGCGGTCTTCCCGACCGCGAGCGCCGACTTCTACCACCCCTTCCTGCTCGGCATCGAGGAGTGCGCCGAGGAGATGGGCTGTGACCTGCTGCTGTTCACCAGCGCCAGGGCCGTGGGGGAGCGGCGCCGGATCTTCAACGAGGACAGCCGGGTGCGGCTGGCCGACGGCTGCGTCCTCCTTGGGCGCACGGTCGACCGCGACGACCTGGCCCGGCTGCTGGCCGAAGGCATCCCCTTCGTCTCCATCGGCCGCCGCGACGACGCCGGCGCGCCGGTGCCGTACGTGGGCGCCGACTACCCGCCCGCGGTGCGCGCCCTGGTCGACCGGGCGGCGGGGTTCGGCCATCGGCGGCTGGCCTACGTCGGCGCGGGAGCGGGCGCGGAGTCACCGGCCGACCGCATGCGCGGCTTCCGCGAGGCCGTGGCCGCGGTCGGAGCCGAGGGGGTGCACGTGCAGGTCACCGGCAGGACCTCCGAGGAACTGCTGGAGGAGTTGTCGGCGGCCCGGGTGACCGCCGCCTTCGTCGAGGAACCCGCCGATGCCTTGGCGATCACGCACGCGGCGCGCGAACGGGGTCTGGCGATCCCCGGAGACCTGTCGATCCTCGCGCTGGGCGCTCCGACCAGGCCCGTCCACGTCGACCTTACCGGGTTCCGCATCCCCCGCCGCGAGATGGGTCGCAGAGCCGTCGAGCTGCTGGCGGAGCTGTTGGAGAGCGGCGGGGGGACACCACAGGAACTGCTGGCCTGCGAGCTGGTCGAGGGATCCACGCTCGCACCGATTCCAAGCTGATCGAACGCTGATCGAAGAATGATGGGAGAGGCCCCCGACGTGGTTGAGATATCGGCGGATGCGGTGGTCGTCGGCGGAGGACTGGGTGGCGTCGCCGCCGCCCTGGCACTGCTGAGGGCCGGGCGCACCGTTGCTACCGCGACCACTATCCGCTGACCGAGCGGTCGCGGGCCTGGCGGGAGCTGAACCCCGGAGCCGGACACGTGAGCCGCCTCTGTCACGAGCCGCGCGTCGCGGTCGCGGTGATCGAGGCGATGCTCACGCCGTACCGGGGCTCGGGGCGGCTGCGCGTCCTGCAGCCGTACCGGCCAGTCGGCGCGGAGATCGACGGCGACCGGGTGCGGGCGGCCCGTCTGGAGCACCGGGACGGAGCAGGTGAGGTCACGGTCGTCGCGCCGTACGTGCTGGACGCCACCGAGACGGGCGAGCTGCTGCCGCTGACCGGCACCGAGTACGTGACGGGGTTCGAGTCGCAGGGCGACACCGGCGAGCCGAGCGCGCCCGCCGAGGCCCAGCCGATGAACATGCAGGCCGTCTCGGTCTGCTTCGCGATCGATCACGTCGACGGCGACCACACCATCGACAGGCCCGGATCCTACGAGTTCTGGCGGAGCTACCAGCCCGGCTTCTGGGGGGACCGGCTGCTGTCCGGGCGCTGCCCGCACCCCAGGACCCTGGAGATCGTGGAACGCTCCTTCACCCCCAATCCCGACGACGACCCACTGCTCGTCGAGGCCGACCAGCGGCTCAACCCCGGCGACGCGAACCTGTGGACCTTCCGCAGGATCGCCGCGCGGCGCAACTTCGCGGACGGCGCCTACGCCAGCGACATCACCCTGGTCAACTGGCCGATGATCGACTACCTGGAGGGCCCGGTCATCGACGTGCCGGACGCCGCCGGGCACCTGGCCGCCGCCCGCGAGCTCTCCCGCTCGGTGCTGTACTGGTTGCAGACCGAGGCGCCGCGCCTCGACGGCGGGACCGGGTTTCCCGGCCTGCGCCTGCGGGGCGATGTCACAGGCGGTGGCGACGACGGCCTGGCCCAGGCCCCCTACATCCGCGAGTCGCGCCGCATCCGCGCCGTGTACACCGTGGCCGAGCAGGACCTGTCGCTCGCAGTGCGCGGAGACAAGGGCGCGGTGAGCTACGCCGACTCGGTCGGCGTGGGGATGTACCGCATCGACCTTCACCCCTCCACCGGGGGCGACAACTACATAGACGTGGCCAGCTCGCCGTTCGAGATCCCCCTCGGCGGTCAAGCTCTGGCAGGCCGAGGGCAAGCTGTACGCCTACCCGTTCTCCACCTCGCCGTTCGGGGTGTTCGTCAATACCGACCTGCTCAGAAAGGCGGGCCAGAAGACCCCCGCTGAGATGATTAAGGACGGTGCGTGGACCTGGGAGAAGGTGGTGGCCCAGAACGCCGCGGTCGCCTCGAAGACCGGCAAGACGGGCATGGTCATCCGCGACTTCGACTACAAGAGCTGGGACAACCTCGCCTCGGTGTGGGGCCGCTGGGGCGCCCGGGCATGGAGTGAGGACGGCAGGACCTGCGGGTTCGACAGCCCCGAGATGGTCGAGGCCATGACGTTCCTGCACAGGGCGGTCTTCACGGACAAGGCGTTCCCCGGTCCTGGCACCACGGCGGACTTCTTCGCGGGCGACGCGGCGATGACCATCACCCAGATCTCCCGCGCCTCGCTCCCGCAGGACGCGAAGTTCGGCTGGGACCTCGTCCCGCTGCCCGCGGGTCCCAAGAGCGAGTACTCGGTGATCGGCCAGGCGGGCCTGGGCGTCTTCAGGAAGTCCGCGAACGCCGCGGCGGCCGCCGACTTCCTGGCCTTCTTCACCAACCCGGCCAACTCCGCCAGGCTCGCCGCCTACTTCCCGCCGCCCCGGGCCTCCGAGCTCACCGCGGACACCCTGGCCAAGAGCAACCCGCTGCTCAAGCCCGACCAGCTCCAGCAGGTCGTGATCGGCGGCATCGAGAAGGGCGTGGTCAAGCCCAGAGACATGAGATGAAGACGCTCCTGTACGGCCTGCTGTGCCTGTTGTGCGTGCCGTTCGTCTTCCCGACCTGGTGGATGGTCACCTCGTCGTTCAAACCGGTCAGTGAGATCTTCGCCTTCCCGCCGAGGCTGCTTCCCGCGGACTTGGACATCTCGGCCTACGGGCAGGTCTTCCGGCTGCAGCCCTTCGCGGACCAGTACCTCAACGGCCTCTACATCGCCCTGGTCGTCACGGCCGGGACGATGGCGGTGGCGGCCATGGCCGGTTACGCCTTCGCGCGCATCCGCTTCCCCGGCCAGAACGTCCTCTTCGTCGTGGTGCTGCTCGGACTGCTCATCCCAAGCGAGGTCACGATCGTCCCGCTGTTCCAGATGTTCCACGGGCTGGGGCTCACCGACACCCACTGGCCGCTGATCCTGGTGCCGATCCTCGGCGCGCCCAGCGTGCTGGCCACCTTCATCATGAGGCAGTTCTTCAACAGCCTGCCAGGTGAGCTGGAGGAGGCCGCCCGCGTCGACGGGCTCGGCAGGTTCGGCACCTTCTACCGGGTCGCGCTGCCGCTGGCCCGCCCCGCGCTCGGCGCCGTCGCGATCTTCACCTTCCTGCACAGCTGGAACCTCTGCCTCGAACCCATCGTGTATCTCTCCTCGCCGGAGAGGTTCACCCTGCCGCAGGCGCTGACCCAGTTCGTCGACGCCTACAGCGGGCCGATGTGGAACGTCCAGCTCGCCGACGCCTCGATGACCGCTCTGCCGGTGCTGGTGGTGTTCGTCCTCGCGCAGCGGCAGTTCATCGAGGGCCTGGCCCACACCGGCCTGAAGGGCTGACCTCGACGCGCACGCGGGTCGGCTGTCCGTGGAGGCCAGGCGGAGGCGTACGGCGTCTACTTCCCGGCGGCCCCCGCGCCGAGCCTGTCCCAGATGAGGCGGCCTCCCACCAGCACCGCCAGGACGGGCTCCGGGTCGGCGGGCACATCGGCGAGGCGAGTACGCAGGACGACGAGGTCCGCCGGCGTACCGGGACGGATCCGCCGGGCCGCCCCGCCCGGCTCGCCGGGCGGGGCGAGGTAGGCGCCGAGGGCCTGGGAGAAGGTGAGCCGCTCACCCGGACCGGCGACCCGCCCGGACGGGGTGTGCCGCCGGGTCGCCGCGCCGATGACGGTCCAGGGGTCGAGCGGGCCGTAGGGGGCGTCGCTGGACAGCGCGACGGGCACGCCCGCCCGGACGAACGCGGCGCAACGGTACAGGTCGTGGTGGTCCTGCTCGGGGAGATCCCGCAGGAAGTCGTCGCCCCGGTGCGCGAGGAAGCCCGGCTGGGTGACGACACGCAGGCCGAGGCGCGCCATCTCCGGGAGGAGTTCGGCCGGTACGAGCGCGGCGTGCTCGACCCGGTCACCGGGCAGGGGGCCGGCGTCGTCCAGCGCGACCAGTAGCAGGACCAGCGCCTCGCGGGTGACGCAGTGCACGGCGACCGGGCGCCCGGCGGCGTGCGCGGCCCGGATTCGGCCGGTGAGCTCGTCGAGTGCGGGCAGCCCGGAATCGGCGATCACGATCTTGTACGGCCCGACGGCCGGGCACGGTGGCCCCGTGGGGTCACCCTCCCGCCCGGCCGGGGTGTCCAGCGGGGCACCGAGCAGGTGGACGCGCTGGGGCAGCGCCCCGCCACGCATGGCCTCGGTGATCGCCGTGACGGCGCCGGCGTCGAGATCGGGGGTGGCGTCGGTGACGGCGGTGATGCCGAAGCGGGTGAGGGCGGCGCCGATCGGGGCGAGGTCGGGGGGACCGGCGGGCGGCAGCCGGGACCGCAGCCAGCCGTCGGCGCGCCAGAGCCGTCCGGTGGGGGAGCCCCGGCCGTCCCGCTCCACACCCGGGTGATCGGCCCCGGCCAGGCCGGTCGCGGTGATGGCCGCGGTGTTGAGGGTCCACAGCGCGCCGCTGCGATGCTGGACGCGGACCGGGCGGTCGGAACGGAGGCGGTCCAGCGCGGTGGCGTCCAGGTCGCCGGCGACCGTCTCCGCGTACCCGACGCCACGGATCCACCCGTGCCCGTCAGGGACGGCGGCGGCCAGCGCGGCGGCCAGCGCGGCGGGACCGGTCACCTCGGGAGGGCCGCAGCGCACCGAGGTGCTCCAGGCGGCGAGCGCGTGCAGGTGCAGGTGGTGGTCGCAGAGCCCGGGCAGCAGCGCGCCGCCCCGGCAGTCGTACCAGGCCTCTTTGGGCCGGCGGCCGAGGGCGGTGCCCACCTCGACGACCTGGCGGCCTTCGACGCGGACGTCGACCCCGGTACGCCCGCCGAGCTCGGCGTCGTGCAGCAGCAGGCCGGTCACGGGGACACGATGCCCAGCTCGCGCAGCACCCCGGCGGTGTGCTCCCCGCTCCGGGGCGCGATCCCGGGCGCCGCCCGCCGCCGGGGGACGGCGACGTCGACCGGCCCGGAGCGGGCGTCGACGACCCACCCGCCGTTCCGCGACCGGGCGGCCACCGAGCTCGGTGGCGTTTCTGCGGCGGGATCCAGCGTGGCGGCGACCACGTCGGACATGGAGACGTCCCACAGCGCGCCCGTGCCGTCCGGCGGCGCCGTCGCGGCGAGGACGGCGGCGGTCAGGCCGGTGAGTGGGTCGGCGATCGCGTCGCCGCAGAACAGCGGGATCCCGTCGGCGTCACGGGCGACCAGGCCGCTCGCCGCGGCGACATCGTCGCCGAATCCGACCCGGTCGCTTCCGCGCCCGTATGCGGTGATCGAGATCCAGACGGTACCGGCGGCGATCGCGGCCTCGGCGTCGAGCCCGAAACCGGCCAGCGCGCGGGGCCGGGACGCCTCGATGACGATGTCGGCGGCGTCGACCAGGGCGGCCATGGCATGCCGCCCGGCGGGGGTGCGGGGATCGAGAACGACGGAGCGGTGTCCGGCGTGCAGCAGCCGGTAGAACGCGCCGTTCCCGCCTCGGGCACCGTCCGGGCGCCACGGGGTCTCCACCTTGACGACCCGGGCGCCGGCCAGACCGAGAAGGTGGGCGCAGAGCGGACCCGCCCACAGCGCGCTGAAGTCCACGACCAGCAGACCGTCCGGCTGCCGGGGCGCCGCCGGTTCGGGCGGGGTGAGCGGGATGGGGGGAACGGCCCGATGCAGGAGCGGGCCGGCGGCGACGCCGAGGAGCGCGGCCCGCTCGGCGAGCTCGGCACCGGTGTGCTCACGCAGCCAGCCGGTGACCGCCGGCCACGGGTCGTCGCCCACCTCCGCGCAGACCAGCGCTCCCAGCAACGCCGGGTCATCGGGGCGGGCGCAGGAGACCGCCGCCCAGCCGTCGGCGGTGCGCAGCAGCCGGCACGCGCCTCCGGCCGACACGGTTCCACCTCGCCGGTGGCCGGTGAAGGCGGCGCGCTCCGACAGCAACCGGGCGCCGTCCAGCCGCACTCCGGTGAACTCGGTGAAACGGCCGGCCAGCTCCCGCGCCACGGTGGCGGCACGGCCCGGCGGCACCAGCACGGGGCCGCTCTCGCGGCCGGTCAGCGCGACGACGCCGCTGCGCGCCCAGTCGGCCGCCGGATCGGCTGCTGCCCCGTTTCCCGGCCGGACAAGAGGGCTGTAGCAGGCATAAAACGACACATTATGACGATACACGTCCAGATCTGGAAAGATCATATTTTGTTCGCGATGGCCGGTTCGCGGTGGACTGACGGAACGCCTTGCCGCCGGGCTCGACCATGGCTCCGGCCACCGCGTCGACCGCGTCCGGCAGCGCGTGCAACGCCGGTACCGGTACCGGCACCTGCTCGGCCAGGGCGCCTGGTCACCCGCCGCGGATGCCGATCTCGAAAGGGAGCCGATGCGGCCGTCGGCCGTGGCCTGGACGAGCAGGTTTCCCACGGCGGTCGCCTCCACGGGGCCGACCGGCACGGGCCGTCCGGCGAAGTCGGCGATGAGCCGGCACAGTGTCTCACCGGAGGCCCCGGCCCCCACGAGGTGCACGGCCTCCACTCGCCGATCGCTGAGGAACTCGGCCTGCTCCGGGGCCCAACCGAACAGTTCTACCCCGGCGACGCCGACACGATCACCGCCGAGCTCTGCGCGCGGGCCGGGCCTACACGAACGGGCCTACACGAACGGGTGTACGCGAACGGGCGGATTCGCGAGGGTGGCCGAGGTCTCGGGAGAGCCTCCCGTCAGGTGAAGCATCCCCCCACGCCCCGGCGCGCGCCCCGGTTGAAGGCGCTCAGGCGCTGGGAGGCGTTGCCGTGGTCGCTCACGTCGGTCCAGGGGGTGTCGTCGGCGTGCTGCCGCAGCGCCGCCGCGATCTCCTGGGTGTCGCCGGTCTCGAAGAACAGGATGCCGTCCTCGGCGGCTCCGAAAAGGGTCGCCCCGGCGAGGCAGTCGGCCTGGAGTTCGAGTTGCCGTGACAGCAGCCTCCGTGGAATGCGGGCCTGGACGGCGTGGCCCCATTCGTGCGCGATGATCAGATAGACCCAGGCGTCCCCCTGCCGATATCCCATTCGCATCAGGTCGACGTCCCACGCGATGAAGTCGTAGGGCGGCCAGCAGTACAGGGCGTTGTCATCGGGAAGGGGAGACCCCTGGCATCTCGGCACACTGCTCCGCGCGCCGTCGTACCCGCCGAGAACACGCGGGGGTGAATACCAGCCGGGGAAGAAGTCGGACCAGTGTGTGGCCCAGAAACGATTGACGACGTACTGGGCGCTGCGAATGTCCTGGTTGATGTCGTCGAGGTTTCTCGCGGCGGAGGCGCTCACTGGGGCGTTCCCGCTCGTCGCGGCGGTCGTGGTCCCGGTGAGGCCCGCGATCAGAACGCCGATGAGCAGCGAGACGAGTGTGAGGCGAGTGATTCTCCATCGTGAAGCGGCCATGGCTTCTCCCCTGTCACTGGTGGCCACATACCGGATGTAAGGGTTTATTTTTCAGGGGCTTTCCGGGGCAGAGCCACCATATGGGAAAAGGTAATGGTAGAAAAGCGTCATCGCGAGATTGCATGAAATATCGCGGTAATTCGCCGCAGGAGTTGGAGGGGTTAGGGGCGCGTCGTAATCGGTGTGAAGCAGAGGTGACGTCAGGGGGCTCCCGTGGGGGTGCTCCGGAGGCGACCACAGCGGGCCGCCGGTGAGACTCGGCGGGGGAGCGGAGCTCTCGCGGACGACGAGGTCGGTGGAGAGTTCGACCCGGCGGGGCTCGGGAGCCTCGCCGCGGGAGATGTCCAGGCCGCCCCGGCGAGCCACCCGTAGCTCAGCTCGGACTCGCTGAAGTCGTCCCACTCCTCAGGTTCCTACGGAGTGGGACGAGTGCCATGATCCTGCCGCCTGCCGCCTGCCGCCTGCCGCCTGCCGCCTGCCGCCTGCCGCCTGCCGCCTGCCGCCTGCCGCCTGCCGCCTGCCGCCTGCCGCCTGCCCGGGTGGCGCGGGTGTCCGGTTCTTCGGCGCCTCCGGGCTTACGTCGTCCCCCGTTCCTTCGCCGGGGCAGGCGTCCCCCGGCGAAGGAGTGATCGTCCGGCTCGCGGGGACGGCGCCCCGAAGGGTAAACGGGGAATGAAGGAAAGCTACAAAATGTTCCATAGAAGTGGAGTTTATTGACGCAACCGTCAAGGTGAACGTAAGGTCCGGACAACACCGGATACCCCCACATAGATGCCCTGACCTCGGAGAACACCCCACGGAGCGTTCATGAAGCGACTAGTAGCGGCAGCTGCCTCCCTCTGCCTCGCCGCCGTCACCGCGGCCTGCGGCGGCGCGAACGGCGCCGACAGCTCCGCCTCGGTGGGGGGCGGCGTCTTCACCACGATCGACGCGCTCAAGCCGGGCATCGACGCGAACGCGCCGATCAACCCGTACAACCCCAAGGGCAACGCCTTCCGCGGGTACAACGCCGAGTGGCTCGGGTGGACCAAGAACCACCTGACGGACCCGGACCGGTTCTACCCGGGCGTCGCGAAGAGCTGGCAGATCGCCCCGGACCGGTCCTCGATCACCATCAGGCTCCACCCGGACGGGAAGTGGTCCGACGGCAGGCCGATCACCGCGGAGGACGTGAAGTTCTCCATCGGCCTGGCCTACACCCAGGGCGGCACCGCCTATGCCCTCGACCCGTCCGCGGCCGGTGCGGCCTCCGACATCAAGATCGTGGACGACAGGACGATCAAGATCACCCAGACGGCGGAGAACCCGAGCTCCACCTTCGTCCGCGGTGTCATGGAGACCGTCATCGTCCCCAAGCACATCTGGGGCGGCGTGCTGCCCGCCGACTTCTGGGAGAGGCTGAAGGTCGCGCAGAGCGACGCCCCCGGGGCCGAGGCGGCACGGGCCGGGATCACCAGCCTCGCGGAGAAGGTCATCTCCTTCGCTCCGGCCCAGGACGTCTCCGCAGGACCGTTCGTCCTGAAGCGCGTCAACCCGGGCGAGGCGTTGCTGGTCAAGAACAGGCACTTCCACAACGCGGCCAACGTCGCCGCCGACCAGGTGCGCATCCTCAACTACACGGGCAACGAGCAGGTCTGGAACTACCTGGTAGCCGGCAGGCTGGACAGCGCGCCGTTCACCGCGGTCCCGGCCGGGGTGATGAGGCGCATCATCCAGACCCCGGGCAACGCCGTGGTCAGGGGCTACTCGCCGGTCAGCGAGGCGCTGGCGTTCAACCAGTCCAAGAAGCCATACGACAACGTGCACGTCCGCCGGGCGCTGGCCTACCTGATCGACCGCGAGCAGGTCACCAAGGTCGCCTCCCCCGAGGGCGGCACGGCCTCGGTCACCACCTCGGGCCTGCACCAGGAGGCCGCGAAGGCGTGGCTGGGTGACGGCTTCGCCGCACTGGAGCCGTACCGGACCGACCCCGCCAGGGCCGAGCGGGAGCTGCGGACCGCGGGCATGAAGAAGAAGGACGGCAGGTGGACGATGCCGGACGGCAGCCCGTGGAAGATGACCATCAACGTGCCCGCGTCCTTCTCCGACTGGCTGGCCGGCGCGAAGGCCGTCACCAGCCAGCTCAACGACGCCGGCATCGACGCCGAGGTCGTCACCACCGCCGACTACCCGCTCTACCTGGAGGAGATGGCGGCGGGCAAGTACGACCTCGGGTTCTGGCTGGTGGCGCTCGGGCCCGCCCCGTACAACATCTACCAGCGCCTGTACGGAGCCCAGAACGGCTGGCAGCTCTTCGGCGGCAAACTCACGCACGTCGCCCCCGGTACCAAGGGCAACTGGATGGGTGGTGCCGAGACCGTCGACCTCGCGGGCGAGGGCAGGATCAACCCCGGAGAGCTGACGGTCAAGCTGAACTCCGCGCCGGAGGCGGAGCAGAGGAAGATCGTCTCAACCCTGGCCAGGGCCGCCAACCAGGACCTTCCGGTGATCCAGCTGTGGGACTACGTCAACACGCAGGTGGTGAACACCACGCGCTTCAGTGGATTCCCCGGTGACGACAGCGAAGCGCTGCGCCTCACCGCGGGAGTCTGGCTCCAACTCGGCATGGTCAAGAGGAAGTAGCGACATATGACGGTCATCGCACGCCGCCTCGCGGGCCATCTCGCCCGAGGGTTCGTCATGATCCTGGTGGTCACCACGATCAGCTTCGTGATCATCAGAAACATTCCCGGCGACCCCATGCGGGCCCGCTACGAGAAGCTGGTCGAGCAGGGCATGTCGCCCGACCAGGCCGAGCGCGCCACCGCCGTGCTGTACGGCTTCATGCCCAAGGGCACGATGTGGGAGCAGTACGTCGACTACATGAAGGGACTGCTCCGGCTCGACCTCGGCCAGTCGCTGAGCGTCCCCGGCACGGGGGTCACCACACTGCTTGCCTCGGCGGCCACGTGGACGATCCTGCCGGTCCTCGTCGGCACCCTGCTCAGCTTCGCGGTCGGCATCATCATGGGCGTATACGCGGCGATCAAGCGCTCCAGCAAGCTGGGGGACGTCCTGGCCGTCTCCGGCTCGCTCCTGCACGGCCTGCCGCAGTACGTCCTCGCGCTGCTGCTGAGCGCGGTCTTCACGACCCTGCTGCCGATCTTCCCCACCGGAGGCACGGCCGACGTCACGCTGGAGCCGGGTCTCAACGCCGCCTATGTCGGCTCGCTGATCCAGTACGCCACGATGCCGGTGCTGACCTACGCGCTGGCCGGCTACGGGGGCTGGATCCTGGCGATGAAGTCGAGCGTGGTCACCGTGCTGGGCGACGACTTCATCCTCGCCGCCGAGCTGCGTGGTTTGAAGCGAGGCTTCATCTTCCGCTACGTGGCACGCAACGCGATCCTGCCGCTCTTCACCATCCTGGCGCTCTCGCTGGGCCTGCTGTTCGGCGGCGCGATCTTCATCGAGCGGATCTTCACCTACCCGGGGCTGGGTCTGCTGCTGCTCAACAGCATCACCGACCGCGACTACACGTTGATGGGCGGGGCCTTCCTGCTGATCACAGTGGCGATCGTCATCGCCAACATCGTGGCCGACATGCTCTACACCGCGATCGACCCACGGGTCCGCTCCGGACAGGAGGCTTCATGAACGGGCGAATCACGACAGCCGACAGGCACCGCCTCCCGGGCGGGCGGCCGGTGGGGGAGATCGCATGACCGCCCCGACCATCGCCGGGGGCAACACCCGCGCGACGCTGCGACGTAACTTCCGGCGCGGCGTCTGGCGGGCACTGCGGCGCAAGCCCAGCCGGATGATGGGTGTGGTCATCCTGGGCGTGTTCACGTTCATGGGCCTCTTCGGGCCGCTGCTCTACCCCGAGCGGCTGCCGCGCGACGACAACGCGCTCTATGCCGCGCCCAGCTGGGCGCACCCCTTCGGCACCGACTTCGAGGGCACGGACGTGCTCGCCCTGGTGATCACCGGGGCACGGTACGTCCTGCTGACCGCCCTGGTCACCGCGGTCATCACGGTCGCCCTGGGCACCGCCATCGGACTGTTCGCCGGGTTCAGGCGCGGACGCTGGGACGCCGTGCTCATGCGGATCACCGACATGAAGCTGACCATCCCCGCACTCCCGCTGCTGCTGGTCCTGTCGACGATCTGGAAGTTCACCAGCGCGATCGAGATGGGGCTGGTGCTCGGGTTCCTCGGCTGGGGCGGGGTGGCACGCGCCGTACGGGCGCAGACCCTCTCGCTGCGCGAGCGCGGCTTCGTCGAGGCGGCCAGAGGGCTCGGCCTGTCCACCAGGCACATCATCGGCAGGGAGTTGCTGCCCAGCATGGCCCCCTTCATCGCGATGAACACGCTCATCGCGGTGACCGGCGCGGTGTACGCGCAGGTGGGTCTGTTCTTCCTGGGGGTCCTGCCGTTCGACGCCAACAACTGGGGGGTCATGCTCAACCTCGCGGTGTTCGGCGGCGGCGCGCTGACGACGACCACCGCGCTGCCGTACATGCTGGCGCCACTGCTGGCGATCCTGCTGCTCACCCTGGGCATCGTCCTCGTCGTCGACGCCATGGACGAGATCTTCAACCCCCGGCTGCGGGAGGAGTGACCGATGTTCGTACCTGCTGAGAAGGTGTCCATGACACCGGGCGAGCGGCTGTCCGCCGCCGTGGGCGTCCGGAGCGACCGGAGCGTCGAGGTCGCCCGGAACACCGGCGGAGCCGCGGGCACCCGTGACGTGGAGACGAGCGGGCCGCCGGGAGTGCGGATCAGGGACCTGTCCGTCGTCTACCGGACGGGGGCGGGGGAACTGCCCGCCGTGTCCGGGATCGACCTGGAGCTACTGCCCGGGACGATCACCGGGGTGGTCGGCGAGTCCGGGTCCGGCAAGTCCACCCTGGCGTTGTCGCTGCTCAACGCGGTCCAGCCGCCCGGCAGGATCAGGTCGGGCAGCGTGGAGATAGACGGCCTCGGCGACGTCACCGGGTTGCGGGGCGACGACCTGCGCAGGGCGAGGGGCCGGCACATCGGATATGTCTTCCAGGCCGCCCAGAACTCCCTCAACCCGCTCAAGACCGTCGGCAAGCAACTGCTTGACCTGGGACGCTCACATGAGATCCGGGACCTGCGAGCGCTGGTCAGGGATGCCAAGGACCTGCTCGGCCGGATGGGCATGGACGGCGCGCGAGTGCTCGACTCCCACCAGCACGAGCTGTCGGGCGGGATGCGCCAGCGGGTCGGCATCATGCTCGCGCTGGTGCTCAACGCCCACCTCGTCGTGCTGGACGAGCCCACCACCGCGCTCGACATGATCACCCAGGCCACGATCCTGCGGATCATCCGGGAGGTCCACGAGGAGCGCGGGCTCACCACGTTCATCATCACCCACGACCTCGGCGTGGCGGCCGAGGTCGCGGACCGGCTGGTCGTCGTGTACGGCGGCCGGGTGGTGGAGCAGGGACCGACCATCGAGGTGCTCGGCGCGCCCCGCCACCCCTACACCCAGGGCCTGATCCGGGCCATCCCGCGTCTGGTCGGCGACATCGGGGAGGCCAGGGCGCTGCCCGGCCGCCCGCCGACGCTTGGGACCGTTCCCCCCAGGGGATGCGTCTTCAGGGAGCGCTGCGACCTGCGCATGGACATCTGCGAGACCGAGGAGCCGCCCGCCGTCTCGCGCGGCGAGCGGATCGTGGCCTGCCACGCCGTCGCCGCCGGCGACGCGGGCACGAGGGGGGAGAAGGCGTGATCACCGGGCAGAGAATCACAAAGACCTTCAAACAGCGAGGCGGTGTGCTCGCCGGACGGGAGGTGAAGGCGCTGCGCGGCGTCGACTTCGCCATCCCGAAGGGCGGGGCGGCGTCGTTCATCGGTGAGTCCGGCTGCGGCAAGACGACGCTCGGACGGATCATCGCCGGGCTGGAGAGTCACGACTCCGGAGAGATCACCATTGACGGCACGCCCATGTCGTCGCTGCGCCCGCGGCAGCGCGAGCCGTACTTCCGCCGCATCCAGCTCATCCACCAGGACCCCTACTCGGCGCTCAACCCGACCCGCACCGTGCACCAGACGCTGGACGCGCCGCTGTCGCTGCGGGCAGGGCAGACCGGCCGTTCACGGTCATGGGCGGACGGGCGCGCCAGGGAGTTGCTGGAACTGGTCGGGCTCGACCCCGACTACGTGCTTCCCCGCTACCCCCACCAGCTCTCCGGCGGCATGCGCCAGCGGCTCGTCATCGCCCGCGCCCTCACCGTCGATCCCGAGATGCTCGTCGCGGACGAGGCCGTCTCCATGATCGACGTATCGCTGCGGCTCGGCATCCTGGCCCTGCTCAAGGACCTGCGCGAGAGACTCGGGGTGAGCGTGCTGTTCATCACCCACGACGTGGCGACCGCCCGCTACATCGGCGACGACGGTGAGCTGTACGTCATCTACCGGGGGCAGGTCGTCGAGCGCGGCCATGTCGAGACGATCATCTCCGGCCCCGTGCACCCGTACACCCAGTCGCTGCTGTCGGCCATCCCGGTGCTGCACGGCTTGGAGCGGCCCGGCGAGCAGCCGGTGACGCCGGCAGCGGCGCTCGACGAGAGCCGCCACGACGCGGGCTGCCTGTTCGCCCGCCGCTGCCCCTTCCGCACCGGTCGTTGCGAGTCCGAGCATCCGGTGCTCGGTCACGGCGGGGACACGCCCCAGGAGCATGCCTGCTTCCATCCCATCCCCCGCAACGTCGTCGCCATGCCGGTAGGCCGGTCGTGAACCCGCTGGGGAACGGGCCAGGGACGCATGAGGTGTCCGGGATCCGCGAGGCCGTCGCGGCCGACGCGGCGGCGCTCGCCGGGATCGCCGGGGCCGCGCTCACCCTGGACACCGGGGAGGCGGCGAGCCTGGTGGCCAGGCTGGCCGCGCCGCCCGAGTACCGGTGCTGGACGGCGCTGGTGACAGGCGACCTCGACGGTGTGGTGTTCGCCTCCATGTCGGCGCGCGACCCGCACGCGGGCCACGTCGACCTGTTCGCCGTGTGTCCCGAGGCCCGGGGGGCGGGGCTCGGCCGGGCACTGCTCGCCGCGGCCGAGGACTGGCTGCGCGGCCAGGGGGCGACGGAGGTCCGCCTCGCGGGCAACCCGCCCGCCTACGCCTGGCCCGGCATCGACGTGCGCTACACCGAGGCGGCCTGCCTGGCGGAGAGTCTCGGCTACGAGCGTTACGACGTCGCCTGGAACATGACCGCCGACCTCACCGGCGACCTGTCCGTCGACGCCGACATCGCGCGGCTGGCGGGCTTGGGGGTCACCGTGCACGCCGCCGCCCCCGGGGACCGTGCCGCACTGTCGGCCTTCGTCGGGGAGCGGTGGAACGGTAACTGGGCGTGGGAGGCGGAGCAGGCCGTCGGCTGCCACTACGCCGTCAGGGAAGGGGAGATCCTCGGCTTCGCGGCGTGGGGTGCCAGGCCCACCTGGTTCGGCCCGATGGGCACCGCGCCGGCCGCGCGGGGCCTGGGCGTCGGCCGCGTGCTCCTGCGCCGCTGCCTCGCCGAGCAGCGGGCCGCGGGCATGTCGAGCACCCAGATCGGCTGGGTGGGGCCGCTGCACTTCTACGCCCGGGCGGCCGGTGCGCACGCCGAGCGGGTCTTCTGGCTCTACCGCCGTGACCTGCGGTGACGGCCCCCGCCCGCTGGTGCGGCCCGATGAGTCTCGCTCAAGCCGGACATAAGCCTACAACGCCCTCATTGTCAAAAGATCAGCTACTTGACGATAGCGAGACAGGAACTCCAATGACATTGGACGCCATGAGTGATTCGCTTCCCACGCTTTCCACCGAACAGAGCGATCCTCGCTACAACCGGATCGACCTGCTCCCAACCGAGCAGGTGGCCCGGTTGATGAACGCCGCGGACGCCACGGTGCCCGCGGCGGTGGCCGCGTCGATCCCGGAGATCTCGGCCGCGATCGACGCGATCGCCGCCCGGATGAAGGCGGGCGGCCGCCTGTTCTACGTGGGCGCGGGGACGTCGGGCCGGCTGGCGGTGCTGGACGCCTCCGAGTGCCCGCCGACCTTCGGCACCGATCCCGAACTCGTGCAGGGCGTCATCGCGGGAGGTCCTCCCGCGCTGACCCGTTCCGTCGAGGGTGCCGAGGACGACCGGCAGGAGGGAGCGACCGCCCTCGGGGAGAGGGAGGTGGGCGCGCTCGACTCGGTGGTGGGCGTCTCCGCCAGCGGCCGTGCGCCCTTCGTGCTCGGCGCCCTCGCCGAGGCGAGCCGCCGCGGCGCGCTGACCGTGGGACTGTCGTGCAACGCCGCGACCCCGCTGTCGGCGGCCGCGCTGCACCCCATCGAGGTGGTCGTCGGCCCGGAGGTGGTTACCGGCTCCACCAGGCTCAAGGCGGGGACCGCGCAGAAGCTGGTCCTCAACATGATCTCCACGATCGCGATGGTCAGGCTGGGCCGTACCTACGGCAACACCATGATCGAAGTGTCGGCGATGAACTCCAAACTGGCCGACCGGGCGGCCCGGATGGTCAGCGACATCACCGGGGCCGCCCTGCCGGCCTCCCGCTCCGCGCTGGAGGCGGCCGAGTGGCACGTGAAGGTCGCGGTGCTGATGATCGAGCACGGCCTCGACGCCGACGGCGCGCGGGTCCTGCTGGAGCGGCACGGCGACCGTCTGGAGGCGGCACTGGAGGGGGTCCGGGGTGCCTGAACCTCCGGTGGACCCTCCTGACCGCCCTCCGGCGGTGGAGTCCGCGGCGGTGTCTGTTTCCGGGGAGGAGGGCAGGCTCGCCGAGGTTCCCGGAACGGCGATGAAATCTGCGGCGGTGTCCGTTCGCCGAGAGGGGGCCGGGCTCGCCGGGATTCTGGGGGCGGCGGTGCCGCGCGTCTGTTCGGCGGCGGTGGCCGCGATCGCCGTCGGCGGTGTCACGGTGGCCGCCGCGGCGGTGGGGGAGAACGTGCGCTACTCGTCGGCCTCGGAGCAGCTCGCCGCCGACCGGCCGCCCGCCCGGCGCGACTCGATCTTCGATCTCGCCTCGGTCACCAAGCTCTTCACGACCGCCGTCATCCTGTCACTGGTCGAGGAGGGCCGCCTCGGCCTGGACGAGCCTGTCGCCGCCTGGCTGCCCGCCTGCTACGGCGGCGCCCCCGAGGTCACTTTGAGGCACCTGCTCACCCACACCGCGGGCCTGCCACCGGGCCGCAGGGCCCACGAGGAAATCCCCGGTAGCGGCCCCAAGGTCCACGCCAGGCGGATGGCGCGGATTCTCTCGACGTCGCCGATCGGCCCCGCGGGCGGGCGTTACCTCTACTCCGACGTCGGGCTGATCACGGCCGGCCGGGTGGCGGAGATCGCCGGGCGGGCGCCCCTGGACGAGCTCGCCCGCGCTCGGATCACCGGCCCGCTGGGCCTGTCCGACACCGGCTACCGTCCGGCCGCGTCCCTGCTGCCCCGGATCGTCGCCACCGAGCACAAGCCCGAGCGCCCGGGGCCCGGATGCGTGCGCGGCGAGGTCCACGACGAGACCGCGCACGGCCTGGGCGGGGTCGCCGGGCACGCGGGGATCTTCTCCACCGCCGACGACCTCCTGCGTTTCGCCGAGACGCTGCGTACCGGGGGCGCGCCGATGCTGCGCCCCGCCACGGTCGCCGAGATCACCCGCGACCACGGCGTCGAGGGCACGGACTTCCGGCATGGCCTGGGCGTGCGCATCGGCGACCCCGCGATCGTCGGCCCGCTCGCCGACGCCTACGGCCACTCCGGCTTCACCGGCACCTCGCTCGTCGTCGACCCAGGACGTGCCCTCGCCGTCGTCCTGCTGACCAACAACGTTCACCCGCTGCGCGGCCGCGCGGGCATTCGCGACCTGCGCAACGCCGTCGCCATCGAGGCCCTGCGCCTGTCCTGAGCCCGCGTGTCCTGAGCCCGCGTGTCCTGAGCCCGCGTGGACGCCGGACCCCGATCGTGCGATCGTTCCGCCCTCGCCGCGGAGGGGCGGCCCCTACCTGCCCCGGCGGCGGTGGTCGGTTCTGAAGCCGTCGATGGCGTCCCTGGTGGCCCGCAGCGCGGCGTCCGAGGCCTCGAAGGTGCGCTGCGCGATGCCGACGAAGATGCAGTCGACGATCAGAAGCTGGCTGATCCGGCTGGCCAGCGCCCCCGGGCGGAAGACCGTCTCCCTGCCGGCCGAGACCAGGACGTGGTCGGTGAGCTCGGCCAGGGAGGAGCGGGGGTTGTTGGTGATGGCCACCGTGGTCGCACCCGCCCGCTGCGCGACGCGCAGGGGCGCGAGCACGTCGGGGGTCTCACCGGTGCAGCTCACCACCACCGCGACGTCGTCCGCCCGTACCAGTGCCGCGCTGGTCAGTGCCAGGTGCGCGTCGGTGAAGGCGTGGGCGGGCAGGCCGATCCGCATCAGTTTCTGCGCCATGTCGGCCGCCACCAGCCCGGAGGCACCGACTCCGTAGACGTCGATTTTGCGCGCCGCGATCAGTGCCTCCACCACCGCGCCCAGCCGGTCGGGGTTGAGCTGCGCCGCGGTGTCGGCCAGCGCCTCCGCCTCGGCCCTGGCCACCTTCGCGATCACGTCGGTCAGTGGATCGTCGGGGCCGAGGTCACCGGGGACCAGCCGCTCGGGCTGGTCCCTGGCCACCGCGGCGGCCAGCGCGAAGCGCAGCTGGGAGTATCCGGCGAAGCCCAGGGCCCTGGCGGTACGCACGATCGTGGCCTCGCTCGTCCCGGAGACCGCGCTGAACTCGGTGATGGTGCTGCGGGCCACCATGCCGGGGTCGTCGAGTATGAGGCGGGCGATGGCCTGGGCCGCGGGGGTGAGCGAGGGCAGGACGGCTCTCACTGTGGCCACCAGGTTCACGGGGGTGGGGCCGTCGAGGACGTTCATCAAATCTCCTTGAGCGTGGAGACCCCGAGCTCTGGTTCTGGGGAGGAAAGGCGGCGCGGTGCCGAATGGTTTTGTGGGGTTTTCGGCAGTGGCGACAACCAAGCTACCGAAACATGGCGTGTGCTGCTTTCGCCGTCGGGCCGGCGGAGAGACGAAACGCCTGTGGAGGTGGCGTGGGGCCTGACCGGCTCAGGCTGGGCGGGCGGTTGCCGGTGAGGCGGGAGGCCCGGCCCGTGAGGGTGGGAATCCCTCGGCCTCAGCCGTGGGGAGGAGGTCAACGAGTGCCTTTCGGGTCAGGAGTCAGCCCGTCGGCCGCCGGCCGCCGGTCAGCCAGTGGGCGACGGCGCGGGCCGAGGCCCGGGAGATGCCGTTGGTGGTCACGTACACGGCTCCGGTGGGCTCGCCGGGCATTCCGGTCTCGACCACGACGGCGTCGGGGCGTAGTACGGTGGCCCGCGCCAGCAGATCCCTGACCCAGGGGTGGCGCCAGGCGTCGTGTACCACCAGGACCAGCGGGCGTCCCTCGTCGCCGGGGCCGGACAGCTCGGGCGGTTCGGGTGTCTCCACGGTGACGATGTGCCCGGTGGTGCCCGGCATCAGCTCGGTGAAGGCGCCGATGAGGCCGGTGGGCGTGCCCGGCTCGACCGCCTGGCTCAGCCGAGGGGCGATGTCGACGACCAGCGGTGGTCCGGAGAGCACGGGTGGGGTGCCGACCACGCGCATGGCCGCGCGGGCGGTCCGCAGGCCGAGGTCCTCGTCTCCCGGGTCATGCCCGCCCCACGCCCGCGCGGTGTTCCGGGCCGTTCGGGCCTCCGCGGCGCCGCTCGCGGCGTACCAGCGGGACAGGGCCAGCACGCGCGAGGCCGCTTCGGCCAGCCGCTCCTCGGTGAGCCTGCCCTCCCGTACGGCGTCCACGATGGCGTCGCGCAGCTCGTGGACGTTCTCGCCGCCGGGGGAGGAGATGCCCGCGCAGATCGCGTCGGCCCCCGCCGCCAGGGCACGGACCGCGATCTCCCCCGGCGGGTGCAGAGCGGCGACGGCGCGCATCTCGATGGCGTCGGTGACGATCATGCCGTCGAATCCCATCTCCTCGCGGAGCAGCCCGGTCATGATCCGTCGGCTCAGCGTCGCGGGGTTGTCCGGGTCGAGGGCGGGGACCAGCAGGTGCCCGCACATGACGGCCCGTACTCCGGCTGCCACCGCGGCGCGGAAGGGTGGCAGATCACGCTCGGCGAGGAGCTCTGCGGAGGCGTGCACGGTCGGCAGGGCCCGGTGGGAGTCGGTGTGGGTGTCGCCGTGACCGGGGAAGTGCTTGGCGCAGGCGGCGACCCCGGCGCCCTGGAGTCCAAGGATCCAGGCCGCGGTGTGCCTGGAGACCAGCTCTGGGTCCGGCCCGAAGGAGCGGACGCCGATCACCGGGTTGGCGGGGTTGGCGTTGACGTCCGCCACCGGGGCGTAGTCGAGGGTGATGTCGGCCGCGGCGAGGAGACGGCCGATCTCCTGGGCGACCAGCCGGGTCTGCTCGACGTCGTCACCCACGCCCAGCGCCCGGTTGCCCGGCCATGAACTGCCCGTCGTGGCCTGCAGCCGGGTGACGGACCCGCCCTCCTCGTCCACCGCGACCACCACGGCGGGGTTCTCCGCGCGTAACCGGGCGACGAGATCGGCCGTATGGGCGGGGCCTGCGAGGTTGCGGGCGAACAGCACGGTCCCGCCGAGGCCCTCCTCGCCGAGCGCGCGGCGCAGCCAGCCGGGAGGCTCGGTGCCGTCGAAGCCCGGCTGGAGGACGGTCATGGCCAGCCGGGCCAGGTCGGGGCTGCGGTGGGGCATGCGGTCACCTTCTCGGTCGAGGGAGGCGTCTTCGGACAGGTCGGTGGAGAAGGGCGTCTCAGAGCAGGTTACCCATTGATGGTACTTTTCTTCACAGTGACTGCTATGAAAGTAGCTTTTTATCACTCTCTCGATCGAGATCCACGCTGTCGGCGCCGGCGGCCGCCGAGTGGTGTTCGCTCTTGACCTTCATCGTGGTTGAGGTCCCATCCTGGGATGAGGACTTCCGAGGAAAGAGGATCGCCGTGAGCGAGGATCTGGTCGACTTCTGGTTCGATCCCGGCTGCCCCTGGGCCTGGATCACCTCCCGCTGGATCGTGGAGGTGGGCAAGGTACGTCCCATCACGATCAATTGGCGGGAGATGAGCCTGGCGGTGCTCAACGAGAAACAGGAGATGGCCGAGGAGTACCGCGAGATCGTCGAACTCGGCCGGGGCACCATCCGGGTGTTCGCGGCGGCGCGCGAGACGGTGGGGAACGTCGCCGTCGGTGACCTCTACACCGCGCTCGGCATCCGCTATCACGGAGAGGACGGCCTGTTCCAGCGGTCCCGCGCCGCCGACGGCGGCCTCACCGACTGGCGGGCCGCGATGGAGGGCCTGGCATCGGTGATCGCCGCCGCGCTGGCCGACGCCGGGTTGCCCGCCGGGCTTCTCGCCGCGAGGACCGACGCCACCTGGGACGACGCGATCCATGCCTCGCACGCCCTGGTGCCGGCCGGGAAGCGGAACCAGTCGCTGATCGGCGTCCCGACCATCTCGGTGAACGGGCACGCCGGGCAGTTCGGCCCGGTCATCAGCGAGATCCCGGTCGGTGAGCGGGCCGGGCGGCTCTGGGACGCGTTCAAGGTGCTCGCCACCGAGGAGGCGTTCTTCGAGCTCAAGCGGGTAACGGATCGGGCGGCTCCCCGCACCTTCCAGGAGGCCCCCTAGCGCGGGGCTGGGCCTCTCGCCCAGCGTCCTCGCCGCCCTTTACGGAGAAATAGCCCGTTCTTTCGCGAACGACATGCCCCATCGTGTTCGTCGCCCCTGCCTGAGGGCAGGCCCCCGAGTGTGATGGAGCGTGAGGTTCGCCGGTGCCGCGCTGCCGAGGTTCATGGCGGGAGCGGGATCGGCGGCATCTCCGTCGTGGACGGTTCCCCCGCTGGGGTCCGCCCCCATGGCAGGTCCCCCCGCGAGAGCCCCACCTGACCGCTGTCCGCCGGGCCCCTGGGCCAGGCGGGCAGCGGGGCGACCGCCGCGCCTTGCGTTACGAAGGGATGGGGGAGGGAGGCCGCCGTGGGTAAATCCGGCCAGGAGGTGGCGCTGCGAGCCCTCGGCGCCGCGCTCGACCTGCACGCCCCGACGGCACGCCACGGCGTCAGGGCGTTTCCCGAAGGCACGCCGTTTCTGTGGCTGATCGTTCCCGGTGCGGGCGGGGCCACCGTCTTCCTTGACGAGCGCCAGTGGATCTGCCTGAGCGAGCCGGAGCGGGGCGGGGTGACCGTCCAGCTCGCCGCCGGCGGGATCGACGACGACCCCGCCCTCGTCGTTGGCCGGATCATGACCGTCATGGTGCCGGTGCCCCGCAGCAGGGGCCGGCTGTCGCGCGCGCTGGGAGCGGGGGCGCTCGGCGTCGTGGGAGGCGCGGGTGCGGGGCTGCTGGCCGCGCTGCTCATGGCCGTCCTCGTCGCCGGCAACGGCTACACCTCTGATACGACCATCGGCGTGGTGTACGCCCTGGCCGCGCTGATCGGCGTCGGGTCCGGGTGCTGGGTGGCCCTGCGCTGCTGGCGGCTGGGCGCCGGGCCGCGCGATCGAGGCCCCCGCGGGCGGGGACCGTAGGAGCGCGCGGCCCGGCTGCCGGCGATCTACAAAGCGTTCACCCGGGGGGCACCGGACGGATCCACCCCGTCACCGCCCGCGCAGAGACGCCGAGACCAGGTCGCGTGCCTCCCGCTGGACCTGTGCCAGGTGCTCGGTTCCCCTGAAGGATTCGGCGTAGATCTTGTACACGTCCTCGGTGCCCGAGGGCCGGGCGGCGAACCAGGCGCTCTCGGTGGAGACCTTGAGTCCGCCGATGGCGGCGCCGTTGCCGGGGGCGGAGGTGAGCACCTGCGTGATCGTCTCCCCGGCGAGGGTGCCGGCGGTGACCTGCTCGGCCGAGAGCCTGGCGAGCACCGCCTTCTCCTGCCGGGTCGCGGGGGCGTCGACGCGGGCGTAGGCGGGGTCGCCGAACCTGGCCACCAGGTCGGCGTAGTGCTCGCTCGGCGAACGGCCGGTGGTCGCGATGATCTCCGAGGCGAGCAGCGCCAGGATCAGGCCGTCCTTGTCGGTGGTCCACACCTCACCGTCGCGCCTCAGGAACGATGCTCCGGCGCTCTCCTCGCCGCCGAAGCCCAGCGAGCCGTCCAGCAGGCCCGGGACGAACCACTTGAACCCGACGGGGACCTCCATCAGCCGCCTGCCCTCATCCGCGGCCACCAGGTCGATCATCCGGCTGCTGACCAGTGTCTTGCCGATCCCCGCGTCCGCGGGCCAGCCGGGCCGGTGGGAGTAGAGGTAGGAGATGGCCACGGCGAGGTAGTGGTTGGGGTTCATCAGCCCGGTGTCGGGGGTGACGATGCCGTGCCGGTCGGCATCGGCGTCGTTGCCGGTGGAGACGTCGAAGGCGTCGCGGTTGGCGATGAGCGAGGCCATCGCGTACGGCGACGAGCAGTCCATCCGGATCCTGCCGTCCCAGTCAAGCGTCATGAACCGCCAGGTCGGATCGGTCAGCGGGTTGATGACCGTCAGGTCCAGCCGGTGCCGTTCGGCGATCTCCCCCCAGTAGGCGACGCTTGCCCCGCCCAGCGGGTCGGCGCCGATGCGCACCCCCGCCTCCCGGATGGCGTCAAGGTCGAGCACCGAGGGCAGGTCGTCCACATATTGGCCGAGAAAGTCGTAACGGCCGGTCGTGTCGGCGGCCAGCGCCTTGGTGTACGGGAGTCGCCTGACCTCTTTCATGCCTCCGGCGATCAGCGCGTTGGCCCGGTCTTGGATCCACGTGGTGGCGTCGGTGTCCGCCGGGCCGCCGTGCGGCGGGTTGTACTTGAAGCCGCCGTCGCCGGGTGGGTTGTGCGAGGGGGTCACCACCACGCCGTCGGCGCGTCCCGCGGTACGCGCCCGGTTGTGGGTCAGGATCGCGTGGGAGACCGCCGGTGTCGGGGTGTAGCCGTCCCGGCTGTCGATCATTACCGTCACCCCGTTGGCCGCGAAGACCTCCAGCGCGGAAACCCGGGCCGGTTCCGACAGCGCGTGGCTGTCGGCACCGAGGAACAGCGGGCCGTCGACGCCCTGGGCGGCCCGGTACTCCACGATGGCCTGGCTGGTCGCGAGGATGTGGTCCTCGTTGAACGCGACGTTCAACGAGGAGCCCCGGTGTCCCGATGTCCCGAACGCCACTCGCTGGCCGACTTCGCCCGGATCGGGGTGCAGGGCGTAGTAGGACGTCACCAGGTGCGCCACATCGACCAGATCGGACGGTCCGGCGGGCTGTCCCGCGCGTTCGTGCGTCATCACAGTCTCCTCACGTCACTCCTGAGCTAACCGTATCCACCTTTGAAGCGGACAGTTTTCGCAAATTGTCCGGCTCCTGTGGCGGACCGGGGCTCCGCACTCCCGCGTGTCGTTGACAACGTTGTCAATACCGTCATACCTTCAGCCTGTTTGCCCGATCGCCGGGGGAACGTACCCTTTGTTCCATTGACCAGCGGAGGATCCCCTTGCGCCACGTGGTGGTCACGGTGGCCGTCTGCCATCCCCCCGTGCCCCGGCGCGCCGGCGGAGCCGGCCGGTGACCGCCCTCGCGATCGACATCGGCGGCACCAAGTTCGCCGCCGCGCTGGTCCGGCCGGACGGCACCATGGTCCGCAGGGCGGAGCTGCCGGTCGGCCACGACCCCGCGGCGACGCTGGTCTCGCTGGTCTCACTGGTCCGAGGTGTCGGCGCGGACGCCGGCACCGGCACCGGCGCCGGAGAGCTGAGCGGGGTCGGCATCGGCTCCGCGGGCCCCCTTGACGCCGTCGCCGGCACGGTCAGCCCGGTGAACATCCCCTCCTGGCGTGACTTCCCGCTGGTCGGCACGGTGAGCGAGCTCCTTCCCGGCCTCCCCGTCAGGCTCGCCGGAGACGCGCAGTGCATGGCGCTGGGGGAGTGGTGGCGGGGCGGCCACGGCTCGCGCTCCCGGGCACTGCTGGGCATCGTGGTCTCCACCGGAGTGGGCGGCGGGCTGGTTCTCGGCGGCGTGCCGTACCTGGGACCGACAGGAAACGCCGGGCACATCGGGCACATCTCCGTGGACCGTGATGGCGAGCTCTGCCCCTGCGGAGCGATCGGCTGCCTGGAGACGATCGCCAGCGGCCCCAGCATGGTCCGCTGGGCGCTGGCCAACGGCTGGGGCGACCCCGGCATGCCCCCGGACGCCCGCACGCTCTCGGCCGACGCCACGCGGGGGGTCGCCGTCGCCCAGATGGCCTTCCAACGAGCCGCCGACGCGCTGGCCGTGGCGATCCTCAGCACGGCGGCGCTCTTCGACATCGACGACGTCGTCATCGGAGGCGGCGTTTCCGGGGCGGGCGAGACCCTGCTCACCCCGCTGCGCCAGGCGGTCGCCAAACAGGCGGGCCTCGGCTTCCTGCGCCGCCTGAACGTCGAGCGCACCCGTCTGGAACGCGACGCCGGTCTGTACGGCGCCGCGGCCCTGGTCCTCAAGGAGAACCGATGAGCCCACCGGCCGTCCACCGGCCGCGATCCGTTTCGGCTGATTCCCGGACGGTCGCGGCCGAACGGTCAGGGGACCTGGTCGGCGGGGGCGACGGCCTTGGGGTCGTCCTGGGAGGACTCCTCCAGACGGGCGCGGAGGCGGGTGCGGATCTCATCGGGGGTGTAGGCCTGCCGGCGGCGCTGGGCTCGCGCGATCACCACCCCCGTGGCCGCGACACCTGCGACACCTGCCAGACCGATTACCTTCCACCATCGCATGTGCCTACGCTAGCGGAATGTCCGGCAAGAGCATCAGCCTCGATGAGGCAGTCAACCTGACCCGCACCGGCGACGTGTGGCTGTTCCGCGGCCGAACGGTGCCCGATCGAGCCATCCAGACCATGACGAACAGCCCCGTGAACCACGTCGGCATGTCGGTGGTCATCGACGACATGCCCCCCATGATGTGGCACGCCGAGCTGGGCCGGTCCCTGCCCGACCTGTGGTCTGGGACCCACCAGCGCGGCGTCCAGTTGCACGACCTGCAGGAGGCGGTCACGGTCTGGGCCACCAGATACGGCCAGCGCGGCTGGCTGAGGCAGCTGGAGCCGCAGACCACCCGAGAGATGGAGGACGCCGTCCTGCGCACCGTCGCCCGGCTGGACGGCACGCCGTTCCCGTCGACGGCCAGGCTCGCCGGTCGCTGGATGAAGGGGCGGGTGCCCAAGATCTTCAAGCGGGGTACGGGGGAGAGCGCCCTGGAGAGCGCCTACTGCGCCGAGGTCGTCGCGGTCACCTACGAGGCCATGGGGCTCCTGCCCGGCGGCCGCAGGCCGAACTGGTACGACCCCGGCCGGTTCTGGAGCGGTGACGACCTTGAGCTGACCGGCGGTTTCCGGCTCGGTGGAGAGATCACCGTGAAGCTGGGGTAGGGGCCCGTACCGACCCGAGGTGATGCTCAGGCCAGCCGGGCGGGGAAGCCTCCCGTGGCGATCGGGCCCCAGCGCTCGGGGGTGAGGCGCAGCAGCGACTTGCCCTGCCGGGTCATGGCCGCACGGTACTCGTCCCAGTCGGGGTGCTCGCCGGAGATCGACCGGTAGTAGTCGACCAGGGGTTCGAGGGCGTCGGGCAGGTCCAGGACCTCGGCCGTGCAGTCCACCTGCACCCAGGGGCCGTCGAAGTCCTCCGACAGGACCACGACGCTCACCCGGGGGTCACGGCGGGCGTTCGAGGCCTTGGCGCGCTCGGGGTAGGTGGACACCACGATGCGGCCCTCGGCGTCGACGCCGCAGGTCACCGGGGATGCCTGTGGCCTGCCGTCGCGCCGCGTCGTGATGACCAGCGCGCGGTGGCGATCACGGAGGAAATCCAGAAGCCGGTCGCGTGAGACGACCTCGTTGGTCGCGATCTTCGGGCTCATGCCCCCACTGTACGGGGATACGGCGCGTCTGAATTAACGCTCTGCCGGATGGAAAATGGCCCTCTTTCTCGGGAGATATGTGGTCAAGAGTCTTCTAATGGGGCATTTAGCGCCAAATCTCAGGGAATTGATCTCCAATACAGCACATGAGTGGCTCGGGAACCGGCCGACGGACCCCGATGGCTCATCCGTCCAATCAAGGAGATAACCGTGAAGC
This sequence comes from Streptosporangium sp. NBC_01755, assembly GCF_035917995.1. Lineage (NCBI taxonomy): Bacteria > Bacillati > Actinomycetota > Actinomycetes > Streptosporangiales > Streptosporangiaceae > Streptosporangium > Streptosporangium sp. NBC_01755. The sequence continues at coordinate 7,764,683 of NZ_CP109131.1, read as the reverse complement.
AGAAGTCTCTTCTGGCATCGGCCCTGACGGTGCTCGCCCTGACCGCCGTTCCCGCAGCGCAGGCGGTCGCCGCCCCCGCGCGCATCACCTCTCCCACGCCGGTTCCGACGGACATGGCCCCCAGCCCGCCGACGGAGAGCCCCGCACCCACGGAATCCATGATGCCCGGCGAGAGCGGGTCGCCCGAGCCGTCGGGCGTGATGACGGAGCCGTTTGGCCCCGGCTGCGCGTCCCTGCCCACCAGCGGGGCGGGAAGCCCCAGCGAGATGGCGACGCAGCCGGTCGCCACCGCCATCGCCTCCAGCCCCGACCTGTCCACGCTGTCCAAGGCGATCGAGCAGGCCGGTCTGACCGAGAAGCTCAACTCCGCCAAGGACATCACGGTGTTCGCGCCCACCAACGCCGCCTTCGACAAGATTCCGAAGGAGAAGCTCGACAAGATCATGGGCGACAAGGAGAAGCTGACCAAGCTCCTGGGCCACCACGTCGTCGAGGGGAAGAAGACTCCGCAGGACCTCGCTGAGGGCGAACTGACCACGATGGAGGGGGGCACGCTGAAGGTCAAGGGTTCCGGTGAGGACTACACGGTCAACGACGCCAAGGTCGTCTGTGGCGACATTCAGACCTCCAACGCCGTCGTCTACCTCATCGACGGGGTGCTCAAGCCCGAGTGATCGTGGTGGTCGCGATCCGGCGGCCCGAGCCGTGATCCGACCGGAGGAGGGGTGCTCACGGGGGGCGCCCCTCAGCCGTGGCCGTCTCGTGCCCGCTCCCCGGCCGTTCTTTGCGCGTCCGACAGGGGAACGGGCGACACGGTCAGGATTCGTCCTTGCGGCCCACTCCGCCGACGACCCAGATGGAGTCCGGCCGGTGGGGCACCTCGCCCTCCGGTCGCCACTGGGTGATGTAGACGAGGCCCGGCTCGACCGGTTTCAACCCGTCGAGGAAAGGCTCGACCTCGGCTCTGGTCCGTAGGTTCGCGCGGCGGGGCCCGGTGATCGACCCGCGGTCCTGATAGAGGTCGGCGAGCTTCGCGGTTCTTTCCGGACACAGGTCCGAGACCGCGTGGGAGATGGCCATGTGGCTGCCAGGGGCCATGGCCTTCCGCAGAGTGGCCGTGACCTGCGCGGCCTCGGCGTCGTCCGGGAGGTCGGTCAGGAACGAGAAGAGGAGGAACGCCACGGGCCGGTCGAGGTCGATCATGCCGGTGAGGTCGGGATGGGCCAGGAGGCCTTCCGGGTCGCGGGCGTCGGCTTCGATGACCGTGGCCCGGCTGTCCTCCTTCAGGAGGGCCTGGGCGTGGACGACGACCATCGGGTCGTTGTCGACGTAGACGACCCGCGCGTCGGGAGCGATGCCATGCAGGATCTGGTGCACGCTGCCCTGGGTCGGCAGGCCGCAGCCGATGTCGACGAACTGGCGTATGCCGGTCTCGGCGAGAAACCGCACGACGCGGCCGAGAAACCTGCGTCCCTCCCTCGACAAGGCGGGGAGTTCGGGGGCCAGTTCGAGTGCCACCCGTGCGGCGTCGCGGTCGGCGGCGAAGTTGTCCTTGCCGCCCAGAAAGTAGTTGGAGATCCGGCCCGCGTTCGGGATCGTGGGGTCGAACCTGAGGCGTTCAGGCTGTGGCGGCCCCATGATGTCCTCCGTCCGGCGGTGCGGTTTTCAGCGGACATTATCGGCTTTCCGGCCGCGGTGTGCCGTGTTTCCGGTGGATAATCCTTCTGGGGGCATCTTCTCGGTACCCGGCCGTCTGCGCTCCGGTTGGGCTCCGTCTCGCCGGTGACGGACCGCGTCGTGGTCAGTGGCAGGCCTCCAGGTGGCGTTTCCCTCTTCCCGGGAGGGCGAAGGCCGCCCACACCGCCTTGCCGCGGGTCTCCAGGGGAGCCCAGCCCCACATCTCGCTGACGCCGTCGACCACCTGTAGTCCCCGGCCGCTCTCCGCCTCGTAGTCGGGCTCGCGCAGGCAGGGCTCCTGGTCGCTGGGGTCGGTGACCGCGCACAGCATCGAGCGTTCGGTGTGGCAGAGGATCACCTTGACCTCGGGGCAGGCCCGGGAGTGCGGGACGCCCCGCGTGCCGTGACGCACGGCGTTGGTCACGAGTTCGGAGACCACGACACCGGTGTCGTCGATCAGTTGCTCGAGCTCCCAGGCGCGCAGGGCGCCGGCGGTGAACTCGCGGGCGGTCCGCGCGGCGTACGGGTCGTGGCGAAAGCTACGCACGGCCATCTGCAGCCGGTCGACGTGGCCCTCGCCGCCGGCCCAGGGGGGCAGGCCGCTCGGGGGCAGTAGGTGATCGAGCATCGACAACCACCGTTCCCACCCTCCGATCTCAGCTCGGATGGGTGTGGCTTCGTGTCTCTGGCAACCAGTCATCGACGACCTTGGGGGGTGGGCGATCGTGCGGCAAGGGCGATCCGTATAGTCATCTTGCACGCCGTAATGTGCATAGGCAAGTACAGATGCACGTGCATCTGCACAAAAAGCTCTATGCTCGTGTTGTTGTTTCCCTCCCTAATCGGTGAGAGGCGAGGATGAACCAGCTGTACAACGGCATGTCGGCAGCCCTGATGGGCGGCATCGTCTGGCGAAAGAGCCACTTCAGCAACCCCAGCGGCAACTGTGTTGAGCTCGCGGAACTCCCCGATGGCAGGGTCGCGATGCGCAACTCCCGCGATCCCGATGGGCCCGCGCTGATCTACACGCGCCGGGAGGCCGACGCCTTCGTCCGAGGGGTGAAGGGCGGGGAGTTCGACGACCTGATCACCTGACCGTCGGCGGGGGATGGTTGAAAACTAAAATTCTCTATGGTCCGGGTTTGGCGAGCGGAGTACTGTGAAAGGTCGCGATCGCCACAAGGAAGTGGGAACAGGCTCGCGTTCCGTGCCCAAAGGACTGTAGATGATCACACCTCACGCCGACGGTCAGCCGGTCGTTCCAACACCCATGGCCGTGCCGAGGGACAGTTCCACGGTGCTGCGGATCGTCCTGGGAGCACAGCTTCGCCGCCTGCGCGAGCACCGGGGCATCACCCTGGAGGATGCGGGGCGCGCCATCCGGGCCTCGCACTCGAAGGTCAGCCGCATGGAGCACGGCAGGGTCAGCTTCCGGATCAGGGACGTCGCCGACCTGCTCACCCTGTACGGCGTGACCAGCGAGAACGAGCGGGAGCCGCTGCTGTCCCTCGTCGAGAAGGCCAACCTCGCCGGCTGGTGGCACAACTACAACGACGTGCTGCCCAGCTGGTTCGAGACGTACGTGGGTCTGGAGGAGTCGGCCAGCGGCATCCGCAACTACGAGGTCCAGTTCGTGCCGGGGCTGCTGCAGAGCGAGGGTTACGCGCGGGCCGTGGTGCAGCTGGGCTTCCCCTCCGCCTCCCCGCAGGAGCTGGATCGCCGGGTGCGGCTGCGCATGGCGCGCCAGCGGCTGCTGCGCGGCTCCGCACCGCCCTACCTGTGGGCCGTGCTGGACGAGGCCGTGCTGCGCCGCCCGCTCGGCGGGATCCAGGTGATGTGCGAGCAGATCGACCACATTCTGGAGGCGCTCGAACTGCCCAAAGTGACAGTCCAGATCGTGCCCTTCAGCGTGGGCGGGCACGCCGCGGCCGGGGGGCCCTTCAGCATCCTGCGGTTCGCCCAGCCCGACCTGCCCGACGTGGTCTACCTGGAGCAGCTGACCAGCGCCGTCTACCTGGAGAAGCGTGACCACGTCGACAGCTACCTGGAGGTCATGGAGCGCCTGTGCATCGAGGCCGAACCGGCCACGCGCACCCGCGAGATCCTGCTGGGAATCCGCGAGGACCTGCGGCGGCGGCTGTGAGCCGGAAGCGGTGAGCCGGGCCCGGCCGCGACCGCCGGGTGGGGTCGTACGAAGATGGTCGAGTGAGATGTCTCGTGACCGGCGCGGCCGGATACATCGGAGGGCGGCTCGTTCCCGAGTTGCTGGACGCGGGTCACGAGGTCCGTTGCATGGTGCGCTCGGCGCACCGCCTGCGCGACCAGCCGTGGATCTCCCGGGTCGAGGTCGCCCAGGCGGACGCGGCCGACGCCGAGCGGGCGGACGAGGCGCTCGAGGGCATCGACGTGGTCTACTATCTGATCCACACGATGGGCGGGGGGAGCGACTTCGCCGCCGCCGACCGCGAGGCGGCCACCGTCTTCGCCGCCGCGTGCGAGCGCGCGAGGGTCCGCCGGGTCGTCTACCTCGGCGGCCTGGCCCCTGACGAGAAGCTCTCGCCGCACATGCGCTCCCGCGCCGAGGTGGGGGAGATCTTCCTGCGCTCCCCGGTGCCCGCTGTGGTGCTGCGGGCGGCGGTCATCATCGGTTCCGGCTCCGCCTCCTTCGAGATGCTCCGCTACCTCACCGAGCGGCTGCCCGTGATGACGACGCCGCGGTGGGTCGGCACCAGGACGCAGCCCATCGCGATCCGCGACGTGCTGCGCTACCTCGTGGCCTGGGCCGATGTCGAGGAGGAGGTGAACCGGCCCTTCGACATCGGTGGTCCGGACGTGCTGACCTACGCCGACATGATGCGGGTCTACGCCGAGGTCGCCGGGCTGACCCGCCGGCTGATCATCCCGGTCCCGATGCTCAGCCCCGGCCTGTCGAGCCACTGGGTGGGGCTGGTCACCCCGGTTCCCGCCGGGCTGGCCCGCCCGCTGGTGGAGTCGCTGCGCAACGAGGCGGTCTGCGCCGAGCACGAAATCGCCCGCTATGTGGAGGACCCGCCGGGCGGCCTGGTCGGGCTGAGAAGGGCGATCGAGCTCGCCCTCCAGCGGGTCAGGGAGGCCAAGGTCCTCACCCGCTGGTCCTCGGCCTCCACCCCGGGCGCGCCGAGCGACCCGCTGCCCACCGACCCCGCCTGGGCGGGCGGCAGCCTCTACCTCGACGCGCGGGCCCGCCGCCTCGACGCCTCCCCGGAGGCTCTCTGGACCGTCATCGAGGCGATCGGCGGTGAGATGGGCTGGTACTCGCTGCCCCTCGCCTGGCGCCTGCGCGGTTTTCTCGACCGGCTGGCCGGCGGGGTGGGGCTGCGCAGGGGGCGCCGCGACCCCCGGCGGCTCCGGGTGGGCGACTCGGTCGACTTCTGGCGGGTGGAGGAGGTCGAGCGGGGACGTCTGCTGCGGCTGCGCGCGGAGATGCGCCTGCCCGGTGTCGCCTGGCTGGAGCTGCGAGTGCTCGAACATCGGGGCGAGACCGTCTACGGCCAGCGGGCGATCTTCCACCCCTGCGGCCTGGCCGGGCATCTTTACTGGTGGGCGGTCACCCCCTTGCACACCCTGATCTTCGGTCGGATGCTGCGCAACGTGGCTGCGACCGCCGAGCGCGCCGAGGTGTCGCCGCCGGGGGAGGGCCACGCCCCCGGCGCCGTCCCGCGCCGCGATTTCGAGGACGCCGTCCGCAGCTGAGCGCGGCGGCGTCAGGAGGCGTCCGGGATCTGGGCCGTCACCCTCCGTGGGGGGCCACGAGGACGTCGACGATGTCCTCGTACCCGAGTCCCTTGTGCGCGAACTGCCCGGCCACCGCGAGTTCTGCGAGGCCATGGGCCGTCGAGATCAGGGCCATCACCTGGGCTTTGAGCACCGGCCCCTCCCCGGCGCCCGCCATGCCGAGCGCCGTCGTCACCTGGTCGTCCGCGACGGGCTCGGCCTCACCGGCGCCAAGGCCGTCTGCCGCACCGGAGTCTGCGGCGCCTGCACGGGCATGGTGGGCGGCACGCCCCAGGCGAGTTGTCTGCTGCCCGCCGCCGTCCTGGAGGAACGCGAGATCGTCACTGCGGAGGGCCTCGACCACCCCGTCCAGCGGGCGTTCGCGGTCCACGACGGCCTGCAGTGCGGCTACTGCACGCCGGGGTTCGTGGTGGAGGCCGCGGCCTTCGTCGACGCCTGGCGCGCCGAGCACGGCGACGTCGCTCCGGCCGGGTACATGCCCGCGTCACCTCGGTGACCGCCGACACCGCACACGTCATCGACCTGCTGCCGCCCGACCACACCGTCCGCTACGCGGGCCAGCCCGTCGCCGCTCCCACCCGCCGCGAGGCGCTGGCGATCGCGGAGGCCGCACGGATCGGCTACCAGAATGCGGGCCAGTGCTCCGGCCTGAAGGACTCCGTTGTCTAATTCGGGGTGTCTTCTTCGCGTTGATCGTTTTCTGGTCCAGGATGTGCTGTCTCTGCTCGGGTCCCCCTGGCCGGGCGGTGGAGAGGAGCCTGTGGTGTCGATGCGGCCGCGGCCTTGGCCAGAGATTCCCGAGATGACCGCGCGGGTTCGGCATGGACGCCTTCGCCGTCGACTTCGACCGGCAGCACGCAACCTGCCCGGCGGGCCATACCGGCAGCAGGTGGCGGCAGGAGCTCAGCCGCGGCGCACCGGTCATCAAGATCGCTTTCGAAGCCGTGACTGCGGCCCCTGTCCACTGCGCTCACAGTGCACCACCGCCACGATCGGGCTACGCCGGCTCACCGTCCGCCCCCGCGACCAGCACGAGGCGCTGGAACACGCCCGGCACGAACAACACACCGACGCCTGGAAAGAGCGCTACAAGATCCGGGCAGGAGTCGAAGGAACGATCTCCCAAGCAGTCCGCGCGGGTATGCGCCGATCCCGCTATATCGGCCTGGCCAAGACCCACCTCGGTGTCATACTCACCGCCTCCGCGATCAACCTCATCCGCGTTCAACGACGGGCTGCGCGCACGGCAGGAAGCCCGCGAGCAGGGCTTGCCGTACATCTCGGACGGGGACCTGTCCAAGCGGGTCATCACGCAGGCCAAGGCCACACCGGACCGGGAGTGGTTGGGCGAGGTGTCGGCGGTGGTGTTGCAGCAGGCGCTCGCGGACCTGAACACCGCGTATCGCAACTTCTTCGCCTCGATCTCCGGGAAGCGAAAGGGGCGCAAGGTTGCCGCACCTCGGTTCCGGTCGCGGAAGGATTCCCGGCAAGCGATCCGGTTCACCAAGAACGCCCGGTTCGCAGTCACGCCGGGCGGGAAACTCCGCCTGCCGAAGATCGGGGACGTTCCGGTTCGCCGGTCCCGATCACTGCCGTCCGATCCATCGTCGGTGACGGTGGTCAAGGACCCGGCGGGCCGATACTTCGCATCGTTCGTCGTCGAGACCTCGCACCAGCCGCTGCCCGAGACGGACTCCGAGATCGGTATCGACCTGGGTCTCACTCATTTCGCGATCACCTCGGACGGCCGGAAGGCGGCGAATCCGCGCCTCCTTCGGCGAGCGGCACGGGGAAACGGACCGGTAGCAACACCGGCACCGCGCCCCGTGCCGACTCAACAGACCGGGACTTGTCCCGGCGCAGCGCGGCGAAGCAGTAACCCACCCGAAGCCCACGCGGCAGGCGGGAATCTCCGTCCTTTAGGACTCCGTTGGGAAATCCGCAAACCGCTGATGACGGACAGTCGAGGCTGCCACGATCGCTCTGTTCGCCGATCGAGGAGGAGTCCGGATGTCGCTGGAGCCGCGGGCCGATCAGGGTGTACCGGAGCTGACCGCTCGGATGGTGCGGGCTTCGTTTCCCAAGGGGACACTGGCGATCCGTATCCGTGAGGCGCTCGGCCCGCTGCTCGCGGATGAGTCGTTCGCCGAGGCGTTTCCCGCCCGGGGTCGGCCTGCGATCTCGCCGGGAGCGCTGGTGTTCGCCTCCACCCGGGGGACGTCATCCCCGGGGCCCGCCTTTCCGCGCCGTGGCCGCCGCCGTCGGACCCGGGGGCGAGCGCGAAGTGCCCGCCGTGGCCCGACGCGGACGCGCCCCGCCTCACGAGAGCCTCGACGGCATGATCGAAGTCATCAGGCTGACCAAACGCTACGGTGAGAAAGCCGTGGTGGACGGGCTGTCGTTCCAGGTGAAACCGGGTCTGGTCACCGGCTTCCTCGGCCCCAACGGCGCGGGCAAGTCGACCACCATGCGTGTCCTGCTCAGCCTGGACGCCCCCACCTCGGGCCACGGGCTCGTCAACGGGCGCCGCTACGCCACGATGCGGTACCCGATGCACGAGGTCGGCGCGCTGCTCGACGCGAACGTGGTGCACGGCGGTCGCAGCGCCCTCAACCACCTGCGCTGCCTGGCGCGCGGCAACAGGATCGGGATCTTCAGGGTGATGGACGTCCTGGAGCAGGTGGGCCTGGCAGGGGTGGCCCGCAGGCAGGTCGGCGGCTTCTCGCTCGGCATGCGTCAGCGGTTGGGGATAGCGGCGGCACTGCTCGGTGACCCGGGCGTGCTGATGTTCGACGAGCCGGTCAACGGGCTCGACCCGGAAGGTGTGCGGTGGATCCGCCATCTGATGCGCTCGCTGGCCGCCGAGGGACGCACCGTGCTGCTCTCCAGCCACCTGATGAGCGAGATGGAGCTCACCGCCGACCGCTTCGTGATCATCGGACGTGGCAGGCTGGTCACCGAGACCACGGTCGGAGACCTGGCCGCCCGCCATGACCGGGGCGCTGGTGCGCTCCCCCCGGGGCGCCGAGCTCACCGGCGTACTGGAGGCCGCCGGGGCGACAGTCGAGACGGAGCCCGGCGGGGGACTGGACGTCAGGGGACTGGACGTCGCGGCGATCGGTGACCTGGCCGCGGGGGGCGGCCTCGCCGTGCACGAGGTCACCCCGCGCAGCGCCTCCCTGGAGGAGGCGTACATGGAGCCGACCGGTGCCAGCGTCGAGTACCGGGCAGGCGGGCGATGACCGGCCTTTCGCGGCGCCAGGGGCCGGGTGGCCTGCCGGCTGTCGATGTACTGGCCGCGGAGTGGCTGCTCCGCACGGTCCGCTCCACCTGGTACGTCCTCGCGGTCGTCGCGGTCTTCGTCGTGCTCGCCCGCAGGGACGTGTGACCTCCGGGTGCCAGGTCTGTGGCTTACTTTGTAAAGGCGGTGGCTCCGATGCCCCTCAGAACGGGAACCGAACATCGGCACCGATCATGAAGGGCCGGCCGGGGGAGTCTCACCTGAGTGTGGCCACAAGATATTTGGCCAGGCCCTCACTGGCGGCCTCGACCATCTCCAGCACCTCGGCGAAACCCTCCTGCTCGCCGTAGTAGGGGTCGGGCACCTCGGAGCCTTCCGGGGCCGCGGGATCGAAGGAGCGGAACAGGCGCACGTCCGCGCCGTCCGGGGCGAGGCGGCGCAGGGCGCGCAGGTTGTCGGTGTCCATGGCCAGCACCAGGTCGACCCGGCCGTACCAGTCGCGCAGGAACTGCCGGGCCCGATGCCGCGAGCCGTCGTAGCCGTGGTCGGCGAGTATCTCGGCGGCCCGCGCGTCCATCGGACTGCCCCGGTGCCAGTCACCGGTGCCCGCGCTGTCGACCGTGACGCGGTCTCCCAGGCCGTGGTCGTCGAGGATCTTTCTCAGTACGACCTCGGCCATCGGGGAACGGCAGATATTTCCCATGCACACCAGGCATATGCGATAACTCATGCCTACCAGGATGCCGCCTGCACGGGGGGCGGCGACCGAACGCGCGGGCTGTCGGGGGATCGTCGCCGAAGTGGATTCCGCACCGGAGACGTCGCCGGTGGAGATTTCCGACCGGCTACCGGCGGGACGCGTGCCCGGTTCCGCGAACCGCCGACGGTTTCTCGGGGGAGGCGGAATCGATCACACGCGAACGATGTTCGATTGCCCTGTAGGCATCGTCCGTGACCTGGAGGTCCCTGTGGGAAAATTGAGCGAAGACGCGAAGAATCTGCTTAAGCAGCCGATCCATGCCTGGGTGACCACAGCCAGGCCGGACGGTTCGCTGCACAGCACGGTCGTGTGGGTCGACGTCGACGGAGACGATGTCGTCTTCAACACGGCTGTGGGCCGGGCCAAGGAGCGCCACCTGCGCGAGGATCCGCGCGTGTCGGTGAGCGTCCTGGACCCCGAGAACGCCTATCGCCTGGTCAGTGTCTCGGGGAAGGCCCGGTTGGAGCCGGAGGGCGCGGACGAGGTCATCGACGGCTTGGCGCACAAGTATCTCGGTGTGGAGTCCTATCCCTTCAGGAAGCCGGATGAGCAGCGCATCACCGTGCGGATCACGCCCGACGACGTCATCTTCAATCCGGGAAGCTGAGCGGCGGCGAGCGGTCGGGCACACCGGCGACTCGGCGCCCCCCTTCGAGGAGGACCTGGTCAGACCGGCGCACGGCTGACCGGCGCCGGGTCCGGCGGCGCGATCCGCGGCCGGCCCCGGCGCCGGGCTAGCATGTCGCCCGGTGGAGCGGTAGAACGGCGTCGGGAAGGAGCGGGTGTTGAAGGACTGCGAAGAGGAGTTTCGCGCCTTCTGGCGGGAACGTCATCTGTGCACGCTCGTCGTGATCGAGATCCGTCCCACCCGGGTGCTGGGCAATGTCTGATCTCGTCACCGTCGTCGGCATCGGAGCCGACGGCTGGGCCGGACTCTCCCCGGAGGCACAGCGCGAACTGCACGCCGCCGAGGTCCTGATGGGGGGCGCCCGGCAGTTGGAGCTTGTCCCCGAGCCCGGCGCCGAGCGCGTCGTCTGGCCCTCCCCGCTGCTGCCCGCCCTGCCCCATCTGATCGCCTCCCACCGGGGGCGCCGGGTGTGCGTGCTGGCCAGCGGCGATCCCATGTTCCACGGTATCGGCGCGACCCTGGTACGGCTGCTCGGCGCCGACCGGGTCCGAGTTCTGCCGCACCCGTCGTCGGTCTCCCTGGCCTGCGCCAGGCTCGGCTGGGCGGTCGACCGGATCGAGGTGGTCAGCCTCGTCGCGCGTCCGGTCGAGGTGCTGCACCCCGCCGTCCACGACGGCCGCCGCCTCCTGGTCCTCAGCGCCGACGGCCACACTCCGGCCAGGGTCGCCGGGCTGCTCGCCGCCCGAGGTTACGGCGCGAGCGCGATGACGGTCCTGGAACGGCTGGGTGGCGCAGCGGAGCGCGTGATCTCCGGTACGGCCGGCCAGTGGTCCCTGCCGGTGACCCACGCTCTCAACGTCGTCGCGGTGGAGTGCCGTGCGGAGGCCGGGACCGTTCCCCTGCCCCGCCTTCCCGGTCTCCCGGACGAGGTGTTCGAGCACGACGGCCGGCTCACCGGGAGCGAGGTGCGCGCGGTCATCCTGTCCCGGCTGGCGCCCGCCCCGGGCGAGCTGCTGTGGGATGTCGGGGCGGGGGCGGGAGGCGTCGGTGTCGAGTGGATGCGCGCCCATCCGGAGAACCGGGCCGTCGCGGTGGAGTCCCACCCGTCACGGGCGGCCGTGATCGCCCGCAACGCCGCGGCGCTGGGAGTTCCCGGTCTCGACGTGGTGACCGGTGCCGCCCCCGCCGCGCTCGCCGGGCTGGAGTCGCCGGACGCCGCCTTCATCGGTGGTGGGGTGACCGTTCCCGGGGTGGTGGAGGGCTGCTGGAAGGCGCTGCGGCCGGGGGGCAGGCTGGTGGCCGGCGCGGTGACCGTCGAGTCGGAGGCGGTGCTGGCCTCCTGGCAGGGGGAACTCGGTGGAGACCTGCTCCGGCTGGCGGTCAGCAGGGCCGCCCCGGTCGGTGGTTTCACCGGCTGGCGGCCCATGACGCCCGTCACGATCTGGACCGTGGTCAAGCCGCCGGTTCCGGAGAGCGCCCGCTGAGCCGGCCGGTTGGGGCGCGGGGCGTGTTCATACCCGAGCGCCGTGGTCCGGGGATCAGCCGAGGGCGTGGTCGAGGTTGAAGGCGGCGCTGATCAGTGAGAGGTGGGTGAAGGCCTGCGGGAAGTTGCCGAGCTGCTCGCCGGTCTGCCCGATCTCCTCGGCGTACAGGCCGAGGTGGTTGGCGTAGGTGAGCATCTTCTCGAACGCCAGCCGCGCCTCGTCCAGGCGCCCGGCGCGGGTGAGCGCCTCGACGTACCAGAACGAGCAGATCGAGAACGTGCCGTCCTGCCCGCGTAGCCCGTCCGGGCTGACCGAGGGGTCATAGCGGTAGACCAGCGAGTCCGACACCAGGTTCGCGCCGAGCGCGTCAAGGGTGGACAGCCACTTGGGGTCGGTGGGGGAGATGAACTTGGCCAGCGGCATCATCATCACCGAGGCGTCGAGGACGTCGTCATCGAAGTGCTGGACGAACGCCCGCAGCCGCTCCGACCAGCCACGCCGCATGATCTGCCGGTAGATCGCGTCGCGGGCCAGCTGCCAGCGCTGCGTGTCGGCGGGCAGGCCGCGATGGGCGGCCATCCGCATGGCCCGTTCGATCGCCACCCAGCACATCAGCCGTGAGTAGACGAAGTTCTTGCGCCCGCCGCGCGTCTCCCACACGCCCTCGTCCGGCCGGTCCCAGTTGTCGCAGACCCAGTCCACCAGGATGTGGACCTCTTCCCAGAGCGCGCTGGAGATCGGCCGGTACCACTTGTCGTAGAGGTAGACCGAGTCGAGGAGGGCGCCGTAGATGTCCAGCTGGAGCTGGCCCACGGCGGCGTTTCCGACGCGCACCGGGGCCGAGCCCTGGTAGCCCTCCAGGTGGGGCAGCTCGACCTCGGGCAGTTCGGTGCGTCCGTCGATGCCGTACATGATCTGCAACGGCCCCGAGGGGCCGCCGCAGTCGCGGCTGACGTGCTTGGACAGGAAGCCCATGAACGCCTCGGCCTCCTCGCCGAAGCCCAGCCTGAGCAGCGCGTACACGCAGAACGCCGAGTCGCGGATCCAGACGTACCGGTAGTCCCAGTTGCGCTCCCCGCCGATCCGCTCGGGCAGGCTGGTCGTCGCGGCGGCCACGATCCCGCCGGTGGGCGCGTAGGTGAGGAGCTTCAGCGTCAGCGCGGAGCGGTGCACCATCTCCCGCCACCGGCCGCGGTAGCGCGACGCCGACAGCCAGCGGCGCCAGAACGCGACGGTGGCGGTGAACTGCTCCTCGGCCTCCTCGATCGGGCACGGACGCGGTGCCACGTCGGCGCCGAACCTGTCGAGGGCGAACACCGCCCACTCGCCCTCGTTGAGCTTGAACTCCGAGCGCACGTCCTGGCCGTCCGCCTCCAGGGTGGTGCTGGAGGAGAGGGCCAGGCAAAGCGACGGTGACTCGAAGACCGCCCGGCCGCCCCGCATGCTCAGGACGTGGGACTGCCTGCCGTAGTCGAACCGGGGAGCCACCCGCGCCCGGAACTGCAGCGATCCCCGCACGCACCTCACCCGCCGGATCAGCCGGTGCCGGTCGCACTCGCCGCAGTCGTCGGTGACCGGCATGAAGTCCTGGATCTCGCCCACCCCATCGGCCGCGGAGAACCGGGTGATCAGCACGTTGGTGTCGGGGAAGTAGAACTGTCTGGTCCTTGCGGGCACATCGGTGCTCAGCTCGAACGATCCGCCCCGGGTGGCGTCCAGTATCGAGCCGAACACGCTCGGCGCGTCGAAGCGTGGGCAGCAGTACCAGTCGATCGTGCCGCCGGTGTCCACCAGCGCAACGGTGCGCAGGTCACCGATCAGCCCGTGGTCGGCGATGGGTGGGTATCCGGGGGTGCCCGCCGGATCCTCGGGGACGGACCGTGCTGCTGTCATGTCGGCCCTCCCAGGTCGCGAGCAGGGCATCCTACGCCCTCAAGCTACGCGGCCCGGGCACCCGTCCGGCTCCGTCCCGGGTCAAGGAGTCGGCAGATTTTCGGGTAAGGAGTGGTAAAGGCCCCGGTGACGACCTGGGTTCACTGCCGCACCACAGGGATCGTCGCGACACCGATCCGTTCGGGGGCCGTTCAGGATCCGTTCGGGGGTCGCAACGACCCCTTGGATCCGCTCGGTCGTGTGTCACCGGGGGCCTTTACCGGCGGACTCAGGCGCTCTCCGCCCGTCCCAGCCGCCAGTAGCCCATGAAGGCCACCGCGGAGCGGTCGATTCCCGCCTCCCGTACCAGTTGGCGGCGGAGCAGCTTGACCATCCCCGCCTCGCCTGCCAGCCAGGCGTACAGGCCGTCGCCCGCGGAGGAGTCCGGGACCTCCCAGAGGATCTCCGCGTCGACGTCGACGTCCTCCAGCGGGGCGGCGTCGGGGACGGTGCCCGCCGGGGCGACGAGCGCGCTCAGGGCGTCGCGGACGGCGGGGATGAGCAGGTCGCCGTGGCGGGCACCCTCGCGGGGCAGCCAGGTGACCCGCACACCCGGCCGGACATCGAGGGTGAGCGCGTCGGCGGCCTCGGGGACCTCCAGCAGCACGGTGGCGGGCACGGAGCCGGAGAGCGACTCGGCGATCGTGGCGATGGCGGGCACGGCCGTCTCGTCCCCGGCCAGCAGCAGGTGGGACGCCCCGGCGGGCGGTGCCCACTCCTGGCCGCCGATGGGGCCGGGGTAGGCGGCGTTGGGGCCGACCACCACGGCCCGGTCGCCGGGGGTCACATGGGTCGCCCACCGGGAGGCGGGGCCGGTCTCGCCGTGCAGGACGAAGTCGACGTCGATCTCGCGCCGCTCCGGCCGGACGGCTCGTGCGGTGTAGGTGCGGATCGGGTTGCGCAGCTCCTGCGGGAGCGCGCGCCACCGCCGGTACCAGTCGTCCCCGTCGCCCAGGGGGGTGAGGCTGCCGTCCGGCAGCGGGAGGATCACCTTGATCCGCTGGTCGAAGCCCTTGTCGGCGAAGCCCGCCAGGTCCTCGCCGCCGAAGGTGACCCGGACGAAGCTCGGGCTGAGCCGCGCCGTCCGCAGAACCTCCACGTGGTGGCCTCGATAGACCGGAACCTCCGCCGTGCGCTCCAGGGTCTGCTCGCCGCCCGCTGTCATCATGCCGCCTTTACTGGGAGATGCCGTTCCCAGTAACTTAGCTTTGCCTAACCTTATTAATCAACCCGTGAGTCTGTGCCCGCCGGGGAGTCACGCGGCCCGGCACGCCTCCGTCTCGGGGGCGGAGGTCTCGGGGGCGGAGGTCTCGGGGGTGCGTCCGATGACGGACCGTGGGCGGCCGGCGCGCTCCGCGCGGTACGGCTCGTGCGCCCAGCCCGGCCTGCTCACCCGGAGCGTCTCGTAGTTGTGGGGAGTGGTGTCCGGTCTGCCCGTCCTGTCTCGCTCGGATGCCCCGGTCAGGGAGAGTGCGGCCTCGGCCTTGGACGCCATGGCCGGGGAGAGCGCGATCTCGGCCTTGGATGCCCCGGCCGGGGAGAGCGCGATCTCGGCCTTGGATGCCCCGGCCGGGGAGAGTGCGGCCTCGGCCGGGGGCGCTCCGCCGGTTGATCGCTCCGCCCGCCGCCGAGGTTCCTGCCGCCCGCTCCTCATGCGGTGCCGTCCCGCCGAGACGCGGGGGCGCAGCCGGGACAGGACGAACGACGTGCCGAGGACGAAGGTCAGCAGCCCCGCGACCATGGCGGTCTCCACGGAGACGGGAGACATGGCGGAGGTATCGGCCAGGGCCGTGGAGCCCGGGGCGGGTGCCGGGCGGACCTCGATCCGGCCGACCGTCTGCGGGGTGCTGCCGTCCGTGTCCGACGCGGCGCCCGTCAGGTTCTCCTTGACCTTGCGCGGCAGGCCGTAGCCCACGACCTTGCTCTGGTCGCGTGTCTTGCGTTTCAGCCAGACCCGGTCGACGTTCCCCTCGATGGTGTGGATCGTTCCACCCTCGACGCTCTCGACGACACCGACGTGGTCGATCCCCTTGATGTCCTTGCCGCCCGACCAGTCGAAGAAGACCAGGGCACCCGGCTCGGGTGTCCGTGACCAGGCGCCGTTCGTCTCGAACCAGCGGGCCTGCGACGGGGTCCAGGCGAACTGCCCGACGTACTCCGGCACGCCGGCCCTCTCCGCGGCCCAGGCGATGAACATCGCACACCAGGGGGCCGTTTCGTACTGCGGGTCCTGAACCACGTTGGCCGCGTACCACTCACCGAACTTGCTGTGCCGGCCGGGCCCCTCCCGGTACCCGATCTCGGGCCTGATGATTCTGAGCAGATCGTCACCGATCGGATCCATGGCCGTGAGCCACCCCGTCCACTCTCCTCCGCCCTTCCGCGAAGGGGGGCGCCGTCCGATAGAGCTGGACTGTATTCGCAGAAAAACTGAGAAGTGAGGCTATTTGCATAAAAAGCAGGGTTGCAGGGCTGTTGAATACCGTATTCGACAAAAGGGATGAAACCCGGCCTCGCGTCCTTTAGTATCGACCGGTGGCCGGGGCGGGCACGGCGTGCGAGAGTACGAGGTCACCTCGGGTGACCGGGGGCACACCAGGATCCGCCCATGCCCATCGGGTCGAATAGCATGTGATCGCACATGCGCGGTATGCGCGGGTGCCGACGTCGAGACCCGACCTCCCGGTCCGGCGAAAACACCGGACGCGAAGGCGGAGTGGGTTTCCATGTTCGACGACAAGACACAGGAGACCCTCCGCCGCCTCCTGGACCTCGCCGAGCACCCCGCGACCCCGCAGGCCGAGCGTGTCCTGGCCGTCGCGCGGGTCCGGGCCCTCATCATGGTGCCGGAGGGCGACGCCCGCAGGGCACCGGTCACCCCGGCGATGGAGGCCGGGATCCTCAGCAGGGTCAGGCCGCTCGCCCACCGGGTCGAGGAGGGTCCGGTGAACGCGGTGCACGGGGACCTCTACGCCTTCAGCACCCGCTACCGGGTGATCGGCGAACTCGCCGAGGAGATCGCCCTCCTGCTGGAGCGCTGGAGCGCCGCCGTCCCGCAGAAGCGTCACCGGCACGAGGAGGCCGTCAGGCTCGCGGCCTCGAAGCTCGTCTACCTGCTGGAGCGGCGCGACCTGTTCCGCAAGCCCAGGTGGGGCAACCGCCCGAGAACCAGGTAGACCTCTCAGCGGTCCGGGCGGTCGGCGAGCAGGGGGAGCAGCGGGTTCCACGCCGTACCGTCCCGGGCGTCGCGCCGCCGCCGGGCGATCGCGCTCAACGCCTCGAGAACCACGCGGTTGGCCAGCGCGGCGGTGATGTCCGCGTGGTCGTAGGGCGGGCTGACCTCCACCACGTCGACTCCGACGACCGGCAGCTCCAGGCAGATGCGCCGTACGGAGTCGAGGAGCTGGCGCGCGGTGATGCCGCCGGGCTCGGGCGTCCCGGTGCCCGGCGCGTGACCCGGGTCGCACACGTCGATGTCGACGGACAGGAAGACACCGTCGCACTCGTCGGTCGCGATGGCGAAGGCCTCGGTGAGGCACTCCGTCAGGCCGCGGTGCACGATCTCGGTCATCTCGTACGAGCGCATCGAGCGCTCCGCCATCCAGTCCAGCGTCTCCGGCGGCGGCCAGTAGCCGCGCAGGCCGATCTGCAGGAACCGGTCGCCGCGCAGCGCCCCCGACTCGATGAGCCTGCGCATCGGTTGCCCGTGCCCCCACAGCGAGCCGAACTCGATGTCGCCGGTGTCGGCGTGGGCATCGAAGTGGATCATCGAGATCCGGCCGTGCCCGAGGACGTTGGCCACGCCCTTGGCATCGGGGAAGGCGATCGAGTGGTCACCGCCCAGGATCACCGGGATGGCTCCGGCCCGGGCCACCTTCTCGACGGCGGCCTCCAGCGCGGCCAGCGCGGCCAGGATGTCGCCGGGCGGCATCTCGACGTCACCGGCGTCCAGGACGCGCAGGTCGCGCAGCCCGTCGGTGCGCAGTGCCAGGCTGGGGCGCGCCCCGTCGTGCGGCAGGTAGTCGGTCATCCGGATCGCCTGTGGCCCGAAGCGCGCTCCCGGCCGGTGCGAGGTGCCGCCGTCGAACGGCGCCCCAACGATCACGATGTCGGCGCCCGCGTAGCTCGCGGGCTCTTCCAGCGAGCACCGTTCGACGCCGAGGAAGGTGATGTCGGGCCCGAACTGGGCCCCGTAGCGGTTCGTCAAGGCCTCTCCGGCGCATGTGATGGGTGGTGGCCGTGGCCCAGGGAGACTTTCCGCCTCGGCGAGGCGTGACCTCGCGGGAGCCGGTGATTCTTCCCGGGGCCACGGCGTGTGAACTGGCGGATCCCGGTGTCCGGGGGGAAGGGCGGCCGGTCACCGTCTCGATGAGGTGAAACCCGCCAGAGCTCTCCGTCGACGCGCCGTACGGGGATGTGACCCGCCGTCTGGCGGCATCGCACAACCGTGACGGTAAGCAGCTCTGGCCGGCCGCCTCAATGATGTTGCAGGATGTTGCGCGGGATTCGCCGTCGTGCTCGGGGGCACGGGCCGTTCCCTCGATCAGCGAAACCCGCGCAACCAGTCCTACCTGCCTGTCGGCTCGCCGACAGGGTCGTCGGCCTCGCTCTCCGGCGCGGGATCGTCACCGGCGCCCAACTCCTTACGCAACCGGTCAAGATCCATGCTGTGGCTGCTGTACTTCAGCTCGCGAGCAACCTTCGTCTGCTTCGCCTTGGCTCGGCCCCGTCCCATTGGCTGTACTCCCTCACGCAGGCCGTGCTCGGCCTCTCGTCACTGTCGCATCGCCGGCTGGCGCGCTCTGACGCCGCAGGTCAGCCCGCGGTAGCCGTACCAAGTATCCCGCTTCGCGGTCGATCCGTCATTGATCGGGCTCGAACCGGCCGGAGACCTGTGGAAAACGGCTCCGGCCATCATAGCCAACGTCATTACGATTTGAAGAATTATGCAATTTGGCACATCATCAGGAAGGGTGTACCGGTAAACCGGACGCCGGAGGATTGACCTGGTCCACAGGAGGTGGGGGCGTGAGCGAGTTCGCGGCGGAGTTAAGAGCGCGCATAGCGGATGTCGACGGCGAGTTGGAGCTCATGCGCCAGGCTTCCGACGATCACGGGGTCGAGGTCCTGTCCGGAAGGCTGGAGAACCTGCTGCGCATCGCCGACCGGCACGGCGTCGAGGTACGACACTCCGATGGCGGGCCAGCCGTCGGGGCCGCATGATCATGCCGGTGCCACTGCACCAGGCCAAGGCCGAGCTCTTTCGCACCCTCGGCCATCCGGTCCGCGTCCGGGTGCTGGAGCTGCTGCAGGACAGCCCCCTGCCGGTGCGGGATCTGCTGAGTGCCATCGATGTCGAGGCGTCCAACCTCTCCCAGCAGCTGGCGGTGCTGCGCCGCGCCGGGCTCGTGACCGCCACCCGGGACGGCGCCACCGTCGTGTACGCGCTGTCCACCCCGGACGTGGCCACCCTGATGTTCGCGGCGCGATCGATCCTCACCGAACTGCTCGCCGGGCAGGGTGAGCTGCTCGCCGAGCTGCGCGCCGAGGCTCGCGGGTGAGCACGTCCACCGCCGCTGGACGGTGGTGGGCCCGCCTGTCGGGTCTGCTGCCCACTCGCGCCGACTGGGCGCCCGCGCGCCGTGATCCGCGACGGGATCTGCTGGCCGGGCTGACCGTGGCGGTCGTGGCGCTGCCCCTCGCGCTGGCCTTCGGGGTCAGTTCGGGGATGGGGGCACAGGCGGGTCTGGTCACCGCGATCGTCGCCGGGACGCTCGCGGCGGTTTTCGGCGGGAGCAACCTGCAGGTCTCCGGGCCGACCGGCGCGATGACCGTGGTGCTGGTGCCGATCGTGCACCAGTTCGGCGCACGCGGTGTGCTGATGGTCGGGCTGCTGGCCGGGGTGGTGCTGGTCGGGCTCGCCGTGGCCAGGGTCGGCCGCTACGTTCAGTTCATCCCCACCTCGGTCATCGAGGGGTTCACCGCCGGGATCGCGGTGGTGATCGCGCTGCAGCAGGTGCCCGCCGCCCTCGGGGTCTCGGGAGTGGAGGGGGAGCAGGTCTGGCGGGTGGCCGCCGAGGCCGTCGCCCGTTTCGCCGCCGCCCCCGACCCGGTGCCCGTGGTGATGGCAGTGGCGGTGGCCGCCCTTATGCTGGTCGGCGCCCGCCTACGGCCCGGCCTGCCCTTCTCGCTGATCGGTGTGGCGCTGGCGACCATGGTCACCGCCTTCGCCGGCCTTGATGTCGCCCGCATCGGAGCGCTTCCCGCCGGCCTGCCGGCCCCCTCGCTGGGCTTCCTCGACACCGGCGCGATAGCCGCGCTGCTTCCCTCGGCGCTGGCCGTCGCCGCGCTGGCGGCCCTGGAAAGCCTGCTGTGCGCCTCCGTGGCCGACGGGATGAGCGTCAACGAGAGACACCACCCCGACCGCGAGCTTTTCGGCCAGGGCATCGCCAACCTGGCCGCGCCGCTGTTCGGCGGCATCCCGGCCACCGCCGCCATCGCCCGCACCGCGGTCAACGTCCGTTCGGGCGCCCGTTCCCGCCTTGCCGCGCTCACCCACGCGGTGGTGCTGGCGGTGATCGTGTTCGCCGCGTCCGGAGTCGTCGGGCACATCCCGCTGGCGGCGCTGGCCGGTGTGCTGCTGGCCACGACGGTGCGGATGATCGAGGTCGGCTCGCTGCGCGCCATCGCCCGCGCGACACGTGGTGACGGGCTCGTCATGCTGCTCACCTTCGTCGTCACGGTCGTCGTGGACCTGGTGACCGCGGTCGCCGTCGGCATTGGCACGGCGATCGTCCTGGCGCTGCGCGCCATCGTCAGGAACGCGCAGGTGCAGCGGGTGCCGTTGGAGAGCGGTGACCACAGCGAGGAGGAGTACCGGCTCCTGCGGGAGCACATCGTCGCCTACCGGTTCGACGGGCCGCTGGTGTTCGCCGCCGCCCACCGTTTCCTGCTGGAGCTGTCGGAGGTCGCCGACACGCGCGTGGTGATCCTGCGCATGTCCCGTGTCTCCACTCTCGACGCCACCGGGGCGCGGGTGTTGGGGGAGGTGATCACCGATCTGGAACACCGCGGCATCGTCGTGCTGCTGTCCGGCATCCGGCCCGGTCACGATCAGGTTCTGGCCGCGCTCGGTGTGGCCGACCATCTGCGTCGCGATGGCCTGATCTTTTCCGACACCCCCGCCGCCATCATGCACGCCCGTGACCTGCTCACCGGTGTCGCCGAGGGAGGGCCGCGGTCGAGGACGTCCGCCGAGTGCCGGGATGATGTCACGGCCGGACCGTGAACGGCCGGGCGCGCCGCTGAGCGCCGCGAAGGGGAATCCGCCCCGCCCGCCGACTGCCCCGTTATTTTGTTTCCCGGCTGGACGAACATCAAGATCAAGGAGTTCTTCCTCGCCCTCGTGATGATCGCCCACAGGTTCCTGGGCGGGGTGCGCGAGGTGCGGTGACCGCCGCGCCGCCGGGCTCCCGCCCCGGGCAGGCGGGAGCCCGGCCGCCCGGCCGGGTCGTTCAGCCTGCCATGGTCGTCTCGGGGTCGTGGCCGTAGAGCCAGGCGTTCTGCCGGAGCGGGTCGCCGCCGGCGAAGGCCGCGTCGCGCTCCAGCTGGGCGGGCCCGTCGGGCAGGTGGTTCTGTACCTCGCGGCCACGGCTCATCAGCTGAACCTGCGAGGCCCGGGGCCGGCGGATCTCCTCGTAGCGGACCAGCGCCTGTGCCACCGTCTCGCGGGTGGCGTCGCGCAGGCAGCTCGCGAGGACCACCGCGTCCTCGACCGCCTGGGCGGCTCCCTGGCCGAAGAAGGGCAGCATCGCGTGGGCGGCGTCACCCAGCAGGGCCACCCGCCCGGATGTCCAGCGATCCAGGGGGCTGCGGTCGTACAGGGCCCAGCGCCTGGTCTCGGTGGCCGAGGCGACCAGTTGCCTCAGCCGAGGGTCCCAGGTCTCGAACTCGCGCGCCAGGTCTCCGATACGCCCCTCAGCGGTCCACGACTCGACACGCCACTCGCCGGCGGGCACGATCGCGACGATGTTGATCAGCTTTCTGTCCCTGATGGGGTAGTGGACGAAGTGACGGCCCGGGCCCAGCCAGAGCGTCTGCACCCGGCGCAGCGCCAGCTCCGGTGCCTGCTCGGCCTCGACCAGGCACCGGTAGGCGCACAGCCCGGAGAAACGCGGCGGCGCCTCCTCGACGACCGTGGGCCGTACCGCCGAGTGGATGCCGTCCGCGCCGATCACCCCGTCGGCGGTCACCGTCGTCTTCTCGCCCCGGCTGTCGGTGAAGACCAGTTCGACCTCGGAGCCGTCCTGGCGCAGGGTCTCCAGCCGCCGGTCGGCCCTGACCGTGTCCGAGGGCAGCGCCTCCAGCAGCATCTCCAGCAGGTCGGCCCGGTGCGCGACGTAGCAGTCGGTGCCGTACATCCGCCGGCACTCCTCGCCCATCGGCTGGGAGAACAGCACCCGGCCGTCCTGCCAGCGCCGGAACTCCCAGCCGGCCTCCAGTGGTACGGCGAAGGACGCCAGTCGCTCGCCGAGCCCGGCCCGCGCCAGGGGGCGGACCATGTTGGGGCCCACCACGATCCCGGCGCCGACCTCACGCAGCTCGGCGGTCTGCTCGTACACGACTGCCTCGACACCGGCCTGCCGCAGCAGCAGGGCAGCGGCCAGCCCGCCGAGACCTCCGCCGATGATGGCGATTCTCACTCTGGAGATCTTCGTACATTCCATCCCAATACGGTAATGGGGCAGGAGGAACAGGTGATCACGGTGGTGCGAGGGGCCCACCTCGCGGCCGCCCGGCGCGGGTGCCCTTCCGCCCGTCCTTGTCGCACGGGTGAACGCGTCCGCCGCATCGAGATTGGAATGCCTCAGCGGAGGAATTGTCGATGTATGGACGCACTCGCGCACGTCGACGCCTACTGGCGCGCCGCCAACTACCTGTCCGTCGGTCAGATCTATCTGCTGGCAAACCCGCTGCTGACCGAGCCGTTGCGACCCGAGCACGTCAAGCCCAGGCTGCTGGGGCACTGGGGGACCACGCCGGGGCTGAACTTCTGCTTCGCCCACCTCAACCGGATCATCACCGAACGCGACCAGGACATGATCTACGTCGTCGGTCCCGGCCACGGCGGTCCCGCGGCGGTGGCGCATGCCTGGCTGGAGGGCTCCTATACCGAGAAATATCCGGATGTGGGGCAGGATGCTCGGGGGATGCAGCGGCTGTTCCGGCAGTTCTCCTTTCCCGGCGGCATACCCAGCCACGTCGCGCCCGAGACACCGGGGTCGATCCACGAGGGCGGTGAGCTGGGCTATGCCCTGGCCCATGCCTACGGAGCCGCGTTCGACAACCCGGACCTGGTGGTGGCCTGTGTCATCGGTGACGGCGAGGCCGAGACCGGGCCGCTGGCGGGCAGCTGGCACTCCAACAAGTTCCTCGACCCCGCCTGCGACGGGGTGGTGCTGCCGATCCTGCACCTGAACGGTTACAAGATCGCCAACCCGACCGTGCTGGCCCGGATCCCCGAGGAGGAACTGGTCAAGCTGATGGAGGGGTACGGCTACCGGCCGCACTTCGTCTCCGGCGACGACCCCGAGGTCATGCACATGCTGATGGCCGAGACCCTGGAGCGGGTGTTCGACCAGATCGCCGACTACCGGCAGGGACGGGCCGACCGCCTGCCGATGATCGTCCTGCGGACGCCGAAGGGGTGGACGGGGCCGCGCGAGGTCGACGGCCTGCCGGTGGAGGGGACATGGCGGGCGCATCAGGTGCCGTTGACCAGGGTGCGTGACAGTCCCGAGCATCTGGCGATGCTGGAGGAGTGGATGCGCTCCTACCGGCCGGAGGAGTTGTTCGACGGCCGGGGCCACCCGGTGGCGGAGGTCCTGGAGACGGTCCCCGAGGGGCCGCTGCGGATGAGCGCCAATCCGCACGCCAACGGCGGTGAGCTGCTGCGGCCGCTGGAGCTGCCCGACTTCCGCGACTACGCGGTCGAGGTGAAGGCTCCCGCTCGCGTGTCGACGGAGCCCACCCGGGTGCTGGGGACGTTCCTGCGTGACGTGATCGCCGCCAACCCCGACAACTTCCGGTTGATGGGTCCCGACGAGACGGCGTCCAACCGGCTGTCGGCGGTCTTCGAGGTCACCGACCGGGCCTGGGACGCCGAGATCCTGCCCACCGACGAGAACCTCGCCAGGGGCGGGCGGGTGATGGAGGTGCTCAGCGAGCACCTGTGCCAGGGCTGGCTGGAGGGGTACCTGCTGACCGGCCGTCATGGGCTTTTCAACTGCTACGAGGCATTCATCCATATCGTCGACGCGATGTTCAACCAGCACGCCAAATGGCTGGAGGCCTGCCGTAAGATTCACTGGCGGCGGCCGATCGCGTCGTTGAACTACCTGCTGTCATCGCATGTGTGGCGTCAGGATCACAACGGTTTCAGTCATCAGGATCCGGGATTCCTGGATGTGGTGATGAACAAGAAGGCCGAGGTGGTGCGGGTCTACCTGCCGCCGGACGCCAACACGCTGCTGTCGACGGCGGATCACTGCCTGCGCTCGCGTGACTACGTCAACGTGATCGTGGCGGGTAAGCAGCCGGTGCTGGACCTGCTGCCGATGGACAAGGCGATCGCGCACTGCACCCGGGGCCTGGGCATCCTGGAGTGGGCCGGCAGCGATGCCGGCACCGAGCCGGACGTGGTGCTGGCGTGCGCGGGGGACGTGCCCACGCTGGAGACGCTGGCGGCGGCGGCCCTGGTGCGCGAGTACCTGCCCGAGCTGAAGGTGCGGGTGGTCAACGTGGTGGACCTGATGCGGCTGCAACCGCCGAGCGAGCATCCGCACGGCATGTCGGACGCGGAGTTCGACACGCTCTTCACCGCCGACAAGCCGGTCGTCTTCAATTTTCACGGCTATCCGTGGCTGATCCACCGGCTGACCTACCGGCGCCACGGCCATGACAACATCCATGTGCGCGGCTACAAGGAGGAGGGGACCACCACCACCCCGTTCGACATGGCCATGCTCAACGACATCGACCGTTTCCACCTGGTCATGGATGTCATCGACCGGGTTCCCGGGCTGGCGGAGCGGTCGGCGCATCTGCGTCAGCACATGATGGACCGCCGGCTGAGCGCTCGCGCCTACACCCGTGAGTACGGCGAGGACCCCGCCGAGATCCGCGACTGGACCTGGCCGTACTGACCGGCGCCCCTGACCGCGACCCTGCCCCCGGGACCGCACCGTTCCCCGGGGAGGTCGGGCACCCTCCCCGGGGAACGGTGCGTCCACAGGGACGGTGAGAAAGGGGCCGCGGTCCCCGGCTCTCAAGCGCGTGAACGTGCCGGCCCCCATGGGGGCCGGCACGCGTGCCGGTTTCACGGCGGATGGTCAGTGAGGCTGTTCGGTGACGAGAAACGCGACGCCGCCACCCTCGTCGACGTCGGCGTCCAGTGACTTGTCGTCCAGCATGTCCACGACCTGCGGGTCGAGGAAGATCCGTGCGCCTGCCGACTCCACCACCCTGTCGGCGGACTCGGGGTGTTCGGCGATCGAGAGCATGAGCGATCCGGTGCCGTCGCTCTGGGACGAGATGCGGACCCCGGTATCGGGAGAGTCCGTCACCTGTGAGCTGAGATCCCGGATTACCTGGGCTGCGATGTCCGTCAATGTGAGCATTGCTACTCCTTGTCGGTATCGGGAGTTGAACTCTTCGCCCTTGCCCGCTCTCATCCGGCCCAACCATCCGCCCGGATTTTCCCGCGGCGGTCACGCCCCGGTTGTGCCGGCGGATCAGCCCTTTTGGCCGAGACGCTCGATGTGCCCGGCCGCCTTGCGCAGGCGATCAGGGCGGGGTCCCACCCGGGGGCGAACCGGGGACACCGCGGCGGGAGGCGTATCGGGCTCCGTTGGGCCCCCTGGGGCGGTGCGGCGCCCAGCAACCGCTTGCTGAAAGTTCCGACAGGAAAATGACGTCATCAAGCATCTTCTTGCATGCGGATGACTCCATTCCGTGTCACCACTGTATATCCGCAGGTCATAGCGGTTGTTCGCTCACGACGGGGTGTTGCGGCGAGATGGCCGGCCGATCGCTGTCATTTTTTTGCATCTGAATTGACGGCCTCTTGCTACTTCCTGCGCGTCTCTATATGTTTCTCGCAACCGACCCGCCAAGGAGTGCCTCGGATGAAATCTCCCAAGCTCTCGATGCTGCTCGCCGCAGCCATCGCGCTCACCGCCGCCGGGTGCGGCAACGACGACAGCGGATCCAAGGCCGCCGAAACCAGTCCGAGCGCCGCTGGGGCCGATGCTCCGGTCACGATCTCCGTCGGCTGCCAGCCGCCGAAGAGCAACCCGCTGGAGCGAACCGCCTGGGACGAGGACGTCGCCGCGTTCCGGAAACTGCATCCGAACATCACGATCGACAGCAAGGACGCCTTCCCCTGCATCAACCCGGACACCTTCCAGGCGAAGCTGGCCGGCGGCACGATGGAGGACGTCTTCTACGTCTACTACACCGATGTAAAGAAGATCATCACGGCGGGCCAGGCGGCCGACATCAGCCCGTACGTCGGCAGTGTCACCAAGCTGGGCGACCTGCGGCCCGACGTCATGAGCATCTTCAAGGAAGGCGACAAGGTCTACGGCCTTCCCAGGAACAACTACTCCATGGGCCTGGTCTACAACCGCAAGCTGTTCACCGAGGCGGGTCTCGACCCCGCCGCGCCGCCCAAGACCTGGGCCGAGGTGCGTGAGGCCGCGAAGAAGATCTCCGGGCTCGGTGCCGGATATGTTGGATTCGGTGAGTACAGTGCCGGCAACACCGGCGGCTGGCACTTCGCCGCCTCCCTCTACGGGCGTGGCGGCGAGATGGTCACCCCCGACGGCAAGACCGCGGCGTTCAACAGCCCGGAGGGCAAGGCCGTCCTGGAGAACCTCAAGACCATGCGCTGGACCGACAACAGCATGGGTACCAAGCAGCTCCTCCAGTGGGAGGACCTGATGAGGATGATGGGCGGCGGCAAGCTCGGCATGATGATCGGCGCCCCGGATGTCGTCCAGACGGTCAACAACGACTTCAAGGGCAAGTTCGAGAACTACGGGGTCACCGCCCTGCCCGAGGCCAGGGCCTCGCTCAACGGCGGCGACGGATACATGATCAACCCCAAGGCCACGCCCGAGAAGATCAAGGCCGCCATGCTGTGGCTGGAGTTTCACGAGCTGACCCCGGGCCAGGGCCAGTTCGACTACGCGCGCAGCAAGCAGCAGGGCCGCCCGGTCGGCCTGCCGATCCCCGACCTGTACGGCGACACCGCGCCCGGCAAGGAGATCACCGAACTGCGCAAGACGAACGCCACGGTGCCGGTGGAGAACTTCACACCCTTCGTGGAGGGATCGGCGACCATCCAGAACAAGCTTGAGCCGCCCAAGTCCCAGGAGCTCTACGCGATCCTCGACGTGCCCATGTCGGCGGTGCTGACCAGGCAGGACGCCGACATCGACAAGCTCCTGGCCGACGCCGAGGCCAAGGCCAACAAGGTTCTCGCGAAGTCGAGCTGACCTTCTGACA
The DNA here is from genome assembly GCF_035917995.1 of Streptosporangium sp. NBC_01755. Taxonomy (NCBI): domain Bacteria; kingdom Bacillati; phylum Actinomycetota; class Actinomycetes; order Streptosporangiales; family Streptosporangiaceae; genus Streptosporangium; species Streptosporangium sp. NBC_01755. Next base: position 7,737,618 of record NZ_CP109131.1, on the reverse strand, counting down.
CCCGGGGTGCCGGCCCGACGGGCCGGCACCCCGACACTCATGTCGAAATCGGGAGTCGACCGATGACCACAATGACCGTGAAAGGCTCACGGAGGCGGGGGCCGGGAGCGTTCCGGCGCGGGCTGCGACGCAACCTGACCGCCTACGGGTTCCTCTGCGCGGCGCTGATCTGCTTCGCCTTCTTCTCCTGGTACCCCATGGTGCGGGAGGTACTGCTCAGCTTCCAGCAGACGAACTTCGTCGACGATCCGACCTGGGTCGGCCTGGAGAACTTCCGCACGGTGACGGAGGACTCGGCGTTCGCCGACGCGTGGCTCAACACCCTCGCCTTCACCGGTCTTGCGCTCGTGTTCGGCTACGTCATCCCCTTCGTGGCGGCGATCGTCCTCAACGAGCTGCGACACGCGCGGGCCTACCTGCGGTTCATCGTCTACCTCCCGGTGATGCTGCCGCCGGCCGTCGGGGTGCTGCTGTTCAAGTGGTTCTACGACCCGGGCGCCGGACTGTTCAACCAGATCCTGGATCTGGCGCACCTGCCGGCCCTGAGCTGGCTCGACTCCACCGACACCGCGCTGATCTCCCTCGTGATCGTCTCCACCTGGATGAACCTGGGAACCGGCACGCTGATCTACCTCGCCGCGCTGCAGAGCATCCCGAGCGAGCTGTACGAGGCCGCCGAACTGGACGGTGCCGGGATCTTCAAGAGGGTCTGGCACGTCACGATCCCGCAGACCAGGCTGATCCTGCTGGTGATGCTGCTGCTGCAGATCGTGGCGACCATGCAGGTCTTCATCGAGCCGTACCTGCTCACCGGCGGCGGCCCGGAGAACGCGACGCTCACCGTCGCCTACCTCATGTACCAGTACGCCTTCAACTTCGGTGACTTCGGCGCCGGAGGCGCGCTCGGGCTGATGCTCATGGTCGTGCTGATGGTGTTCTCCGCCTTCTACCTGCGCCTGTCGCGGGACGACCAGAGCTAAGGAGGCAGCCGAGCCGATGTCGAACCTCGCAGTCCAATCACCTCGCCCGGCTCCCGCCCTTCCTCCGAAGCGCGGCTCCGGAGGAAGGGGCAGGCGGCCGCGCGCGGCCAAGGAGGCGCCCAGGGAGTTTCGCAGCCTGGTCTCCCCGCACACGCTCAACACCCCGCGCGGGCGGCTGATCTACCGGATCACGCTGACCCTGGTGGTGGTGGCCTTCACCGCCGCGTTCGTGTTCCCGCTCTACTGGATGGTCACCGGCGCGCTGAAGACCCCCGAGGAGCTCGCCCAGATCCCGCCGAGCTTCTTTCCCACCTCCTTCGACTTCGGGGTGTACGCCGAGGCGTGGGACCAGCTCGACCTGGGGCTCTTCCTCACCAACACCGTCGTCTACGCCGGCGGCGCCTGGCTGTTCACGCTGGCCATCGACGTCTCGGCCGCCTACGCGCTGTCCAAGCTGCGGCCCGTGCTGGGCAACGTGGTCCTGGCGCTGATGCTGGCCACACTCATGATCCCGCCGATGGTCATCCTGCTGCCCGCCTACCTGACGGTCAAGGACATGCCGATCTTCGGCTGGGACCTGCTGAACACCCCGTGGGTGATCTGGTTGCCCGCGGCGGCCAACGGGTTCTTCATCTTCCTGCTCAAGCGTTTCTTCGACTCGATCCCCCGGGAGTTGCTGGAGGCCGCCCAGATCGACGGCGCCTCTCCCGCCCGCATCCTGTGGTCGATCGTGCTTCCCGTCTCCCGGCCGATCCTCGGAGTGGTGTCCATCCTCTCGGTGGTCAACGTCTGGAAGGATTTCGTCTGGCCGCTGCTCGTGCTGCCTGACGGGGAGAAGATGACGATCAGCGTGGGCATCGCCTCGCTCTCGGCGCAGATGCCGCAGAACGTGCTGATCGCCTCATTGGTGATCGCGAGCATCCCGACCATGGTGGTCTTCTTCATCTTCCAGCGCAGCATCATGGCCGGCCTCACCGCCGGCAGTCTCAAGGGCTGACCTCGTTATCCACTTCAACCGCAAGGAGTTGTTCCAGCATGTCCGGCAGCACCTTCCCGGGAGCGACCCCGGACCCCGAAGCATGGTGGCGGGGAGCCGCGATCTACCAGGTCTATCTCCGGAGCTTCGCCGACGGCGACGGCGACGGGATCGGCGACCTCGCGGGACTTCGCGCGCGCCTGCCATACCTCTCCGACCTGGGCGTCGGCGCGATCTGGCTCAACCCCTGGTACCCGTCGCCGATGGCCGACGGTGGATACGACGTGGCCGACTACCGTGACATAGAGCCATCGTTCGGCACGCTCGCCGAGGCGGAGGAGTTCATCGCCGAGGCGCATGCCCTGGGTATCAAGACGATCACCGACATCGTCCCCAACCATGGCTCCGACCAGCAGAAGTGGTTCGTGCGCGCGCTGGAGGCCGGTCCCGGATCGCCCGAGCGCGACCGCTTCCTGTTCCGTGAGGGAAGGGGAGCGGGCGGTGAGCTGCCACCCAACGACTGGCAGTCGATCTTCGGCGGCTCCGCGTGGACCCGGGTCGCCGACGGCCAGTGGTACCTGCACCTGTTCGCCCCCGAGCAGCCCGATTTCAACTGGGCCAACCCCGAGGTCGTCGAGGAGTTCCACGACGTGCTGCGCTTCTGGTTCGACCGGGGTGTGGACGGCATCCGGGTCGACTCGGCCGCCCTGCTGGTCAAGGACATGGACGGCGGGGGAGGACAGGAGGCATACACGGACCTCGACGGCGTACACGACATCTACCGAGGCTGGCGCCAGGTGGCCGAGGAGTACGACGACCGGATCCTGATCGGCGAGGTGTGGCTGCCCGACCAGGAGCGCTTCGCGCTCTACCTGCGCCCCGACGAGATGCACACCGCTTTCAACTTCGACTTCCTGGCGTGCACCTGGGACGCCGACGCGCTGCGCCGGTCGATCGAGGAGACCCTGGCCACGCACATCCCGCTGGGCGCGCCCCCCACCTGGGTACTGTCCAACCACGACGTGACCCGCCCGGTGACCAAGTACGGCAGGGCCGACACCTCCTTCGACCACGCCGACCGCAAGCACGGCATGCCGTCGGATCCGGTGCTGGGCGAGCGGCGGGCCCGTGCGGCCGCTCTGCTGGCGATGGCGCTTCCCGGCGGGCTCTACGTCTATCAGGGCGAGGAGCTGGGGCTGCCGGAGGTGGAGGACCTGCCGGACGAGCTGCGCCAGGACCCGATCTGGGTCCGTTCCGACCACACCGACCCCGGCCGCGACGGCTGCCGGGTGCCGCTGCCGTGGTCGGGTGACGAGCCGCCGTTCGGGTTCGGCGCGGGGCAGCCGTGGCTGCCGCAGCCGCCGGAGTGGAAGGCGCTGACGGCCGAGGTGCAGGCCGCGGACCCGGCGTCCATGTTCACCCTCTACCGCACCGGGTTGCACCTTCGCCGTGAGCTGCTCGGTGACGGCACGCTGGCCTGGCTGGAGGCGGGGGAGGGGGTGCTGGCCTTCCGCCGGGAGTCGGGCCTGATCTGCGTGGTCAACCTCGGCTCGGAGCCGGTGTCCCTGCCGGAGCACGAGTCGGTCCTGCTGGCCAGCGGCCCGCTGGAGGGTGACAGGCTCCCCTCCGACGCCGCCGTCTGGCTCCGGGTGACCTGAGCCGCGCCCCCGGGGGGCGAGGGCAGGGGAGTGCCGCCATCGGTGCCGATGTCGGGGACCGCGCGCTCTTCTGTCGTCAGGCGCGGTGGGGGTTCTCTCCGGCGCGGGTGATGACCACTTCGGGGACGACGGTGCGGGCGGACAGCCGGGTGAGGCTGAGGGCCGGTTCGGCGATGACCAGGCCGATGCCGCGGGAGGCGCCGGTGACCAGTGCCGAGGGGCGTGTGTTCATGCTGTTGCCGTCTTCCTGTTCAGGGCGCGCAGCCCGGCCGCGGCCAGCTGCGGGACCGCCGCTCCCACGGTGTCGAAGCCTTCCCCCACGGTCAGGCCCTGCCGGTGCCGGGCGTAGATGCCTTCGGCGATCACGGCGATCTTGAAATAGCCCAGGGCGAGATAGAAGTCGAGCCGGCCAAGATCACGACCCGAGACTCGGGCGTACCGCTCGGCCAGGTCCTCGGGTGCGGGCAGCCGCTCGCTCGTGGAGGCGGCCGACCCGGCGAGCACCGGCTCGAACGCGGGATCGCGGTAGACCAGATGCAGCGCCAGATCGGTCAGCGGGTCGCCGAGCGTGGCCATCTCCCAGTCGACGAGCGCGCGCATCGTGCCGAGGTCGTCGTCGGCGAAGATGGCGTTGTCGATGCGGAAGTCGCCGTGCACGACGGCGGCCCCACCGGTGGCGGGCGTCGTCTCGGCCAGCCTGCCGCGCAGCGCGTCGATGTCGCGCAGCTCACGGGTGGCCACCCGCTGCCACTGGTCGGACCACCTGCCGACCTGCCGCGCCAGGAACCCCTCCGGACGCCCGAAACCAGACAGGCCAACGTCGCCGTACGGCACAGCGTGCAGAGCGGCGAGCACCTCGATCAGCCCGTGCGCGCAGCGGGCCAGCTCGGCGGGGCCGTACCGGTCGAGGTCCTCGCGGCTTCGGACGACCGCGCCTGACACGTACTCCACGAGCGAGAACGCGCATCCCAGGACCGACGGGTCCTCGCACAACGCCACGGCGCGGGCGACCGGGACGCCGCTGCCGTACAGGGCGGCGACCACGCGGTACTCGCGGGCCACGTCGTGCGCCGAAGGGGTCAGGCCGCCGAGCGGCGGGCGGCGCAGCACCCAGGAGGTGCGGCCGTCGCTCAGCCGGTAGGTGAGGTTGGAGCGGCCGCCGTGCACCAGGTCGGCGCTGATCGGGCCGGACGCCTCCGGGACGTGCAGGTCGAAGTACTGCTGCAGGGCCGGAAGGTCCAGCCCCGGCAGGGATCCGGTCATCGCGCGGACCCGGCGGCGCGGCGCAGCGCGCGGCGGGCGATGGCCCAGCGGTGGGTTTCCGTGGGGCCGTCGTAGATCCGGAAGGGGCGGATCTCGCGCAGGAAACGCCCCAGCAGCACGTCACCGGAGATGCCGAGCGCGCCGCAGATCTGCACCGAACGGTCCACGACCCGCCAGACGGCCTCGGCCGTGAAGGCCTTGGCGATCCCGGTGGACTGCGCGCCGGAGCCGCCGTTGTCCAGCTCCCAGCAGGCCTGCAGCGTCAGCGCCCTGGCCGCGGCGAGGTCGATCTCGGAGTCGGCGATCATGCCCTGCACCATGCCGAGGTCGCCCAGCCTGGAGCCGAACAGCCGACGCTCCGAGGCGCGGGCGAGCGCGATCTCCTGGGCCCGCCGCGCTATGCCGAGCCAGCGCATGCAGTGCGTCATCCGCGCCGGGCCGAGCCGTACCTGGGCGTAGTCGTAGCCCTTGTCCACCTCGCCGAGCACGGCCTCGTCGGGCACGACGCAGTTGTCGAACACCACCTCGCAGTGCCCGCCGTACATGCTCTCGTCCAGGGTGTCGATGTGGCGGACGATCTTCATTCCGGGGTTGGCGGCGTCCACCAGGAACATGGTCGCGCCGCCGCGGTCGCCGGGGTCACCGGAGGTGCGGGCCATGCAGATGGCGAAGGCCGCGCCGTCGGCGCCGGTGATGAACCACTTGCGCCCGTCGATCCGCCAGCCGCCGACGACCCGGCGCGCCATCGTGCTCAGCGCGGCCGGGTCCGAGCCCGCGCCCGGAGCCGGCTCGGTCATGGCGAAGCAGGACCGGATCTCGCCCTGGGCCAGCGGGCGCAGGTAGGTCTCCTTCTGCGCCGGGCTCGCCACAGCCTCCAGGAGGTGCATGTTGCCCTCGTCGGGGGCGGCGATGTTCAGCGCGAGTGGCCCGAACAGCGACCAGCCCGTCTCCTCGAAGACCGCCGCGCGGCCCCGCATGTCCAGGCCGTGCCCGCCGTACTCGGGCGACACGTGCGGTGCGAACAGGCCGGCCTGCTTGGCCGCGCTCTGCAACCGGGTGCGCATCGCGTCACCGCCGGCCGCCGCGACGCCGCCGAAGCGCTCCTCCTCGGGCACCACGACCTCACGCACGAACTGTGCCGTTCGCTCGGCCAGTTCGGCCACGCGTGGCTCATGCGACAAATCAACAGGCATCGGATCCCCCTATCATTGGCTAATGAGTATTAGCCTCATTCTTAGACAGCTGATCCTGTGAGGTCAAGAGGTCCTCTGAACAGCGTTTTTCGCGACCCGAACTCGGCTACGATCAATTAGCCAGATAGGACGAGGTGGTAGTCATGACGGGGCGGGCCGCAGACATCAAGGCGGCGGCGCTGGCGCTGTTCGCCGAACGCGGGTATCAGGCGACGACGATGGCCGACATCGGGGCGGCCATCGGAATCCGCGGGCCGAGCCTGTACAAGCACGTCGGATCCAAGCAGGAGCTGCTCGTCCAGATCATGACCGCGACGATGGACACGCTGCTGGCCAACCATCGCGCCGCGATCTCAGGGTGCGACGACGTGGCCGAACGCCTGCGGCGGGCCGCCGAGGCACACGTGCGCTTCCACGCAAGGCACCGCCTGGAGGCGTTCGTGGGCACCCGCGAGATCCGGAGCCTCGAAGACCCGCACGACACCGAGGTGCTGGAACGACGTACGCGGTACGAGCGCGGGTTCCGGAAGATCATCGCCGAAGGGGTCGAGGCAGGGCGTTTTCAGGTCGCGTCGGTCAAGCTGACCTCGTACGCGATCCTCGACCTCGGCATGGGCGTCTCGGTCTGGTATCGCGAGGACGGTGAGCTGACCGAGGATCGGCTCGTCTACCAGTACGGCGACTTCGCCCTGCAACTAGCCGGCGCACGCTGAGCCGGTGCTCCGGCGTCGACCTCGTTCAGGGGATGTGCGCACCGGCAGTCGCTTGATGCCGTGGGCGAATCAGCCACTGCTTCCGCTCGGGTTCTTGGGCGGCGCCAGGATCGTGTGCGAGGTGATCTACTTTGTAAAGGGCGTGGTTCTGAGTGCCTTCGCGGCCAGAGCGACGAAAAGGGCCAGCAAGGCGGGGATGGCCAGCGCGCGGGGCAGACCCACCAGCTCGGCGGCGCCACCGATCAGCACGGGGCCGGTGAGGAATCCCGCGTATCCCAGGCTCGACACCCGGGCCAGCGCCTGTCCTGCGCGGGCCGGGGCGCGGCGACCGGCCGCGGAGAAGACCTGGGGGACGATGCAGGACAGGCCCGCCCCGAAGCAGCCGAAACCGATCACCGCGGCGACCTGGTGGTCGGCCAGCAGGGCCAGGCCGAGCCCGGCGGCGGCCAGCGCGCCGCACGCGCGCACCAGGTTCACCGGCCCCAGCCGGGCGGCCAGCCTGTCGCCGGCAAGTCGGCCGGCGGTCATCATGACCGAGAAGGCGGCGTAGGCGGCGGCGGCGAACCCGTCGGAACTGCCAAGGCTCTCGCTCAGGTAGACCGAACTCCAGTCGGCCGCGGCCCCTTCTCCGATCATGCAGCAGAAGGCCAGAACACCCAGCAGCATCACGCCTCCACCCCCGCCGGGCGCCGGTCCCGTCCCCGAGGGGATGGCCTGTGCGGTCAGGGTGAGCGCCCAGCGGGCCGCCCAGAGCGCGAACGCGGCGATTACCACGGCGACCGCGATGAACGTCGCTCCCGGGCTGAACGAAGCCTGGGCGAGCAGCCCGCCGGAGGTGGCGCCGAGGAACCCGCCGATACTGAACACCGCGTGGAAGGATGACATGATCGGCCGGCCCGTGGCCTGCTCGACCTCGACGGCGCCCGCGTTCATCGCGACGTCCAGGGTGCCGTGCACCGCACCGAAGGCGAACAGTGCGGCGGCCAGGCCGACCAGGTTCGGCATGTAGGCGGGCAGGATCAGCGCGACGCTCTGGGCGAAGGCCATCGGCAGCATCACCTTGACACTGCCGTAGCGGTCGATCAGGCGGCCGACCACCTGCATGCCGGCGATCGCCCCGGCGGCGATGCCGAGCAGCGCGATGCTGAGCTCGCCCTCGCTCAGCCCCAGCCCCTGTTTGATCGACGGGATGCGTGCCGTCCAGGTGCCGATGGCCATGCCGGAGAGCAGGAAGAGCAGGTAGATCGCCACCCGGCCGCGCAGCAGCGCGGCCCGGTCGAGAGGGGTGACGTGCATGGGGGAGGGCTCCAGTCGGGTGGCGCGGATCAGAGGGTGTGGACGAGCCGGGAGCCATCGGCGCGGGCGCCGAGCAGGGGCTTCGGTCAGACGGTGCGGACGGTGACGCCCGCCGCGACCATGGCGTCGTGCTCGGCGGTGGGGAGTGCGGTGTCGGTGACGACCATGTCGAGGCGGTCCAGCGGGCAGACCGCGCCGAACGCGGTGCGGGTGAACTTGCCGGAGTCGGTGGCCGCGATCACGCGCCGGGCCGAGGCGATCGCCGCCTGCTTGACGGCGACGTCGGACAGGTCGTGAGCGGTGAGGCCGTGTTCGGCGGACAGGCCGCAGCAGCCGATGACCGCGGTGTCGAAGCGCAGGGAGCGGATGGTGCTCTCGGTCAGTGGGCCGGTGAAGCTCAGCTCGCCGGGGCGGACCTCCCCGCCGGGCAGCACCAGGCGGATCCGGGCGGCGGTGCTGAGCTCGGTGGTCACCTGCAGGCAGAGCGGCAGGACCGTCAGGCGGCGGTCACGGATCGCGCGGGCGATCTCCAGGGAGGTGGTGCCGCTGTCGAGCAGCACGGCCTCGCCGTCGGCGAGCAGGGCAGCGACCTCGCCCGCGATCCGCCGCTTGGCCTCCGTCGCCTCGCGTTCGCGTACCACGAAGGGTGGTTCCTCTCCGCGCAGCAGCAGGCTCACCGCGCCGCCGCGGATCCGCCTGACCACGCCCTGCTGGGCGAGCTCGTCGAGGTCGCGGCGGATGGTCATCTCCGAGACCGCGTGCTCGACCGCAAGTTCCGCGACGGAGACGACGTCGCTGGCGCGCAGTGCCGACATGATCGCGCGAATGCGATTGTTACCTTCCATGTGTTCATTTGAACATGTGGTGTGTGAGGTTGGCAAACGTGCGGAACAATGGCCGCCATGCGCGCGAGTCGTCTGCTCTCCCTCCTGCTGCTCCTGCAGACGCGGGGGCAGCTGACGGCCACCGAACTGGCCAGGGAACTGGAGGTCTCCGTCCGCACGGTCTACCGCGATGTGGAGGCGCTGTCGTCGGCCGGGGTGCCGGTCTACGCCGACCGAGGGCCCGCCGGTGGATATCGCCTGCTGGACGGCTACCGTACCCGCCTTAACGGCCTGACCGCCGAGGAGGCATCCTCGCTGTTCCTGGCGGCGCTGCCCGGCCCCGCCGCCGAACTGGGGCTGGCCGAGGTCGCGGCGAACGCCGAGTTGAAGATGCTCGCCGCACTGCCCCCCGAGCCGCGCTTTCACGCCGCCAGGATGCGCGAGCGCTTCCACCTGGACGTGCCCGGCTGGTATCGCGACGCCGACGCGGTCCCTTTCCTGGGCGAGGTCGCCGAGGCGGTGTGGGAGCAGCGCCCGTTGCGCATGACCTACCGCCGCTGGGGTCCCCGCGACGTCGAACGCCTGGCACACCCGTACGGCCTGGTCCTCAAGGGGGGAGCGTGGTACATGGTGGCCGTCGCCGGTGAGGGGGAGCCGCGTACCTACAAGGTGGCGCGGATCGTGAGTGCCGAACTCCTGGCCGGGCGTTTCGAGCGCCCCGCCGGCTTCGACCTGCCCGCCTTCTGGCAGCGTTACACGGCCGGCTTCCGCGAGCGGATGTACACCGGCGAGGCGCTGGTGCGGATGGCGCCCGGCACCGAGGGGATGCTGCGTCACACGGTCGGCGCCGAGGTCGCCGAGGCCGCGCTCGCCGCGGCGGGCCCGCCCGACGAGCTCGGCTGGGTGCTGCTGCGCCTGCCGACCGAGTCCATCGGGCACGCCCACTGGCTGCTGCTGCGCCTGGGGGCCGACATCGAGGTGCTGGAGCCGCCCGAGCTGCGTGAGCGGATGGCCACCACCGGCGCAGACCTGGCCACGCTGTACGGCACGAGTTTCGGCTGATCGTTCGCCTGCCCGCCCCGCCCCCCATCGCGGCCACTCTGCTTCGCCGCATCGCAGAGTGGATCGACCAACGCACCCTCGCTGCCTCCCCTCAGGCGGCTCCGGCCAGGCCCCGCACGGCCAGCCCCATGCCGAGCGCGACGACGGCGACGGCGGTGCCGAGCGGGGCGAGGGACGACAGGCGGGCCGCCAGGCCGTTCCCCGCCACCGCCATGCGGTCGAGCCGTCCCGCCAGCCTGACCAGGAGCAGGCCGGTGATGGTCAGGGTGCCCGCCATCCCGATGCCATAGGCGAACACCAGCGCGATCCCGAACCAGGTGCGGCCGAGTGCGATGGCGCCGAGCAGGACGACGAGCGCCGAGGGGCTGGGTACCAGGCCTCCCGCCACTCCCATCCCGACCAGCCCGCGCCGCGAGCGCGCGGTTTGCTCGGCCCGAGCGGACGGCTCCCGGTCCAGCACCGCCGTCGGGGCGACTTCGCGGGCCGGGGGTGTGCGGCCCTGCGGGGAGCCGCCGTCCTCGTGACCGGAATAGCCGGGGCGCCGGTCATGTCCTTGAACGGAGGGCGCCTCCTCGTGCCCGTGTCCGTGCCTGTGCCCGTGCCCGTGTCCGTGCCTGTGTCCGTGCCTGTGTCCGTGCCTGTGTCCGTGCCTGTGTCCGTGCCTGTGCCTGTGTCCGTGCCCGAATGGGCCGTGTCCGGAGAGGGCGCCGCCGCAGTGAGCACGCCAGGCCGACCGCAGGAGAGCGGCGCCGATGACGGTGATCAGCAGGCCGCTGGCCAGTCCGAGCCAGCCGAGCACGCCCTCCCCGGTGAGGGTGGAGAAAGCGCTCAGTAGCAGGCCGACCGCGAGGACGCCCAGCGTGTGGGTGGCCGTCACGGTGGCGCCGACGACCAGCGCGTCGCGTGGGCGCCCTCTGCGTCCGGCGAGGTACGCGGCCATGATGGTTTTGCCGTGGCCCGGGATGAGAGCGTGGCCCGCGCCGAGCACTGCGGCCAGCAGCACGGCGAGCAGGCCCAGCGGCACGGTCAGTGACTCGGTGCCGACCAGTCCGGTGAACAGGCGGTCCAGCGCTGCCAGCGCGTCTGCGATGGGCCCGCCCGACACCAGCGGCAAGGCGACTGCCGTCGAACCGGTCCCGGAGGTCACCGCCAGCTCCACCGTGCGCTGGTCGAGCGGGCTGGCCAGTAGATCGTCGGGGTAGGCCCGCAGTTGCCGGCTCGCGCTCGCGCCGGGTACGGGCGGCCGCACCAGCCGTACCCCTCCGGAGGACACCGCGGTGATCTCTCGCCAGCCCAGCCGGTCGGTCAGGAAGTCATCGCTGAAGCCGACCGTCCCGTTCCCCGCCGGCCCCCCGGACGTCGTGGCCCCGGAGCCGGAGGCCGCAGGAGTGGCGGGTGTCCGGAGCGGTTCCGCGGTGGCGGTCAGGCGGCATGTCAGGCGGCTGGTCTGCAGGCCGCCCTGGCCGGGCTCGTAGGCGAAGACGGCTTCGGAGACCCGCCATGGTGTCGCGGCCCCGTTCACCGTCAGATGCTGCGCGGCGGCGAGTTCGGTGCACCGGGCGGTGCCATAGGACGACCGTTCGGCCTGCGAGACCGTTCCCGACCGGTCGGCGTCCACTGTGGGGCGGGCCTGGAGGGTGGGCAGCTCGGCGCTGTCCACGATCGCCAGGTTCTCCACCCGGTCCGGGGTGATCCGCAGGCCGTTGTAGTGGTTGATGGTGAAGTTGCCCAGGGGATGCGTCACCTGGGCGAGGGCGGGTGCGGCGGGCAGGAGAAGCGCCGCGCATACCGTCAGGCCGGAAACAGCCGTGATGACCGCGGTCCGGGTTGCCTTGTCGCGCATCATGAGAACCTCGCCAGGGCGGGAAGATCGGGGGAGAAGGCGGGATCGGCGTCGCGGACCCGCGCGGCCGATCTCCTGGACTCCGCGCCCAGACCGAGCGCGCGCTCGATCTCGGCGCGGTGGTGGTGGAGCAGGGCGTTGCGCCAGCCGGTGGCGGTGGCCTTGCGCGCGTACGGCAGAGCCTGCCGGTCGCGGCCGTCGCGGTGCAGAGCCCAGGCCAGGGCGTCGGCGGCGATCACGTTGGGGTTGCGGGCGTACTCGGCCTCGGCGTGTTCGACGGCCCGCGCGGCAGAGCCGTGATCGGCCTCGAACTCGGCCCAGGTCAGGTCGTCCCTGACCTCGGCCGCCTTCATCAGCTCCCGCTGCGCGCGCAGCAGTGCCCACTGTTCGGCGGGATCCTTTCCCGCCGCGGACAGCACCTCGGCGTACTCGATGATGTACTGGGCCAGGGGTAGCCGCCCGACCACGGCGGCGTAGAGCTCGGCGGCCTCGGCCGGCCGGCCGTCGAGCGCCGCGGCCCTGGCGGTCCCGGCGAGGGCCGGGGTGAAGTCCGGGGCGGCCCGCAGCGCGAGACGGTATTGCTCGGCGGCTCCGGGCAGGTCGCCGGCGTGCAGGGCCAGCTCGCCCAGGTAGTAGCGGCAGTAGGCGACGTCGGCGGGGGAGAAGGCGTCATCGAGGGCGTGCTCCAGCATGCGGCGCGCCGTCGCGCGGTCACCCCGGAGTTCGGCGGCGTAGGAGGCCCGGGTGAAGGCTGCGACGCCGGGACGCAGCTCCATCATCCTGTCGATCGCTCGGGTGGCCTCGGCGTAGCGGCCGAGCTGGGTGTAGGCGTCGGCCAGCACCGCTTGGGCGCCCTGGCCATAGGGGTTGGCGGTCTGCGACAGCTTGGCCAGCCGTACGGCCTCGGTGAAGTCGTGCCGACCGGCGGCGAGCGCGGCCTGGCCGGTCAGCGCGGCGAAGTTGCCGGGGCTCAGCGCGGCGGATCTGGACAGCGCCTGCTTGGCCTTCGGGTAGAAGGACGGGTCGGCGCTCAGGCGTGCCTGCTGGACGTAGGCCGAGCCGAGCTGTGCCCAGGCCTGATGGTCGCCCGGCAGCCGCCGGAGCCGGGTGGCCAGCGCTTGGATCGCATCGGTGAGGGAGGCGGCCGAGACCGGGGTCTCGACCGGCTGGAGCGGGGCGTCGGCGGCCGGCGGCGGTTGTCCGCCGGGGATCAGGGCCGCCCCCGCACTCAGCGCCGCCGCCAGGCTGAGCACGCCCGCGGCGAGCCGGGCTTTTGCGGATGTCTTCATGGTGATCACTCCCAGGGCCGGGTGCGGGACCCGCGAGGAGCGGGTCCCGCGTCGTCGAGTCAGCTCTCGTTGACCGACGTGTTGCCGGGCAACGGGATGTAGGGGAACCTCGTGCCGGACGGCCTGTCGTTCTGGTTCACCTTGTCGCCGGTGGCCAGCGCGTCGACGAGCTTGCCGCTCTGGGCGGCACCGGCCATCGCCTGCAGGGCGATGTCGATCACGTCGTCCCCGAGTCGGCGGCCGTTCGGGAAGCCCTGCAGGTCACCGGCGAGCACGCCCAGCCGGTTTGGTGTGGCTGCGGGCGCGATGGCCATGTTCAGCCGCAGCATCTCCGACGGGCGCAGCTTGCCCGCGTCCTTGTTGAGGCTCTGGGAGTTGAGGTCGGCCTTGATCGGGCCGTTGGCCTTGGCGATACCGGTCAGGAAGATCTCGACCAGGTCGGCTCTGGGGGTCTTCGGCGCGTTGAGGCCGTAGATGGCCTCAAGGAGCCGCGGAACCTCAGGGTGGGTGACGCGCTTGACCACGGCGGCGACGTCGGCGTCCCTGTGCGGGGGCAGCGCGTTGAAGGCGTCCTTCAGCCCGGCCGGGACCACGACCTCGTTGACCAGCGGCTGGCCCAGGCGGGAGACCTGGACGTAACCCCTCGGGCTCCACTTGTCCACGGTGGACCAGACACCGATGACCGGGTTGCGGCCGGCGTCGCCCTTCAACGCGACCTCGTTCTTTGGCACCTGCACGGCCAGGCTGTGCACGTTGTAGCCCTTGAGGGTGTCCTGGCCGACTTCGGACAGGTTGCCGCCGTAGAGCAGGTCGAAGACCCTCAGGTCGGCGAAGAAGGCCTCGTCGGCCTGGCCGGCGAAGGCTTTCCCGCCGCCGGGCAGAGCCTTGATCGACTGGGTGCGGAGCGAGCCGTAGTCGGGCATCGAGGCCGGGCCGGTGTTGCTCGGGGCCACCACGCCGTCCTTGACCAGGGTGCGCGTCCCCCAGTGGGTGATCTTCTTGAGCGTGTAGTGCTGCCTGAACAGCAGGTTCTCATCGTTCAGCGAGGTGATCGGGCCGTTGTTGTACAGGAAGGTGGCCGCGCCGCGCCTGTCCTCGTCGCGGAACGTCCACTGGTAGACGGTGTCGGGCTTCGCGTCACCGTCACTGTCGATTTTGATGCTGTAGCGCGACCTGGTGTCGAACTGGTAGAAGTTCGGCCCGCCGTTCGGTTCCTCGAACGGGATGAAGTTGGCCATCAGGGTGACGGTGTCGGGCCTGTCCGGGCTGACGAAGGCGTACACGTCGGTGTTGTCGTTGCGGGGGTCACCCGCGATCATGGGCGCCTCGCGGTGCGAGGAGGCCACGCCGGTCTCTGCTCTGAGCAGGGCGAACGAGGAGGCGGTGAGTACTCCCGCGACGCCGATGCCGATCAGGGCGCGCCGGTTGATTCGGAGCTCCATGTGTCAGTCGGTCCTTTCGGCTGCCGGTCACGGGGGTGACCGGCCTATGGGTTGTGGGGAGGAAGCATCCGGTCGGATTCCCCGGCCCCTTATTCGTCGTTGGACCGCCCTTGGATTGGTCGATTTTTTTCGGGTCATGGATCATCGCAAGATGAATGGAAATTTCAGTGATCCCACTGGTTAGAGCGCTAATGTGTCCTGAGGTTGGTGTGCTGGATCCTCCGCGCCCGCGACAGATCAAGCGCGGCGTGCGCGCACTCCGCGGCGGAGGTCGGCCGTCACCGGCCGGTGCGACGTCTTCGACATCCATGTCGGCCTCGATGACGCGTTGCGTGCCGTCGGCGGCGTCGACCGGCCCGCCGATCACCCGGGCTCCCGGCCGATCCCGATGGCGCAGACCAATCCATCCGCCGTACCGCTCCGAATGAGCGGTGGACCGCGTTGTGCGCGCATGGCAGGGAGAAGACATGAGACCCAGAGGGGTGCCGAGGCCGGTGGAGGGCCGCGACTTTGCTCAAAACGGGCTGGAAGACCTGCTCGAACATGTGGCACGGGGAGATCGCGCCGCCTTCGAACGGGTCTACGACCTGATCGCCGGCCCCGTCTACGGGCTGGTCCTGCGCGTGCTGCGCGACCCCGCCCAGAGCGAGGAGGTCGCCCAGGAGGCCCTCGTCGAAGTGTGGCGCAACGCCGCCCGCTACGAACGCGTCCGCGGCTCGGCCACGGCCTGGGTCATGACGATCGCCCACCGCCGCGCCATCGACCGCGTCCGCGCCGCCCAGGCCGCCGTCGACCGCGAGGAGCGTGTGGCCAGGCTGGAGGTGCGCCGTCCTTTCGACGAGGTCGCCGAGTCGGTGGAGACCCGTCTGGAACGCGAACGGCTGCGTCGCTGCCTGGCCGGGCTCACCGAGCTGCAACACCAGTCCGTCACCTTCGCCTATTACGGCGGATACTCCTACCGTGAGGTCGCCGAGTTGCTGAAGGTGCCGCTGGCGACGGTGAAGACCCGGATGCGTGACGGGCTGATCCGCATGCGCGACTGCCTGGGGGTGGAACGATGAACGGCATCGAGAGCGGCAGGGACCCGCACACGCTGGTCGGCGCCTACGTCCTGGACGCCATCGACGACCACGCCGACCGGCTGCTCTTCGAAGAGCACCTGGGTCGCTGCGCCGAATGCGCGCAGGAGGTGCGTGGCCTGGCGGAGACCGCCGCCAGGCTCGGCCAGGCAGAGGCCGCCGACCCGCCGCCGGCGCTGCGCGAGCGGGTGATGGCCCAGATCGATCACGTCCGTCAGGTGCCGCCCGCCTTCGCGCACGTACCCGGCTTGAGGAGCGGGGTCCGGTGGTGGCCCCGCCTGGCCACGGGCCTGGCCGCCGTCGGCCTGGCCGCCGCCGTGTCGCTGGGCCTGGTCGCCATCCGCCTCCAGGATCAGCTGGAGCAGGTCCAGCAGCGCGATCGGCAGATATCCGCAGTCCTGGCCGCCCCTGACGCCCGCACCCTCACCGCGACCGCGCAGCGAGGCGGCACCGCCACCGTGGTGCTCTCCCGCGCCCGGGGAAAGCTGGTGTTCCTGACCAGCGGGCTACCCGCCCTACCCGAGAACGGCACCTACCAGATGTGGCAGATCGGACCCGCGGGCATCCACTCGGCCGGGCTGATGCGCCCCGACGCCTTGGGCCACACCCCACCCGTCGTCACCGCCCCCGCCGCCACCACCACCCGGCTCGGCGTCACCGTCGAACCCGAAGGCGGCTCCACCCGGCCCACCACCCAGCCCCTGTTCCTGGTCGACCTGCCCGCCATTTGACCGCGGCATAGGGGTGGCCGCTGTCATCGCGCTCGCCGATTCACCGCTCATGTCCCACGTGGGCTCTTTGAGTAAAGACGATCTCATCGGAGCCGGGGCTGACGGCCAGGTGCACACCAGCGAGGACGCCGGTGAGAGCCGGCAGGCGGTGGGCCGGCTGCCGGGTCGGGCCTCCGCCTTCACGGCTGTCGACCGGCGGCGCCTCCTCGCGGCCATGGAGGACGGAACCATCGTGGAGTCGACGGACGGGGGAGGTCGATTCTCCGTGGTCTACCGTCCCGCCTCGAAGTGAGAGCTTGCTGGGCGGTTTCGATGGTCTTGGCGAGATCCTTGGCCTTGGGGTCGGCTCCCGGTGCCTGCTCCGTCCTGGCCATCTCGATCGCTCCCCCTGTGGTGAGCGATCATCAACTCGGAGAACATCCGGTCGAATCGCGTGCCCTTGACCGTCTGGAGCTTGCCCATGTCCTCCTCGGTCGTCATGCCGGGCATGCCGTGCCCGCCGTGGTCTCCCTCAGGAGCCGCGGGTTGGCTCCAGGCCGGTGCGACACCCGCGACGTGGACCGGCCCGAGTCGCCCGTCGTTTTCCCCTCACAGTCGCGGCCTGCCCTTTCCAATCATTCTACTATCCATAATAGTATAATGATTCGGCGTAGACATATGGCAGGAGACCTTCAAAGGGGCGGCCTGCCCCTCCTTGGGCCCGAATGCCGGCGGTGCCCCACGAGGATCGCGTTTCGTAGCGGAATCCACGATTGGCGATGGGAGAGGTTCGATCTCGGCACCCTCCGGCATTAAGGAGAAAGGCCCATGGCGGATCATATGGACACCCGGCGCGGCGACGGGAAGGACCGCAGCCGGCCTTCTCACCGGCCCAGGAGACGAATATGGCACACCACGGGGCCTTGGCGTAGCCGCGCACGTTCCCGCCGTCGCGAGCCACGGTCTCCTTGGCCCGGGGTGAGGGCATGTACCAGTCGTGGAACGGGGTGCCGCCGCCGCTGGCGTTCTCGGTGGTCGGGCGGCTCTTGCCCGTTCGCCCTGGCAACTTAAGATCTTCAGGGAGAAATCCCAGTTTGAACCAGCGACCTGTTCGCGGGCCGGAGAGATCGACCGCAGAACCCCATGAACCCCTGACGGGTAGGCCGATCGCCCTTGAGGCAAACTCCTACTAGGATCGATAATAGAGAGGATCATGATTCAAGCCTCTGCGAAAACCGTTATTCGGAGATCGATTCGGTTCGTCGAGATGACTGCGATCGAGTCCGCCCAAGAATCTTGGGCGGGTGCGTCGGTTCGGGACCCCCTTTCTTGCCGACCGTTGTCTCATCGGGGATATCGGCGACGGTCACACTTTTCAGGTCGTTCGTTGCGGGCTGTCGCACGACCGTCGGTGCGGGCTCGGCTCCTGACCGAACGCCGGCGCGGCCGGAGACGACCGTCGTCTCCGGCCGCACCGGCGTTCCGCTATTTGAAGTTGCGCAGGCGCAGGCTGTTGCCGACCACGAAGACCGAGGAGAACGCCATCGCGGCTCCGGCGATCATCGGGTTGAGCAGGCCGAGCGCGGCCAGTGGCAGGGCGGCCACGTTGTAGGCGAAGGCCCAGAACAGGTTGCCCTTGATGGTGCCCAGCGTCCGGCGCGACAGCCGGATGGCGTCCGCGGCCACCCGCAGGTCGCCGCGGACCAGGGTGAGGTCGGAGGCCTCGATGGCCGCGTCGGTGCCGGTGCCCATGGCCAGGCCGAGGTCGGCCTGGGCGAGGGCCGCGGCGTCGTTGACGCCGTCACCGACCATGGCCACCGACCTGCCCTCGGACTGCAGGCGCTTGACCACGTCGACCTTGTCGGCGGGCAGCACCTCGGCGATGACCTCCTCGATGCCGACCTCGGCCGCGACCGACCGTGCGACGGTCTCGTTGTCGCCGGTGAGCAGCACCGGCCTCAGTCCCAGGGCGCGCAGCTGCCGGATCGCCTCGGCCGAGGTGGGCTTGACGGTGTCGGCCACCGTCAGGACCGCGCGGGCGTGGCCGTCCCAGCCGACCGCGACGGCTGTGCGGCCCGCCGCCTGTGCCTCGGTGAGCGCTCGCTCCAGGTCGGCGGGCAGGTGCTGGGACCACTCGGCGAGCAGCGTGGGGCGGCCCACCAGCACGGCGTGTCCGTCGACGACGCCCTGCACGCCGAGGCCTTCGAGGTTGGCGAAGTCCTCGGGGGTGGGCAGCTCGCCCACTTGCTCGGCCGCGCCTCGGGCGACGGCCTGGGCGATGGGGTGTTCGGAGGCGTGCTCCAGGGCGCCCGCCAGGCGCAGCACCTGCGCCTCGTCCTCGCCGTCGGCGAGGTGGACACTGGCCAGGGTCATCTTGCCCTCGGTGACGGTGCCGGTCTTGTCGAGCACGACGGTGTCGACGGCGCGGGTGGATTCCAGCACTTCCGGGCCTTTGATCAGGATGCCGAGCTGGGCGCCGCGCCCGGTGCCGACCAGCAGGGCGGTCGGCGTGGCCAGGCCCAGGGCACAGGGGCAGGCGATGATCAGCACGGCGACCGCGGCGGTGAAGGCCGCCCCGGCGCCGCCGCCGGTTCCCAGCCAGAAGCCGAGCGTGCCGACGGCCAGTGCGATCACGATCGGCACGAAGATCCCGGAGATGCGGTCGGCCAGCCGCTGAACCTGGGCCTTACCGGTCTGAGCATCTTCGACCAGCCTGGCCATCTGGGCGAGCTGGGTGTCGGATCCGATGCGGGTGGCGCGGACGAGAAGGCGGCCACCGGCGTTGACGGTCGCGCCGGTCACCGTGTCCCCGGGGCGTACCTCCACCGGAACCGACTCGCCGGTGAGCATGGAGGCGTCGACCGCGGAGGTCCCCTCTTCGATCACACCGTCGGTGGCGATCTTCTCGCCGGGCCGGACCACGAACCGCATCCCCACCTTGAGCTGGTCGGACGGGATGCGGGTCTCGACACCGTCGCGCAGGACGGCGACGTCTTTTGCCCCCAGCTCCAGCAGCGCCCGTAGCGCGGCGCCCGCGCGGCGTTTGGAACGGGCCTCGAAGTAGCGCCCGGCCAGGATGAACGCCGTCACTCCCGCCGCGGCCTCCAGGTAGATGTTGCCTGAGCCGTCGATGCGCTCGATCGTGAACGCGAACGGGTGGGTCATCCCCGGCGTGCCCGCCGTGCCGAAGAACAGCGCCCACAACGACCAGCCGAGGGCGGCGATCGTGCCGAGCGAGACCAGGGTGTCCATGGTGGCGGCGCCGTGACGCAGGTTCGTCCAGGCCGCCTTGTGGAAGGGCCAGCCGGCGTATACCACCACCGGGGCGGCCAGGGTGAGCGAGAGCCACTGCCAGTTGGTGAACTGCAGCGCCGGGATCATCGCCATGGCGATCACCGGTACGGCGAGCACCATGGAGGTGATCAGTCGCTGTCGCAGCGACTGAAATTCGTCCTGCGGCTCGTTCTGTGATTCATCGCGTTCCGCACCGCTCTCGGGCTTCGCGGGAAGCGCGGCGGTGTAGCCGGTTTTCTCCACCTCGGCGATGAGGTCCTGGGGGTCGATGCCCTGGTCGAAGGTGACCTTGGCCTTCTCGGTGGCGTAGTTGACGGTCGCGGTCACGCCGTCGAGCTTGTTGAGCTTGCGCTCGATCCGGTTGGCGCAGGACGCGCAGGTCATGCCACCGATCGAGAGTTCGACCGTGCCTTGTGGTCTGTCATCGGTGAGGGAGGACATCACCTGCCCCTTTCGCTCGTCATGCCAGGTGTCAGTGGTCGTGGTCGCCGTGCGAGCCGGGTGTGGCCGGTGCGGTCTCCGGTGTCGGGCCCGAGGTCGTGGCCGGTGCCGGGAGCTCGCCGGCGCGGACGGTGAAGTCGGCGGTGCGCACGGTTCCTTCGTGCTGGAAGTCCAGGAACAGCCGGTAGTCGCCGCGGCTGGGCACCTCGGCGTAGAAGGTGATCTCCGGACCCGGGGGAGTCCTGCCGTCGCCCGGCTCCCCGTCGGGGTGCACGTGCAGGTAGGCCAGGTCCCCGGCGCGCAGGGCGACCAGGTGCCCGTATGCGCCCAGGTAGGGCTGCAGGTCGGTGACCGGATGGCCGTCCTTGCCGACCTTGAGGGTGAGCTTGCTGGACGCGCCGGGTGTCAGGGCCCCGTCCAGGGTGACGGTGTAGCCGTCGACCGTGGAGGTACGGCTTGCCGCGGGCAGCGGCCTGGGGTCATGAGCGCCGGGCGCCTGCACGTCGGTGCCCAGGGTCAGCCCGCTGCCACCCTCGGGGGTGAAGTCCGCGAACACCCGGTACGCGCCCGCTTCCGGCAGCGTCAGCTTCACCGACCACACACCGTCACCGGTCAGTTCGGGGTGCAGGTGCTGGAAGCCGCCCAGGTCGCGGGAGACCACGATGAAGTGCAGCTTCTTGCCGTGCTGTGTCCGATAGGCGGTGACGGGCCCGCCGTCGGGGCCGATCACGCTGAAACGAAAGTCCGTCGCCTGACCGGGCTCGACCGTGGTGGTCTCGGGGATCAGGGTGTAACCGTCCTGGGACACTTGAAGCCCTCCGGGAATGAATTTTCCAGCCGTCGGCGGGCTGGAGGTCGGCTCGGTGTGGGTTTCATGGCCGCCGGCCTGGCTCGGAGACGGGGTCGAGTGGATCGTGTGACCGTCGGCCGTGGGCTCGAGGCCGGTCGTGCCCACCGCGCTGCCGGCCCCCAGAGCCCCAGCGAAGATCACAGCGAGTCCGAGGACGTAGGCGCTCAATCTGACCGGTGTGTTCACGACGGAGTCACCACTTCGTACCCGGCCTCCTTGACCGCGGCCGTGATCCCCGCCGCGTCGATCGGGCTCTCGCTTCGTACGGTCACCAGGCCGGTGGCCAGATCCACCTCGACTTCGGTGACACCGGGGACCTCGCCGACCTCCTCCTTGACGGAGGAGACGCAGTGGCCGCAGGTCATGCCCTTGACGGTGTAGGTGGTGGTGATCATGACGATCACTCCTTCTGCTCGTTGGTTTCGTCGATCAGGAGCGGACGAGGCGGGCGATGGCCTCGCTGGCCTCCTTGACCTTCGCCTCGGCCTCGGCGCCGCCCTTGGCGGTCGCGTCGGCCAGGCAGTGCGCCAGATGCTCTTCCAGCAGGGACAGGGCGAAGGACTGCAGGGCCCGGTTGGCCGCCGACACCTGGGTGAGGATGTCGATGCAGTACTTGTCCTCCTCGACCATCCGCTGCAGGCCGCGGGCCTGGCCCTCGATCCGGCGCAGTCTCCGCAGATGGTCCTGCTTGTTGTCGGTGTAGCCGTGCATCTCTCCCCCTACGCTCAGCTTCTTCCCACCATAACACCATACCCCCCTAAGGTATTCCGGGTGGCTTCGTGAGACAGGCATCCGAGCGGGGGGCGACGGGGGCGTGCCGGGGCACACCCACGAATCGCGTCACACCTGTACGGCCTCGGGCTGATCACCTGCCTCGGCTGCGGCTGCCCGCTTCGGCCTGCGCATGAGCAGCAAGGCCAGTACGGCGCCGGCGCCGGCGGCGGCCACGGCTCCGGCTCCGATGAAGGCGGCCTGGAAACCACCGGTGAGCGCGGGCAGGTTCCCCAGCTCCGCAGCACCCCGGGAGGTGGCGATCGCGGTCATCACGGCCAGGCCGAGCGCGGAACCGATCTGGTAGGTGGTGTTGACGATCCCGGAGGCCAGACCGCTCTCCTCGGGCCGCATGCCCGACAAGGCCGACATCATGGCCGGAATGTATGCCAGGGACATGCCGACCGCGGCGATCAGTGAGGCGGGCAGCACATCGGTGGCGAACGTCCCGCCCGGCCTGGCGAGCGACAGCCCCGCCAGGCCCACGGCCAGGACGAGCAGGCCGACGACGATCAGCGGCTTGCATTCCTGATTCCTCGCATCCACACCGTGGTGGCAGGATGCGTCATGGGGGTTGGGTGTGATGTCGAAGTCGGACCGGCCCCGCGGGTGGGCGTGCATGCCAGTGCACGCCCACCGTCTGTTCTTTCGGGCGAAGTCGCCCTAGGAGGCGCTGACCGGCGAGGCGTCGGCCAGCGCGTAGCCCGCCTGGTCCACGGCCGCGCGGATCTCCTCGTCGGAGAATCCCGCCCCGCTGACGGTGACGGCGCCGCTGGCCAGGTCGACCTGGACGCCGGTCACGCCGCCGACCTTGCCGATCTCGGCGGAGACCGACGAGACGCAGTGCCCGCAGGTCATCCCGCTGACCTGGTAGGTGGTTCCGCCGTTGGCCTCCGCCTGTGCGGAGGTGCTGTCCGCGGTGCCGCACGCACATGCCGTGCACATATGGCTCTCCTCTCGCATGTACCCCATGGGGGTATCTCGGCTTGCGACCTTAACATACCCCCTAGGGGTTCAATTCCCAATAGGGGGTTGAGGTTTTCAGTGAGAAACGGTGCGTTATGCCGGCGAGCCTGGCCGCGCACGGCGTCACCACCGGTGGCGACGTAGGCGGAGACGCCTCCGTCGAGAGGGTGGAGGCCGGCGGGCTGGGCATCGGCCCCGAGAACCGCTCCCGTCTTTCGCCGTTGCTGTTCGAGCACATCAATTTCCACGGTTTCTACCCGTTCAACCGTCCTGACCTGGGGTGGAGGGCTCCGCGAGCCGCGCGACCCCAACGTCGCCGACGAACAGGAGTAGTCCACCTGGGGGAGACATGCCAGGGCCTGGGCGAGACGGCCTCCCCTGCCGGGGCCTGGAACGCCGGTAAAGGAGAACTCTGAGGATCGCGGGCTTCGGCCCGGCGGCGCGGCGGCTTGTTTGAGGATCTGGATGCTTGCGATCACTCGCGTTAAGCAACTCATGTTGACCAATCCCAAATTAGTCAACTAGGGCTGCTTACATGTCCGGTGCTGAGACTCCCGTTCCTCAAGAGCCCGCTGATGCGCTGGCGGCTGTGGCGGCGTTGAGACACCTGGCCGACCAGATAGAGGACGCCGCCGTCGAGCAGCATGCGAGGTGGCTGGAGGTGGCCACAGGTCGCCGAGGCGCTCGGCGTGAACCAGAAGGAAAGGCGAGACGATGACGACGAGCGAAGTCGTGCTCGATGTCGACGGCCTGCGCATGCGCTACGGCACGACCGACGTCCTGCATGACGTGAACTTCCGAGTACAGCAAGGAGAAGTGCTGTGCCTGCTCGGGCCGAACGGCGCGGGAAAGACCACCACGATTGAGATCATGGAGGGTTTCCGGATGCGCTCGGCAGGCCGGGTCGAGGTGCTCGGCACCGATCCGGCACACGGCGACGAGCGATGGCGGGCGAAGGTCGGGATCGTCCTGCAGTCCTGGCGTGACCATGGCAAATGGCGGGTCCGTGAACTGCTGGAGCATCTCGGTTCGTATTACGCCGCCTACTCCACCGAGTTGGTCAAACGGCCGCGGGAGGTGGATCGACTCGTCGCGGCGGTCGGCCTGACCGAGCAGGCGGACAAGAAGGTCAGGATGCTCTCCGGCGGCCAGCGGCGCCGGCTGGATGTGGCGATCGGCCTGGTGGGCCGCCCGGAGCTGGTGTTCCTCGACGAGCCCACCGCTGGGCTGGACCCGGTGGCCCGGCGTGGTTTCCATGAGCTCTCGGCGTGCCCTACGCTGAGCGCGAGTCCTTCCAGCATTACGCGATCGCGGTGAACGACAACGACGCCACACCACCTTCCACACCACCTTCCACGCCACCGACACCGCCATCACCATCGGCATCCAAGGCCCCGACGCCCAAGAACGCATCAACCAACTCCGCGACGCGCTGTCCAAACTCATCCTTCAGGAGCAGGTCAGACCTGTCGGGCGAGGCCCTTCTCGACCGCCTCGATGATCCGCGGCCGCAGCGCGGCGCAGCTGATGATCGCGTCCACCGAGCCGACGTCGACCGCCCGCTGGATGCTGTGCACGCGGTCGAACTCGGTGGCCACCTCGGTGAGCTTCTCGGCCCGCACGGACGACCGCAGCTCGGCCAGCTCGGCGGCCAACGCGGCACGCGTGGCAGCCGGTGCCTTCGCGACACGGACGGCGAGCGCGAGCACGCGGGGGTCGTTGCCGGTCCGCTTGTCGACGTCGCGAGCGAAGACCACCGCGGCGGCCGGAGCACCGCCGAGCACCGAGGCGAACGAGCCCTCGACCGCGAGCACGGTCATGTTCGGGTTGAGCGCCTTGGAGAACACCACGAACGCGCCGCCGTGGTACCGCGAGATCACGCAGAACACGACGGGGCCCTTGAAGTTCACCACCGCGCGGCCGATCTCCGCGCCGTACTCCAGTTGCAGCCTGCGCATCGACTCGGGCGACCCGTCGAACCCTGACAGGTTGGCCAGCACGACCAGCGGACGGTTCCCGCTGGCGGCGTTGATGGCCCGAGCGGCCTTCTTGGACGACCGCGGGAACAAGGTGCCCGCGGTGTAGGTGTCCGGGCCGTCGGTGGGAGGGAATCCGCGACGTGGCACGGGCCGGGACTCGATGCCCAGCAGGCACACCGGTCGACCACCGAGGTGGACGTCCTGGACCGCGGCGGTGTCCGCGTCGGCCATGCCCGCCCACCGCTCCAGCACCGGGTGGTCCTGATCGGACAGCGCGCGCATCACTGTGCGGATGTCGAACGGCTTCTTGCGGTCCGGGTTGGACTCGATGGAGAAGATCTGGCCCACTGTCGTGAAGTCGCTGTCCGGCACGGAGTGCGGGAACGTCGACACGTCGCGGTCCACCGGGTCGCTGGTGACCGTCTTGCGCGGTCGGCTCTCTCCCGGCGCGACGTAGCTGTGGTCGTAGTAGGACATCAGGACTTCCCGCGCACCGCGGATGTCCGGCGCCCAGTACTGCGCCTGGCCGTTCGGGCCCATGATCCGGTCGTACCCGCCGATGCCATGGTTGTCCTCGGCCGACACACCGCCGGAGAAGTCGAGCGACTGCTTGCCCGTCAGCACCATCGCGGAGTCCGGCGTCATCACCAGGATGCCCCTGGTGTGCATGAGCATCGTGGCCTCGGCGTTCCAGTACGGCTGGGCGCCGACGTTGATGCCCGCGACCACGATGTTGATCTCGCCGCCGTCCTGGGTGAAGTTCACGATCCGCTTCAGCGCGGCCGCCACCCAGTCCATGTTCTCGGTGCCGGACGACATCGAGATCCGGGCGCCCGCGGAGAGCGCGAACCACTCCAACGGCACCCGCATCTGCTCGGCCAGGTCGAGCGCGGCGATCACCCGCGCACACTCGGGCTCGGACAGCGCGCCGAGCGCCTTCGTCGGGTCGCCCAGCAGCACGACGCGGGTCATGCCCTCCGGGTGGCGCGGCGTGGGCGTGCTGACGACACCCGCGACGAGCGCGGCGGTGTTGCGCCCCTTGGGCCGGTTCACCGGCACCAGCTTCGAGTGCTCGTCCAGGTCGTACTCGGTGAACGAGCCGGACGGCCCGGCGAGCATGCCGGTCAGCTCGTACGGGTAGTGCGTGCCGCGACTGTGCGCGCGCAGCACTTCCTGGCGGTAGTCGTCCAGCGGCTCGATGGGCTCGGTCGGCGGCGGCATGACGGACAGCCGCACGCCGGAGCCCACGTCGTAGCCGATCCGGACGGCGATGTCGACGAGCTCGCCGGTGGCGCTGTCGCGGCGCCTGCCGAGGAACAGCACCTCCTCCAGACCCGCGCCCGCCGTCGTCGGCAACACGCGCTTCGCCACGGTTTTCAGGTCGTCCGGCGAGAGATCGGTCGGCGGCCACACGTAGATGACGATCCGGTTCGTGGCGGACGTCTTCGCGCCGGGCTTCTTGGCCCGCCGGATCGCGTCAAGGCACGCGGCCAGGATGTCCTCGGCTGCGGGCAGCGCGACGAGCCTGCCCTCGTCGTCGCGCAACGGGGTCAGGTCGCGGACCTGACCCAGGGCGACGAGGCGCTCGTCGGACGGGTTCTGCCGTGCCGCGGCCCGGAAGAGGTAGACCTCCTCGTCGGGCGAGGGCAGCCGGGTGAGGTCGAAGTCGCGCAACCGCTCCAGCTGCATGCGCTCGGCGATGCGCGGATGCAGACCGCGCAGCAGCCGTTCCTCCACGAAGCCGTCCGCGGACGGCCGGAAGGTGAAGTGGTGGTGCATCACGGCGCCGCTGTTGCCCGCGACGGTCGCGGCGATGCGGCCGACCCGGTTCGACGGCTGCTGCGCGACCAGGACCTCGCGCAGGCGCGTGGCCATCTCGTCGGGGTCGCTCGGACCGTCAGGCCAGGTCAGGTAGACGTCCGCCACCAGCTCGCCGTCACCGGCGAACTCGTCGACCGCCTTGACCGCCTCGGCCAGCGACAGGAAGTCGACCGCGGTGGCCACGACGCGGCCGCGGCCGGTCGCGGTGCGGTGGTCGGCGACGACGAACGTGCAGCCCGCGACCTTGCTCACCCGGATGTCGTTAAGCGCGCGGTTGCCGTAGTAGCGGCGGCTCAGCACCTCCAGCAGCGGCACGGGGTCCACGTCTTCGCGGCCGATTCGCTGGCCGACCAGCCGGACGAGCGGCTCGGCGCTGGCGACCATCGCGGAGATCCGCTCGGCGCGGTCGGGCGCGTCCGGGTGCTGGTCGAGGTGGCGCAGGTGCTTGCGCACGGCCGCGTAGACCTTGGCGCGGGTGCGGCGCCGCAGCGGCTGGGTGAACCAGGCGAACACGACGCCGCGTGCCAGGTCGGCGACGGCCGGGAACCGGACCTGGGTGGCGGCGACCAGGTGCTCCAGCGCCAGGCCGACGGTGACGCGGTCCGCCTGGGCGGGCGGGGCCTCGTTCACCCACTGGCGCAGCAGGGTCGTCACCACGGCGGCGTCGGCGGACGCGCGCTGCTGGGCCAGGAAGATCCGGAAGACCGCGTCCTCCAGATCCGGCGTGCGCTCCAGGCCTTCGACGCCGTAACGGGACAGCACGTGCGTGAGCCGCTGCTGGAAGCTCTCCGACAGCCCGGACCGGTCCGAGTCGAGGCACTGCAGGTAGGTGTGGAAGTACTCGCGGGGGCTGTGCACCGAGGAGGCGGACTTCGACTCCTCGCCGGCGGGCCGGTTGCGGCTCAGTTCGCTCAGGTCGGCGAACAGGCGCAGCAGCTCGACCTCACCGGCCGGCTCGTGCTCGCCCTCCGCGACGAGCTCGGCGCGCACGGCCAGGTAGTTGGCGAGCAGGCGCTTCTCGTCCTGCGAGTCGATGTCGAAGCCCAGCAGGAGACTGCGCAGGTCCTGCAGACCACGCGCGGCCCGCTCGGCCGCGGGCACGTCCACCGGCTCGGACGGCAGGTCCAGCTCGACTTCCGTCGCTGCGGCCGCGGGACCGGCCGTCTCGTCGCCGTCACCCAGCGGCTCCAGGCGGAGCAGGCGGGCACCCACCTCCACCTGGCTGCCGACCGACACCGCGAGCTCCCGCACGCGGCCGCGGAACGGCGCGCGCAGCACGGTCTCCATCTTCATGCTCTCGACCACGAGCAGCGGCGCACCGGCCTCGACCTCGTCGCCGGCCTGCAGCGGCGTGGCCACCACGAGCGCGGGCACGGGCGAGCGCACGATGCCGCCCTCGTCGCGGCTGATCCGGTGCGTGATGCCGTCGACCTCGACCAGGTGGATCGGGCCGTGAGTGCTCGTGACGACCTTGAAGCGGGCGCCGTTCACGGTGATCTGGCCGCTGTGCTCGTCGAAGCGCTCGATGTCGACGTCGGCCGCGTGCTCGGGGCCGCCCGCCGAGATGCCGATACGAAACCGGTGGCCACCGGTGCGGGCGACATGGACGCGGTAGCCGACGTCGCGGAGCTTGAGCTCCAGCGCGCGGCCGCTCTCGTGCTGCGACTGCGGACGGCCGCCGTGCGCGGCGGACAGGAAGCGCTGCCGCGTCACGGCCTCCTCGTCCTCGTAGGCCTCGATGGCGGCGGCGATCAGCGCGATCGCGGAGTGCTGGTGCGACACAAGGGCGCCCTGGGCACGCACCCGGTCGATCCAGCCGGTGTCGGCGGACCCGTCGATCACCGCGGTCTCGTCGAGCAGCATGCGGACGAAGCCCTTGTTCGTCACGCCGCCCTCGATGATGACGGTCGTCTGCGTCATCGCGCGGCGCAGGCGGGCCAACGCCTCCGTGCGGTCACGGCCGTGCGCGATGATCTTGGCGATCATCGAGTCGAAGTCGGCGGGGATCGCGTCGCCCTCGCTGAACCCGGTGTCCACCCGGATGCCGGGGCCGCTGGGCAGCGCCAACCGCGCGATCCGGCCGGGTGAGGGTGCGAAGTCGCGGTCGGGGTCCTCGGCGTTGAGGCGCGCCTCAACGGCGTGACCCCACTCCTCGGGCGCGTCACCCTCGAGCTTGCCGCCCGCCGCGATGTGCAACTGGGCCTTCACCAGGTCGACGCCGGTGGTGATCTCGGTGATCGGGTGCTCGACCTGCAGGCGCGTGTTGACCTCGAGGAACGCGAACAGTTGCTCACCGGGGTGGTAGAGGAACTCGATGGTGCCCGCGCCCTGGTAGTCCACCGCGAGCACGAGCCGCTCGGCCGACGCCTTCAGTTCGGCGACCTGCCCGGCGTTGAGGACCGGGGAGGCGGACTCCTCGATGATCTTCTGGTTGCGCCGCTGCACGGAGCAGTCGCGCACGCCCAGCGCCCACGCGGTGCCCTGCCCGTCCGCGATGACCTGCACCTCGACGTGCCGGGCACCCGTCACCAGGCGCTCCAGGAACACGACGCCACTGCCGAACGCGCGTGAGGCTTCCTGGCGGGTCAGCTCGTAGGCCTGGGCCAGCTCGTCGGCGTCGGAGACCATCCGGATACCACGACCACCGCCGCCCGCGGTCGCCTTCAGCATCAACGGGTAGCCGATCCGGTCCGCCGCCGCCTTCGCGTCCTCCAGCGTCTCCACCGGACCGCGGCTCCACGGCGCGACGGGCACACCGACCTCTTCGGCGATCAGCTTCGAGCCGATCTTGTCGCCCAGCTTGCGCATCGCCTCGGCGCTCGGGCCGACGAACGTCACGCCGATCTCGGCGCACAGGTCGGCGAACGCCGGGTCCTCCGCCACGAAGCCCCAACCGACCCAGGCCGCGTCCGCACCGGTCTCGACCAGGGCTTTCCTGAGGGCCGAGTGGTCCAGATAGGGCCGGTTCGCGGCGAGCCCCAAGTCGTAGGCGATGTCCGCCTCGCGAACGAACGTGGCCGTCCGGTCGGAGTCCGTGTACAGGGCGACGGTCTCGATCCGTGTCCCTGTCTCCGCGGCTAGGTCCCGAACGGCGTGAATGAGCCGCATGGCGGCTTCACCGCGGTTGACGATGGCGACACGACTGAACACTGAGGAGCCTTTCGAAGACGGTGAACGCGGCGGCCATCCCCGCCCCAACCGGGGTACATACTCTCGGTTGCCCCCGGATACCGGAACGGCGGGGACTAAGCGTGTTTCGCGGCCGGAGTTGTGGGGATCGCACAAACGCGCCCGTCGGGGTGGTGTGTGACATGCGGCTGGTGCGACCTTGGTCGCACAGCGGCCCGTGAACTCGGGGGTCCGTTCGGACGGGTCAGGCGGCATCGGTTCGCGCCGCGGTGACCGTCACCGTGGCGTGGCGCATCGTCCCGAGTCGCGCCCAGCGCACCGCGGCGGAGCTGTGGACGCTTC
Organism: Streptosporangium sp. NBC_01755; assembly: GCF_035917995.1. Classification (NCBI taxonomy): domain Bacteria; kingdom Bacillati; phylum Actinomycetota; class Actinomycetes; order Streptosporangiales; family Streptosporangiaceae; genus Streptosporangium; species Streptosporangium sp. NBC_01755. The sequence goes on along the minus strand of NZ_CP109131.1, from coordinate 7,707,697 downwards.
AGGAGAGGGTGTAGGGGGAGATCCAAGGGGCAACGTTGAGCCCGGCGCCGCGGGTCGGGAAGGTATTTCCGGGCGTTCCGGGCTGGGCCTCGACGCCTGCGGTGGATCAGCTCTTCTGATCAGCTGCCGAGTCTGGCGAGTAGGTCCTGGATCGCTTGGAGGATGGCGTCGGGACGACGGAAGATGACGGAGGCGTGTCCGGCGTCGTCGATAATGCGGTTCTCGCCGTGTGAAACCGATTTGGCCAGCGCGGTGTAGAGCCGCGTCTTGGCTTCGTTCTCCTCGTGGAGGAGCGATTTGGGTATGCCCTGGGTTACCGCTTCTTTGAAGGGGTCGATCGCCGTGGCGGTGAGCACTATCAGTGGGACGTCGGGCATCGGTCCCGCGCTGCGTACCTCGTCATGGAGTTGGTAGCGGTTGGCCGCCTCCCGGCCGCCGATCCTCAGCCATTCCGGGCTGATGTGACGTGCGATCAGCGGTTCGCGGATCTCCTCCGGCCAGTCGGCCATCTCCCGTGCGAACAGGTCGCGGTAGAACTGGATGATTTCGGCGGGCAACTCGTCGGGCAACGCCTCGCCGGGGTCCCATGCCTGGTACAGCTCGTTCAGTTTCTGGGGCATGTAGGAGTCGTAGTCCTCGTGTTCGGGCTCCACCAGGACCAGGCCCGCTACCTCGTCGGGGAAACGCTGTGCATGGTGGCGTGCGTAGAGGCCGCCGAGGGAGTGACCGACCAGCAGGTAGGGAGCGGGCACGTCGGCGATCCGCAGCAGTTCGCGCAGCTCGTCGGTGACCTGGGTGGAGGTGCGTGGCAGCTCGACCCGGTCACTCCACCCCGTTCCGGCCCGGTCGTAGACCATGCTCGTGGTGAGTTCGGCGGCTCGCTGTTGAACGGTGAAGCCGTCCATGCCGGACGAGCCGCCCCCGGGTAGGAACACCACCGCCGGGCTCCCGCTGCCTGATCGGTGGAGAAACAGTCTCCGGTCCTTGTATCGTGCACGCCATGTCCGGCGGGCGCACACGTACCACGTCCGACCTTTGTGCCGGCCTGACCGATGTCCCCAAGACCACCGTGTACCGGCACGTCGGCCTGCTCGCCGAGGCGGGAGTGCTGGAAGTCGTCGACGAGCAGCGCGTGCACGGCGCCGTCGAACGCCACTACCGGCTACGCCGCGAGCACGCGGGGATCGACGCCGACATGGCCGCGTCGATGTCCCTGGACGAGCACCGCCACGGGTTCGCCGCGGCCATGGCCGCTCTTCACGCCGAGTTCAACGCCTACCTCGACCGGGAGGGAGCCGACCCGACCGCCGACTCCGTGGGCTACCGGCAGGGCACTTTCTGGCTCGCCCCCGACGAGCTCGCCGAGATGATCGACGCGCTGCGCGGCGTCCTCGCGTCAAGGGCGGGTAACAAACCCGCGCCCGGCCGCAGCCCCCACCTGCTGAGCATGATCCTGTTCCCGGCGGAGGAGTCACCGTGGCACAGGACTGGCCGGCAGGCCGGCCACCACCCCTGAGTCCATAGCCGGACGGGATCAGGGCGACCGTTGCGGCCACCACGGACGACGTGAGCACCACGGGCCGTGATGACCGCAACCTGGCCGCCTCGCGAAGAGCGGTGACGTTCTCAGGGGACCAGTCCCGATTCCTTGATGAGCGCGATCGTCGCCTCGAGCTGGTCGAGGTCGTTCAGGTCGACCGAGGGAACCTTCAGCTCGTCCAGGGCGGGTACCCCCGCGGGCGGTGCGGCGTCGGCCAGGACCGGGTACTCGAAGGTCTCCTCGGCGAAGTACTTCTGCGCCTCGGCGCTGAGCAGGTAGGTGACGAATGCCTGCACGTCAGGATTCTGGGCGGCCTTCTTCAGCACGCCGACGCCCGCCACGTTGACCAGGGCGCCGCTGTCGCCGTCGGGGAAGAAGTGCAGCTTTGCGGTGAGTGTGTCGGGCGTCTTGCCCTTCTCCTTGGCCAGCTCGCCCAGGTAGTAGTGGTTGATCAGGCCGACGGCGAGTTTGCCGGAGTCGACCTCCTCCAGGATCGGGCCGTTGCCCTCGCGGATCTGCGGGTCGTTGGCCTTGAGGCCGGCGAGGAAGTCCTTGGCCTTGGCCTGTCCGTGCTGCACCGTCACAGCGGTGACGAACGCCTGGAAGGACGCGTTGGTCGGGGCCACCCCGACCTTGCCCTTCCAGGCCGGATCGGTGAGGTCGAACACCGAGGTGGGCAGCTGGGCGGCGGGTACCAGGTCGGGGTTGTAGACCAGTACCCGCGAGCGGGCGGTGACACCGACCCATTCCCCGCTCTTGGCACGGTAGGTCGCCGGCACCTTGTCGAGTACGGTGGCCGGAAGCGGCGCGAACATGCCCTTCTTGGCCACGGCGCCGAGCGCGCCGGCGTCCTGGGCGAAGAAGGCGTCCGCCGGTGACTTCTCTCCCTCTTCGAGGAGCTGGGCGGCCATGGCCGCGGTGTTGGCGTAGCGGGCCTCGACGGCGATGCCGCTCTGCGCGGTGAATTTGTCCAGCAGGGGCTTGACCAGGGACTCGCTGCGCCCGCTGTAGACGGTGATCTTCTTGTCGGCCGTCGGACCGGCAGCGGCTCCGGTGGTGTCCGCGGATTCGCCACCGCAGGCGGCCAGTCCGAGGACGAGAGCACCGGTGGCGGCCAGTGTGAGCACGGTTTTGGGGAGGAACGTCGGCACCGCGGTGCTCCTTCGGTCATGGAGAAGAATTCCGATTACAACCACATCGCTGTAGAAGTTAGCAGAGCCTAACCTAAGTGTTTGCCGCAGGGCTAGCGCCGGTAACGGTAAGGGGCCTGGCGGCGATATGGCGACGCCATGTGCAGAGGTGGCGCCGGCACTACTCGTGTGTCCGCGACACGCGGCCCCAGGGGAGGTCCCCGGCTACACCCGTCGTACGAGGCGAGGCGGGGCGAGGAGCGCGCCCGGCCGTGGGCCTCCTGGGATGATCATCGGGGGGTTGTCCCGGCCTTCACCGCCCCGCCTGCGCGCAACGGGCCGATCACTTCCGGCGTCGGCGAGAAGAAGAGCGTGTCATCGCCATACCGGCCTGGGCGGAGCCAGTGGCGGCGGGTATCGGCGTCGCCGAGGTCTACCGCTCGCAGGGGCCTCCGGGCTGCGTCAGGTCGACGATGGCCTCTCCGGTCCAAACCACCGATCCCGCTGCCACCAGGACGGGAACCGCGAGCAGGAAAGCGCCGCGTGGGCTGGGCAGTGGTTTGAGCAGGGCGGCGATCCGGCGCGGGACGGGCCCGGGACCTCGCAGGCCCGAGAACGGCACCGCCCCGAACGGCACCTCGCCATCGGGGGACAGCAGGGCCGCCTCGCCGATCGCCCGGGCCGTTGCCCTGCGGTCACCGGTCTGCTCGGCGGCCCGCTCGTCGGCCCAGCGCTCGATCATGTATCCCACCAGGTGGCGGACCTGCCACAAGAAGGGGTGTGCCGCCACGGCCAGTCGGCTGGCCAGCAGCCATCGGTGATGATGGCCGCTCAGATGGGCGTGCTCGTGCGCCATGACCACCGCGTGACTCTCCTCACCGAGAGCGTCCAGCATGCCCTGGGTCACCACGATCCGGCCCGGCCGCCCGGGGAGGGTGAAGGCGGCCGGTCGTTCCTCGGCCACCACCACGACGACATCCCCGCCGGGAAGGGCGGCGGCCTGCTCGCGAGCGGCGCACAGCGACCGCCGCTCCCGCCGGGCGCCGCCGGCGAAGCTCGCGACGGCGATCGCGAGGAAGGCCAGGGCGGTCCAATACGGCCATTCCGGCAGATCGCCCTGGATGAGGACCAGGAGGGTATGGATCGAGACAGCCGCCACGCTCACCGAACTCGCGGCCGCGACCACGACGGCTGAGGATACGAAGGCCACCGCCGCCTGTGCCGGATGTTGCCGGTCGACCAGCGCCGCCATCGAGACGACCAGTGCCGCGGGAGCCACGAGCGTTGACAGCAGGAAATGGTCGATCATCGGGTTTCGCTCTCGTCTTCACCCAGCAGTAGTCGCCGGACCAGTTCTTCGTCGCCGGCCGAGAGCCCGGAGATGAAATGCGTCAGGACAGGTGCGTGGTCGGCCTCGGCGTCGAGCAATCGTCTCATCCGCCAGGCGACCAGCCCCGAGGGGGCGGCGGGCGCGGCATAGCGGTAGGCCCGCCCGGACCGCTCGCGCGTTACGATGCCCTTGTCGTGCAGCCTGGTCAGGGTGGTCACCACGGCACTGTAGGAGAGCTCTCCGCCCCCTTTGCCGCTGAGCAGGTCACGTACCTCCCCTGGCGACAGGGTGCCGGATGCCTCGTGAAGCACGGTGAGAATCTCCGCTTCCAGGACCCCCGGGGATCGGCGAGAGCTCATCGGACGACCATAGCGGCCTCTGCCGCCGGCCCGGAAGTGGTCACCTTCCGATGTTCCTCAACCCGCGTATCCCGAAGGGAGCCGTTTATTGGAGGGGCCCGACAAGGTGGTCGTGAGCGTGGAGAGTAGAGCGCTTCCGAGCACGAACGTCCAGAGAGTGAACGGATCGAGCGCAAGTCGTTCCAGGGCCCCGAACCAGTCGGCGGACAGTTGGAGGCTGAGGCCACGCCAGCGCCACGACAAGCTGCACCGGGAAATAGAGGATGGTCGCTATCCACGCCACGGCGCCAAGCCGGATTCGGGTTCGGGTAGCCGGCATGTCGGCGGGTCCTATCGGGCATCCCGCAGTCCAACCTCGGCATCTCCATGCGCGCCGGCATCGACCTGCTCACCCGCAGGAACGCCGAGCCGGGCAGCATCTTCCACAACCGCGTCGACCTGGAGCACATCGGCGCGTCGGGCCACTCCCAGGGGGGCGCGGCAGTTCCCCGTAAAACGGCACCTCCGCCGCGCAACGCGCGACCACGGCCGCGGTGAGGTCACCGACCCGGGAAGCCGGCCGGGCGTGTAGATCGGACACCGGCGAATCGTCACATTGCCCAAACCTCGCCGTCAATCACTGCTCCGTGCGCGGAGACGACCGGCAGGGTCGATCAGGTCATCCCTGGTCGGCGGCGTGTGGCGATCAGTTGTGCCCGGCGGTGATGTTGAGGTCGCGCGGGACGAGCCACCAGACGACGAGCGCGGTGGCGAGCATGAGCACGCTCCCGGCCAGCCCGGTCATCTCCAACGACAAGGTGAACGCCGCCTTGGCCTGCTGGGCCAGGTGTGCTCCTGTGGCTCCGGCCTGGTGGGCGGCCTCGATCGCGGCGGCCAGCGACTCGCGGGCGGCATCGCCTGCGGCGGCCGGCAGCGCCTCCCGGTACACGGCGGAGGCGACGCTGCCCAGCACCGCGACGCCGAGTACGCCGCCCAGCTCGTAGCTGGTCTCCTCGATCGCGGCGGCGCTGCCCGCCTTCTCCAGCGGCGCACCGGCCATGATGACCGCCGAGGCGATCGCCAGCGAGCCCATCCCCAGCCCGATCAGCAGCAGCGACACGGCGATCCACGGATAGGTGACGGGCGCGGCGTACAGCACGCCGAATCCCAGCCCGGACACCGCCAGCCCTCCGGCCAGCACCGGGCGGGTCCCGACACGCACCGCCAGCGAGGGCGCCAGCGGCGACAGCACCAGCGCGCCCAGCGCGGTCGGCAGCAGCCGCACGCCGGTCTCCAGCGGGGAGTAGCCGCCTGCGAGCTGCATCCACTGCGCCATCAGCAACATCATCGCCGCCATCGCGATCGACGTGCTCAGCGCGGTGATCGTGCCCGCGGTGAACGGCCGGCTGCGAAACAGGCGAATCTCCAGCAGCGGGTCGGACCGGTTCAGGCAGCGCCGGACGAACCAGGTGAGGGCCACCACGGCGAGGCCGAGAGCGACCCACGAACCGACGCCGACAGGGCCCTCCTTACCGAACTGCTTGATCGAGTAGACCAGGGCGACCATCCCGGTGATCGACAGCGCCGTGGCGAACACGTCCCAGCGGCCCGGACGCGGGTCGCGTGACTCGGGCAGCAGGAAGAGGCCGGCGACGATCGCCACCGCCATCACCGGAACGTTCACCAGGAACGCCGCGTGCCAGCTGAAGTGCTCCAGTAGCAGCCCGCCCAGAATCGGCCCGAGCGCGCCGCCCAGGGCGGCCATCGCGGACCAGACGCCCAGCGCGGTCGCCCGCTCTCTGGGGTTGGGGAACAGGGTGCGGATCATCGACAGGGTGGAGGGCATGATCATGGCGCCGCCGACGCCGAGCATCGCCCGTACCGCGATCACTTCGCCGGGTGAGTCGGCCCAGAGCACCGCCGTGGAGGCCAGACCGAACAGTGAGAAGCCGGTGAGCAGCATCTTCTTGCGGCCCCAGCGGTCACCGAGCGCGCTCACCGTGACCAGAAGGCCGGACAGCACCAGCGCGTAGACGTCCACCATCCACAGCAACTCGACCGAGCCGGGACGCAGGTCGGCTGAGATCGCGGGCAGGGCGACATTGAGGATGGTCATGTCCATGACCACCAGCAGCAGACTCGCCGACAGTACCGCCAGCCCGGCCCAGCGCCGACGCCGCGACACACCGGGCTTCGCCGGCGGCGCGTAGGAGGTGCGGGTCATGCCCTCCTCCCGCCCTGCGGCCCACGTTCCCCGGCACTGCTCGGCGAAGCGCCGCCCGGCGGCCGCTCACCGCGGCCATGGTGAGGATCGTGCTCGCCGACGCCGCGAAAGAAGGTCTCGTGCAGCACCCTGGGAAGGTCGCGCCGTGCGACGTCGCCCCGGTTCAGGCTTTCCCGTACGGCGAGCAGCAGGCCGTACACCGTATTGCTGATCCACCGCACCGGCAGGTCGGCCCGCAGGGCCCCGGCGCGCTGGGCCGCCTGGTAGAGCGCGATCTCCCTGCCCTCCAGCTCGTCACCGCGTTCCCGCAGTTCGGGCACCACCGACATCACCAGGTCGGTGAGCGCGAAGTTGTACTCCTCGGCCTCGCCGATCAGACCACTCAGCATCTCCCGCAGAGCGGCGATGATCACTGCCGGTTCCGTGGAGTGGGCGGCCTGCTCGATCCCGGCCCTGTCCTGGGCCTCCTCCCATCGATCCAGCGCGCGGTGACCGAGCGCGAGCAACAGTTCTTCTCGGCCGGCGAAGTGCCGATGCAAGGTGGCGCGGCTCACTCCGGTCGCCTCGGCGATGTCGGCCATCGACGCGGCCGGGTCGTGGTTGAGGTGCTGAATCGCGGCGACGATAATCTGATCGCGGCTCACGGCCATCAGTCAACTCCGTATTGTTTGCGACATTTTTATCTCAAATGATAGCTAATCGTCTGAATCTCGTGCGTTGCCGGTGGGTCGATCGACTCGTTCACCCGCCTTCCCTGACTCCTGCGGCAGACGCGGCGCGCGACCGGCTGGTTCTACGCCCCCGACCTGCATTCGGCGATCCTGCCGAGGCTGTGCGAGCGGATCGAGGCCGAGCGGCCGTCGGATTCGGCCTGTCGCTAAGGAAGCCGTCATCAAGTACAGGCGAGCGTGTCGAGCCTGGTCAGTGAGGTCTTCGTCGGCTTCTTGCGGATCTTCGGGTCCAGCCGAGATGCGGGTAAAACCGGCCATGAGTCGATCTTGACGCCCGTTTGCGCAGGCAGGCGTACGTTAGCGGTCAACCGTGATCAGCTTGAGGGCGTCTTCCTTGTCCTTGTCGGACGGCAAGCTGTAGCGGCGGGTGGTCTCCAGGCGGGCGTGGCCGAGGATCTCGGCGACCAGGACCAAGTCGGTTTTGCCGCGGACCGGCGTGGTGGCGAGCGTGTGGCGCAGGACGTGTGCCGTGGTGGGATCGTCCAGCCCGGCCGTCTGGGCGTTCTCGGCGATGAGACCGTCGGCGGCGCGGGCGGTCAACTGTCCGCCCTTGGCGTCGAGGAACGACGAACAACCCCAAATACCGGCCTCGACCATGGGGTGAACAGGCAGTTCTCCAAGGATCAGCGGCTCTTTGGCCCCTGGTCGTAGCTATAGGAGTTTCGACATCGAGTGGTTGGCCGCCGGTGCCGTGGGCTCCAATGCGTGGTCAGGCTTGGCCGGGCGCGCAGGCGGTTTCGTGTGGCCGTCCGTCCTCGACCCTCGCGATGGGCTCGCCGATGAGATCTTGCAACGCGCTCTTCGGCGCGGTCCGAGCCGAGGGGGTGAGGTCGGCCAGGAGCCGGTCCTCTATTGCCTCGATGTTCCCGCGGGCGGCTTTGAGGGCACGGCTCCCCTCGGAGGTGACCTCGATGATGCGCGCCCTGCGGTCGGCGGGGTCCGGCCGGCGGCGCACCAGGCCGGCGCTTTCCAGTTCGTCGAGGATGAGGACCAGCTTGCTCTTGTTGAATGTGAGGCAACCTTGTGACGCATCTTCTGCATCTGGACGCCGGCGGACGCAGCGACTCGTTCTCGCGCAGACTCGGCAAGGCTTCGTGGCCGACTGGCGGGCGACCCATCCCGATGGGGTCTACACCTACCGCGACCTGGTGGCGGACCCGGTGCCGCCCATCGACGAGGACCGTGTCCACCTCGCCACCCAGCGGTCATCGCGATCGCGGATGGCGTAGTGCTCCGGCGGATGCGGCCATGAAGACCGCGAGCAGGGCCGGGATTCCCAGGGCGGCGGGCAGGCCGATGAGTTCGGCGGCGCCGCCGATGATGGCGGGGCCCGCGACGAGCCCGGCGTAGCCGACGGTGGCGACCTGGGCGATGGCCTGCCCGGCGCGGGCGGGGTCATGGTTTCCCGCGGCGGAGAAGACCTGGGGGACGATGGTGGCCAGGCCCAGGCCGAAAAGGGCGAATCCCGCGAAGGCGACGGGGATCTGGCCGATGAGCAGTGCGCTGCCGAGGCCGAGGGCGGCGATGAGGCCGGAGTAGCGGACCAGGCGTACCGGGCCGAACCTCTGGGCTAGGCGGTCTCCCGCGAAGCGGCCGATGGTCATGGCGGTGGAGAAGACGGCGAATCCGGCGGCGGCGACGGCCTGGGGGGCGCCGAGGTTCTGGAAGAGATAGACGGCGGTCCAGTCGTTGGCGGCGCCCTCTCCGACGAGCCCGGCGAAGGCCACGATTCCCATGAGGATGATCCAGTTGGTCCATGGGACGCGGCGTGGGGCGATGGTGTGGGTGGTGGGTGGTGGGGTGGCGGGGAGGAGATGGCGCCGGGCGTACAGGGAGGCGAGGGCGAGGGGGATGCCGACGGCGGTGAGGGTGGCGGCGGCGCTGAGGTCGAGCCAGGCGAAGAGGCCTCCGATGCCTGCGCCGATGAGTCCGCCGATGCTGAACATGCCGTGGAAGGAGGACATGACGGGGCGGCCGTAGGCGCGTTCGACTTCGACGCCGTGGGCGTTCATGGAGACGTCGAGGGAGGCGTTGACGAGGCCGAAGAGGAAGAGGGTGGCGATGAGGATCGGCAGGGTGGGGGCGTAGCCGGGGGGGATGACGGTCAGTGAGGTGGCGATGGCGGCGGGGGTGATGAGGCGGGCGCTGCCGAGGCGGTCGGTGAGGTGTCCGGCGAAGCGCATGCCGGTGATGAGTCCGATGGCGACGGCGAGGAGGCCGTAGCTGAGCTGGCCGTCGCTGAGGTCGAGTGTGTCCTTGACGGCGGGGATGCGGGCGGCCCAGGCTCCGGAGACGGTGCCGAGGAGGATGAAGAAGTAGGAGACGGCTCGGCGGGCGTTGGTGGGGTGCTGGTGTGTGGTGGTCATGGGCGTCCCCGGGTGTGTTGGATCCGGGGCGTTATTCAATCATGGTGGGTTCTTGATGTGTGGGCGGGTTCGGCTGCCCGTGGCGGGTCGCGATGGGTGTCTTCCTCGACGTCTTCCTCGACGGCGCGACTCAGGCTCTCCCGATAGTTGCGTGCCGCCTGTGACCATCTGTGACCATGACGGGGCGGCCCTTGGGTGAGGGTGGGCCCGGCATGCCGGCGCCGGAGATGTGGGCCGCCGTATGGGTCGGTGAGCCGCTCAGTGGACGGAGAGGCCGCCGTCGACGCAGATGGCCTGGCCGGTGATGTAGGCGCCGGCGTCGGAGGCGAGGAGGACGGCGATGCCGGCGAAGTCGGCCGGGGTGGCGTTGCGGCCGGTCATGGAGCGTGCGGCGAGTGCTTCTACGTGGCCGGGGATGGCCTGGGCGGGTTCGGTGAGGGGGGTGAGGACGAAGCCGGGGATGATGGTGTTGACGCAGACGCCGTGGCGGGACCAGGCCTCGGCCTGGGAGCGGGTGAGGCCGGTGATGGCGGCTTTGGAGATGCCGTAGGCGCCGCTGTCGCCGAAGGCTCTGTGGGATTGCTGGGAGCCGAGGTTGATGATGCGGCCCCAGCCGCGCCGGGCCATTCGGGGGCCGAAGTGCTGGCCGAGCAGGTAGGGCGCGGTGATGTTGACGGCCATGGTCTGGTCGTAGTCGTCGTTTGTGAGGTCGGCCATGGGGCGGCGGATGTTGTTGGCGGCGTTGTTGACGAGGATGTCGATGTCGCCGAAGAGGGTGGGGGCCTGGTGGCAGAGGCGGGTGATGTCCTCGGGGTTGGCGAGGTCGGCGGTGATGGCGGCGGCGGTGATGGCGTGGTCGTGGAGCTCGCCGAGGGTGCGGTTGAGTTGTTCGGTGCGGCGGGCGACGATGACGACGGCCGCGCCGGCGCGGCCGAGGGTGTGGGCGATGGTGTGCCCGATGCCGGAGCTGCCGCCGGTGACGAGGGCGGTGCGGCCTGAGAGGGAGAAGAGGTCGTCGATGGGCGTGGTCACAACGATGGAACCTATCATCCCACCTTTTCGTGTGTGGGGTGGTCCTGGAGGGTGTAGGCGGCCCGCTGAATTCTCTCCATGACGCTGGACAGGTCCCGCAGGGTGGTGGTGTCCAGGTGGTGCAGGACGCGGCGGAAGTCGGCGAGGCCCGCCTCGGCGATCTGCCTGGTCAGGGCGTGGCCGGCGGGAGTGAGTTCGACGCGCCGGACGCGGCGGTCGTGGGGGTCCTCGCGGCGGGTGACGAAGCCGTGGGCGACGAGGCGGTCGACGATGCCGGTGACGGTGCCGAGGCCGACGCCGAGGTGGCCGGCGAGTTCCTGGCCGGAGGCGGAGTCCTGGCCGGAGAGGATCATGACGACCTTGAGTTGGCGCATGGTCAGGTTGGAGTCGAAGAGGGGGGAGGAGGGGCGGTGCTGGGCGAATAGCCGCCCTAGGTCGTGCTGTATGGCACCGATCTGGTCGATCAGTCTTTCGCGGTCGTCGTTCACGCTCACCTCTCGCTTCCTGAGAAGGTTATCGGGAAAGGTAAGCTTTGCGAAATATTCGCATGAGGCGAAGTGTTAATCTGGGGCGAATCTTATTATGACATCCCTTTAGGAGTCCCGCCCCCATGACCTCCTTGGCCAGGTTGAGCCTCGCCAACCGCAGCCTCGTCATAATGATCGCGCTGGTGCTCAGCGCGTTCGGCGCCTTCGCGATCCCCTCCCTGAAACAACAGCTGCTGCCTTCGCTCTCGTTCCCGGGGGCGTTCGTGGTGGCCCCGTATCCGGGCGCCTCTCCCGAGATCGTCGAGGAGCAGGTGACCGAGCCGATCGAGAACAGCTTCCAGGGGCTGGCGGGGGTCACGGAGGTGACCTCGACCTCCCAGGAGGGCATGGCGCAGATCCAGGTGTCGTTCGAGTACGGCACCGACATCGACGCGGCGGTCTCGAAGATGCAGCAGGCACTGTCGCGGATCGGGACGCAGCTGCCCTCGGGGGTCGAACCGCAGGTGCTGACGGGCGGGACCGACGACATTCCGGTGCTGGTGCTGGCGGTGGGCGACGGCGGCGACCAGCGGGTCATGGCCGAGCGCCTGAATCGGCTGATGGTGCCGGAGTTGCAGGGCATCGAGGGAGTGCGCGAGGCGACGGTGACGGGCACCCGCGACGAGGTGGTGACGATCACCCCGAACGTCTGGAAGCTGGCGGCGCTGGGGTTGACGCCGATGGCGGTGGCCGACCTGCTGCACGCCAACGGGCAGCCGATTCCCGCCGGCAGCCTGAACGAGGACAAGGCGTCACTGACGGTGCAGGTGGGTGCGCGGGTCTCGACGCTGCAGGAGCTGAAGGACCTGTATCTGACGCCGGCGGCGCCGGCTCAGGCCCCGCAGGCACAGCGCCCGGCGCCGACCCCCAAGCCGGTGCGGCTGGGGGACGTGGCGACGGTGGAGCGCTCACTGGCCGAGGGAACGTCGCTGACGCGCACCAACGGGCAGCCGAGCCTGGGGGTGTCGGTGACGATGACACCGGACGGCAACGCGGTGGCGATCTCGCAGGCGGTGCGTGAGAAGATCCCGTACATCGTGCGGGCGATCGGTGACTCCTCGCAGGTGACGGTGATCTTCGACCAGGCGCCGTACGTGGAGCGCTCGATTCACGACCTGACGACCGAGGGGCTGCTGGGTCTGACGTTCGCGGTGCTGGTCATCCTGGTCTTCCTGTTGTCGGTGCGCTCGACCCTGGTGACGGCGGCCTCCATCCCGCTGTCGGTGATCATCGCGCTGATCGCGCTGTGGGCGGGCGACTACTCGCTGAACCTGCTGACGCTGGGGGCGCTGACGATCGCGGTGGGCCGGGTGGTCGACGACTCGATCGTGGTGCTGGAGAACATCAAGCGCCACCTCGGCTACGGCGAGGCCAAGCGCAAGGCGGTGTTGGAGGGAGTGCGCGAGGTCAGCGGCGCGGTGACGGCCTCGACGCTGACGACCGTGGCGGTGTTCGTGCCGATCGCGGTGGTGGGCGGCATGGTGGGGCAGCTGTTCGCACCGTTCGCGATCACGGTGACTGTGGCGCTGCTGGCGTCGCTGCTGGTGTCGCTGACCGTGGTGCCGGTGCTGGCCTACTGGTTCCTGAAGGCCCCGGCGCTCTCACCCGAGCAGGCGCGGGCGGTGCGTGAGGAGGCCGAGGCCAAGGAACTGCGCAGCCCGTTGCAGCGGGCCTACCTGCCGGTGCTGCGTTTCGCCACCCGCCGGCGGCTGGTGACGATCCTGGTCGGCTTGGTGATCTTCGCCGCGACGATGGGGCTGGCAGGGCGACTGGAGACCAACTTCATCGACTCCTCCGGGCAGGACACGGTGTCGATCAGCCAGCGGATGCCCACGGGCACGGACCTGGCGACGACGGACGCCGCGGCCAAGCAGGTCGAGAAGGTTCTGGCGTCGCTGACGGGCGTGCGCGACTACCAGGTGAACGTGGGTGGCGGCGACGGGTTCCAGGGCGCGGCCGGCGGTGGCGACCGGGCCTCCTACTCGGTGACGGCCGCGGAGGACGCCGACACCGATGCGTTGCAGGAGACGCTGCGCGAGCGGCTGAAGGAGCTGCGAGACGTCGGGGAGATCACCGTGGGCGGCGCCCAGGGCAGCCCCGGCGGCGGCACGACCAACCAGCTGCAGGTGATCGTGCAGGCGCCGGATGTGGCGACGCTGCGCACGGCGGCCGAGACGGTGCGCACGGCGATGGCCGGCCTGGGCGGGCTGCGGGACGTGGCCTCGAACCTGGAGGCCGGCGGCGCGCAGCGCGTCGAGGTGCGGGTCGACAGGGAGAAGGCCGCGGCCAGAGGGCTGACCGAGACGCAGATCGGGCAACTGCTGGCGCAGAGGTTCCGGGGGATGGCCCTGGGGGATCTGACGCTGGACGGGCGCGCCGGCGCGGTGGTGCTGCGAGTCGATGAGGTACCCGAGGACCTCAAGACGGTACGCGCGATGAAACTGCTGACGGCGACGGGCGTGATCAGCCTTTCGCAGGTGGCCGAGGTCGCCAAGGTCGACGGTCCCGCCCAGGTGACCCGGATCGACGGTGCGCGCAGCGCGACGGTGTCGGGCACGGCCGTCGGCAGCGACCTGGGCGCTGTGACCACCGAGCTGACCGCGAAGCTGGACGGGCTGGAGATGCCGGCCGGGGCGAGTTTCACCGTGGGCGGGGTCAGCGCCGACCAGGCCGAGGCGTTCGGGCAGCTGGGGCTGGCGATGCTCGCGGCGATCGCGATCGTCTTCATGATCATGGTGGCGACGTTCCGGAGCTTCGTGCAGCCGCTGATCCTGCTGGTGTCGGTGCCGTTCGCGGCGACCGGCGCGCTCGGGCTGCTGCTGGCGACGGGCACGCCGATGGGCATACCGGCCCTGATCGGCATGCTGATGCTGATCGGCATCGTGGTGACCAACGCGATCGTGCTGATCGACCTGATCAACCAGTACCGCGAGCAGGGGCTGGGCATCGTGGAGGCGGTGATCGAGGGAGGCCGGCGACGGCTGCGCCCCATCCTGATGACCGCGGTCGCGACGATCTTCGCGTTGATCCCGATGGCGCTGGGACTGACCGGCTCCGGCGGGTTCATCTCCCAGCCGCTGGCGATCGTGGTGATCGGCGGGCTGCTGTCGTCGACACTGCTGACGCTGGTGCTGGTGCCGACCCTGTACGTGATGGTGGAGCGGCTCAAGGAACGGCTGCGGCGCACCCCCAAGGAGGAGGGCTCGCGTCCGGAGCTGAAGATCTACGACAAGGACGGGCTGGCGCCGGCCAGGCAGTAACCCGGAAGCCCGGTGAGCCCGGTGACCGGCTTTTCCGTGCCCGCCCCGCCCGGCCCGCGACCCCTGGACGGGGCGGGTGGGGACGGCGGAATATACTGACGCAACGTGACTGCCAAGCCGCGTATCCCCAATGTCCTTGCCGCCCGCTACGCCTCGCCGCAGCTGGCCCGTCTGTGGTCCTCCGAGTACAAGGTGGTGGCCGAGCGGCGCCTGTGGCTGGCCGTGCTGGCCGCGCAGGCGCGGCTGGGGGTGGAGGTCCCGCCCGAGGCGGTGGCCGATTACGAGAAGGTCGTCGAGCGGGTCGATCTGGAGTCGATCGCCGCCCGTGAGCGCGTCACCCGCCACGACGTCAAGGCCCGCATCGAGGAGTTCAACGCGCTGGCCGGGCATGAGCAGGTGCACAAGGGCATGACGTCGAGGGATCTGACCGAGAACGTCGAGCAGCTGCAGATCCGCGACAGCCTGGTGCTGGTACGGGATCGGTGCGTGGCGCTGCTGGCGGGGCTGGCGGGGCTGGCGGGGCTGGCGGCCGAGCACTCGCACGTGGTGATGGCCGGGCGCTCGCACAACGTGGCCGCGCAGTCCACCACGCTGGGCAAGCGTTTCGCCTCGGCCGCCGATGAGCTGCTGGTGGCGTTCGCCCGGCTGGAGGAGCTGCTCGGCCGCTACCCGCTGCGCGGTGTCAAGGGTCCGGTCGGCACCGCCCAGGACATGCTGGACCTGCTGGGCGGGGACGCGGCCAAGCTGGCCGCGCTGGAGGACGAGGTGGCCGCGCACCTGGGGTTCACCCGTCGGCTGACCAGCGTGGGGCAGGTGTATCCGCGTTCACTGGACTACGAGGCGCTCACCGCGCTGGTACAGCTGGCCGCGGCTCCCTCCTCGCTGGCCAAGACGATCCGGCTGATGGCCGGGCACGAGCTGGTCACCGAGGGATTCGTCCAGGGGCAGGTCGGCTCCTCGGCGATGCCGCACAAGATGAACACCCGCTCGTGTGAGCGGGTCAACGGGCTGACGGTGATCCTGCGCGGGTATGCGTCGATGGCCGGGGAGCTGGCGGGCGACCAGTGGAACGAGGGCGATGTGTCGTGCTCGGTGGTGCGCCGGGTGGCGCTGCCGGACGCGTTCTTCGCGTTCGACGGCCTGGTGGAGACCATGCTGACGGTGCTGGGGGAGTTCGGCGCCTTCCCCGCGGTGATCGATGCCGAGCTGGAGCGCTACCTGCCCTTCCTGGCCACGACGAAGATGCTGATGGCCGCGGTGCGTGCCGGGCTGGGCCGCGAGAGCGCCCACGAGCTGATCAAGGAGCACGCGGTGGCCTCGGCGCTGGCCATGCGCGAGGGCGCCGCCGGTAACGAACTGCTCGCCCGCCTGGCGGCCGACGATCGCTTCCCGCTGGACCGGGCGGCACTGGAGGGCCTGCTGGGGGAGCCGCTCTCCTTCACCGGCGCGGCCACCTCCCAGGTGGCGGAGGTCGTGGCCCGCGTGGAGGCGGTCGTGGCCCGCTACCCGCAGGCGGCCGCCTACCGGCCCGGGGCGATCCTCTGAGCCGTGCGCCGAGGGTGCCGAGGGTGCTGCGCGAGGTGGCCGAGGTGGCCGCCGCCTGCGCCGGCGATCCGCTCGTGCTGTGGGGCGCCCAGGGGATGAAGGAGAGCGTGCGGGCCTGGGCGCTGGGGGAGGCGGTCGCGGTGGCCTGTCCCGATCTCAACCGCCGTGACCGTCTGACGGTGTGCGGTGAGCCCGAGCAGGTGGCCGCGCTGGCGGAGTGGGTGCTGGGGCAGGTCGGCCCCTCCTACCGGGTGGTGGGCAGCCGGGCACTGGTGCGGCAGGTGGCCGCCCGCTCGCCGAGGCTTGGGTTGCTGGGGACGTTCGAGTGGATGGACACCCACCGGCTGAGCCCCGCCCTCGGTGCGAGACCGGGACGGGCACGGTGGCTGGGCCAGGAGGAGGAGGAGGGGAGGTGAGCGCACTGCTCGCGGCCGCGGCGCCCTCCTCGTGGGCGGCGCCCGGTGTGGCCGGCGTACGCCGCTGGGCGGGCGTGCGCGGCGACGACGGCGACCTGGTCGCGGTGGCCGCCGACGCCTGGTCCTGCCCGCAGGTGGGCTTCGTCGCCGGGGTCGCCACCGCCGCGCGCCGCCGCGGCACCGGGTACGGCGAAATGGTGTGCCGCCTGGTGCTGGGCGACCTGCTCGCCTCATGCGGCCGCGCCGCGCCGATGGTCGACACCGCCAACCATGCCGCGCTCGCCCTGTACGAGCGGTTGGGGCTGCGCGTCCGCCCGCTCGCCGCCGCGGCCTTGGAGGGCGCCTGAACCCGCTCGGGCAGGCGGTGGGAAAACCTGGTGCGGGGCGAGGTCGCGGCAGGCAGAGTGGACGAAATGATGTCTGGTTTCATACCTGGTTTAGAGCTTTCTCGCGCTTTCTACATCCAGGTCGTGCGGCCGATCATGGCCGATGTGCCGCACAGCGCCGCGCTGATCGGCGCCGGGTCGGAGGTATTGGCGTTCGACACCGAACGCTCCACCGACCATGACTGGGGTCCCCGGGTGGTGGTCTTCGTCGAGGAGCACCGAGTCCAGCAGGCCCGCCGCGCCGTCGACGGCGGGCTGCCGGAGGTTTTCCGCGGCTACCCCACCGCCGTGACCGGCGCCGGCCGGCATGGCGTGCAGGTCGGTGATGCGGCGACCTGGTTCACCGGGCGGCTCGGCTTCGACCCTCTGCGGGGGGTGAGCGTGCTGGACTGGCTGTCGACCCCCTGGCAGCGGCTGGCGGAGGTCACCTGCGGGGAGGTGTTCCACGACGGCCTGGACGTCATGGAGCGCGTCCGCGCCGCGTTGGGCTGGTACCCGCCGGATCTGGAACGCTACGTGCTGGCCGGGCAGTGGAGACGCCTGGCCCAGCAGGAGGCCTTCCCCGGAAGGTGCGGGGAGGTCGGCGACGATCTGGGCTCCGCCCTGGTCACCGCCGGCCTGGCCCGTGACCTGATGCGTCTGGTGCTGCTGATGCGCCGCCGCTACCCGCCGTACGCCAAATGGCTGGGCAGCGCCTTCGCGCGGCTGTCGGGCACGGCGGAGTTGGCAGACGCCCTGTCGGCGGCGGTTGCGGCCACCGGGTGGCGGCAGCGGGAGGAGCACCTGGGGGTGGTCTACCGGCGGGCGGCGGCCCTGCACAACCGGGTAGGGGCGGGTCCGGCGCTGGAGGGGAGCCTGCGGGCGTATCACCGGCGGCCCTTCCAGGTCATCGACGCCGGCCGGTTCGCCGACGCCCTCAGCGGCGCCATCACCGACACCCGCGTGCGGGCGCTGCCGCCGGTGGGTTCGGTCGACCAATTCGGCGACTGCGTCGACCTGCTGACCGACCCGCGGCGCTGCCGGGCGGCCACCCGCGCGATCCTGGACCTGTGAGACTCCGCTGAGACTCCGCCATCCGGTTCGTTTCAGATCTTCGTGACCCGCGTCCCGCATCGGGTGACGACATCGGGGGCCGGCCGAAATCGGCCGGCAGCGTCCTGCGAGGCCGGAGGGTCAGGCCGGCCGACAGGGTCAGACGACAGGGTCAGACGGTCGCCGGCCGGCGGTGACGGGCCAGGAGCCGCCGCTCGAACCAGAGCGTGGCCAGCGGCGGCACCGAGCAGGCCAGGCCCACGAGGACCGTGCCCAGGCTCCAGCGGGCCTGGCGAGCGGCGACCAGCACCGCGACCACGTAGAGAACGAACAGGGCGCCGTGCACCGGCCCGAAGATCTTCACCCCGACATCCCCGGTGGCGGCGACGTACTTGAAGTACATGCCGATGAGCAGTCCCGTCCAGGAGAACGCCTCGGCGAGCGCCACATAACGAAACAGGCGGAGTTCGATCGGCACAGCGAGTACACCTTCCCAGAAAGGGGTCATCCGAAAGCAGAGAATCCGGACGTCGGGGGAAACGGCCTCCAGCCTAGGGGGACCAGGTGCCGGTCCCCTCCGCGGGCCCTCAACCGCGCCGTCCCGGCCTCGCACGGCGGCCGTTCCCACTGCCGCGGATGGCCTCGCACTCCCTCCTGGAAACACCGGAATCAGAAACACCGGAAGCGGAACCGGAAACGCCGGAAGCGGAACCGGAAACGCCGGAAGCGGAGGGCGCGTCCGGGAAAGGCGCCCCTTGACCTCAAGTCAAGTTCAGCTTTTAGGGTCGTATCCTGGCGCCGCGCACCGGCTTTCCCCTCGCGGGGCCTCGAAGCCGCCACCGGCACAGACACCCCGCACAACGAGCACAGGAAACGTGGTGGCGCGTGATGAACATGGAAATGGCCGCCTGGCATTCGCTGTACGGTGCGATGAACGCCCAGCGCGACCGGCGGCCGTTCTCGGCCGCCACACTGCGGCGCATCGTCACCTTCGCACGCCCGCACCGCACGCTACTGGCCTGGTTCCTGCTGCTGAGCGTCGTCTCGGCGGTGCTGGCGGTGGCCACCCCGGTGCTGGCCGGGCAGGTGATCGACGCGATCGTCACCGGCGCCGCGGTGAGCGTCGTGGCCGGCCTGGCGGGACTGATCGCGGTGATCGCCCTGGCCGAGGCGGCGCTGGGACTGGTGACGCGCTGGATGTCGGCGAGCATCGGCGAGGGGCTGATCCTGCGGCTGCGCGGCGCCGTCTTCGACCACGTGCAGCGCATGCCGGTCGCCTTCTTCACCCGCACCCGCACCGGTGCGCTGGTCAGCCGCTTGAACAACGACGTCATCGGCGCCCAGCGCGCCTTCAGCGACACCCTGTCGGGGGTGGCGGGCAACCTGGTCACCCTCGCCCTGACCCTGGTGGTGATGATCGGCATCTCCTGGCAGCTGACCGCGCTGGCACTGGTGCTGCTACCGGTGTTCGTGGTGCCGGCCCGGCGCGTCGGCGCCCGGCTGGCACGGCTGGAGCGCGAGGCGGCCGACCACAACGCGGCGATGAGCACGCAGATGACCGAGCGTTTCTCCGCGCCCGGCGCCACCCTGATCAAGCTGTTCGGCCGTCCTGAGCGGGAGTCGGCCGAGTTCCTGGCACGGGCGCGGCGGGTGCGTGACATCGGGGTACGCACCGCGATGGTGCGGTCGGTGTTCGTCACCGCCCTCACACTGGTCTCGGCGCTGGCACTGGCACTGGTGTACGGCCTGGGCGGCTTCTACGCGCTGAGCCGGCAACTGGAGCCGGGCGCGGTGGTGGCGCTGGCGTTGCTGCTGACCCGCCTTTACGCACCGCTGACGGCGCTGGCCGGCGCCCGGGTGGAGGTGATGAGCGCCCTGGTCAGCTTCGAGCGGGTCTTCGAGATCCTCGACCTGAAACCCCTGATCACCGACAGTCCGGACGCCCGGGCGGTGCCCGAGGGGCCGGTGAGCGTGGAGTTCGACCAGGTCGGCTTCGCCTACCCATCGGCCGAGAAGGTGTCGCTGGCCTCCCTGGAGGAGGTCGCCACGCTGGACGCGCGCGGCGGCGAGGCGGTGCTGCACGGGGTGTCCTTCCGCGCCGAGGCCGGCCAGCTGATCGCGCTGGTGGGATCCTCCGGAGCCGGTAAGTCGACGATCGCGCAGTTGCTGGCACGCCTGTACGACGTCGACAGCGGCGCGGTACGCCTTTCGGGGGTGGACGTGCGCGAGCTGTCGGCGACCTCGATCCGCCGGACGCTGGGCATGGTGACCCAGGACGGGCACCTGTTTCACGACTCGATCCGGGCCAACCTGCTGCTGGCGCGGCCGCAAGCCGAGCCCGAGGAGCTGTGGGAGGTGCTGCGGCGCGCCCGGCTGGCCGAGCTGGTCGCGGCACTGCCCGAGGGCCTGGACACCGTGGTCGGCGAGCGCGGCTACCGTCTCTCGGGGGGCGAGCGCCAGCGGCTGACCATCGCCAGGCTGCTGCTGGCCCGGCCGCGGCTGGTGGTGCTGGACGAGGCCACCGCGCACCTGGACTCCACCAGTGAGGCCGCGGTGCAGGAGGCGTTGGCCGAAGCGCTGGCCGGGCGGACCGCGCTGGTCATCGCCCACCGGCTGTCGACGGTCCGCGCCGCGGACCTCATCCTGGTCGTCGAGAACGGGCGCATCGCCGAGCGCGGCACGCACACCGCGCTGCTGGCCGCCGACGGCCGCTACGCGCAGCTGTATCGCACCCAGTTCGACCAGCGGGCCGTCCCCCTCGAAGACCTGGGAGACCCGGGAGACCCGGGAGACCCGGGAGACCCGGGAGACGGGCTCGGAGCGGGGGAGGAGTCCTCCGCCGTACCCATCCGCTGAGCGTCGCCTTCACCTGAGCGTCGCCTTCAGAAGTGCCGGCGACGACGTGCTCGGCGGGAGCGTCCCGCCGAGCACGTCGTCGCCGGTATCGGGTCAGACCTGCGCCGTGCGCCCGCACCCTCACAGCAGGGTCAGCACGCGCGGCCCGTCGGCGGTGACGGCCACCGTGTGCTCCACATGCGCCGCCCGGCTGCCGTCGGTACTGGACAGCGCCCAGGGGATGCCGTGCACGATCACGTCGTTGACCGAGGCGCAGATCACCGCGGGAAACGGTGTCGGCGCGAAACCGGGCTTGTAGCCCAAGGCGGAGTCCAGGAGACCTCACGGCCGGGGGAGCGGCGCACTCAACCCGACACCGGGCCACGCAGCAACGGATGCGAACGCATCGCCACCTCCAGCTCCCCGGGCAGCTCATCGCGGTAACGCCCCAGCGTCGCCAGATCACTGTGCCCCAAAACCCTTCGCACCGCGTCCATGTCCACCGCGTCGGCCAGCAGATGGGTGGCCGTGGTGTGCCGCAACCCGTGCGGCGTCACCGAACGCCGCCGATCGGGATCCACCCCCCGCTGCACCCGGTCGATCACCGCCTGCACATCCCCGCGCGCCAGACGCCGCCCCCGCCACGACAACAGCAACGCCTTGTCGGCCGAGACCATCCGCCCCCGCGCCAGATAGGCCTCCAGCACCAAGGCCACATCACCGGGCAGCGGCACGTCCCGCGTCTTACCGCCCTTACCAAAGATCCGCCAGTAACGCACCCCGTCATTGGTGTAGAAATCCTCCACATTGGCCCGCACCAGCTCCGACACCCGCGGCCCCATCGTCGACAACATCAACACGATCAGCCCGTCACGCAACTCGGTGCGCTGGTCACGACGCCGCGCCCGCCCCGCGCCCGCCACCTCTCCCGGCCCGCCGCTCAGGTCACGCGCCGCACCGATCAACCCCTGCGCCTGCTCACGGGTCAGCGCCCGCCGCTCCGGCCGCAGCCCTCCGCGCTCCCTGGCCGTGACCGTAGCCGTCGCCATCGGATTGATCTGCACCCACCCGACCAGCACCGCGTGCTTGAACAACGCCGAGACCGACCGCCGAAACCGCGCCTGCGAGGAGGCGGACTGCAACGCCCCCGACCTGGCCTCCGGCTGCGAGCGCCGCCGCCCATCCGGCTTGCGCGCGAAGGCCAGCAGAACGGCATCCACCTCCTCACCCGTCAGGTCATCCAAAACCACCTCCTCACCGACCAACTGCACAAAGGTGGCCACATCCCGCGCGTACACCTCCGCCGTCGACATCGACAGAGCACCGGTCAGGGTCTTGGCCCGCACCAGCTCCACATAACGGTCGGCACACTCACCCACACCAAGACGATTCAGATCAGCCGGCCGCATGATCCCGACGACACCCCTTTCGCACCCAGGCCACCCCGAAGCGGCCACTCACCTCACACCGGCACCGCCCACCGGCAAGGACGAGGCCACGAACACGAAACGGCGGCGCGGGGGCGCCGCCCCCGCGCGGGCCCGTCCTGCCCGCCAGATCACCGATCATGTCCACCCCCCACGGTAAACGAATGCCCGCACCCGGGCCTCCCCCCACAGCCCGAAGACCCGCCCCCCCGAAAGAAGACCGAGCACGACATCGACCACACGACCTTTCGCCGAGCGCCGGAAGCAGTCGAAGAACCTCACGGACGGCAGCTCTCCTCGATCTGGGTGTGCGCCCCGCTGGGGGAGGGGCGCGCGCTCGCACCCGGCATTCGCCTGATATCGGATGAGAACCCGTAAGGCCCCGTACCTCCGCACGCGTCAACGTTCTCCGGCCCCGGCCGGTGACCGCCTCGGAGCCGGAAGGGTCGCAGGTCCCGGCTCGCCGGGACCTGCGACCCTGGCCGGGGCCGGCCGGTCACGGTTGCATGAAGACTTTCGCCACCGGGGCCACGGGACGGATCACGGAGGACCCCATGACATGCCGGCAGTCGTTTTCTCGCATCCTGGTCGGCTTCGATGGTTCGGCCGCCGGGTGGGCGGCATTGAGTTGGGGCGCCTGGGAGGCCCGCAGCAGCGGCGCGGAACTGGTCGTTCTCCACGCATGGGGCGACGTCACGCGGTGTAGATCACCCCATGTGCCCGCCTGGGCGCCCACCGAGGAGACAGATCGGAAGGCGATTGCCGAAACCGTCGTGAGCCGAGCGGTCGCGACGGTCCGCGCCGGGTATCCGAAACTCGTCGTGCGCCCGCTACTCTGCCGTGACAGGGCCGCGCGAGCGCTGCCGCGCCACTCCGACACGGTGTGCCGTTCTCGCCGTGCTGGACGCCGTGCCAGGCGGCGACCTCCTGCAAGCCTACGGAGGCGTCGCGGGAGACATCGGTCCTTGTAGCGGGTGACGTTCGGCCGGTGCCGGAACCCTCCTGCGGGTGTGCGATGGAGGTGAAGATACAAGGACTCTCCGACATCACCGAGGAAGCAGGCGAGGTGCGGACCGTACTGGTCCGCATCGAGCCCGTGCCGCTCTCAACCAAGGAGCACTCATGACACGTTCGCACAAGCGCTGGCGTGACCTCTCCGACCGGCAACAGGCGGCGATTTTGACGCTGGTCTCCATAGAGCTGTCGCTCACTGCCACGGCGGCCGCAGACCTGTGGTGCAGGCCCGCTGGACAGGTCCGGGGACGTAAGGCGCTATGGTGGCCGTTGCTACTCGTCCAGCCCTTCGGCCCGATCGCCTACCTCACGCTGGGCCGCATCCCCTCGCCCCACTAGAGCCTGTCTGACAGCGGATCTTCTCCGTGATCCGGGCGTCTTCGGCCGCTTTGGCCTGGCAGGCGGGTTTCCGCTTGAGCCAGGCATGGTAGGCGTTGCGGCGGATGTTCAAGACCCTGCACAGCCACGCGATGCCGTAGCCGGCAACGGCGCATCAATGCTCTCAGCGCGGCGGCCCGGCGCAAGTCCGAGGCAAAGGTGCAGGCGGCCGAGGCGGCCATCAAGCGTCTGCTCAGGAAGGGCGCGCCGGTGACGTTTCAGGCTGTGCAGCGGGAGGCGGGGGTTTCTCATTCGTTTCTGTACGGCCACCAGGTTCTGCGGCGGCGTATCGAGCAACTTCGCCAGCGCTCCACACCGGTGCGGGCGGTCGTCGCGGATGAGTCCGATAAGGGTGGTACTGCGGACAATGTGGTTCTCGCTTTGACGGCGGAGATCACCCGGCTGAAAAGCGCTCATCGCCAGGAGGTGGCCGGGCTGCGTCAGGCGTTGGAGCGGGCGCACGGTGAGAACTTGATCCTGCGCCGGGAGTTGACGTATCGCGGCTGGAGCGGGTCGCCGCCGGCTGAGTAGGCGTTGAGATGATCATTTCTCTAACCATACAGAATCAACCTTCTGTATGGTTAGAGATGTTTTATGCTGGTAGGGCCTGTCTGGTGTGCCGTGCGGGTCTCTATCCGCCGAGTGCTCCCCGCCGCGGGAAAGCGGAGAACGGTGCGGTTTCCTCCCGGGTGCGCCATGGCGCCCGGAGTCCCTTTCCGTGCATGATCACCCTCTCTTGACTGTTTCGTCAAACAAGATCCACAAGCTGCCGGACCGTCAAAAATGATCAAGAGGTGGCGAGGTTCCGCCGGTGTGTGCAGCGCGGGACCGTCCCGTCAATGTTTAATGTCCTGTGATATGGAGAATTGTCGGGTAAATAGCGGTTTTGGCTAGGCCTGGGGCGGAGTCTCGTCGGGCTCTCAGGCCGCCTCGCGCAGCAGGAACATGGTGTAGGCGGCGATCGAGCCGCTGTCGGTGATGGCGCCGCATAGGATCATCCGCTCCAGTTCCGTTCGCGAGACCCACTCCTGGCGCATGTCCTGCTCGGTGTCCTCGCGGTCGGGGGTGCCCGCGGTCAGGCCGGTGGCGAGGAAGATGTCGAAGTGCTGGCCCGTTGTGCCGTGGGCGTTGTGCAGGCGGCCCAGGTGGGTCATCGAGGCGGCTCGCAGGCCGGTCTCCTGGGCCAGTTCGGTGCGCGCCGTGACCAGGGGTGAGGGGCTGTCCTTGACCCCGCCCTGGGGGAAGTTCCAGGTGCGCCGTCCCACCGGGTAGCGGTACTCCTCCACGAGGTGGAAACCGTCGTTCTCCATGGGCAGGACGAGGGCGAAGTCGAGCTGGTCCACCACGCCGTAGATGCCGTGGGAACCGTCGGGGCGTTCGATGCGGTCCTCGCGCACGCTCATCCAGGGGTTGGTGTAGACGACCGTCGAGTCGAGTGTGCGGATCGTCGGTCCGTGTACGTCGGTCATGGCGCGCAGCCTACTGGTGTCACGGCTCCCTTCGGGGCGCTGTGGCCTGGTCGGCGTCGCGCGGGTGGTGCGGGTCGAGGCCGGGTGGGGCGAACGGCAGGACGGAGGTCACCGCGGTGACCGGCAGCGGCCCGTAGATGTGCGGGAACGCCTCGGAGGAGTCGGCGGGCACTTCCATGCGCACGTCCAGCCCGCGCGGGTCGACGCTGAGCAGTACGAGGGGGGCGGTGACGTCGCTGTAGAAGCGCTCCACGACGCCGCGTAGCTGTTCGTGGCTCGCGCAGGCGTGGATGAAGCCCTCTTCGTCGAGGGTGCGGCCGATGGTGGAGACGCGGTACTCCCCCGTTCGCCGGGCGGCGTCCCAGTCGGAGGCCAGGGCCAGATGCAGGATGGTCATCGTAGACATGGTGCCCTCCGGGGCCCTGTCGTTCAACCGTGCCCTCTCGCGGGGGCCGGGTCGGGCGGAAGCGGTGGTCGTCAGCGCCGGGCGCGCCATTCCTGCTGCAGGATCGCGTAGTCGAGCTCGCTGGTCCATTCGCCCTTGACCATCTCGTTGTCCACCAGGTGTGCCTCGCGGCGCATGCCCAGTTTTTCCAGCACCCGGGCCGAGGCCTCGTTGCGGGCGTCCAGGCGTCCGATGATCCGGTGCAGGTCGAGGCCGTCGAAGCCCAGCTCCAGCAGGGCCAGGCCGGTCTCGGTGGCGTATCCCTTGCCGTGGTGGGCGGGGTGGAAGACGTAGCCGATCTCGCCGCTGCGGTGGGTGCGGCTGTGCCAGATCAGCATGCCGTCGCCGAGCAGTTCGCCGGTGGCGGCCAGTTCCACCGCCAGTGTCAGGATCTGGCCCTCCTCGAGCAACGCCGTCTGTGCGATCTTGGTTTGCAGTGCCTCGCCGGCCTGTTCCCGGTCGCGTGGTTCCCAGTACAGGTAGCGGGCCACCTGCGGGAGCGACTGGATGGCGTGCAGGGCGTCGAGGTCGGCCGGGGTGTAGGGGCGCAGGATCAGGCGGTCGGTTCGGATGGGGTAGGAGGGCTTCAGCATCAGGTCAGGGTAGGGCAGATGTTCCGCGGTGGGCGAGGCGTTATTTCCGGCCGGGTGTCAGTGGGGGCTGCCGGTCAGGTTGAGCACCACGACTCCGCCGATGATCAGAATGATGCCCGCGACCTTGGCCAGGCTGATCGTCTCGCCGAGGAACAGTACGCCGATCGCGGCGATGGCCGCGGTGCCGGCTCCGGCCCAGACCGCGTAGGCGGTGCCGACCTCCAGTTGTAGTTTCAGCGCCTGGGCCAGCAGGATGAAGGCGGCGGCGTAGCCGGCGACGACCAGGGTCGCCCAGCCCTTGTGTGCGAAGCCGTCGCTCAGTTTGAGGGCGGTGGTCGCCGCGATCTCGGCGATGATCGCCCCTGCCAGGATCAACCACGCCATGACCACTCCCCCAAAATCGGCACGAACGTATCATTTCATCCGATCAGGTGTTCCGGGGCCGCACCGGTTGCCCGGCGACGCCGTACCTGAGAAGGTCCGCCACTGCCTCGAGGGCGGATATCCGGTGCCCGCGCCGTGTCCGGATCCACTTGCGAGCGGTGTCGAAAGCGTGTTCCACTGAGCCGTATGCGATGGGACGCGCCTTCCCTGCTCGCCGCGCCGCCCGATGCCAGGCCGCGGATCGAGCGCTCCGCACTGGTCAGGGTTCACGGGGCGCTGACCTGCTACGAGGTGCAGGCGCGCACCGCGCTGGAGCGCACGCCCGAGGGGTGGAGCGTCAGCCCGTATCGGGGGTGTGCACAGGCCTGCCGCTACTGCTCGGTGCGCCGGGGACATCGTTACCTGGGGCTGGACGCCGGCGGCGACTTCGATTCGCGGATCGTGGTGCGTACCAACATCGTGCGGCGGCTGCGCGCGGAGCTGGCCTCGCGCTGGGACGGTGAGCATGTCACGGTGGGGGTGGGCGGTGACTGCTACCAGGGCGCCGAGGACATCTACCGGTTGATGCCCGGTCTGGTCACCGCGTTGCGTGAGGCCGGGGCGCCGTTCACCGTCCACACCAAGAGCCGGTTGATCCTGCGCGATGCCGATCTGCTGGCCGCCACTCCGGGCGCGGGGGTGGTCGTCTCGATCGCGTTCGTCGACGATCGGATCCGCCGCAGTGTGGAGCCCGGCGCCCACAGCGCGCAAAAGCGCCTGGAGCTGGTGGCCGAGCTGAACGAGCGGGGGGTGGCGTGCGGGGTGGCGATGGCGCCGATCCTGCCGCTGCTGACCGACTCCCCCGACCAGCTCGCGGCCACCGTGCGCCGGGTCGCCGACGCCGGGGCCGTCAGCCTCGTCCCGCACGTGCTGCGCCTGCCTCCCGGCGCCCGTGAGTGGTATCTGGCCTGGCTCGGTGAGCACCATCCGGCGCTGGTGGCCCGTTATGCCGAGCTGTACGCGAGGAGCGCCGACGCCGAGAGCGGCTATGTGCGCCGCGTCACCGACCAGGTCCTGCAACTGGCCACCCGCTATGGCATGGGCCCGGTGCGGCCCGAGCAGCCCCTGCCGCTGGCGCTGCCGCGCCAGGCCCAGCTCACCCTGCTCTAGCCTTGCTCCGGCGCGGCCGCCGTCGCCATCGCGGCCGAGTTCGCGGTGGCGACGGCGGGAGGGAGGGGTCAGGCCAGTGCGCTGCCCTTCTTCCACTGCGCGTACGGCATCTGCCAGAAGCCCCAGCCGTTGTTCCACTCCATCTCGCGGTCGGTGCCCCTGATGGTGATCACGTCGCCGCGCTGGACCTGGTCGTAGTACCACTTGGCCTGGTCGGGGCGGGAGTTGATGCAGCCGTGGCTGACGTTTCGGCGCCCCTGGGCCCAGACGTTGTTCAGCGCGTGCACGTACTCTCCGCTGTTGGAGAAGCGGACCGCGTGGTTGATCATCAGGTCGTAGTAGCCGGGGTCGCCCTTCTTGCGGCCGGGGGAGATCATGCGCTCGGGGTTGGCCTTGCCCATCGCCAGGTGGATGCCGCTGGTGGTGGTGTACTCGCGGGTGCTGGCGTTGCCCGCGCTGATCAGCATGGTCTGCACGACCTTGCCGTCGCGTTTGACGATCATCTTGTGCTTGCGGGTGTCGATCGTGGCGATCTGAGCCGCGCCGATCCGGATGACCTTGGTCATGTCCTTGACACCGTACATGTCCTTGCCGCCCTGGACGCCTTTGAGGCGGGCGGTGAAGGTCACCTTCTGGTGGGGCTGCCAGAATTTCTCGGTCCGGTAGATCACGGTCGTGTCGTTGATCCAGCGCCACGCGCCCTGGACCGGTTTTTCCGCCTTGACCTCCAGGGCCTTCTCCACTCCGGCCTTGTTGGCGATCTGCTGGTTGAAGGTGACGATGATCGGCGCCCCCACGCCGACCTTCTCCCCCTTGATCGCCGGGGTCACGTCCGCCACCTCGAGCTCGTGCTCGGGCTTGAGGGTCCGGAAGGAGCTGCTGGCGGTCGTGCCGTCCACCGCGCGCGCCGAGACGGTGTAGTCGCTGGCGGGGATCATGGGGGTGGTGGAGATCCACTTGGTTCGTTTGGCGTCGAAGTCGCCCTCCAGTACCTGGCCGCCGCTTTCCACGGTGACCTGCTCCAGTGCCCCGCTGGAGGCGCTGACGACGACCCTCTTGTTGGGCCGTACGGTCTTGCTGCCCTTGGCGGGGCTGATCCTTATCTCCGGTGCCGCCGGAGCACTGGAGGCGTCGGCGCCTGAGCCGCCGCCTGAGCCGCCGCCCGAGCCAGCGGCGGGAGCCTTCGTGTCCGCCCCTGTAGAGCAGGCGGTGGCCAGCACCGCCGCGGTCGCCAGGGCCAGAGCGGCCAGTGGCGTCCTGTGGCGTTCCACGGTCAGCACAATTTCTCTCCCCCACTACAGCAAACTGCCCTTAAAACACTAATGGGAGATGCATGGTGACTGCACATGGTTGCGACCGATTTGATAACGTTTCGGTCTCTTCTTAAAGCCGGAAAAATGCCGACCGGGAGTCAGATGAGAGCGGCCGCGCAGAGCCGGGTACGGGGTGCGGAGAGGGATGTTTCGGCCGGTGCCGAAGCGTCCGGGGCCGATGATGGCTGGACGGGCGCGCCTGGAGCGCCGGAGAGCCCGGCCCGGCCCCGCCTGGACTGGACCGGGCGCTGCACCACCTGGCCGGCAGCGCCGGGGCCGTGCTCTGCGCGACCGCGCTAGGGCCGGCGCAGGCGGTGGGTGAGGCTGGTGTGGCGGCGCCCGGCGCCGCGGGTGCGCACAGCCTGGGCCAGCGCGCGGCGAGAGCCGACGATGACGACGAGCTTCTTGGCCCGGGTGATCGCGGTGTAGAGCAGGTTGCGCTGGAGCATCATCCACGCGCTGGTGGCCAGCGGGATCACCACCACCGGGTATTCGCTGCCCTGGGAGCGGTGGATCGACACCGCGTAGGCGTGGGCCAGCTCGTCCAGTTCGTCGAAGCCGTACTCGACGTTCTCGTCCTCGTCGGTCAGCACGGTCAGCTTGTGCTCGTCGGGTTTGATGTCGACGACCAGGCCCACGGTGCCGTTGAACACCCCGGCGGCACCCTTTTCGTAGTTGTTGCGTAGCTGGGTGACCTTGTCGCCGACCCGGAAGACCCGCCCGCCGTAGCGGCGCTCGGGCATGCCCTCGCGCGAGGGGGTCAGCGCCTCCTGCAGCGCGTGGTTGAGGTTGCCCGCCCCGGCCGCGCCCCGGTGCATCGGGGCCAGCACCTGCACGTCGCGGCGCGGGTTGAGGCCGAATTTGCGCGGGATGCGGTTGGTGACCACGTCCACGGTCAGTGCCGCGATCTCCTCGGGTTCCTCGCACGGGAACAGGAAGAAGTCGCTCATGCCCTCCAGTGCCGGGTGCAGGCCGGTGTTGACCCGGTGGGCGTTGACGACGACCCCCGACTCCTGTGCCTGGCGGAAGATGTGGGTCAGCCGTACCCGGGGGATCTCCTTCTCGGCGGCCAGCAGATCCCGCAGCACCTCGCCCGCGCCGACCGAGGGCAGCTGGTCGACGTCGCCCACGAAGAGCAGGTGCGTGCCCGGGGCGACGGCCTTGACCAGCTTGTTGGCCAGCAGCAGGTCCAGCATCGAGGCCTCGTCGACCACGACCAGGTCGGCGTCCAGGGGGTTGTCGCGGTCGAAGGTGGCGTCCCCGCCGGGGCGTAGCTGCAGCAGCCGGTGCACGGTGGTGGCCTCGTGGCCGGTCAGCTCCGCCAGGCGCTTGGCCGCCCTGCCGGTGGGAGCGGCCAAGATCACCTTGGCCTTCTTCGCCCGGGCCAGGGTGACGATGGAGCGCACGGTGAAGCTCTTGCCGCAGCCCGGGCCTCCGGTCAGCACCGCGACCTTGCGCGTCAGCGCCAGCCGCACCGCGTGGGCCTGTTCTTCGGCGAGGTCGGCGCCGGTCTGGGTGTGCAGCCATTTGAGCGCGATGTCCCAGTCGACCGAGCCGAAGACGCCCATCCGGTCGTGCTCGCAGGTCAGCAGGGTGCGCAAGGAGCCCGCCAGGGACAGTTCGGCGCGGTGGAAGGGCACCAGGTAGACCGCGGGGACGGTGCCGTCGCCGACCGGGACCTCCTCGGCGACCACGCCTTCTTCGGCGATGAGCTCCTGCAGGCACCGTGTGGTCAGCTCGGCGGCGACCTCCAGGATCTTCACGGCGTCGGCGACGAGGTTGGGCGCTGGAAGGTAGCAGTGGCCGTCGTCGGCGGCCTGGGACAGGGTGTAGCGCAGGCCCGCCTTGACGCGCTCGGGACTGTCGTGAGGGATGCCCACGGCCTGGGCGATGGTGTCGGCGGTCTTGAAACCGATGCCCCACACGTCGTCGGCCAGCCGGTAGGGCTCGCTTTTGACGACGGTGATGGAGTTGTCGCCGTACTGCTTGAAGATCCGGACCGCGATCGAGGTGGACACGCCGACACCCTGCAGGAAGATCATCACCTCTTTGATGATCTTCTGTTCCTCCCAGGCGACGCCGATCATCTTGGTTCGCTTGGGGCCGAGCCCGGGGACCTCGACCAGCCGCTCGGGGGTGGCCTCGATGACCTCAAGGGTGTCGACGCCGAAGTGCTCGACGATCCGCTCGGCCATCTTCGGCCCGATGCCCTTGATCAGCCCTGAGCCCAGATAGCGCCGGATGCCCTGCACGGTGGCGGGTAGCACGGTGGTGTAGGACCACACCTCGAACTGCTTGCCGTACTTGGGGTGGGAGGTCCAGCGTCCGGTCAGCCGCAGTGACTCGCCGGGCTGGGCCCCCAGCAGCGGCCCGACCACGGTCAGCAGGTCGCTGGAGCGGCCCGCGGCCACCCTGGCGATGGTGTAGCCGCTCTCCTCGTTGGCGTAGGTGATGCGTTCGAGCACGGCCTCCAGCACGGTGCCGGGAGTGGGTTGCGCCGGAGGGGTGTTCATGGCGGGTATTGTGCCGCAGCCGACCTCCTGCTCCAAGCCGGGGAGCGCCCGGCGGCGGGTGCGCGGGCCGGCTGATTTCAGGTTTGGCTTATATAAGTCCACACCGAGACGCTGTCGCCCGTACACGCGCTCCACGCTCCGGCCGCCCCGGGCTCCGCCGGTGACGCCCCTCGCCGGAGCGCCGGGCCCGGTGGGGGGTGCGCGACCACGCGGGACCGCCGGGTGCGAGGTTTCGCCGGTTTCGCCGGGCCTGGTAGGCGTGCGGGCAGGGTGGGTCGCAGACACGCCGGCCTCCCCGCCCCCCTTCGCGGGCCAGGGCGTCGCCGTGTGTGATGGAGTCTCTCCGATCCGTAACGGCTTTGCCGCCGAAGTCCGGGGGCACACGGCACCCGGCCGCGAAGGAGAGGCACATGCGAAGGACACTCACCGCCCTGATGATGGTGCTGGGCACGGCGGTGCCGGCCGGTGCCGCGGCGGCACCGGCCGGCGGGCGGCCCGGCATCGACGTCATCGGGCTGACCGGCGACCAGCGTCTGGTGGGCTTTGCGATCCGCTCCCCCGGCCGCACGCGCGACCTCGGCAGGATCCGCGGGCTCGACGGCGACACCCGGCTCGTGGGCATCGACTACCGCGTGCAGAACGGCAGGCTGTACGGCGTCGGAGACCTGGGCGGCGTCTACACGCTCAGCGGCCCGGCCAAGGCGGCCAAGGTCTCCCAGCTGACCGTGGCGCTGCGGGGCTACCATTTCGGCGTCGACTTCAGCCCCGCGGCCAACCGGCTGCGGGTGATCAGCGACACCGGGCAGAACCTGCGGCACAACCTCGACGACCCGGCGGGTAGCCCGGCCGCCGGGCAGACCGTGGCCGACCGTACGCTGACCGCCCCGCCCATCTCGCCGGCCGTCGTGGGAACGGTCGCGACCGGCCTGTCAGGTGCCGGATACACCAACAACGACCTCAGCCCGGACACCGCCACGACACTC
Organism: Streptosporangium sp. NBC_01755; assembly: GCF_035917995.1. NCBI lineage: Bacteria > Bacillati > Actinomycetota > Actinomycetes > Streptosporangiales > Streptosporangiaceae > Streptosporangium > Streptosporangium sp. NBC_01755. The sequence continues at coordinate 7,675,337 of NZ_CP109131.1, read as the reverse complement.
TTCGCGGTGAACACCACCACCGGCCAGGTGAGCCTGCAGTCGCCCGCCGGCGCGGGCACCCTGGTACCGACCGGTGGCCTGCGCGTGGCCGCGACCGGCGCGGCGGGCTTCGACGTCCACAGCTCGCTGCGCGACGGTGTCACCGTCTCCAACAGTGCCTTCGCCACGCTGAGGGTCGCCGGCCGCTACGGGTTCTACGGCATCAACCTGCTCACCGGCGCCGTCAACTACGGCTACGGCGCCTTTCCCGCCAACCGCCAGGTCCTCGACATCGCCATCCGGCTCGACCGCGGCTGAGTTCGATCCCAGCGGCCGCGATCGCCTCGCCGGGCGGTGGCGACGGCCGGCGCCGAGGGGACAGCCGGCGCCGAGGGGGCGGCCACGGGGTTTCCGGGGCGGGGGCGCGGCGTGCCAGGCGGCTCCGCGTGATCTCGGGTCTTCCCAATCCCCGCACCTGCATGCGCCACCGCCACCACGTCTACTGGCGCTTCGACTTCGACGTGGAGGGCTCGGCCAACGACGTGATCGAGCAGTTCGACGACACCGGCTCGACCGAACCCCAGGCGGTGGCGATCGTGCGGGAGGGCGAGAGCGTCAGCGCCACCAACGTCGTCGTCTGGTACGCCGGGCACTTCCGGCACGAAGGGCGTCAACCCTGCTTCGGCCTGTGCCATCGCTGGTCGGCGAGGGACCACGCTCTCTCCCACTCGGCGTAGCGGTACCGGTTCAGCAGCAACCGGAGGCCGACCAGGAAGAGCAGCAGGATCATCGCGATCCACACCATCACTCCGATCGCGGTGAGCGCGGCGACCGTGACCGTCTCCAGGCGGCTGTGCGGGGGATCGGTGGGTGTGCCCGCGGCATCCAACCAGATCTCGGTGCGCAAGCCGACCGGCACCGCCGTGGGAAGCACGACCTGGCCGGTGCGCGGGGTCCCGTTCGCCGCCGTCCAGCGCACCGTGCGCGCCCGCTCGCCGAGGCCGGGCTGCGCCGGGCGGACCGTGTCCACGACCTCGGCGGCGACCAGCCGCCGGTGGGGGGCGGCGAGCTCGGCCCGCAGCCCGTCCTCGTAGGCCTGCCGGCCGAGCCCGGCCGCCGGCCACAGCCCGGCGGCGAAAAGCAGCAGGCTCATCAGCACGGCTGCTGTCTCTATCCGGTCCGAGCGCCTGCGCAAAGGGTTGCCGTCGAACCGGCGCAGGCGCAGGCGGCACCGGATCCGGTAGCCGAAGGACCTCATTGGGCCACCTCCCCCGTGGTGTTGCCTCCACTGTGTGGCGTGTGCACCCGGCGTACCAGGGTCCTTGGCTCGTTGCGGTCAGAGCCGAAAGTCCCTTTCCCCGGCGATAGCGGGCGCCGCCGGGCGGCCGGTCGAACAGCGTCACCCGCTTGATCGTCTCCGGCGACGGCTTCCGGGGCTGAGCGGCCCGGCGAAGCCGCGTCCCCCCGCTGACCGTGACGCACCGGGCGGGGCCGCCGGCGATGCTCTCCAGGATCGAGCGGCACTAACCTGGGGACACTTTTGTCGTGTCGGGGAGGAGCCATCTCATGTCGCCGGTTCTGGAGAGTACGGCTCGCGCGCTGCTGCGCAGGGTCGCGCTGGAGCAGTCCCAGGGGCGCCTGCCCTCGCTGACCGCCGCGGTGGTGCGCGACGGGGAGCCGGCCTGGTTCGGCGCGCGAGGCCGGGTGGAGGGGGCCGCCCCCACCCTCCTCACCCAGTACCGCATCGGCTCGATCACCAAGAGCCTGGTCGCGGTCGTGGTCATGCGCCTGCGCGACGAGGGGAAGGTGGAACTGCTCGACCCGGTCGCCAAGCACGTCCCCGGTCTCGGGGGCGGTGTCGGCGAGGTGACCGTCGCCCAGTTGCTGTCGCACACCTCCGGACTGAGCGCCGAGTCGCCGGGCCAGTGGTGGGAGCGGACCCCCGGCGTGCCGGCCAAGGATCTGGTCGCCGCGCTCGGACCCGACGCCGCCAAGCACCGTCCGGGGCGCCGCTACCACTACTCCAACCTGGGCTTCGCCCTGCTGGGCGAGCTGGTGGCCCGCCGGCGCGGCGTGAGCTGGGCGAGGGCCGTGGACGAGGAGATCCTGCGGCCGCTGGGCATGCGCGACACCACACCCCGGCCGCGCGCGCCGCACGCGTGCGGCTACGCCGTGCACCCCTGGGCGGACGTGCTACTGCCCGAGCCCGAGCACGACGCGGTCGCCATGGCCCCCGCCGGGCAGCTGTGGTCCACTCCCGCCGACCTTGCCCGGTGGGCGGCGTTCGTGGCCGGTGACACCGGCGGCGTGCTCGCCCCGGCCACCGTGGCGGAGATGCGCGAACCCGCGACCGTCGACGACGGCGACACCTGGACCGGCGGGTATGGTCTGGGCCTGCAGCTGGCCCGCGCGAACGGCCGTCGCCTGGCCGGTCACACCGGTTCCATGCCGGGATTCCTGGCCACGGTGTGGGCCGACCCGTCCGACAGGGTCGGCGTGCTGTTCATGGCCAACTCCACCTCGGGCGTCAGCCGCGGCCTGCTGACCGACCTGCTGGCGATCCTCGACCAGCACGAGCCGCGCCTGCCCCAGGAGTGGGTGCCCGTCGCCGACAGCGCGGGCCTGCTGGAGCTGACCGGTCCGTGGTACTGGGGGCCCAGCGCGTACCTGCTGCGGCTGCTGCCCGAAGGCGGTGTCTCCCTCAACCCGGTCGGCGGCGCCGGCCGGGCCTCCCGGTTCACCGCCCAGGCCGACGGGACCTGGCTGGGACTGGACGGCTACTACGCGGGTGAGACCCTGCGCGTGGTCCGCGGGCCCGACGGCTCGCCCAGCCACCTGGATCTGAACACCTTCGTGTTCACCCGTACCCCCTACGACCCGCGGGCGGAGGTGCCCGGCGGGGTGGACGAGGGCGGCTGGCGCGGCTGAGCGGCGAGCGCGGCGGCCTGGCCCGCGGGCTCGGCGTACAGGACCTCCACCCGGTGCGGCACCCGCGGTGCGGTCAAGGCCGGTGTCCACGGGAGGGTGCCGTGGGCGCCCGTGATTCACGGGGCTCCGGGTGATGCCGAGGGCTCCGGGAGCGTTACGGCGAGATCGAGGACAGTTCGAGGGCCTTCACGTCGTGGAAGGATGTCACACCGACTGGTAGAGGAACTCCAGTCCAAGAGGCGTGAGCCGGTGCCTGACGGTGTTTCCGCACCGCTCGCCGGCCACGAGCCCCGCGGCACGCGGGAGCGAGGCGTGCTCACTCGCCGAGGCCATCGAGATGTCCGAGGGTCCGCGCGATCTCCCCCGTCGTGCGGACGCTGTCTCTCAGCGTCCGCAACACCAGTGCGCGCGTGCGGCCGAACAGCCGCCGCAGCACCTCATCTGACCTGCAACTCCTTCACCGGCAGGAACTGCGTCGTCACCGTGCGGACGACCCCGGGGACCGCCACGCTGATGGAGGCGTACCTCAGGCGATCCTCCGCTTCCACCTGGACCAAGGACAGCGGCAACTACACCACCTACGCCGGCCCCGTCTACGTGTCGGCGCCCGGTGAGTGCGTCGACTGGGGCGGCACCATCGGCACGGCCACCCAGTTCCGCTACGACACCAACTGCGGCTGATCCGAACAAAGAACATTAAACGACCGGGAAAAGGAGAACAATGACGCCCGTCAAGAAGACCATCACCGCGGCCGCTTTCGTTGTCATCGCACTCACCGGTGCGCTCGCCACCGCGTCACCCGCGGCCGCGGAGACCTACGGAGGCGAGTGCGGATCCAGCTACAGCGGCGATTACTTCACCAGCTACGCGGGTCCGATCTACCTGGCCGCGGCGGACAGGTGTGTGGACTGGATGGGCCGCATCAGCGGCACCGAGGGTGGCAAGCGCGCAACGAACTGCGACTGACGCCCGTTCGCGGCAGTCCTGGGGTCGCCCTCTTGCCCGTCCGCGCCAGTCGCCGGTCAGCAGGGCGGTCAGGTCGTCGTTGATGGTCTGGGCGGCGACGATGAAGGCTGTCGCGTAACTCGTCCAGAACGACCGGCAAGACTGCTGACCCTGTGTGTCCTGGCTCTCTGAAGATGGGGCGGGGCGGGGTAGTGTCACAGCCAGGCTCCGTCAACCCGCGGGACCCGAGGAGGCGCGTTGTGCGTTACGACGACTGGGGCAGGCGTTCGCCGCGCTGGGCGGGAATCCGTAGTGAGATGGTCGACCTCCAGGGCACGAGGGTGCATTTCCTGCATGCGCGGGGGCCCGCCGACACGCCCACTCAACTACTGGTCCATCCGATGGGTGCCACTGGGACATTCTGGCTGGACGTCATCCCGCTGTTGGCCGCCCACGGGCCGGTCATCGCGCCTGACCTGCCCGGCACGTTCACCGGCCACACAGAAACACCGCATCCCCGCGCGGCCAGGGCGCATCTCAACGCCAGGTTTCTGCAGGCGTTCACCCGCACGCTTGGACTGGAGCGCGTGATCGTTCACGGCTGGTCCATGGGCGGGCTGGTGAGCCTGCTGTTCGCACAGCGCGCAAGCTGCGTGGAGCGGCTGGTGCTCACCAGCCCAACCCTGCCCGGCCCTCTCACCACGCCGGAGGCGCTCGGTTGGCAGACGCTGGGCCGGCTCACGCTGCTGGCCGCCGTGCCGGCCCTGCGCGGCACCCTGCGCCTGTACGGCAGGCAGTTGCTGGAGGCCAAGCTACGCGGGGGCGACCCCGTGACCTCGCCCGGCGGCGGGCTGGATCTGGCGGGCGGTGACCTGAGGCGCGTCTCGCCCGAACTGGTCGCGCTGCAGACCGAGGAGCGTCAGGAGATGCGTGGCCGGCCGGACAAACTGGCCGATGCCATCGTCGCCTTCGCCTCGGCCTTGTCGGCCATGTACATCGACCGGCGACCCGTCCTCGATGCGATCGATCGGGTGCGCGCACCCACACTGCTGCTGTGGGGCGACCAGGACCCGCTGATCGAGCGCCCGGTAGTCGACTACCTGCTCAAGTGCAGGCCCGACTGGGAACTGCGCGTGTTCGAGGGGGCGGGGCACCTGATGCCGATGGAGATCCCCGCCGCCTACGCCGAGGCCGTGGCAGGCCGGCACATCCCGCATCCATAGCCGCGCTCACCCTGACCTCACGCCTCTCACCGGCACCGGTCATATCTCCAGACCGTAGGGCCGGCGTACTGGTCCAGCAGGACGCGGGCGTGGTCGTGGCCGGGGCGGTGGCGTTGACCGCGAAGATCCGCTCGAACTGCGCCCTGGTCACATGCTCGATACCGGGCTCGTCGTTGAGGATGCCCGCGTTGTTGACCAGGATGTCCAGCCGGTCGGCGCGCGCGTCGAAGGCGGCCCACAAATTCTCGGCGTCCCCGGGCATGCCCAGCTCGGCCTGCAGGGCGAAGGCTTGCCCGCCCGCTGCCTCGATCGCGGCGACCGTTTCCCTGGCCGCCTGCTCGTTGCCGCCGTAGTGAACGGCGACGCGGGCGCCGTCGCCTGCCAGGCGACGGGCGATGGCCTGGCCGATTCCCCTGCTTGCGCCGGTGATGAGTGCGGTCTTGCCGTGGAGAGTGCTCATCATGTCTTCCTGCTGGTCACGGGGTGATGAGGTGGACGGGGGTGACGCGGCGATGGTGTCCGACGAGGTCGAACCAGTCGCCGAACAATCCGCCGGACAGGTGCTCCGCAGGGTCCTGGGCGGGCCCGATCAGCGCCTCTCAAAGCGTCGGCATACCTTTGTCGGTGATCGAAGGAGTCCTGGAGTACGTGCCGCACGACGTTGCGCCCACCCGGGAGCTGTGGCTGAAGGCGTCGGAGTGCTGGAGCGAGGCCATCAACACCCGCATCGACAAACTGGAGCGCATGCGCGACCGGTTCACCGAGTGCATCGGGTGCGGCTGCTTGTCCTTCGGCCAGTGCCAGTTGGTCAATCCCGGTGACAAGCTGGCCGGGCAAGGTGCCCGACCCCTCCTTGAACCCTGACGCGGAAGTGGTCATGCAGTACCCCGGTTGGTCGCAGGGGTGCGGGCCGAGTCGCAGATGGCGATCAACGACCGTCTGGTGGAGCAGAGGCCGCTGGGGATGCGGCGGGAGCTGCCGGACACCCTGGTCGTCCCCACGGGAAGAAGGTCTGGAACTCGCTCTACATCGACGCCGTGGTGAAGAGACTCGCGGCCGGCGGCATGAAGATCAGCCCGGAGCTTCGGGCCCACCTGTCCCCGCTGCAGTGGGAACACATCAACTTCGTGGGCTCCTACCCCTTCAACCGGCCCGAACGTCCCGGCTGGCTGCGTGAGCGGAGGGCCGTCTCGACTCGTGCACCGAGTGGGCTGAGGCGCTCGGGCAGGTAGCGCAAGAACGGGATCGCGGCGCTGTCGTCGCCCAGCAACGTCGCCCATTCTGCTCGACCGCATCGTGTACGACAACCCTGAAGCGATGGTCACTCTGGCGGCCATCGCAGGGGCCACCTCACGGATCCGCGTACAGACCGAAGTGCTGATCCCGCCCTTGCGTGCGACCGCCCTGCTCGCCAAGCAGACCGCGACCCTGGATCGGATTCCCGGTGGTCGCCTCACCCTCGGCGTGGGGATCGGGGCACGCGAGGACGACTACCGGGCCGTGGACGTCGAGGTCCGTGGCCGGGGGCGCCGCCTGGATGAGCAGATGGCAGCTCTTCGGCGCGTCTGGAAGGGCGAGCCGTACGCCCAGGACATCGGACCGATCGGCCCTGCCCCGGCTCGCCGGGGCGGCCCTGAAGTGCTGTTCGGAGGCTTCGTTCCCGCCACCGTCGAGCGCATCGCTCGCTGGGGCGACGGATTCCTCGGTGCTCACCTCACCCCGGAACAGATGGGGCAGTTCTACCGGGCCGTCGAGGCATCGTGGCAGGCCGCCGGGCGTGCCGGTCGTCCTCGGCTGGTGGCCCAGTTCAACGCCGCCCTCGGCCCCGAATCAGTCGTGGACGAGGCGCAACATGCCCTCGGTGGCTACTACAGCTTCATGGGGGACGGCGCGAACAAGGTGGTCGACGAGATGCTCACCACGCCGGAAGCGATCCGGCAGGCCGTCACCGTGTACGGCGAGATCGGCGCCGACGAGGTCATGCTCTACTGCTGGTTGGCCCGTCCGTTTGTTTCTTTCGCCATGACATGGGCATTCCGTGCATTCCGGCTGACATTTACGCGGTTTTGGTCGTGAGTCTTCCCGGGAGCGGCAAGGGGTCGCCATAGGGGCGTGCGTCTGCTCTTGAGGGGAGGATCAAGGTGAGCACGTGGCATGGGTGCTCCATCAGGACCCGCTTGAGCGTGGTGGCCGGCGCCGTCATGGCGCTTATCTGCACTGTTGTCGCGGTGTTCGCCCTGCTGGCGGTACGGGAGGCCTCCGTCGAGGACCGGACGAAACGGCTCGTCACCCACGCCGTGGAGATGGCCAGGCAGATACGCCAGAGCGGCGTATTCCCCCGCATGCTGTCGGACGGGCACAACGAGGCGGTTCAGGTGTTCGACCCGGCCGGCACGCTGGTCGCCGCCACCTCGGGCTTCGGGTCGCGTGAGCCGCCGATAGCCATCCTTCGCCCCGATGTCGACTCTTATGCGGTTGCGCTGTTGTGTGATCTGCATGCGTTCCCCGGCCAGTGCAAGATCGTGATCTCTTACCCCTTCCACAGGGCCGACGGCGTCTGGTTGCTCAACATGGCCGTCGCCGATGTTCCCTGGTACGTAGGCCCTCGGCTGCTGATCCTGCTCGCCACCGGCTGGCTCTTGCTGGTCGGGGCGACCATGGCGGGCACCTACCGGACCGTGAGCAAGACCCTGGAGCCGGTGGGCGCGATCAGCGGCAAGCTCGCCCAGATCACCGCGAGTGATTTCGGCCACCGGGTGCCGGTACCGAAGTACCGAGACGAGCTGCGCGACCTCGCCGAGATCGCGAACAAGACCCTGGACCGGGCCCAGTCGGCGGTTGAGCAGCAACTGCGGTTCGCCTCGGATGCCTCCCACGATCTGCGCAACCCGCTGGCCGCCATGCGCGTGCAGATCGATGAGGCGCTCATGTACCCGCAGGAGACCAACTGGCCGCAGACGGCGAACGCGCTGTTGGACAGTGTGGAACGGCTTCAGGACCTGGTCACCGACCTGTTGCAGATCGCCCGGCTGGACGCGGGCATCAGCGGCCGGCACGATCCCATCGACCTGACCGGCCTGGTGGCGGCCGAGGTGGACAGGCGGCCACGCCGGGTCGCGGTGATCCGCCACCTCACCCCCGGCGTGATGATCAATGGGGAGCGGATCGGCCTGGCCCGGCTGCTGAACAACCTGCTGGACAATGCCGAACGCCACTCCGACTCCGCCATCACGGTCACTGTCACGCTCGAATCGGGCACGGCGGTGCTGGAGGTGTGTGACGACGGCGAGGGCATCGCCCCCGACCAGCAGGAGGTCATCTTCCAGCGGTTCGCCCGCCTGGAGGCCTCCCGCAGAAAGGACTCAGGCGGCACGGGGCTCGGCCTGCCGATCGCCCGGCAAATCGCCGAAACCCACGGCGGCACCCTCACCATCGAAGACAGTCCCCGCGGCGCACGGTTCGTGCTGCGCCTCCCCGCCCCCCGCTGATCACGCTCACCTGCCGGCCCTACGGTAGTAAGCAGCGCGAAAACAACGATTAGCTACTGACCTTGGCTTGACCTGTTGGTTTGGCAGGTCTGGTCCCCATAGGGTGCGTCGATCTTGGTGATCATCGACGGTGGGGCGGCCCGGGTGTGGTCGACGATCGAGGTGCCGCGGGCGTTGTTCGACCGCGCCGTGGTGCACATGCTGCGCGAGGGCATTCTGCTGCCCGCAGGGATCACGACGCTAACTCGGCTGATCAGCGAGGTACGCCGGACCTGGAGACCTCCTCGGTCGATGACGCCCTGGACGTGCTGGATCTGCTGATCACCTCCAACCTGCTGGCTCGGGCGGAGCGGGCGGGCAAGGCCGAGCAGCTGCGGACGTTTTCCAAGCTGCGTAAGGCGGCGCGCACGATCGCCTCGGCGGTGGGGGTGCTGATGTCGGCGCCGGAGGCAACCGAGGATCGGCTGAGGTGTTGAGCGCGGTGACGTCGATGGGCGGCTTGTCATGGTCGATCATTGACGCCCAGTTCTCCGCGGTGAGCGTCGCCGGGTCGACGCCATCCTTGAGGGCGCTGGCAACGTAGGTCGTGGGATGCGGGTGGAGATAGCCTGTGGCGTCGGCGGGCCGTACGTAGGTGTGGGTCAGGTCGAGCGGCCGGATGACTGTGCGTTCGACTTCGGCGGCGTAGGCGTTGCCGGTGACCTTCTCGATGATCGCGCCGGCCAGGTAGTAGCCGCCGTTGGAGTAGATGAACTGCTCGCCCTGCTCGCCGACCGGCGGCTGGGACACCGCGAGCTTCACCAGCTCGGAGGTGGTCCAGATGTGGGTTGGCTGAGTGGCGATGCTGTGCTGTGGTTCCGGTGCGAGGCCGGTGAGGAACAGGCCGCTGGTGTGGTTGAGCAGATGTCGGGATGCCTTTTGGAGGAGAACCATTCGGAGGAGAACACGCGGTCTGCAGATGCCTGGAGCGTTCAGCGTCCTCTGCGCATGTAGGCGCGGAGCGACAGCGGGACGAAGATCACCAGCAGCGCGGCCGACCAGAGCAGGACGGCGGTCACCGGATGCGCGAGTGGCCAGGCCACGTCTCCGGACGGCGCCCCAGGATTGCCGAACAGCTCCCGTGAGGCGGCGGTGAGCGCGCTCACCGGGTTCCAGTCGGCCAGGAAGCGCAGCCAGCCCGGCATGCCGTCGGTCGGGACGAACGAGTTGGACAGCATCGTGAACGGCAGGAACAGCGGCACCATCGCGTCGGCGACCTGGTCGTTCTTCACCGCCAGGCCCACGTAGACGCCCACCCAGCTCAGCGCGTACCGCAGCACGATCATCAGCAGGAATGCCCCGGCCGTGGGGATCAGGCCGCGGTGCGGCTGCCAGCCCACCAGCAGGCCCGCGCCCACCATGATGGCCAGCATCAGCAGGCCGACCAGGGAGTCGGCGCCGGTCTGCCCGAACGGCACCGCCAAGCGCGCCATCGGCATGGAGCGGAACCGGTCCATCACACCGAGGGAGGCGTCGGTGGCCATCCGCGTCATGACCCCCATCACCGCGGAGAAGGTCACCATCGCGAACAGGCCGGGCATGAGGTACTCGCGGTAGTCGCCGCCGTCCGGCACCTGGATCGCGCTGCCGAAGACGTACCCGAACAGCACCACCATGACGGCCGGGAAGATCAGCGCCGCGACGAGTTCGCCGGGATCGTGTCGCAGCCGTCCCAGCTCGCGGCCGACCAGGGTCAGCCCGTCGGTGAACGTCCAGCGCAGGCGGCGGCCCAGCGGCGGGGCGAGGTTGGTCACTAGGGCGTGTGCGGAGTCCGGATCACTGGATCGGTCATTCCCTCCCCGGGAGGGGGCCGACTGCGGTAGACCAGTGGCGTGACGCGTGGTGACCTGACAGATGCCGAGTGGGGGTTGATCGAGCCGCACCTGCCGCTGGGGGCGTCCGGGCCGATCCCTGACCTGCGGAATTATTTCAACGCGGTGGTGTGGAGGTTCCGGACCGGTAGCCCCTGGCGGGACGTGCCCGAGAGCTACGGCTCCTGGTCGACGGTCTACGACCGGTTCCGCCTGTGGGCACGCGGCGGGGTCTTTCAGGCACTCATGGAGGCGATGATCGCCGAGGCCTCGGCCCGCGGCGACGTCGATCTCGGCCTGGTCAGTGTGGACTCCACCGTTGCCCGCGCCCATCACCACGCGGCCGGGATGGTGGTCGGCGCGGAACTCCTGGAAGAGCTGGAGAAGGCCGTGGCGGAGGAAAAGGGGCTCCGAAAAAGGGGCGGAACGACCCCGTAGGCGAGGTGCCCGAGAGTGGAGAGGACCCCGATCGGGAACAGCGCCGGATTCTGCGCCGACGCCGCAAGGCGCGGCTGAAGGCAGCCGAACTCGGCCGTTCCCGGGGCGGGTTGACCAGTAAGGTCCATCTCGCGACCGACCGTCGCTGTCGCCCCCTGTCCATCATCCTCACACCTGGGCAGGCCGCGGACAGCCCACGCTTCATCCCGGTTCTGGCCAAGATCAAGGTGCGCGGACCCGCCGGCCGCCCCCGGACCCGGCCGGACGCGGTCGCGGCAGACAAGGCGTACTCCTCCCGCGCCAACCGCGCCTACCTGGGGTCACCGTAGTCTTGGCCGAAAATCCAACGAACCCGCCTCCGACCTGCGATAACTCGGGTCTTCGCAGTCGTTGATCCTCATGCTGGATCCCGTGGCAAGGGGCACTCGCTACCGGCTCCACGCGTCCGGCTCGCGTTCAGACGCCCGAATCGGCCTCATGAGCCCGCACCCCGGGCGCCCCGGGTCAAGCAACAGCGGAAAATCCAACGAACCCACCCATGACCAGGGGATTCATGCTGCTACAGGACGAGGTACTCGCGGAGCTTTCCGCGCTGGTGCGGGCGGGGGTCACCGACCCGCAGGCCGAGGGCGGGGAGCTGCTGGGCGATCTGGAGGTCGGTGAGCGGGGGGCTGACGGGGACGTCGCAGTAGCTGCGGTCGTCCTCCCGCCACTTGCTCTTGTCGCCGTCGACGGCGCGGACGCGGGCGACGGTGCCGCCCGCGACGTAGACGATCGCTTTGACGTGGGGGCGGCGGGCCGGGGCGATCGGCCACCACTTGCGGTCGGCCTCCAGTTGGACGGACTCGCTCTGGCCGGTCTCGCCGAGCCGCCGGTTGCCGGCGTCGGTTTTGGCCTTGGCGTTGCGGTAGACCACGAGGGCGCAGGGGCGGCCCTCGTGGTGGGCGGTGAGGTGCCGGTAGAGGGTGGGCCGGGAGACGTTGAAGGTCTGCGCGATCTCCTCGACGGTGTGCTGGCCGCTGTCGTACATCTGCTGGGCCTGGTCGAGCTGGCGTTGGGTGAGTTTGGGTTTGCGGCCGCCGACCCGGCCGCGGGCGCGGGCGGCGGCCAGGCCGTCGAGGGTGTTGGCGACGATGAGCTCGCGCTGGAGTTCGGCCAGCACGGACAGCATGCCGAACATGGCGCGGCCCTCCATGGTGGCGGTGTCGATGCCCTGCTCGATCACGTGCAACCCGATGTCCTCGGTCCTCAGGTCGGCGCCGAGGTTGATCAGGTGCTGGACCGAGCGCGACAGCCGGTCCAGCCGGGTGATCTTCAACGTGTCGCCCGGCGCCAGCAGTGCCAGGACCTCGTCCAGGCGGGGGCGGGAGGCCTTGGCGCCGCTGGCGGTGTCGGCGAAGATGTTCGCCCGCTCCACGTCGGCGCGCATGAGCGCGTCGATCTGGTGATCGAGGTTCTGATCGGCCGTCGAGACCCGGGCATACCCGTAGATCGTCATGCTTGAAGGGTCTCCTTTTCGGCCCATGAACGTTCTCGTTACGTTGATTCCGAGATAGCCAATCGAGACTGATCTTAGCTGGGGTTACGTCACGGCGGTAGATGGGTCTCGATAACGACTGTTCACAAGACCCATCTATCGGGGCGTCAGCGGCCGCCACTCCGGCCTGGTCCGTCCGGAAGTTGCGGACACCGCTCTTGAGAGGGAGGACTTACCGGGCGAAGCTGTCGATACTGGGGCGATGGATCTCGTCCGCAGGGCCCAAGGGCAGGTGGCCGCCGACGCGGCGATCGCGGTCGATCTTCGTCCTCGTCCCGGTGGACGCTGGCGTCGAGAGCTCGGCGGGCGGTGTAGACCGTGGCGGCGGCTGGCGCCTCGTGGGCGGCGCCGTCAATCACGGGGCCGTGGGCTTGGGCGACTACGGCAAGCCCGAGGGATTCCTGGAGCGGCGGGTGCCGCGCTGGACGGCCGAGCTGGAGGGCTACGCGATCGCACTCGGCCTTGTTCCAGCGGGCCCTCAGGTTCCAGGCCGCCGGAACGGTTTGAGCCGCACCCCCTCCAGGCTGTCGGCGATCAGCTGGTCCAACCGCCGCTCGCGAGTCTCGGCCCGCTTGGCGCTGTTGACATGATGGACGGCCAGCTTGCGGTAGGACGGCGCCTGCCCGCTGAACCAACCCCACGCCTGCGGTTCGGCCTGGAAGCGGGCCAGCTGCGCCGCCTCGAACACCGCGACCGGTTTCTCCTCGCGGTCCCGGTCACGGGCCTCGAACACCGCGATACCGGCCGGCCGCATGAGCCCCTGCGCGGTCAGCTCCTCGATCTTGCGGAGGTTGACCAGGCTCCAGTTGCTGCGCGGCCTGCGCGGGGTGAACCGGATCGTCCAGGAAAAGTCGTCGATCGGGTTCTGCCGGCCGTCGATCCAGCCGTAGCACAGGGCCTGGTCAACCGCCTCCGACCAGCTCAGCGTGGGCTTGCCCGTTTCCTTCTTCCACATGCCCACCCGGCATTCGGAGGCGGTGGCGTGGTGCTCCTCCAGCCAGTCCCGGAACTCCCCAGGACTTGAGAAGAAGATCCACTCCATGCGCGGTTCTCCCGTCGGTCGTCTCGTCGGTTCCATTGAACCTGGCGTGCACGACAATTCCCGAGAGGACCACCGCGCCACCCGCGATCTGCGCCGGGGTGGGCAGCTCGCGGGCCGTACTGCCGCCCAGACCAGCGCCAACAGCGGGATGAGACCGACCAGGACGCCAGCCGGTCCGGCTCCGAGCCAGGAGACCACCCGGTTGAACCTCAGCCTGGATCCACGGCGTGATTTCTGGTGATCGGTTTCCGGTCCGATTCCTCTCCGAGGGTGGGTTCCGCAGGTGAGAGCGCTGTTTCAGGGCGTGGGAGGGCCGCCGCGCGCGGGTCGCGGCCTGTCCGGTGTTCTTCAATCGGGGCTCAGGGGTGTGCGCTCGGCGCGGGTGACCGTCGGGTCGTCATGGCTGCGGTGACCAGGGGGTTGGCGGGTCAGGCCGGGAGTGCGGGTGGCGGGTCGTGGGCGGCGGCGAAGGCGTTCATCCAGGCGTGCTGCCAGCGCCAGCGGGCGGGCAGGTGAACGGTGAGGTGGCCGCGTCCGTGCCGGGCGATGCGGGCGGGCACGCTGATGAGATGGCGGCGCAGGGTGGCCCCGCGCGCCCGTGCGTGGAAGGAGTCGGCCAGGCAGCCCAGGGCGCGCAGCAGGTTGTGGGTGATCGCCGTCAAGGTGAGCCAGGCGGCATTGGCGGCGAATCGCCCCGAGGGCAGGTGCGCGAGCGGCCCGTCGATCAGGTCGGCGTTGACCTGTTCCTGCACGGCGTGATCACGGTGCTGTTCCTCGGCCTGCACCAGCGTGTACGGACTGTCGGTGAAGATCGGGTAGTGGCGGTGGGTGGTGAATAGGGTGTCCTGGCCGCGTTCGGCCTGCTCGTTGAGACGCTTGACCCGGCGCACGAGCAGCCGGGCGGTGACCGTCCGGCCTTTCTTGCTCGCGAACGCGGTGTAGCGGGTTTCGGCGACCTCGGCGTCGGAGACCCAGCCGCCCGCCTGCTCGTCCCAGATCGCCCTCGGGTACTTGATCGGCGTCCACGCGGTCTCGGGGATGGCCTCGATCGCCGCCTTGACCTTCGGGTCCAGCTTGGCGGTGACGGAGAACCGGGTGTCTTGGCCCCGGCAGGCGCCGATGACCTCGGCGCTGTAGAAGGCGCTGTCGCCGCGCAGTATCAGGGTGCCCAGGCAGCCCGCCTGCCGGGCGGTGGGGATCGACTCGCGGACCAGCGATGCGGCGCCGCGTGCGGAGCCGGCGTTGCCGCCGCGCAACCTCGTTGCGGCCACCACCGGCGCGGTCAGCGGCGTGGACAGGGTCACGGCCAAGACGTTCAGCCCGCGTACCAGCACACTCTTGCCGCCGATCTTGGTGTGGCCGAAGCCGGCGCCCTGCTTGGCATAGCCGTACGTGCGCCGCTGCATCGAGTCGATGTCGAGGAACGCCAGCACCTCGGCGCCGGGCAGCAGCGGCGTGTGAGCGGCCAACGCGGTCAGTACCTGCCGGGCGACCTTCTCCAGCTGTCGCACGTTGCCCCAGGTGAAGGCGCGCAGGAACGCCCCCAGGGTGGACGGCGCCCGGATGCCGTCGAACACCTTGTCCATGCCGCCGTGCCGCAAGAGATCCAGGTCGTCGATGCTGTCGGCGCCGCAGGCCATCCCGGCCACGATCGAACAGACCTTGGCGGGGGCGTTCACCCCGTCGCGGGCGGTGCTGGTCACGTGCGCGCCGACCAGGTCGCCCAGTCCGCAACGCTCGGCCGGCCGCATCGTGGGGGCGAGCCCACCGTAGGCGATCACATGCTCGTCATCGAAGATCGCACGCGTCTTGGCTGCGTCATGGAAGAATTGCACTTACGAGGTGTCCTTCGGAACGGGCTGATGGAAGCGTTGAGAACTCCCATCTTCCCAGGCCAGAGGGCACCTCGCCCTATTTCAAGCAACCCGCTTCAGATTCCCAGCCGTGGATCCAGGCTCAGCCGCCCTGGAGGCGTACGGTCGGCCGCTGAGCGGTTACCTGCCCGACTTCCTGCTGGTCAAATGCCTGTTCTTCCTGGCCCTGATGCGGCCCGCCGACCCGCAGCGCCGTGACAAGCACCTCAAATGGCACTACCGCCGCGCCCTTTTCCAGATGGGACTGGAGCACTATGAGGACTGCACCACGATCGACACCGCCGCCTTCCCCACCCTGGCCGAGTTCACTGCCGGCGCCGCCACCACACCTCGATAACCCGCTGGAGAACCCGCTCGGTGGCCCGCTGCCGCTGGTGCGTGATCGCGACTACCTGATGGACCAGCACAGCGTGGTCTTCAAGGTCATCGGTGATATCCACCCGGCCAGCCACTACCTCGGCTACGTCAAGTACCACCCCGACCCCCACGGTGACCGGCAGCTGCTGGGCCGCGCCTACCGGCAAAACAGCGTGGTGTCCAAGTCCTTCGGCATCCTGGCCGAGCGGCCCGAATGCTACGTCTACTCCGACGTGCTGGGCTGCGTCATGGCCCTCCGCTCCCGAAGCTGCCCCCAGCCCCAAAGTAGCTAAGTGAGTGATAACGATTACGGTTCGTAGTCGTTGCGGGTGGGTGAATGGGGCTGGTTGGTCGGGGTTTCTGCTTGATCGTATTCGTGTCGGAGACGGTCGGGTGGAGGGTGGGTTCGGGTGCGTCGGGAGTGGGAGCCGGAGGAGCTGATCGCGGCGTGGACGCTGCTGGACGGTGACTGGGGGCTGGTGGGGAACAAGACGGGGGCGACGCGTCTGGGCTTCAGCCTCTTGCTGAAGTTCTTCGAGCAGGAGGGCCGGTTCCCCCGGCACGGAGGCGAGGTCCCGAAGGCCGCGGTCGACTACATGGCGGGGCAGGTGAAGGTCGATCCAGCGCTGTTCGCGGAGTACCGGTGGTCGGGGTCGACGATCGAGTATCACCGGGCGCAGGTGCGTCAGGCGCTGGGGTTCCGGGAGTCGACCCGGGCGGATGAGGACGTGCTGGCCGAGTGGCTGGCGGACAAGATCTGCCCGATGGTGTTCACCGACGAGGGCCTGCGGGCGGCGCTGCTGGCTCGCTGCCGGACGTTGAAGATCGAGCCGCCGGGCCGGGTGGACCGGATCGCAGGAGCGGGCCGGGCGCGGTTCGAGCGGGAGTTCTGCCAGCATGTGCTGAACGGGCTGTCGGCGGACTCGGCGCGGTCGCTGTGGGAGCTGGCCACGGGCGAGGACGGGTTCCTGCTGGAGCTGAAGTCCGACCCCGGACGGCTGGGCCTGGAGACGCTACTGGAGGAGATCGTCAAGCTCCGGCGGGCCAAGGCTCTGGGGCTGGCAGTGGATCTGTTCGGCGGGTATTCGGATCGGCTGGTGGCCTCCTGGCGGGCGCGGGCGATGGCCTCGCATCCGTCGGACTTCGCCACGAACCAGCCGCCGATCCGCCTGACGCTGGTGGCCGCATTGGCGTGGTCGCGGACGACGGAGATCACCGATGCGCTGGTCGATCTGTTCATCGGCCTGGTCTCGAAGATCAACACTCGGGCGGAGCGGAAGGTCGAGCGGGCGATCGAGGCCGAGGCCAAGAAGGTGCACCGCAAGACCGAGAAGCTGTTCTCCATCGCCGAGGCGTCGTTGCGGGCCCCGGAGGGCACGGTCCGTCAGGTGGTGTTCCCGGCCGTTGCGGGTGGGGAGGCGACGCTGCAGGCACTGGTGGCCGAGGCCAAGGCCGACCAGCGCGCTTACCGGGCGCGGGTACGGACAGTTCTGACCAGTTCCTACACCTCCTACTACCGGCGGATGCTGCCCAAGCTGCTGGCCGCGATCGAGTTCAAGTGCAACAACACCGCCTACCGGCCGGTGATGGATGCCCTGGACCTGCTGCAGCGCTACGCCGACATCCCCAACACCACCCGCCACTACGACGCAACGGAGAACGTCCCCATCCAAGGGGTAGTACCGGACGGCTGGTTGGAAGCGGTCGTCGACGCCGACGGCATCATCGAGCGGGCCTCCTACGAGCTGTGCGTGATCGTGTCGCTGAAGGACGCGCTGCGCCGCCGCGAGATCTACGTCGCCGGCGCCCGCCGCTGGCGCAACCCCGAGGAAGACCTGCCGACCGATTTCGAGGACAACCGGGACGTCCACTACGAGAATCTGCGCCAGCCTATGGACAGCAGCGTGTTCATCGCCACGCTGAAGGAGGCGATGCGCGCCTCGATGGCGGTGTGCGGCCGGGCGGTCAGCAGGAACAAGGCCGGCGGCACGAAGGTGAAGACCCACCGCGGCGAGCCGCGCTGGCACATCCCCGACCTGGGCAAACTGAAGGTCCCGGAGAACCTGCGGGCGCTGCACACCGAGGTCGCCGCCCGCTGGGGGATCATCGACCTGCTGGACTTCCTGAAGGAGTCCGACTTCGTCACTGACTTCACCGACGCCTTCACCACGGCCGCCACGAGGGAGGCGACTCCGCGGGAGGTGATCCGCAAACGGCTGCTGCTGGTCTTGTACGCGCTCGGCACGAACGTAGGGATCAAACGAGTCGCCGACGGCGGCCGCCACGGCGAGACCGAAGCGGCCCTGCGGGCGACGCGGCACCTGTTCGTCAACCGCGACAACCTCCGCGCGGCGATCGCGACCCTGGTCAACGCCACCCTGAAGATGCGGGACCCGCTGTGGTGGGGCAACGGGACCGCGTGCGCCTCGGATTCGAAGAAGTTCGGGTCGTGGTCATCGAACCTGATGACCGAGTACCACGCCCGGTACGGCGGCCACGGCGTGATGATCTACTGGCACGTGGACCGCAAGTCGGTGTGCGTCTACTCCCAGCTTCGCTCCTGCAACGCCTCCGAGGTCGCCGCGATGATGGAGGGCGTGCTGCGGCACTGCACCGACGCCACCATCGACCGCCAGTACACAGACAGTCATGGCCAGTCCCTGGTGGGATTCGCGTTCTCGCACTTGCTGGGGTTCAAGCTGCTGCCGCGGATCAAGAGGATCGCCCACCAGAAGCTGGTGAAGGCGGACGCCGATGACCAGGTCCCGGCCTGTTTGGAGGGCATGGTGGCGGACAAGCCGATCGACTGGGAGATCATCGCCCAGCAGTACGATCAGATGGTCAAGTACGCCACCGCGCTGCGGTTGGGCACGGCCGAGGCTGAGCAGGTGCTGCGCCGCTTCACCCGCGGCGGCCCCAAGCACCCCACCTACAAGGCCATCGAGGAACTCGGCAAGGCGGTCAAGAGCGTGTTCGTCGCCGAATACGTCGCTTCCGAGGGGCTGCGCCGGGAGATCCACGAGGGCCTGCAGGTCGTGGAGAACTGGAACTCAGCCAACACCGACCTGTTCTACGGCAGCGCTGGCACCCTGCCGGGCAGCGATAAGGAGCATCAGGAGGTCTCCATGCTCTGCCTGCACCTGCTGCAGTCCGCGCTGGTGTTCATCAACACCCTGCTTGTCCAGTCCGTCCTCAAAGACCCCGCCTGGCAGCAGCGACTGACCGACGCCGACAAACGCGGCCTGTCCCCGCTGTTCTGGTCCAACGCCAACCTCTACGGCACCATCGACATCGACATGGGCCACCGCATCGACCTGGGCCTCGCCGCCTGACCCGTCTTCATCGATGCCTTCGCAGCCAAGGTGGGCGGGGCTGTGCTGAGGAACCTTCGCCCGGGGTCAGCGTCCTTCGGGTGCGGGGTGTTGGGGTAGGCGGATGAGGGTCTGCTGGCCCGCGGCCACGAGGGTGCGCTGTTGGCCGTCGACGGCGAAGACCTCCAGCTGGCAGATGGACAGGGTCCGGCCGGGTTTGAGGACGGTGCCGATGGCCTCGATGTGGTCGCCTGTCGCGGGCGCAAGGAGGTTGATCTTGTATTCGACGGTGAGGACGGCGGTGTCGTCGGGGAAGAGGGTGTAGGCGGCGTAGCCGCCGGCGCTGTCGGCGATGGCGCTGGTGGCGCCGGCGTGGATGTAGCCGTCCTGCTGGGTGACCTCGGGCCGGGCGGGCAGGGTGATGACGACCTGGCCGGGGCCGATGTGGGCCAAGTGTGCGCCGAGGTGGCGCATCAGGCCCTGGCGTTCGAAGCTGGCCCGGATGCGTTCCTGCACCTCGGGGGTGGTCTGCTCGTCGGTCATCCCGTACTCACTCTCCTTCGTTCGGCCGTGGACGGGCCGTCAGGCGGCCAACTGCTCGGCCAGCAGCACCATGCCCAGGACGATCATCGCGACTCCCGACAGGCGGGTCACCCACAGGGCCGCGGCCGGGCGAGCACGCAGCACCAGGCGCGCTCCCGCGCCGACTCCGGTGTAGACCACGCCACAGCCGGCCACGTGCACCAGGCCCAGCATCATGATCTGCGCCGCCACCGGCCAGGCCGCGCCGGGGACGGTGAACTGCGGCAGTAGCGCCAGGAACAGCAGGAACACCTTCGGATTGAGGCCGCTGACACCTGCCCCCTTGACCGCCTGGCGGACCCACGAGCCGGACGCCCGGTCCTGCTCGCTTTCCCGCGGCGTCGAGGGGTGGCGCAGCGCGCCTGCTCCCAGCCACACCAGATAGGCCGCGCCCGCTGCGGTAAGCGCAGTCATCACCAGAGGCGAAGAAGCCACCAGTGCCGCCACCCCGGCGGCCACCACCACGGTCGCGATCAAGTGCCCTACCAGCATCCCGCCCACCGCTGGCAGCACCGTGCGATGACGCAGCCCCGCAGTGATCGCGTACGCCCAGTCCGCCCCCGGCGTGATCACGAACAGCAAGGACACCGCCCAGAACGCGGCCACCGCACCCACCGGCATGATCCACCCTCTTTTTTTCACGGGGCACCCCACCACGAGAAGCCCCGCTGAGAAGGTTATGTCGAATCACCTGAAATAGGCTTCCAAGTTCTCCCTCCTCACAACGGATATGAGGGAGAATCTTCCTCATGGACGATGTCGACCGTGCAATCCTTGCCGAGCTCCAGTCCGACGGGCGGCTCACCGTCACCGACCTGGCCGAACGCATCGGCCTCAGCCTCTCGCCCTGCCACCGGCGCCTGCGTGCCCTGGAGACCTCCGGCGCGATCAGCGGCTACCACGCGCGCCTGGACGCCCACGCCCTCGGCCTCACCTTCGAGGCCCTGGTCTTCGTCACCATGCGCAGCGCCGACCGCGACACCCTCACCGCCTTCGAGCACGCCGTCACCGGCATCCCCCACGTCCTGCAAGCCCAGCGCCTGTTCGGCGACCCCGACTACCTGCTGCGCGTCATCACCCGCGACCAGACCGCCTTCCAGCAGCTCTACGACGACCACCTGTCGCCCCTCCCCGGCGTCCAGCGCCTCACCTCCACCCTGATCATGAAAAGCGTCGTGGAGAACCGCCCGCTGCCCCTGCAGAGAGGACGGCCGTGATAGGCCGAAAAGCGGCCATAGCGATCTTGGTTGACGCGCGGGCTTGAGTGGGTGGATCCTCAGGCGACCGGGCCAGGCTGGTCGGGTAGCAAGTCGCCCAGCGCGGTGCGCACGGCGGCCCTGCTCACGCCCCGGGCGCGCGCCAGGGCCGCGATCGAGGCGCCGTCACCCCGGAAGGCCGCTCTCACTGCCTCGCGTCGTGCGCCGTCCAGCGCGGGCGGGCGGCCACGGAAACGCCCCTCGCCCTCAGCCGCGGTGACCCCCTCGGCGGTGAGCTCGTTCTGCAGGTCGCGCTGGAACTGCCCCACCGCGGTGATCACGTTGATGAGTAGCGCCGTGGTCGCGTCATTGGCCGCGAGGTCGTGGAAGTTCGACAGGGGCCCGGACAGGACGCGCAGAGCGACGCCCCGCGCGGCGCACCAGTCGCGGACGGCGTGGATGTCAACCAGATCGCGGCAGAGCCGAAACAGCTCCGACACCGTCAGGACGTCGCCGGGGTGCGCAGTCGCAGCGACCTTGGCGAACGCGGGCCGCTCCAGCGCCGGGATCTTCGAGGTCGTCGCCGGGTCCTCGAACAACAGCACGCCCTCGGCGGGGCGGAACCCCTCGGCCACGCCCTCGGTCCGCACCAGGAGGCCGGCCTCGGTCAGGATGTGCCGCTGGCGCAGCAGCGACTGGGTCGCGGTAGACACGCGGGAGTAGATGATCCGCACCAAGCGCTCCTGGAGTGTCGATCCCCGAAGCCGTGCGCACGGCAGGGAAGGCCGGATCCTCCTTCTATCTGTCGGGAAATCCTGTCGTCAATTCAAGCTCCAAAACATCCGCTTGGAGGGGAGTTTCGTCACCCGGAGTCCGGTTTTCCGGGGCTCGGTGCCGGGCGCGGCGGGGATGTCGTTAAACCTTCTAATCCCGACACCCCATGAGCGCAACCGCTCCAAGCGCAATTCCTACTTTGGGGCTGGGGACACGTTCGGGAGCGGAGGGCCGGGTCAGCGGCAGCCGATGGGGGGCGTTGACTGGAAACTACGGGCGGCCCACCCACGATGCCAGATCGTTCTCAGCGCCAACGGCTGTTCCTGGACTCCTCAACCCCGTACTCAGGCCGGTCCAGGCCGGTCCAGGCCGGCCCGCAACTCCGCGGTCACCGCGCGCTCTCGTAGCTGGGCGGCCTCGGCGCGCAACACCTGCGCCTGCTCGCGCAGGTCGAACAGCCGCATCTGCTCCATGGCGAGCTGCATTCGCGCCTCGTCGCGTTCGGCCTGCGCCTTACTCACCAGCGCCGCGGCATGCTCACGCGCCTCGGCGATCTCCTTGGTCGTGCGCCTGTCGGTCTCGACCAGCTGCCGCGCCGTCCGCCTCTCCGACTCGGCCGCCTGTTTTTGCGCCCGGGCCGCCTGGGCGCGTGCCTCAGAGGTCTCGGCCGCGGCCTCGCCACGCGCCCGGGCCTCGGTGTCGGCTCGCGCCATCGCCCGATCCCGCTCGGCCTCGATCGCCTGGGCACGGGCGGCCTCGGCCACAGCGGCCCGCTCGGCCTGGGCCCTGGCCTCCTCGGCCTCCCCCGCCGCCTGGTGCGCCCGATCTCGTTCCAGGCGCGCTTGCTCGGCCTGCCGCCGATCCTGTACGGCCTGCGCCCGGGCCGCGCGTGTCTCGGCCTCGGCGGCCTCCACCCGCTCGGCCATTTCCCGTACCGCGGCGTCGCGGGCCCGTTCGGCCTGCTCGGCTCTGCGTCTGGCCTCCTGCTCGGCGTGCTTGGCCTGGCGCTCGGTGACGGCCGCCTCGTGCAGGGCGGCCAGCGCCTGCTCTCTGGCGGTCTCCGCGTCGGCCAGTGCGGTGTCACGTTCGGCGTTGGCCTCCTCCACCTGGCGCGTCATCGCATCCCGCTCGCGCCGGGCGTGCTCGGAGGCCTCGCGTGCCAGCCGTACCTGCTCGAAGGCCTGTTCTCGCTCGGTGCGCGCGATCGCCACCCGGGTGTGCGCCTCGGCCTGCACCGCGCTCACCTTGGCCTCCACCCCAGCGGGGCTCAGCTCTTCGGACAGTACCTGTGCCAGCGGCGCTATCGCCGCGATCATTCCCTTCTCCATGCGCTCGTAGAATTCCTCGGCTCTGGCCAGCGCCCCCTCAAGCCCCGGTGTCGCCCGCCGCATCTCGCGTTCGCGCTTGGCCACCGCTTGGCAGTCACCTTGCGCGCAGTACGCCCTTGGCCGCCCTCGCCCCGGCTGCTGCTCGATCGGCGTCCCGCAGCGCTTACATGGCGTCACCGTGCCTGACTCTCGCATGGCCTCAGCGTAACACTTCTGATTTTCCAGAAATTTAAAATCAATAAATAAGATCTGTTGCGTCTACCTCATGTGGCTGTAACTACCGGGAATGTGAATTCCCGCAAGTTAGGGTCTGTGAGGGGTCTGCAAATCTGCAGCGAGATGTCAGTGGGATCCACCACTTCACAGGCATGGAGTTTCGTCGCTGGGATTCGTCGGTTCGCCGATGTCCTGTCTCACTCAAGCTGAGGCAGTCTCACTCAAGCTTAGGTATTCAGTGGTTTGTCTCACCCATCTGAGGCATGATCGCTGACGGGCTGTGCGACGCCAAAGGCTTGTTCTACTGATTGAAAGTGCAGGCCAGGAGCGGTTTCTCCGTCATGGTTAGTCCTACTGACGTGACTATTCAGGTCCCTGTCGTCGTGCGGCTGGCGTGGCGTGGGTGTGATCGAGCTCGTGGGATGATCTTTGGGTGATTCCGGCTGGGGGTGAGCATCCGTCATACGGCGAGCTCGCGGCTCTGGTCGTGACGCTGACCGCCCGGTTGGATGTGCTGGAGGCGCGGGTCGGTGAGCTGGAGACCGAGAATGCCCAGCTCAAAGCAGAGAACGCTGAACTGCGTGCCGAGAACGCTGATCTGCGGCGACAATTGGGGCGTAACTCGCGGAACTCCTCCCAGCCGCCGTCGGCTGATGGGCTGACCAAGCCGCCGCCACGGTCGATGCGGGGCACGAGCGGGCGCAAGGCGGGCAAGCAGCCCGGCACCCCGGGGACCGCGTTGACGCAGGTCGCCCACCCGGCGCGGAGCGTGCCCCATGTTCCGGCTGAATGCGAGGGCTGTGGGGCCGATCTGGCCGATGCCGCGCCGGCGGGCACGCCGGTGATCCGGCAGGTGTTCGACATCCCCGAGGTCAAGGTCGAGGTCAAGGTCGAGGTCACCGCGCACGAGTTGCACGCCCGCGCGTGTGCCGGCTGCGGGATCATCACCCGTGCTCAGGGCCCGATGTTCGCGACAGCCCCGGCTGTCCACGGGCCACGCGTGAGGTCGCCGGCCGCCTACCTGTCGGCCCAGCACCGTGTTCCGGTGGGCCGGGTCGCTGAGATTTTGGCCGATCTGGCGGGGATCGAGGTGTCGACGGGCTGGGTCGCCGAGGCGGTCACGAAGATGGCGCAGGTCCTGGCCCCGCTCAACGACCGGATCCGCGATGCGATCGCGGCCGGTCCGGTCGCGCACTTCGATGAGAGTGTCACTCGCGTGAACGGCAAGAACCATTGGCTGCACGTCGCCGCGACCGCCACGCTGACCGCTTACCACATCGACGAGCACGGCCGCGGCGCCGAATCGATCACCGCGTTCGGCATCCTGCCCCGCTTCACCGGGGTCGCGATCCATGACGCCTACCGTCCCTATCAGGCCTATGGCGGCTGCACGCACGCCTTGTGCAACGCGCACATCGTGCGTGAGGCCACCGGGATCGGCGAGTTCGATCCGACCGCGCGGGCCGATGGATGGGCCGAGGCGCTGGTGTTGCCGCTCGGTGACGGCTATCGGTGGGTGGCCGCCCGGCGCACCAACGGGCAGGACCGGCTCCCTGATTTCAAGCTCGACGATCTGTCGCGCCGCTATGACGAGCTGGTCGAACGCGCGCTGGCCGCGCATCCACCCCGCGGCTCGGGCAAACAGAGCCCGGCCCGGAACCTGGCCCTGCGGCTACACGACCGCAAGAGTGAGGTGCTGCGGTTCGCCGCCAACTTCACCGTCACGTTCTCAAACAACGTCGCCGAGCAGGCCATCCGCATGATCAAGGCGAAGACCAAGGTCAGCGGCGGCTTCCGCACGCTCAAAGGCGCTCAGACCTTCCTGGCCATCCGCGGCTACATCTCCACCGTCCGCAAGAACGGCCTGCGCGCTGCCCATGCCCTTCATGACGCGCTACTCGGCAACCCCTGGATACCCGCACTCACGCCGTGACCTGAATAGTCACCCTCGCGTATACCTTCCCGTCTCGCTCACCGCGCCCGGCCCATCCGGTAGTGCTGAACCGACGCGACTTTGTCGAGGCTGCTCCCGTCCTCCCCGGCGAACCCCCGGATTAGACTTCCTCCAGCTTTGATTCGCCGCTACGACGACGAAAGAATGGGCGGTCTTCCACCCCCATCCGGAACATCAGCGCCTCGTGGCGCACCACTTGGAGAGATACCCCCCGTGCCACCCGTATCAAGCGCATCGCCGCCGTGCACGAAGGCGGCGCTTTCCTGCGGTGGTTCGACGATGTCCTGTTGCTGCTCATGATCGTCCTGGTCGCCCTGCTGGCCGCCGTCGGGCTGGAACACCTCAGCTTCATCACCGGCCTGCTGGTCGGCCTCACCCTGACCCAGGTGCTGTTTCACCGCTTCACCCGGCCGCTCGTGCCGGACCACGCGCCTCCACCACCCCTCACGCCGATCAAAACCATGTCGTACGCCATCCAGGCCCATCCCCAGCTGGCCTGGTGCGACATCCTCCTGCAGGGCACGCTGCCCATCTGGGCGCTGTTCATGCTCATCACCCAGCGATGAAGGAGCACCTTATGGGCAGCTCAGCGGCCCCGGTCATCGCAGTGGCCGGCCTGACCAAGCGCTACACCGACGTCCTGGCCGTCCACAACGTCGGCCTGAGCCTGCAAGCGGGCCAGATCTACACCCTGCTCGGCCTCAACGGCGCCGGTAAGACCACGCTGATCCGCATGCTGCTCGGCATGATCGCCCCCACCGCCGGATCGGCCCGGGTCCTCGGCACGGTCGTCTCCGCCGGACAGCATTCAGCCCGACAGCGTTTGACCTGGGCCCGCACCGGCTACCTGGTCGAGGCCCCGGCCGCCTACCCCGAGCTGACCGTGGCCGAGAACCTGCACCTGTGCGCCCGCCTGCGCCAGCTGAAACACCCCGGCCGGCACGTGGAGGACATCATCGAACGGCTGGCCCTGACCCCCTACGCCGGGCGGCGCGCCCGCACCCTGTCGATGGGCAACCTGCAGCGCCTGGCCCTGGCCAAAGCCCTCCTCCACCGTCCCGAACTGCTCATCCTCGACGAACCCGTCAACGGCCTGGATCCCGCCGGCGTGGTGGAGATCCGCACCCTGCTGACCAGCCTGGCCCGCGAGCACGGCACCACCGTGCTGATCTCCAGCCACCTGCTGGCCGAGGTCGCCCGCCTGAACGGCCGCATCGGCATCCTGCACCAGGGCCGGATGCTGGCCGAACACGACGCCGACAGCCTGGACGCGCACCGGCGCCGCCACCTGAGGGTGACGACCCGCGACGACGCGACAGCCCACCGGGTACTGCGCGACCACGGCTACCGCCCCGACCCCGGCCTGCTGCTGGCCGACGAACGCGCCCTGGCACGACCCGAGGAGGTCGCCACCTCTCCTGGTCGAGGCCGGCGTGCCACCCGCCGAACTCCACCTGGTGGAAGAAGACCTGGAAGCCTACTTCTTGCGCATCGTCGGAGCCGACCATGCGTGAGGCGCTGTGGAGCGAACTCCTCAAGGCGCGACGCAGCCGC
This sequence comes from Streptosporangium sp. NBC_01755, assembly GCF_035917995.1. Taxonomy (NCBI): domain Bacteria; kingdom Bacillati; phylum Actinomycetota; class Actinomycetes; order Streptosporangiales; family Streptosporangiaceae; genus Streptosporangium; species Streptosporangium sp. NBC_01755. The sequence continues at coordinate 7,648,760 of NZ_CP109131.1, read as the reverse complement.
CTGCCCTGGCTCACCGCGCTCGCTTTCACCCTCGTCACCCTCGTGTGCGGCCTGTTCATGTTCATCCTGGCCGACCCCGCCCGCGCCCGCGCGCTGGGATTGCTCGGCGACAAGGCCCAGCTGTCCGGCGCGAGCGCCGACTGGCCCGGCTACCTGGCCCTGCTGGCCCAAGCGGTCGCCGTCGGCGGCCTGCTGGTCTACAGCATGGTTGCCATCTGGCTGTTCGGCCGCGAGTTCAGCGACCACACCGCCAAGGACCTGCTCGCCCTGCCCGCCTCCCGCACCGCCATCGTGACCGCCAAGTTCGCCCTCGCCGCCGCCTGGGCACTGCTGCTCGCCGCCGGCACGGCCGCCGGCGGCCTGCTGCTCGGCGCGCTGCTGGCCCTGCCCGGCTGGTCGGTGCAGGCGGTCACGGCCGGGGTGGCGCGGATCCTGGCCGCCGCCGCGCTGTCGGCCGCGCTGACCACGCCGCTGGCGCTGGCCGCCAGCATCGGTCGCGGCTACCTGGCCGCGGTCGGCGTGCTGTTCGTGCTGGCCTTCGCCGCCCAGATCGTCGCCGCGCTCGGCTTCGGCGCCTGGTTCCCCTACTCGGTCCCCGGCCTGTACGCAGGCATCACCGGCCCCAACCACGACCCGCCAGGACCCATCAGCATCCTGCTCGTCCTGACCACCGGCGCAGCCGGCATGGTGGCGACCCTCACGTGGTGGCGCAACGCCGACCACGACCGCTGACCCGAGCTGACGCTGCTGTCAGTCAACTGGTGCCGACGCCCAGGGGTGCCGTGGCGAACTCCCGCATTCCCTCGGCGAACCCGATCCCCGCGCGGAACCCGAGATCACGCGCGGCGCGGTCGGGGGCGGCGACGATGTGCCGCACGTCGCCGAGACGATATTCGCCGGTCGTGACCGGCGCGGGGCCCCCGTGCTCGGCCGCGAGGGCGGAGGCCATCTCTCCGATCGTGTGCGGCTCCCCGCTGGCCACGTTGCAGGCCGTCAGCGCTCCCGCGGGGGTGATCGCTTCGAGGGCCGCGAGGTTGGCGCGGGCCACGTCCCCGACGTGCACGAAGTCACGCCGCTGGCGGCCGTCCTCGAACACCCGGGGGGCCCTGCCCGCCTCCAGCGCGGATCGGAAGATCGCCGCCACTCCGGAGTAGGGGGTGTCCCTGGGCATCCTCGGCCCGTAGACGTTGTGGTAGCGCAGCGCGACCACCGTGCCGCCGATCTCCCGGGCCCAGTTGGCGGCCAGGTGCTCCTGGGCGAGCTTGGTCGTGGCGTAGGCGTTGCGGGGGTCCAGGGGCGCGTCCTCGTCGATCACGGCCGGGGTCAGCTCCGCTCCGCACCGCGGGCAGCGGGGCTCGAACCCGCCGCGGGCGAGATCCTCCCGCGAACGCGGGCCGGGCCGGACCCGGCCGTGTCCCGGGCAGTCGTAGGCGCCCTCGCCGTACACCACCATCGACGAGGCCAGGACCAGCCGTCCCACGTCGTGTTTCGCCATGGCCGCGAGCAGTACGGCGGTGCCGTACACGTTGATCGACGCGTAGTCCGGCAGATCGGAGACGTCGACTCCGAGGCCCACCTTCGCCGCCTGGTGGACCACCGCGTCCATTCCACGCAACGAACGGGTGAGCGGCTCGGTGTCGCGCACGTCGCCGACCAGGTGCCCGGCCCGGGGCCGGAGGTCGAGACCGGTGACCTCGTGGCCGGCCGCCTCCAGCAGCTCGGCCACATGACTTCCGATGAACCCGGCCGTGCCGGTTACCAGTACCCTCATCCCGCCGACGTTATTGCCTGATCCAGTGGCGGGTGGAGAACGGCGCGAAGGGTTCGCGACCCGTAAGGACTTGGCCCCGGTTCCGCGGCGAACACGGTCGGCCGGTTACGCGCCCCATACGCCGGTTCGGCCGGCCGCCGCACCCCGCCTCGCGCCGTCGCTCACCCAGCCGCCCCGGTCGTCTTCGGTGGCCGGGCAGCCACCTGGGTGAGCACGCCTCGATGACTTTCAGGTCAAGATTCATGACGTTAAGTCATAATGCCTAGAAGGGCATTTTTATCGGAAGCGGGACCAGGGGCTGTTCTGAGTTCGGATCATGCTGCGGGGTGGAGGCTACGGAGCCAGATGACCGCTCCGCGTAAGTGGAGTCCGGCGAGGTAGCTGGCGGGGGTCTTGTCGTAGCGCGTGGCCAGCCCTCGCCACTCCTTGATCTTGTTGATACCGCGCTCGACCGTGTTCCGGTCCTTGTAGAGTCCGGCGTCGTGGGAGATTGGGCGGCCGCCCCGCGAGCCCCGCTTCTTCCGGTTGGCGGCCTGGTCCACCTTCTCCGGGATCACCGCCCGGATGTTGCGTCGGCGCAGGTAGACGCGGTTGGCGCGGGAGGAGTACGCCTTGTCGGCGGCGACCGCGTCGGGCCGGGTGCGGGGCCGGCCGACCGGTCCGCGGACCTTGACGCGGTCAAGGACAGCGGCGAAGCGCGGGCTGTCGGCGGCCTGGCCGGGCGTCACCACGAAAGACAGCGGGCGACAGCGGCGGTCGGTGGACAGGTGCGTCTTGACGGTCAGCCCGCCCCGCGAGCGGCCCAGGGCGGCGGCTTTGAGGCGGACCTTGAGGCGTCGTCGCACCCGGCGGCGCTGGACGCGCATGGCCTCTGCCTCGGCGTCGGCCGTGTCGTCCGTTGCCGTCACCGGGGCGGTTTGTCCCTTTGGCGCAGTCCCTTTTCCTCCTCGGCGGCCTTCTCCAACTCCTGGAGCAGCTTGGGATCGATCGCCATGCCGGCGGCGTGGTGGTGGTGGTGGGCGCGCGCGACGGTGGAGTCCACGCTGACCAGGCCGAGATCGACCTGCCCGCGCCGGGCGGCCTCGGCGATCATCTGCTCCATCGGCGTCTCGAAGGTGCCATTGAGCGCCCACTGCCGGAAGCGGCCATAGACGGTCGACCAGGAGCCGTAGCACTCGGGTAGGTCGCGCCACGGGCTTCCGGTACGGAACCGCCACATCACGCCGTTCAGCTGCTTGCGCAGGTCAGGGATCGGTCCGCGCTCACCCAGCGGCAAGTGCGGCTCGATCAACTCCCACTCGGAATCCGTCGGATCGCCACGCGTCACTCAAGACGTTTACCAGTCCGAGGGTGATCAGATGGCCGGTTCAACCGAACAGTGATCTGAACCTGGAACAGGCCCTAGCTCCGCGATTTCAAGATCGCGGGCTGACCAGGCTTCCCGGCTCACCGACGTTCGCGTCCCCGCTTGGGGCGCGTTCCTACAGTCGCCTGAAATGTAGCACCTGGCCGCGCGCCCGGCCAGGTGCCGCACGACCTCAGCCCTTGATGAAGCGACGGGTCATGTACCGCCGAACGGGAGGCAGGGAGGCCAGCCGCAACGGCAGCAGGCTCAGCCACAGCAGCACGGGGTTGGCGGGGGCGTAGACGCCTTTGACGCGACGGCCGAGTTTCTGTTTGCGTTCGGCTTCGGGCCGGATGGCGGCCTCCCACGCGGTCAGCGCGGCGGGGATGTCGCCGGGGTGGGCGGCCAGTTCGGTGCCGAGCCGGTCGGCGCCGCCGACGGCCAGCGCCGAGCCGTACCCGGCGAACAGGGTGACGCACCAGGCCGCGTCGCCGAGCAGCACCACCCGGCCGCTGCTCCAGGACGGTGCCACGACCTGGCTGATGGTGTCGTAGTAGACCGAATCGGCCCGCTGGAGCCCGGCGAGGGCTTCGGGGATGACCCAGCCGAGGTCGCCGTAGACGCGTTCCAGCTGGGTGGCGACGTCCTCGTCCGGGCGGGCGTGGTCGGCGCGGTAGCCGAAGAAGGCGACGTTGCGGCCGTCGCCGACGCTGATGACCGCCGCGGTACGGCCGCGCGAGGACAGGGTGCCGGTCGCGCCGGGCGCGATGGTGGCGGGCCGCCGGTCGAGCATGAAGACGGCGACCTTGTGCTCCAGGTCGAGCAGGAACTCCTCCTCCGGGCCGAACAGCAGGGCGCGGGTGGCCGAGTGCAGGCCGTCGGCGCCGATCAGCAGGTCGGCCTCCTCGACGGTGCCGTCGCTCAGGGCGACACTGACGGCGTGCTCGTCCTGGTCGATGGCGGTGAGGGTGGCGCCGAAGTAGATCTTGGTGTGGTCGCGGACCCTCTCGTACAGGACGGCTTCGAGGTCGCCGCGCAGGATGGTGATCGAGCGCGGCCCGGTGGTGGCGGCGATGGTGGCGCGATCGAGGGCGAAGCGGCGCGAGCCGTCGCTCCTGTGATAGACGAGCTCGGTGGTGTCGAAGGACTTGGCTCGCAGGGCGGGCAGGATGCCCATGCGTTCGGCGGCGTCGTAGCCGATGCCGCCGAAGGTGACCGCGTAGCCGCCGCCTCGGCGGGCAGGGGCGCGTTCGACGATGAGGGTGTCCCAGCCGATCTGGTGCAGACGCAGGGCGGTGGCCAGACCGGCGATGCCGGCTCCGATGATGATGGCGCGCATGAAAGTCGTCGAGTTCCTTAGTGGGAGAGCTGGTCGAGCAGTCGCTGTTCCGCGGCGGCGTCGAGCCAGGTGTCGGGGGAGGGCGCATCGGCGCGGGGCACCGGGTCGCCTTCGGCTTGGAGCCAGGCCCAGGTGTCGGCGAGGGTCTGGCGCAGCGGCCGCGTGATGAGCCCTTCGGCCTGGGCGGCGCTGACGTCGGCGTCGTGCATGCCGCTCGGCGCGCTGCCGTCGGGCAGCCGTAGCCCGAGCTCCATGCCGAGCGGCAGGCCGTGCCGCAGCAGCAGTTCCGGCGGCGCCCACACCGGTTCGGTGTCGAAGCCGGTGACGTCCAGCGCCGTGGTGAGCAGGTCGCCGAGGGTGATCGCGCCTGGCGGGCCGGTCGTGGTGAAGGCGCCGCTCAGGCCGCGTTCGGCCGAGCGCAGCATCCAGGTGGCCAGGTCCCGGACGTCGAGGTACTGCAGAGGCGTCTGGGCCGGGGCGGGGGCCAGGACGCGCCCGCCCTTCTCCAGGCGGCGCAGCCACCACGGGATGCGGCCGACGTCCTCGTACGGGCCGAGGATCATGCCTGCTCTGGCCAGCAGCGCCGCTCCGGGGAAGGATTCCAGAACGGCGAGCTCGCCGCCGCGCTTGGCGGCGGCGTAGTCGGCGGCTTCCCCGCTGGCGGGGTCGCCGTCGACCAGGGGCGCCTGCTCGTCGGCGCCCGCGGGCCAAGGCCAGCGGTGCACGCCTCGGCTGGAGACGTAGCCGTAGTGCCCGGCCCGGCCGGCCAGCAGGCGGGCGCTGTCGCGCACCACCCGCGGCGCCCAGGCCCACGTGTCGACGACCGCGTCCCACTCCCCGTCACCCAGCGCCAGCCGTACGGACTCGGGGTCGGTGCGGTCGGCGATGAGTGCCCGCACGCCGGGCGCGGGGGCGCGGCTGAGGCCGCGGTTGAGCGTGCTCACCTCATCGCCGCGCTCCAGCGCGGCCTCGACGATGGCGCGGCCCACATGGTGGGTGCCGCCGAGAACGAGTAGTTTCACGATGCTCCTGGAGTGAGGGGCAGCCGGAGGGCTGACGGGTGCTGGTGGTTATGGAAGGTCTCGCGTTCCGAGGCGCGCGGGCCGCGCCCGGCCGCGATTGGTTCGCCGGTGCCGGGGTTGCGGCCGAAGCGCGGGTGGGCGCCGCTGGAGACCTGCGGCCGGATACGGTGGCCGCGCCGGAAGCGGTGAGCTATCGGCCACAGGGCCATGTCGGCCCCCCGGACATCGCCCGCCCGGGTGACGCCGGGTTCTTGCAGCCGGACGACGCCGTCGCCCACATTGAGCGATCGGCCGCCGCTGGCCTGCCGGGTAGTGGCGCGTGGCCGGCAGCCGCACACCGTCGGAGGCGGGGGTCTTCACATTCCGCCGGACACGCACCCGGTGACGTGGGGCGGGGCGCACGCCGTACATACGGCTGAGCAGGGTCATGGCTGGCCAACTTCCTGTCGAGGCTGATGGGAGGTCACATCGCCGACCAGGCTTCCCGGCACACCATCGGACCTCTCGCGAGAGCCCGATATAAGGAATATACCGAATTTTCAGAAATTTCTGAAGAGTCGGGTTGTTCGGTATCCTGGTTCTCCTCAAGGAGGCGAGCACGTGGACGACCGGTATGAGCAGTGGCAGGCGGCGGAACGACTGGCCCTGACACTGACCGAGGGCGGGCTGCAGCGCATGGCCGCGCGCACCCTGGCGATCTTCCTGTTCACCGACCAGGACAGTGTCACCGCCGGCGGGATCGCCGGCCGGCTGGAGGTCAGCGCGGGCTCGGTCTCCGGCGCGGTCAAATCCCTGCTGACGGTCGGGCTGATCGAACGCCTGCCCGCCCCCGGGAACCGCCGCGAGCACTACCGGCTCCGCGACGACGCCTGGGCCACCTTGTTCACCAGCCAGAACACCGTCATCCAGGCCATGCTCCAGGCCGCGGCCGCCGGAATCGCCGCCACCGATGAGGACGATCCCGCCCATCAGCGCCTGGCCCAGATGCACGCCTTCTACGAATTCCTGCTCGGCGAGCTCCCCGCCCTGCTGCACCGCTGGCACCGGCAGACCGGCTGACCCCAGCCCGAGACTCGAGAACCGAGCAGACTTCCCGGCGCACCTGTAGGGACCTGTCAACGAGCGTCAAGATCGGCGAGAGCGCCGTGCCCCATGGTCCAGCCTCGGACTACCGCCCGAAACGCCTCACCACGATCCCAAGCGCTCGCCTCCGGCCTGCTGGCCGTCTACGCCGTCTCGGTCAAGGCGCGGTGAAGTCGATCGCGGGTAGGTCGGGGTCGAAGACATCGCGTATGCCGGGTCCATGTTCCGACCCTGGGTGGTCATGACCCGTCCCGGGCGCTTGCGAGCTCACCGGGCCGTCACGGCGGGTACCGGCACGCGAGTCCGGTGGATCACCACGGGGAGATGACGAGGCCCTGCAGCAGGAGTCCGGTCAGGACCTGGACGGCGAGCCACCGGCGGCCCGGTGCCCCCTGTGACTTCGGCGATTCCTGCGACCTCGGCGACCTCGGCGACCAGGCGGCGGCCAGGACGATCCAGGTGGCGTAGGGAACCCAGATGCGCTCGACCTCTCCCCTGGTCACCCCGCTGACGTCGAGCGCGAGCACGGCCACGAGCGCCGCCGCGACCAGGGCGCGCACGCCACCGGGCGTCATCCGCGCCAGGCCCGCGGCGGTCGCCGGGCCGGCCAGCAGGGCCAGTACGGCCAGATTGGCGATCAGGAAGTAGAGGTAGGGCCGGGCCGCGCCGGGGTCGGCGGCCCACTCCGCGTGGGTGGCGAGCACTCCCGACGGCCACAGGAAGCCGCCCGCGGCGAAGACCGCCGTGACCGCCGCCGCCCCCGCCAGGCAGGCGACCGCGGTCGCGCGGGAGATCCGCGCGACGGCGGCGGCGACCACCGGGATCAGCAGGTAGGGCACGAGGCCGTAGCTGAGGTACGGCAGGGCCCCCAGCAGCACTCCCGCCGCCACCCCCGGGAGAACGCGAGCCCCGCCCCGGGCGCTCCCGGACACCAGCAGTGCCACCCCCCAGGCGCCCACACCCGCGAAGAGGGCGTCCATGCTCGTGGCGATCCAGACCGCGACTGGGCTCAGGGCGAGATACGGCAGCACGCGCCGGGCCGTTTCCTCTCCCGCGAGCCGTCGTACGGTGAGCACTACGGCCACGACCGCCGAGCAGCCGACCACCACGACCAGCACCGCCGCCCAGAACGGGCCGGGCAGCCCCACCCTGGCCAGGGCCCACAGCACCAGCACGGGCAGCGGCGGGTGCCCCCGCACATGGGTGGGATAGCTGGGAAGCCGCTCGGTGAAGGAGGCCAGCCAGCCCAGCGGGTCGTCCCCGACGGCGGGCAGCACGGCCAGGTACTCGTACCGGCTGGTGAACGGGTGGGCCAGTCCCTCGCCGGAGACGGCCAGCAGCACCGTCCAGGCCAGGGTGGTGCCGTACGCGACGAGCAGGGCCGCGCCGAAGCGAAGCCGTGCGGTCAGGGCGGGCAGCACGGCGACCGCGAGGACGCCGAGGAGCAGGGGCGGCAGAAGCGAGACCGACGGCGTGCGGAAGTGCCCGTGCAGGGGCGGCAGGTGGTCGATGGGCAGCATGCCCAGCGCGTGCAGGACGGCCCCGGCGGCGAACGCCGCGACGACGAGCGAGGCCCAGACCGCGAGCGCCGGCCCGCTCCGGCGGCCACCGGGAACGGCACCCGCCCACGCCGCACGCAGGCCCCTGACCCCCCGCCGGAAGTGTTTGATCACCCTCCTACATTAGGGATGAGCTGGTATTTTCCCGCGACACGTCACCACTCCGTAAGGGTTGACAAGCCCTGCCGACCTTAGCGTCTCAAGCGATGAGCTGGTATTTTCCCGCGACACGTCACCACTCCGTAAGGGTTGACAAGCCCTGCCGACCTTAGCGTCTCAAGCATGGAGATCGATGTGGTGCTCCCGTGCCTGGACGAGGAGACGGCCCTGCCGTGGGTGCTGGAACGCATGCCGGACGGTTACCGGCCGATCGTGGTGGACAACGGTTCCACGGACGGATCGGCGCATGTCGCGGCCGAGCTGGGGGCGCTGGTGGTGAGCGAGCCCCGGCGCGGGTTCGGCGCCGCCTGCCACGCGGGACTGCTCGCCTCGACCGGCGAGGTGGTGTGCTTCATGGACGCCGACGCGTCTCTGGACCCGGGCCAGCTCCCCCGGGTGACCGGGCCGGTCGTCTCGGGTCACGCCGACCTGATGCTCGGCAGGCGGGTCCCCGTGCCGGGAGCGGCCTGGCCGCTGCACGCGCGGCTGGGCAACGCCTTCCTCGGCCGGCGGCTGGCCAGCCGTACCGGCACGAGGCTGCGCGACATCGGCCCGATGCGTGCCTGCCGCCGCGCGGACCTCCTGGCCCTGAACCTGGCCGACCGGCGCTTCGGCTACCCGCTGGAGATGGTGCTGCGGGCGGCCGACCGGGGCTGGCGGATCGCCGAGACCGGGGTGGACTACCTGCCCCGCGCCGGACGGTCCAAGGTCACCGGCACCGTACGCGGCACGCTGCGCGCGGTCGGCGACATGCGCAAGGTCCTGGGCGAACCGGGCGGTACACGATGACCGGCGACCCGAGCGCGTCGCGGCGGGGCGCACACGCTCGTGACGACCGGAACGCGGCACAGCAGACCGTACCCGCCCGCGACGGCGGGCGGCGTGACGCGGCCCGCGCGGGGAAGGACGGCCGGGCGGGTAGGGAGCGGGCCGGTCACGAGTGTGACGGTCAGATCGTCGTCATCGCCAAGGAACCGGTGGCCGGGCGGGTCAAGACCAGACTCACCCCGCCGTTCAGCCCCGAGGAGGCCGCGCTTCTGGCCACCGCAGCGCTGGCCGACACCCTGGGCACGGTGGCCCGCGCCCCGGCGCGCCACCGGGTGCTGGCGCTGCGCGGCGGCACCGGCCCCTGGCTGCCGCCGGGCTTCGCCGTCCTGCCGCAGCGGGGCATCGGGCTGGACCAGCGGCTCACCGCCGCCTTCGAGGACGCCTACCGGGCTCATCCGCTGCCCGTGGTCCTGATCGGCATGGACACCCCGCAGGTCACCCCGGCGCTCCTGGCCGGCGCGCTGGCCGCGCTGGCCACCCGCGACGCCGTGTTCGGCCCCGCCGCCGACGGCGGGTTCTGGCTGCTCGGCCTGCGCCGGCCCGACCCCGCGCTCCTGCTCGGTGTGCCGATGTCGCAGCCCACGACGGGCGCCGCCCAGCTGTCGCGGCTGCGCGCGGCGGGTCTGTCGGTGGGGATGCTGCCCCTGTTGCGGGACGTGGACACCGCGGGCGACGCCGCGGCGGTGGCGGCCGAGGCGCCCTCGTCCCGCTTCGCCGCCGCTCTCGCCGCGCTCGGGACGGGAGCGACCCGAGGAACCCGGCCCGCGCCCGGCCGTACGTCGGAGGAGGGGGTCCCGGTAGTAATGAAGAAATTTCCAACGAAGTAGCCTCTGACCTGCTGCGACCCCGGACCCCTATGACTAAGGTCTCGATCCGCTTATGGTGTGAGCCGTGAGCGACGATCCTCAGTTCGGGTACGGCGCAGGGGGCAGGAAAACAAGCGTCAAAAGGGCAAGGCGCAGGTCAGAGGCGCTGTAAGTGTCCGAAGGGCAACCCGGATGGGGCTGGCCAAGGTACGCCGGAAATCCGCCGTGGGGTGTGGCTGACCGGCGACCGGTCAAGGGCACTCGCGGCAGCCGATCGGCTTACCGGATCCGACGGCGAGCGGCCGGGTCGCGGCTGGCCACGTGGTCGGCGACGGCGTCGACGCCGGGGCGGGCGTAGCGCTCCAGGGAGCGGACCGAGGCGTGCCGGGAGCGGGCGAGCAGGGTCGGGGTGTTGGTGCCGTCTTCGGCCTCGTGGGTCAGCGCGCTGTGGCGTAGCCGGTGCAGGGACCAGCCGCTGCACTTAGTTGCGCGGGCCGCAGCGGCCGCCAGCCGCTGGTGTCGAGCTTAGCCAGTTCCGCCTCGACGTCGACGTTGATGACGCCGAAGAAGTTGATGTTGTCGCTGTGGCCGGGCGAGATATGCGACAAAATCCCATCCGGCACCTCTCGGCCCTGGGAGCGCAGCTCCAGCACCGCTCTGGAATAATATTCCGTTGTCCAGGCGACCACCGAGTTGGTCAGCAGGGTCAAGCACCACGCCTGCTCGGTCTGCTGCTCCAGATGCGGGCGAGTGATCGTGCCCTGCTGGGCGTAATGCAGGTCCCGGCGCAGAGCGTGCAGGCTCTCGCCCTTGTTCAGCTGGCGGGAGATCTTCCTTCTGAAGGCCGGGTCTGAGAGGTATTTGGCCAGGTGGACGGTCCTGCGTAGCATGCCCCACTCCTTCAGCGCGGCCGCCAGGGTGTTCTGCCGGGAGGCGGCCGACCACTTGCCGACGATCAGCGAGGCGGTGGCCTGGCCGTACTTCAACGAGCCGGCCATCCGCAGCAGGTCCGGCCAGCAGTCGGCCACCAGATCCTCATTTCAGCACGCGCCCAGCAGCGGCCCGGCGTGCGGGTAGCGCTTGGCGATCTCGGTCGGGGTGTCGTCACGGACCAGGGTGACCCGGGTCAGGTCCCGCATCCGCGGGGTGAGCGCTTTGCCGACCAGGTCGAACAACGCGAAGTTGATCAATGTGGCTCCGTGACTGTCGGTCGCGTGCTCGACGATCGGCAGATCGGTGGCATTGCCCAGGAAGTCGTCCAGGACGAAGTGCGCCTCCCGCGCCGTCGGCACGATGATCTTCGTGCCGTAGGTGGACCACTGATCCGAGACGTGGGTGTAGGTCGAAAGCACCTGCCCGCCGTGAATCACCATCGTGCGGGCGCTCAGGCTCTTGCCCCGCACAGGGAACCGCTGACCGTCGGAGGAGCTCATGGTGCCGCCGCCGAACACCTTGGCCAGCTCCAGCTGGTAGTGGTGGTCGACGATGACCGTGTTGGCCTCGCGCAGCGTCTCCTCCCGGATGTACCACTCCATCGTCCAGGCCAGCACGTCATAGGACACCCCGCAGGCCTCCGACATGCGCGCCAGGCCCAGGTTGGTGGCCATCGCGATGAGCACGGCCAAGATATTGCGCTTGGTCTCGGCCGACGTGCTCAGCTTGCGCCCACCCGCGTGGGTGAAACAGTCCAGGAAATGCGTGCGAGCGTCCAGCTCGATCAGCAGCGAGGCGATCGGCGCGAACGGCAGCATCGCGGCCAGCTCCTCCTTCAGCGCCTTGGCCTCGGCCGGGGCGTCCTCGGCCGACAGCGGCGCCACCACCAGGTGGGCCTCCTCATCGAGGCGGACCGTCCCGGTCTCATCCGATGCGGCGCCGGCCAGCGTCTGCTCCAGCTCCGCCAGCGCCGCGTGCAGTTCCTCCTTGCCCTGCTCCAGCGCCTGGGCCGCGTTCGACGCCTTGCCCACCAGACGGCAGTACTCGCCCTGCCGGGGCGCTCACTGCTCGGGCGTGTACAGGTAGGTGGCAGGGTCGGCGTAGCGGCGCGAACCCGGCACGAACACATCCCCGCTGCGCAACCCGTCCCGCAGACACAAGATCACACACAGTTCCCAGAAGTGGCGGTAGGCGGTGTCCTCCCCAGACCTGCGGGCCTTGGCCAGGTAGTCGGCGTACCGGGCCGGCACGAACGCGGTCGGCGCCCTCGCGGGCACCTTACGGCCGCCGAGCCGGTTCATCTCCTTCAAGATGGCCACCGCCTCCATCAGCTCGCCCGTGCCCGGCCCGCCCTGAAAATCGATCGCGGCCAGCACGTTCGGGGTGAACTGACGCAGGTAGGTGTAGGAGGACTCCAGCTCCGACAGCCGCCCGTGGTCCCGGGGCAGCGGCTTCCACACATCAGAGATGATCTCCCGCAGCCTCTGCATGCCGATCCGCTCACGTAGCAGGCCACCGACCTCGTCGTCGGCAACCAACGGGTCGGCCAGCACCGGAAGGATCTCCTCCATCAGCAGTTGTTGGACCTCGCCCCGCTTGGCCCGCTCGATGAGCGCCTCGTCGGTCTTGGATTTGGCCCGCGACTCCCGCGCTGAGACCGCCTGGTCGAACAGGGCCACCACCTCATCGAGCTGGTCGACCGCGGCCTGGGCCACGAACGCCAGCAGGATCGGGGACTTACGCTCCTTGCGCCGCTCCAGCCCCTGGTTGGTCGAGCGGCGTGCGACCTGGGCCAGGAACCGGCGGCGCTCGTTCGGCAATACCGACACATCCATCTGGTGGGCGTCGATCGCGCGCAGCCAGGCCAACTTGTCGATCGCGCTCTTCACCGACGTCGCCGAGGCGTCCCGGGCCGGGGTGACCAGCCACTCCAGCCGGGTCATCCCCAGCCCCGCATCCACCACCAGCATCCGCTCCAGGTCGGCGCGGACCTCCTGCGTCAGCAGGTGCCCTACCAGCTGCGAGGTCAGATCGGCGGCGCCCTTGCGGGCCGTGCCGACCATCTTGGCCAAGACCAGGGCGCCGGGCCGGATCACTTTGGCCGCCATCAGATACTCGCGCGCCAGGTTGAACAGCAGCGTCGGCGAGTCGTGTTCCATCGCCCGATCCAGCAGGAACTGCTCCAGCTCCTTCATCGCCTGGCCCTCTGCGGGAGCGCTCTTCCACTCCAGGTACCTGGCGACCTGCGCCAGGTGGTCCGAGCGGGTCTGGGCCCGGTGCCCGTACAGTCGCAGCGCCGCCGGTGGTACGCCCAGCCGCTGCGCGACCCGGGCCACGGCCGCCGGCGGCGCCGAGGCCACATCGTCGGGCACGAATCCCAGCCACGGCAGCGTACACAGCTGGACCAGCATGCCCAGCTGATCCACCGAGCGCCGCCCACGACCGGGGTCGACGAACGCCACGTCAGCCGACGTCGGCGTGAAATATCGGATCAACTCATCGCTGCTGATCTCCGGGAACGAACGCAGTTGCTCCAACTGCTCCTCGGAGAACATCTTCTCGGACAACGCACCACCCCACCTGCCGTACCGGACAAAACCGGAACGAACGTAGCGGCAGTGATCACCAACCGCCACAGGCGGTCAAACACCTCCGTTATCACAGGTCAGAGGCTACTTCGTTGGAAATTTCTTCATTACTACCGGGACCCCAGGAGCGGCTGGCGCGACAGGTCAGTTCGTGATCAGAATGGGCAGGGTCAGGGCGATGAGCAGGACCAGGGTCCAGAGCGCGGGGGCCGAGCCGAGGGTCTGCTCGCGCAGGGCGGTCCTGCGTTCGGCGTCGGCCTGGCCGCGGGTGAGCCACCACGGGCTGGCCCGCTGTTCCAGCCGCTGGTAGAGAGCGCCGAGGACAGCGCCGTAGGCCAGGTGACCGATCAGGACGGGGAAGGCCCCGGCCAGGTCGGCAGCGGTCCACCGCGCGGGCCCGCCCAGCAGGACCGGCGTCAGGGTGAGGGCGCCGAGGATCCACCACAGGAAGCCGTAGGAGACGCCCCAGCCGAGCCCGGACGTCAGGTCGAAACTCCTGCCGCGAAAGAAGGTCGCGTAGGAGACGCCGACGGCCATGGCGATCACCAGGTGGGCCAGGAGGCCGGGCATGGCGGTGGTGGCGCCCACCAGGCGGGCCACGGTGGGCAGCAGGCCGCTCGGGAACAGCACCAGGGCGAAGACCAGGCCGCCGGCCAGGCCGGACACGGCTCCGTACCCGGCGGCGCGCAACCTGCCGGGACCGAACGTCTGCGGGCGCAGCCGCCGGACGTCCTCCTCCAGCAGAACGCGCGCGAGGCCGCCGAGCCAGACGAAGAGGGCGGCGGTCCCGGCCCCCAGGAGCAGGTGGGCGGGCAACTGGGGCACCGCGTCCCGCACGCCGGTGAGGGACCACTTCAGCGTCCCGTCCGAGATCAGGGAGGGGATCGTCAGGGCCACGAGGATCCACCAGGCGAAGCCGTAGGCCATGCCGCGGATCAGCGCGGGGCCGGTGCCTTCCGGCCGGTCGCCGAAGAGCAGCGGGTATCCGGCTCCGAGGAGAAGGCCGGTGGCCGGCAGGCCGTAGGGCACCGCTTCGGCCATGACGCGCAGGCCGACGACCAGTACCAGGGCGGTGAGGGCCCCCGCCGCAAGGCCCCGGACCACGCTCGCGACCCGCGGCCGCCGGGCCCCGGGCGCCTTCGAGCGTCTCAGGAACGCGAACGCCGCCGCGGTGACCGTGCCGTACACAAGGTGGCCGATGAGGCTCGGCAGCAGGTTCTGGCCGCTGGCCAGATCCCAGGTGACCGGCTTGCCGAGCAGGATCGGCAGCAGGGTGAGCGGGCCGAGGAACCACCACAGGGCCCCGTAGACCAGGCCCCAGAACAGCAGTTCGCTGGCGTGGGTCCGCTGCCGCACGACGAGGATCCCGAAGCCCGCTCCGATGATCGCCGCGAACAGCATGTGCACGGTGAAGGCCACCGGGATCGAGTCGGTCCTGACGATGGCGGCGACCGTGGGCAGGAAGCCGATCAGCGCCATGACGACGCCGAAGACCAGCCCACCGGCCAGTCCGGCCACGGCTCCGGGCAGCACCCCGGACGGGGTGCCTCGGCCGCTCCGCGTCAGCTCGCCGGTCGGCTCACTCATGGTCTCCTCCGGGAAGGGAAGGTGCGGGCCCCTCGGGCCTCCCGGGCTCCCCGCCGCTCCCGGGTTCACCGGAGCCGGCGGGAGGTGCGGGTGTCGTGCCTAGGCGGGAGGGAGGCGGGGAGGGGGTGAGGGTGATGTCGCGGGGGAAGGCCAGGTCGATCAACCAGTCGGCCAGGACGCGCACCTTCCGCTCCCCTCCGGGAAGCTTGGCCAGGTAGATCGCCCGCCACATGATCCAGGCGAGCAGCCCTGACAGCCGGTGGCCGCGGATCTCGGCCACAGCGGTTCGGTGACCCAGCGCCACCAGGATGCCGAGACCCCGGAAGCGGAACTCCGCGGGCGGGCGGCCACGGAGTACGGCGGCGATGTTGTCCGCGGCCGTCCGCCCTTCGCGCAGCGCGTGTTGCGCGGTCGGAGGGCAGGGCAGGCCGTCGGTGCCTGGGATGCGCGCGCAGTCGCCGATCGCCCACAGGCCGTCGATCCCGGTGACCCGCAGGAACGGGTCCGCGACGACGGACCCGCCGCGGCCGTGTTCGGCGGGCAGCGCCCCGGCGAGAGGGTGCGGGCGGTTGCCCGCCGTCCAGGCGAGCGTGCAGGTGGGGATCGTCTGCCCGTCGCTCAGCCGTACCGCACCGGGGCTCGCCTCGGCGACCCGGGTCTTCAGATGGAACTCGATCCCCCTGCCGCGCAACTTCTCCAGCGCGTACGCGCCGAGTTCGGCGGAGAGTTCCGGCAGGATGCCCTCACCGGCGTGCACGAGGACGAAACGCGGTTCGCGGTCGCGGATGTTCGGATACTGGTGGAGCACCCCGTGCACGAGGTCGAACAGCTCGGCGATCAGCTCCGTCCCGGCGAAGCCGCCGCCGGCGACGACGATGGTCAGCAGTTGCGCGCGTCGCACCGGGTCGGGTTCGAGGTCGGCGTCCTCCAGCGCGCCCAGCACGTGGTTGCGCAGGCGGGTAGCGTCGCCGATCGTCTTCAACGCGAAGGCGTGCTCGGCCAGGCCGGGCAGGTCGAAGTAGTGCGGCACGGAGCCGACGGCCAGGACCAGATGCTCGTAGGGCACCGCCGCCATGCCCTCCTCCCCGGTCGTCACGTGCACGACGCGGCGTACCGTGTCGATCGCGTCCACGTGCCCGTGCAGGAACGCCGTGTGTGACAGGGCGGCGCGCACCGGGGCGCTGACGTGCCGGGGCTCCAGCGCGCTGGAGGCCACACCGGCCAGCATCGGCGTGAAGAGCAGGGCGTTGGTGTCACTGATCAGGGTGACCTCGGCATGCAGCCCCCGGGCGGCATGGCGGTCCAGCCTCCGCGCCGTGCTCACCCCGCCGAAGCCGCCGCCGACGATGACGACCCGGGGCGGCGCGACCGGCGCGGCGGGCGCGGATCGCGTCGCCGCCAGGCGGTGGGCGGTGAGTGCTCCGTACAGCAGTGCCCCGGTGATCCCGCCCAGGAGGACGTTCCCGACCAGGACGTGGAAGGACCGGTCTCCGGAAGTGATCGTCCAGGTGGGGATCTCGCCCGCGAGGAGAGGCCGCAGCGTCAGGTGCCACACCACCCAGTCGAGCAGGCCGACGAGTATGCCGCAGGAGAAGGCCGTGGCCAGGTCCCGTGCCCGCTCCCCGGCGACGGCTCCCAGCACGGCGCCGAGGATCACCGCGTGGACGACGAAGGACGCCCAGCCGGCGGGGCCCACCATGCCCTGGTAGGCCATGAGGGAGCCGATGATCAGGCCGCCCGCGAGCCCCGCGACCGCGCCCAGCAATACCCGGGTCCTTTCCCTCGGCCGGGTGCGCAGGCGGGACACGACCATCGCGCAGGCGGCGGCGAGCGCGATCACGGCCAGGACGGCGGCCAGGTTGCGGCCGTAGTCCAGGGGCAGCAGCGAGGGGTTGTCGGCCCTCCTGCCGATGCCGAGGACCGCGGGAAGGGCCACCAGGCAGAGGATTCCCGCGGTGACCAGTGCGGCGCGCACCGGTGACAGGAAGGGCTCGCGCAGCCAGGCGGTGGCCGCGCCGGCCAGCAGGACCAGCGGCACGATGAGCGCGTCGTGGGCCACGATCAGGCCGCCGAACCACAGTGCCCAGCCGAGCGGATCGGTCCGGTCGGCCTCCAGCAGCAGGCCGGTGAATCCCATGATGATCAAAGCGGCGCCCACGCCGTACGCGGACCGGCGGCGGATCCTCCCGTTCATGACACCACCACCCTGGTGACCCACTTGGTCTGCAGGACTCCCGGCCGGTTGGGCGCGATCAGCCGGAGCGGGTAGCCGTGGTCGGGGTCCAGGGGGCTGCCGTCGATCCGCAGGGCCAGCAGGGTGAGCGGGTCGTTCCAGTGCGGCGCCCGCACCTCACTGGAGTTGTAGGCGCCGGACCGTTCGAGCGACTCGACCACCAGGACGGCCTCCGGTGCGACGCCGGCGCGCTCGGCGAGGTCGCGCAGCCGCACCCCGCCCCACTCGGCCTCGGCGCTCCACCCCTCCACGCACGAGATCGGCAGCCGGGCGGTGTGCTGCGGCATCGCCGCCAGCTCGGCGAGGGTCAGTGACAGTTCGGCGCGCACCGCCCCCGTCATCGCGAGCCGGAAGTCCGGGCGGCGGATCGTCTCGGTCACCCCGGCCGCGACCGCCGTCCTGTTCACCGGGACGCCCTGCGGGCCCGCCTGCGGGGCCCGCGGCGCCAGAACCGCCAGCTTCGACAGCGGCGCGAACGTCTCGCCGACGGTGACCATGACGGTGAGCCCGCAGGCGGCGGCGACCGTGCCCAGGAAACGGCGCCGCGACCGGGTCACCTCCGGTGCCTCGACGCGCTCGCGGGTCCACAGGTTCGCGCGGACCTTCGCCCATTCGTTGACCACGTGGATGAGAAGGGCGCCGTAGAGCACATACGACGTCCAGTAGTGCGCCGCGGGGAAGGAGAACGGCCACAGGTAGGCGTAGGAGATGTTCAGCAGGCCGGTGACGAGCTGGAACAGCGCGCCACCGACGAGTAGGAGCACCAGCCCCCGCTCCACGGCGTGCGAGAGGGACCGGAAGGGCGGCCATTGCCACAGCCTGGGGTAGACGCTCCACAGCTTGGCCAGGAGCAGCGGGATCGTGGCCAGCCCGCCGATGACGTGCACCCCCTGCGTGACCCGGTACAGGTTGACCGGCCGCGAGGGCCACAGCATCCACGGCGGCGGATGCTGCATGAAGTGGCTGATCAGGCCCGTCACCAGGGCGACGGTGAAGCTGATGCCGAGCCATATGCCGAGCTGGGCGGCCACACGCTCGGAGTGCAGGGGGCTGGTGAAGCGCCCGGGCAGGCTCCGGACGAGCGCGGTGGCCGCCTCGACGGGCCTCCTTCTCGCGGGAGGGTCGTTCGTGACGGGGTCGTTCATGACAGGGTCACGAACCATCGCCCGGCCTCCTTCCAGCGCTCGGCGCCGGGGAATCCACAGCGCCGGGCGAGCGCGCCGATGTCGTCGGCGGAGACGGTCGCCCAGGCGAACCAGTCCTCCGCCCGCTCGTCCTGGCGCAGCCGTACGCGTTCCACCGTGCTGCGCGACCCCGGTGGGGAGAGCTCGGCGATCACCGCACCGCCTGGCCTGAGCAGCTCCCGCAGGCGCCGCAACAGGGCCTCCGGGTCACCGCCGATGCCGATGTTGCCGTCAGCCAGCAGCGCCTCGGACCACCGGCCGGTACCGGGAAGGGGGTCGAAGACGCTGCCGCGCAGGGCCAGGCCGCCGGCGCGCCGTGTCAGGCTGACGGCCAGCGGGGTGACGTCGATGCCCAGGACGGGAACGCCCATCCGGGTGAGCGCCACGGTCAGCCTCCCGGGCCCCGAACCGACATCGAGGGTGGGCCCGCCGCATCGGGCCAGGATGTGCTCATCGCCCTCGATCGGTCGCAGCCAGCGTTCGGAGACGAGCGGCCGGACGCGGCCGTCGGCATACTCGATGTGCACGCTTCCTCCTCGCAGGGAATCCTCATAGAAGGCGCCGATCACGCGACTTTCCCGCCCCCACAGAAAACACTGGAAAAATCATTGAGGCGTACGGTATTTCCCCCGAATAATGCATTCTCGGAATGCGATTCCAATGAATCGTTAAGGCGACTTTCGGCGATCATTGGTAGTCAGGGGCGCGGTGCCCGAAGGCCCGGTTCCCCATCCCCCTTTCAATTCCGTACGTGCGGTTTTCCCGCATACGGCTTACCGATGATCTTCTTGACATGGTTACGCTGCCTTCGGATAGCGGACGGTCCCGCGTAGGCGGAGCAGGCCGTGCCCTTCAAACCACTCACGAGTCCATGCCTGGTGTTGACCCGCCCGCAGATTGCGACCCCGCTTCTTGATCATCAAGCGGCACAGCATCCACACCACGTAGTCATCCACCTGGCCGAACTTTCTGGCGGCGTTCCCGGTGCGAAAGTAGTTACCCCAGCCGCGCAGGACCGGATTGAGATCCGCGATGATCACCCGGATATCCGTTCCCGACCGGCGGCGGCCCGTCCGTACCCGGACCTTCTCGCGCAAGCGGCTCATCGCCTGCGCCGAGGGCCAGCGATGCAGGTAGTAGCGGACCATGCCGTACTTCTCCCACATCCGGCCCGAAAAACGAGCCCGGAAATGACAGCCCAGGAAGTCAAAGCCTTCCCGGCCTTCCCTGAGGTCAACAACCTTCGACTTGCCGTGATGCAGCCTCAACCCCAGCGAAGTGAGGACCTCCTCCACCACCACGAGCGCGGCGTGGGACTGGGCAGCCGACCGGCAGCAGACAACACCGTCATCCGCGTACCGCACCAGCACCCCCACCCCTCGCCTACTCAGCTCGATATCGAGAAGGTGCAGGTAGATATTGGACAACAGAGGCGAAATCACTCCACCCTGAGGCGTGCCCGCGACCGACCGCGTGACTTCCCCATCCGCCATCACCCCCGCCTGAAGCCACAAGCGGATCAACTTGAGAACCCGGCGATCCGACACCCGCCGCCCCACCTCGGCAAGCAACCGACCATGGTCGATCTCCCCGAAGAAGTTGGCGATGTCAAACTCGGCGACATGAGTGTGGCCTTCGATGAACCGTTTACGGATCATCTCCTTGGCCTGCAACGCCGACCGTTTCGGCCGAAACCCGTAGGAGACCTCCAAGAAGTCCGCCTCGAAAATGGGCTCCAGCACGAGCTTGGCCGCCGCCTGCGCCACCCGGTCACGAATCGTCGGAATCCCCAAGGGCCGCTTGCCACCTGAGGATTTAGCAATGTCCACTCGCCTGGCCGGCGCGGGACGGTACACACCTGCCCGGAGATCGTCTTGGAGTCCGGCAAGCATCCGCCCGACCCCGTACTCCTCCACATGCGCCAGGGTGATCCGATCCACCCCAGCCGCTCCCCGGTTACTCCGGACTCGCTCCCACGCCTCCCACAGGACGTCACCCCGGTGGATACGGTCATACAGGGCGTGGAAGCGCCGCTCCTCAGACTGCTTGGCCGCAGCCCATAGCCCGCGTTGAAGTTTTCGCACTTTGACGATGGACGCTCGCCCATCGGGGTGGTTGGACCGGGTCACCCCGGCCATGCCCTCGCGCTTACCCTCGCCACGGACGTGATCAAAGTGGGGGCCCTTCCCTCCCGGCGCGTTATGTTGCACGCCGATCAGCGGTACTACGGCCCCCTCGGACTCCCGCTGCCCTCCGGACGACTTCACCATCGGCTTATACGCCCGGTCTCGTGCCCGACGAAAGGCGTGGTCAGACGGGTCTCTCCTGTTCCGGCCCAGACCATGCACACGTGCCATCCTCCATACCCCGGGAGAACCTGGCAGACCGACCCTGGAACAAGGCCCACCGGACATGGCCTTCGCCGTGACATGAGCGGCTCGGCTTCTCCATTGTGAATCTGACGAGGCTGCAAGGTTCGCTTTACGCTACGGCCCGCGTGCTTGCTCCCTCCAAAGAGGCTCTTGACGCCCCGCTCAGCCCGCCATGTCTCCACAACGAACCGGGGCCTGCTACCGGGCGCTCCAGTGCTTACCCGGACGGGACTTCCACCCGCAGGCCTGGACCAGCTTCCAGGACGCAACATGGTCTGACGTTACCGCGACAGGACGCCGCAAACTCTTACAAACCCATGACGGACCTTCTTCTCCCCGCTGTGCGCGCACGCACCGAAAGCGCCACGAAGATCTTTCTTCATGGCGCGAAAAACATGTACTGAGCCGATCATAAGTTTTGGTACGTGCTGGGTGGCGGTGGGAGATCGATTTCCGGCGAGCACATGCTGGGGGTATGGCCAGAAAAGGTCGCAGAGCGACGTTCGAGGAGAAGGTCTTCGCCCTCCGGTTGCTGGAGCAGGGCATGTCACCCGATCGGGTGGCCGACGCGCTGGGCGTGGGCCGCGAGTCGGTGTTCCGGTGGAAACGCCAGGCGCGGGCGGGCGGCCTCGAGGCGCTGCGGATCAAGAAGGCGCCGGGCCGGCCGCGGCGGCTGACGCCCGGCCAAGAGCAGACCGTCAAGGCGGTGGTGCGTGATGTCACCCCCCCGTCAGGTGCTGGGCACGGCTGTGGCACTGTGGACCAGGGCACTGGTGGCGATGGTGATCGCGGCCTGGTTCGGCATCGGTCTGTCGGTGGCGGCGGCCGGGAGGTTGCTGCGCGAGCTGGGCCTGTCGCCGCAGCGCCCGGTCTATCGGGCGTGGCGGCGTGATGCGGTGGCCGTCACCGGGTGGACGACGGTGGTCTTTCCCGAGATCCGCCGACAGGCGCGCAGGCGGGGGGCGGTGGTGCTGTTCGCCGACGAGATGAGCATGCGTGTCGATCACCGGGCCGGTACCACCTGGGGGGTGGTCGGGCGGACCCCTGTGGTGCGCGCCGGGGCGGAGCACCGGTCGGTGAAGATGTTCTCGGCGGTCGGAGCCGACGGCACGCTGCGCTACCGGCTGAGGCACGGGTCGATGGACCGGTGGGCGTTCCTGGGGTTCTGCGCGCACCTGCTGCGGACCGTCACCGGGCCGATCCTCCTGATCGTCGACGGCTCCTCGATCCACACCGCCCGGGCGGTCGGTGATTTCGTCGCGCGTACCGGCGGCCGGTTGCGCCTGTTCTTCCTGCCTGCTTACTGAGCCGATCATGTGCGCCCAGTAGAACTGGAGGTGAAGCCGTGACATAGCGGCTGATCTGCATGTTCGTAAGCTCGTCGTCGCTTGCCGGTGAAAGTCCGGTCCGGGTAGCTGCCAGGAGGCCCGGTAGCAGGCTGGCGGCTTCGTCTGGAAACGGGCGGGGTCGAAGCCCAGCGTCAAAAGCCCTTAAGGGGGAGCGACGATGCGGTCCGTAGCATGACGCGAAGCCTGCGGCGTCGTTACTCAGCCGTCTTCGGACGGGACAAGGGAGAGCCGAGCCCCTCGTGATCGGGGTGAAGGCCATGGAAGCGGCGAAGAGCCTGGAAATTGCAGCCGCGAAGAACTCCCCGGCGTATGGGGCGCGGAACGTATCGATAGTGACGGCGGGAACTGGGGAGGCCCTCCCCGGCCCGGTGACCTGCGGAAGGTGTTACCGGAGCGTGGCGTCCTATAACCGGTCAACGCCGGGAAGTGGATTGCTGGCCGGGTGGGCGTCGGAGGCGGCCGTAGTACTGCTTGAGCCGACCGGACAACATAACCGGCGGTGAGGGAAGGGCCGCTACTTCGTCGATGCATATTGAGGTGGAGGAGGGGCTCGGTGAGTGCCGTTTTGGCTATTCCCGCCGCCGTGGGGCCGCGTGTTCCGCGTGATCCGGTCCGCGCCTTGCAGCATGTGCTCTACCGGGCGGCCAAGGCCGATCCCGGACGTCGGTTCCACGCGCTCATGGACAAGGTCTATCGCAGAGACGTTCTGGAGCGCGGGTGGGTCATGGTGCGCAGCAACAACGGCGCACCGGGCATCGACGCGACCACGCTGGCCGACATCGAGGAGTACGGGATCGTCCGGCTTCTTGAGGAGTTGGCCGCGGAACTTCGGCAGGGCCGGTATCGGCCATTGCCCGCGCGCCGGGTGATGATCCCCAAGCCTGGGCTGAAGGACGAGTACCGGCCGTTGTCGATTCCCGCTGTTCGGGATCGGATCGTGCAGGCCGCTGTGAAGATCGTGTTCGAACCGGTCTTCGAGGCGGACATGGCTGATTGCTCATTCGGGTTTCGCCCGAAGCGCTCAGCACACGATGCTCTGCAAGTGCTCATTGAGGAGCAGGCGCGGGGCCGCCGGTGGGTGGTCGAGACGGACATCGCCAACTGCTTTTCGGCGATTCCGCACGATGAGTTGATGCGTGCGATCGAGGAACGCGTCTGCGATCAGTCGCTCCTGAAGCTCCTGCGGGTGATTCTGCGCGCCGGGGTGATGGAGGACGGACAGATCCGGCGAGAGGTCACCGGCACGCCACAAGGCGGCGTGGTTTCACCCGTCCTCTGTAACGTCTACCTGCACCGATTGGATCGGGCGTGGGACGAGGCGGACGGCGTGCTGGCCCGCTATGCCGACGACGCGATCGTGATGTGCTGGTCCCGCGGTCAAGCCGAGCGGGCCCTGGCCCGCCTGACGGAGCTGCTGGCGGCACTCGGTTTGGAGCCGAAGGCCGCCAAGACCCGCATCGTGCACCTGGAGGTCGGTGGGGAAGGCCTGGACTTCCTGGGCTTTCACCACCGGCTGGTGCGCTCACGCGGGTTCAACGGGAAACGGCCGTTCGTTTTCCTCGCTCGCTGGCCCTCAGACAGGGCGATGCAACACGCCCGCGACCGGATCCGTGACCTCACGGACGGCCGCAGGCTGCTGCTTCGCACCGAAGCGATCACCAAGGAGGTCAACCTGTTCCTGCGGGGATGGGCTGGCTATTTCCGGTACGGGCATTCTGCCCGGCGCTTTAGCAAGATCAGAGAGTTCGCCTGGATGCGCCTGGCGCTGTTCCTCAGCCGAAAACACCGGCGCAGCCGGAGCTACGGCCGGGGCGTGCTGAAACGCTCGCTCAGCGATCTCGGCTTGATCAGCCTGTATGGAATCGTCGTCGCGCCCAGGGCGGGCAAGCCCTGGCGGGAAAGGCCGAATGCCGGCGGTGAACGACGTCGGTGAGCCGTGTGCGGGAGAACCGCATGCACGGATCGAGGTGGCGGGGGTTGGAAACGGAGCGAAGAACCTGGTCACGGCCACTGGGGTGGCACACCCGTCCGGGAAACCGACGGAAGGAAGGCCCCAGGCCCTCCCGCCAGGAGAAGCCACCGCGCCAGCCCCCGACCCTACAAGTTTTGGTACATGCTGGGTGGCGGTGAGAGATCGAGTTCGGACGGGCGCATGCGTAGATTTTGCGCTCCTGCGGGTCGATCTTGGTTATGGTGCCGGCCGGCAGCACGACCTTCTTGCCGAAGACCCAGAAACCGGTGTCGACGACGAGGTAGCTGTCGCCGACGGCGTTGCTGTCCTCGTCCACCGAGCCGATCTTGCCGTCGGTGGCTTCCACGTCGAACCCGGCCAGGTCCAGGACCTGCTCGCCGCGGACCTCGGGGCGGTAGTTCCACAGGTTCTCGGTCACGGCGTTTCTCCTCGTCAGCGAAGGTAGGAAACCCACAGCTCTACCCCTGGCGCTTTCGGTAAACAGGTCGCGGAGACCTGCCCGCGAACTTCGTTGATCTTGTTCGGGAGACGACGGCGACCTCAAACAAGATCATTGCTGTGCAGTGTGGCGCGCGGTGTTGACCGCCGGGTGAAAGTTCGCGATCAGGGCAATGATCCACCGGCATGTTCGAAGGGGTGCGCTTCGGAAAGGTGTCCAGACAGTGATCGTGATGGCTGGGGCATGTCGGCGAATCTGTCCGCCGTGCTCGCGTCATCGGTACGTCGAGTCGAGGAGATGGTCCATGCGGGCGCTGGTGCTGAACTGCACGTTGAAGGCCTCACCCGAGCCGTCCAACACCGAACGGCCGGCCCAGGTGGTGATCGACGCGCTGGGAGTACAGGTCATGGCGTTGCGGCCGGCCGACCTGGACATCCCGCCCGGCGTGGTCACCGACCTGGGCGACGGCGTCGACCAGTGGCCCGTAGTGCACGCGAGGCTGCTCGAATCACAGATCCTCGTCGTGGTCACCCCCACCTGGGTCGGGCGGCCGTCCTCGCTGGCGCAGCGGATGCTGGAGCGGATGGACGCGATGATCTCCGAGACCGACGAGGCGGGGCGGCCGGTGGCCTACAACCGGGTCGCCGGAGTGCTGGTCACCGGCAACGAGGACGGCGCCCCCCACGTCATCTCCGAGATCGCCGACGGGCTCGGCGACATCGGCTACACCGTCCCAGGCCAGGTCTGGACGCGGCGTTGCGGGCAGCCGACGGCCGCCCAGATGACCCAGTGATCCGTTAACTGAGGCCCGGTTCTGCCGGTTCAGGCCCCGCGTCTCACAGGCGCAGCCGCTCATGGGCGTGGCCGTGCCATTCCACCAGTAACACCGTGGCGTCGTCTTGGAGGTGACCGTCGTGGTAGTCCAGCACGCTGCGCACCAGGCGGCGCAGTGTCTCGGGCGCCGGCAGGCCGTCGGTGGTGCGGCGAATGATGAAGTCGACGAAACGGTTCAGGCCGAACTCCTGGCCGGCGGCGTTGCGGGCCTCGATGATGCCGTCGCTGTAGAACACCACCCGATCCCCGGGCTCCAACTGCTCGCGGCACATCGTGACCGCCAGGCCCAGATCCAAGCCCATCGGATGAGCCGGCCGGCATTCCAACGTGGTGACCCAACGGCCACCGCGGATCACCACCGGCGGGTGGTGACCGCGGTTGACCCAGGACAACACCCCGGTGCAGGTATCCAGATCGGCCAAGATCGCGGTGACGAAACGAGTGGCCTGACCGAACTCGGTGATCAGAACCTGCTCGGCGGCCTCGCTGGTCGCGGCCAGGTCGGCGCCCTGGCGGCGGTTGTTGCGGCAGGCGGCCACCGCCAGGTTGGCGCTCAGCCCGGCCGAGACGTCGTGGCCCATCGCGTCGAAGATCCCCACATGCACGACATCACCGGCGAGAGCGTAGTCGAAGGCGTCCCCGCCGACCTGGTAGGCCGGCTCCAGCGCCGCGGCGATGGTCACCCGGTGGTCGGCGAAGGTCAGCGGCGGCATCAACGTCCACTGCATCTCCGCGGCCACGTGCATCGGCCGGGTACGCACCAGTCGGGCGTAGGAGTCACTGCAGGGACGTTTGTCGACCAGCAACAGCGCCACCAGCGACGCCAGGTCCCGCATGTTGTCTTGGCTCTGCTTGTCTTGGCTCTGCGCGTCGGCGCCGGCCTCGATGCTGATGCGCAGCACCCCCAGGCGTTCGGTGCCGTCCAGCAGCGGCACCCACCACCGCTCCACACCACCGACATCCTCGTCGGTGCCCACCTCGGCACCGGCACCGCCGCCGGTGCCGGCCAGGATCCGCACCTCCTGGAAGGCCCGCCCGGCCAAGGTCGCATCGACGCGCAACTCGGCGACCTCCGTGCTCGCGTCCTCCCCGGCGCTTTGGCCCTCACCGGTCAACAGGCGCAGCATGTTCTGCTGCAGATCCGCCAGGTAGATCAGCACCTCGGTCATGCCCGCGGACGCGGCATGCTCACCGACCAGGCCCGGAACCTGCTCCAGAGCCGCCAGGTGACTGGCCCGCAACAGCCCCACCAGCATCCGCTCGGGGCCAGGAGAGGTCTTCACCTCCGCGCTACCGCCGACATACGCTTACCCACCTTCGCTGACCATTCATCCCTTATATTCCCTTAAGAGACAATTATCCGCTTTACTGTAGACTTCTCTTGGATCGGCCGTGTCCGAAGGTGCCTTCGGACACGGCTGCCATCCACCTCGGATCGCCGCCTTTCGGACGTTTCTTACCCATCGGTCTCAAGTCGGAACTGGTCGGCGAGTAGAGGGTGCCTGCGGCATTTCACCGGTCTCGCCCCGCAGTGCCAGGTCGCGCTCCGCCTGCCGCAGGGCGCGTACCGCCTCTCTCAGGTTCTCCGCGACTTCGAAGTGATCCGTCATACGGGTCAGCTTGAAAAGACGCCGGGAGACGGCTTTTCGGAGCGAGGATCACGATCAGGCGTCCCCCGCGCTCGCCGACCTGTTCCCGAATCTCCAGCAGCAGGCCCACCCCTGTCGAGGCTATGAAGGTCAGCTGGGTGAGATCCACGATCAGCCTGAGCTCACGGCGGGCGAGCACCACCTCATCGAGTCTGGCGCGGACGCGGAGGGCGGTGAAGGCGTCCAGCTCACCGAGGAGGCGAAGAATCCGCAGCGACTCCAGTCGCCAGGTCCGTATCTCCAGCAGCGCGCCAGGATCATCGGCCGTGGCGGCGAGGATGAGAAGATCGGGCCGGCAGACATGGCGTTCACCTTCGCGAGCAGGGCGGAAGGCGGCCGCGTCTCTGGACCAGAGCCCACCATACCCGTCCCAGGCGGCGTAACCACTCCTACGGGCGTGCAAGGCTGGAAGGGTTACCGAGGGCACTTCGCACGCGTCGTTCAGACCTCTCGTCGCCGGTGGCCGTTGGGCCGTAGCCCCGGAAAACCGCAGGCGAGCCATGGCTTCGCCGTTCACCGCCGCCTGGCACGACGTGCGCAGCGAGGACATCAACACCTACCTGTACGAGCTCTTCGGCATGGAGGTCACAGCGAAGGACTTCAGAACCTGGCACGCGACCGTACTCGCCGAGGTAGGGCTGGCGGTCTCCGCACCCACCGCTTCGACCAGAGCACGCAGACGCGCCGTTGCCCGGGTCATGGCAGAGGTCGCCGATTATCTCGGCAACACACCGCCTTGGTCCGGGCATCCTATGTGGATCCTCGCCTGATCGATCTGTACGAAGAAGGACGCACCATAGCAGCGATGCTGCCGAAACTTGGAAAAGGCGTCTCTGGCGGCGATATGGCCACCCACGGCGAAGCCGAACGGGCGGTCATCCCGTTGCTGGGCCGTGCATGACCGCCGTACTTCAAGCGCGGGGCGGCCTGCGGCTCCCACGGCGGAGCCGAGCGCTCAGCGTAGTGCCTTCTCCAGTTGGGCCTTGGTCATACTGGAGCGGCCCTTGACGTTACGTCGCCTGGCCTCCTGGTTGCGGGGTGAGGTAGCGGTGCAGGGAGGTTTTGGGGATGCCGGTCTTGGCCGCGACCTGGCCGAGGGTGTGGCCTTGGGCCTTCAGTAGCCGGGCGTACTCGATTTTGTCGGCCGGGTGGGCGACGGGGCGGCCGGTGCTCTCGGCGACGGCGCGGGCGTGGGCGGCGCGCTCGGCGGTGAAGGTGCGTTCCATCTCGGCGAACAGGGCCAGCAGCAGGAAGGCGATGCGGCCCATGCCCTCGTCGGTGGTGTTGATCGGCAGTGGAACAGCCTGCGAACGATCGCCGACCGGGGTGATTCTGATGGAATGAGCTCATCCGAGGCCCAACGGCCGGATGATCCGGTTGCCGCGCTCGCCGAGCTGACCAGGAACAGCGGCAGCAGGCCGTGCGCCGCTGGCGGCTTCTCCACCCCCATCTGGAAGACGGGGTCTCGATCCGCCGGCTCGCCGCCGACACCGACGCCTCGTCGCGGACCTTGCACCGGCGGCTGACCGCCTACCGGAACCACGGGCTCGCGGGCCTGACCCGCCGCCCGCGCGTGGACAAGGGCCGAGCCGGCCCTCGCCTGCCACCTCTGTTGTTTGATCCAAAAATGGATATTTGGGGGTTTCGGGGGGCCATCCGGGCCCTTTGACTGGACCTGTAGAGGTCGGAGAGCGGAGGGCTGATCTTTGGGCTGTGGCTGATGGCGCGTGACCGAGGCTTCTCGGTAGCCGGAACAACCAACCAGCAGGGGGTTGATCCATGAGAACCCGAGACATCCACGAGAGCCACAAGACGGTGCTGGCGACCTACGCACCTACGAGATCTTGGTGGACCCGGAGTTCCCCGATGAGGCCCGGCACGTGTTCAACACCGCCCGGGTGGCCACAAAGACCTTCAACAGACCGACGCAGCCGGTCGCGGAGTCGCGTATATGGACCCCCTGGTTCGGAGCGTCCGACGGCACATTGCGGCCGAGATCAGCGGAACCGGGCAGGGATGGGCCGAGAAGAACACGCGGGATCGTGAGGGGATAGGGCGATGGCGAATGCAGTAGGCATCGATCTGGGCACGACGAACTCGGTGATCGCGACGACTGAGGACGGCCATCCGATGGTCATCCCGAATGCCGAAGGGTCGCGGACCACACCGTCGGTGATGGCTTTCACCGACCAGGGTGAGGTCCTGGTCGGCCAGATGGCCCGCCGCCAGGCGATCCTGAACCCGAAGGGGACGATCTATTCGGCCAAGCGGTTCATGGGCCGGCGGTTCGAGGAGGTTCACGACGAGATCAAGGCGGTCTCGTTCGACGTCGCGACTGGTCCCGACGGGGCCGTGCGGTTCAAGGTCAAGGACAGGCAGTACGCGCCGGAGGAGATCTCGGCGTTCGTGCTGAGGAAGCTCGTGGCCGACGCGGCGAAGTTCCTGGGTGAGAAGGTCACCGAGGCCGTCATCACCGTGCCCGCCTACTTCAACGACGCCCAGCGGCAGGCCACCAAGGACGCCGGGAAGATCACCGGCTTGGAGGTCCTGCGTATCATCAACGAGCCGACCGCGGCCTCCCTGGCCTACGGCCTGGACAAGAAGGGCAGGGAGGCCGTCCTCGTCTTCGACCTGGGCGGCGGGACCTTCGACGTCAGCGTCCTCGACATCGGCGAGGGCGTGGTCGAGGTCCGCGCCACGGCGGGGGACACCCACCTGGGCGGCGACGACTTCGACCGCCGGATCGTCGACCACCTGGCCGACGAGTTCCAGCGTCAGGACGGCATCGACCTGCGCGCCGCCCCCCAGGCCCTGCAGTGGCTCTTCGAGGCGGCCGAGAAGGCCAAGGTGGAGCTGTCGGCGGTCAGCCAGACCCAGATCAGCCTCCCGTTCATCACGGCGGACGCGAACGGGCCCAAGCACTTGAACACCACGCTGATGCGGTCCACGTTCGAGCAGATCACCGCCGACCTGATCGAGCGGGTCAAGGGTCCGGTCGAGCAGGCCATGGCCGACGCCAAGCTGACCTCGGCTGATCTCGACGAGGTGATCCTGGTCGGCGGGCTTCGACCCCGTCTACGGCGCACGGCCGCTGCGTCGCTTCATCGCCCGCGAGGTCGAGACCCGCGTGCCCGCGCCCTGGTCGCCGACGACGTCCTCGACGGCGCGGTCATCCGTGTCGGAATGACCGGCGGCACACTCTCGGTGACGTACGAGAATCCGGAGGTCTGACCATGCGGTCACAGGCCAAGGACGCGAGCGTCATCCCATGCTCGAAATGCGGACGGAAGAACCGGCTGCCCAGTGCCGCCTCGGGGATCCCGCAGTGCGGCGACTGCCACCAGCCGCTTCCCTGGGTCACCGAGGCGGGGGACGATGACTTCAGCGAGGTTGTCGAGGCGGCCCGGATCCCGGTGGTCGTCGACTTCTGGGCACCCTGGTGCGGGCCGTGCCGCATGGTCAGCCCGGCGCTGGAGCAGGTCGCGGCCGATCTGGCCGGTCGCCTGAAGCTGGTGAAGGTGAACGTGGACGAAGCGCCCCGGCTCTCGGAACGCTTCACCGTACAGGCCATCCCGACGCTTGTCGTGATCGATCAGGGCCGGGTCGTCACCCGGCGGTCGGGCGCGGCGCCGGCTCCCGCCCTCCGCGAATGGGTGGACGATGCGCTGGCCGCCTGAGCTTTCCGAGACGCCGGACCCGCAGGGGGCCTACCCGCGGCTGAGCGACGCGCAGCTCCAGGCGCTGGCCCCGCACGGCGAGCGGCGCCGCGTCCGCCGAGACGAGGTCCTGTACGCGGAGGGTCTTCCGTGCACCGAGTTCTTCGCGGTCCTGGCCGGCAAGATGGTCCTGGACAATGTCGCGACGGGCGGCCAGGCGGGCACCTCCTCGCGGATCGAGAACTACCTCGGCTTCCCGTCCGGGATCTCCGGCGGCGAACTGGCGGAGCGGGCGGCGATCCAGGCCGGCAAGTTCGGCGCGCGTTTCTGCGTCCCCGCACAGGCATGCGGACTGCGCCTGGACGCGGGCGATCACATCGTCACCGTAGGGGAGGGCGGCACGATCCACGCGCGCACCCTGATCGTCGCGACCGGCGTCCGCTACCGGAGGCTCGATGTCCAGAATCTGGAAAGGTTCGAGCCCACGAGCGTCTACTACGCGGCGACCATGTTCGAAGCCCAGATGTGCAAGCGGGACCCGATCGTCGTCGTGGGCGGAGGCAACTCGGCCGGCCAGGCCGCCTTCTTCCTGGCCCGGCACGCCGCCCGCGTCCGGCTGCTCGTGCGCGAGGACGCGCTGTCCAGGAACATGTCCCGCTACCTGGCCGTCGAGATCGAACGGCACTCCCAGATCCAGATCATGCTGAACACCGAGGCCCGGGAGCTGATGGGAGAAGAGAGGCTCGCCGCGGTCATCGCCGAAAACAACGTCACCGGCGAGCGTTCCACGATCGAGGCCCGCGCGATGTTCATCTTCATCGGCGCGGCGCCGTACACCGCCTGGCTGGCCAACGAGATCGCGCTCGACCCGCGGGGCTACATCCTGACGGGCGCGGACGCCACCCGGTCCGGCAAGGAAGGCACACCCGACTCCGCCGACCGGCCGTTTCCGCTGGAGACGAGCAGGGCGGGCGTGTTCGCGGCCGGGGACGTGCGGAGCGGGTCGATCAAGCGGGTGGCCGCAGCGGTCGGTGAAGGCGCCATGGCCGTACGACTGATCCACG
Source organism: Streptosporangium sp. NBC_01755 (assembly GCF_035917995.1). Classification (NCBI taxonomy): domain Bacteria; kingdom Bacillati; phylum Actinomycetota; class Actinomycetes; order Streptosporangiales; family Streptosporangiaceae; genus Streptosporangium; species Streptosporangium sp. NBC_01755. The sequence continues at coordinate 7,616,988 of NZ_CP109131.1, read as the reverse complement.
ACTACCTCCAGGCCGGACAGTGACTCCGGGCCGGAGGGAAGGAAGGAGACCTCCATGGCTGTCATGGCGGTGCCGAGATTCGAACGCTTCTTCCGCAGCGCCGCAGGTGTCGACGTCGACAAGGACGACCTCCGGCGCTACAGCGACTTCGTGAACGACAAGCTCTACGACCTTCTGGTGATCGGCCAGGCCCACGCCAAGGCGAACCGTCGCGACATCATCGAACCCTGGGATCTACCCGTCACCAAGGGCCTCCAGGAGAGCATCCACCGGTTCCGCCTCCTCGACGAGGACATCGAGCTGAAACCCATCCTGGAGCAGCTCGCCACGCTGCCTCCGCTCGACCTGTCGGTCGGCGAGGAGACCGCCGGCCGCCTGCCCGAGATCGTCGGCGGCCTGTCAGCGGCACTGGCTCAGACTTTCAAGATCGTGGATCCGGAGGTGAAAAACCCCGCGACCGAGCAGTGGGAACGCACGATACGTGTCTTCGACCTGCTGCTCTGAGGCGACCGGGACGGCCTCGGCGATCAGCTCGGAACGGCCCGCCCCGGACGCCCGGTGAATCCGGCGCCGAGCCCTCCCAGGGGCGCGGCCGCGGCGAGCAAGGAAGAAGGAACGAACCGTTGACCTGTTGTACGGCGTAGAACCTCTCGCCCCGTCGTCGACGGGTAAGGCGATCCTTCGCATCGAAGGGGTGATGACCATGGGCGACGCTCGCGCGCTCAAGGACAAGCTGCTCGAGGCCTTCAACGCCCAAGATCTGGATCGTGTTCTTCAGTGCCACAGCCAGGACGGGGTCCTGGTGACCCCGGAGGGCGTCGCGGAAGGACACGCTCAGATCGCCTCGTTCTACGAGGAGGTCTTCAAAGGGTTTCCGGACCTGCGCATGACGGTCTGGCACACGGTGTTCTGCGCCGATCCCGCGGTGACCGAATGGATGCTCACCGGCACGCATAACGGGCCTTTCATGCTGCCCGGCGGGGGTGTGCTGGACGGAACCGGCCGTTCCGTCGCCGTTCGCGGCACCAGCACCTGCTCCGTCGGCAACGACAAGATCATCGCTCATCGGATCTACTACGACCAGCTGGAGCTGTACAGTCAGCTTGGTGGCGAACTCGTCTTCGACGATCGCTCATCATCCGCAGGCGAGGGACGGCCGTCGCCCGGCGACTGAGGATTCGATGTCGCCGCCATTTGGCGTGGCTGTCGGGCGGCTCCGCGGGCATCCGCCGGTCACTCCGCTGACGGTCCGCCGCCGGTTCCCGGCCGCCTGTCGGTACCACCCCCGACGGACGGTCCCTGATCAGCCACCCGCTGGGACCATCGCGCGACGGCCAGCGCGGCGACCAGCAGGAACGCCACGCCTGCGTAGACGGCCAACTCGATCCACTGCGCGCGGCTCTCGGCCGCGGTCATGGACACGGCGAGCCGGACGACCACCGACAGGATGTGCCGGACCACCGCGATGACGCCCACGATGATGAAAGGTTCCAGCTGGAGCCGCCCGCCTTCGAGATGCGCCAGAACGGTGACGAAGATCTCCAGAATGATGAGGACGAGAAGCAGTTCTTCGATGACGGTGATCGTCTTGGTCGTCCACGATCCGGAGCTCTGCGCCACTGTGATCCACATGAAGACGATGACGGCCGCGGCGACGACGAGCAGCATGAGCGAGACCAGATAGAGCACCACACGCTCGGTCCAGACGAGGAAGCGCAGCATCTTCTGCTCCGACCCGTTCCGCATGATCTCGGTCACCCGGGAACCCCGCCTGCCCCTGGGCAGCTGCCCGCCCTCCATGGCCTCGCCGCTCTCCTTGGACGCTCGCGCGGCCGGAATGCCGTGGAGGATGGCCGCGCCTCCGATGCCGCGACCCGCCAATTGCCGCTCCACGGCACGCAGGTATGCCCCGACAGGAGGTTAGATACCCGTCCACCATCGGGGCCGTATCCGTACCGCACCCTTTTGCCGTGCTTCGACCAAGACGTGACAGCTTGTTAATGGTCGACGCATATCCGACGCGTCGACCATCGTGCCGCTGAGGGTTCCCAGCCAGCCGGTCCGGCGCCGCCTGGTGTCGTGGCTGGCGGTGATGTGTATCGGTCCCGTCGTCGGGGTCGCAGTCACCAGTGCTACCCTCACCCGACGCGGCGGAGCCGCTGTTGGTCGCTGTCGTCGCGGGAATCCTCGCCCAAAGCTGTACGGGTCAGCTTTCGAGCCGCCTTCCACCAGCGGCCCCGTGTGTTCCGGCTCTCGCCTCCTGTGACTGCCATCGCAACGGCCGCGGCGGTCACGGCGTTGGCCGTCCACCTCACCGGCTAAACCACGGTACTTCAGGCGGTCGTGCTGCGTGCACGATCGCACATCGCGTAGGAACAGAGAGTCAGCTGCGCAGTGCTTCCAATGCGCGACGGCAGGCGTCGGCCGCACGATGTGTGGCGGCCGCCCCCTGGCCCGTTGTGGACCGGGCAGCGCGGCCCGCTCACCATCTCCGGAATCGTCCAGGCCGTCCTGTCCATCGGCCAGGCCGCCGGCCCGCCTGGGCTTCGACTAACGCCACTGGCCGATTGGTTGCTGCTCAAGTCTTGAACTGCCTGGTAGTGTGGAATACCACCTACATCGACGACGCCCTCACCCATGTAGCGGCCGTCGACGCCGGAAAACGTCTCTCCCAACGCCGTGCCCGCCCCGGCTCGGAGGTACGGGTATCGAGTGTGCTGCGACTGCGTTCTGATCGAGATCGACTTCACCGCTCTCGCCGAGGCAGCGTAGGCGATGTAGGCGATCAGGACAGGCCGACGGGGAGCGGCTGAGGACACCGGTTCCGCGACCACGGCACAAGCTGGACGCGGCGGCCTACCTCAGGTGCATCGATGGACGGCGCATATCGGGAGCGCTCGGGAGCCCCGCCTCCTCTCCAGCCGAAAATGGCCCCGAAGGCTTGTCTCCCGCGCGGGTGCGCAGTGCGCTGATCCCCCGGCAGGCTATGTAGATGGTGAAGGAGATGGTGGTGACGTACGGGCTGATCGGGATGCTGCTGCCCAGTGCCAGCAGGATGCCGCCCAGCATCGAGGTGAGGGCGAACACGACGCTGAGCAGCGTGACGAGGCCGGGTGAGGCGCTGACCCGCATGGCCGCGGCGGCGGGGGTGACGAGCAGGGCGAGGACCAGTAGCGCGCCTACGACCTGGATGGAGACGGCCACCGACAGGCCGAGAAGGATCATGAAGAGCGAGGACAAGGTCCGGACGGGGACACCCCTGGCTGCGGCGACGTCGGGGTCGAGGCTGGCGAACGTGAGGGGCCGCCACAGCACGCAAAGGCCGATCAGGACCACCAGGCAGGTGCTGATCAACCAGGTCGTCTGCACCGTGTCGACCGCGACGATCTGACCGGTCAGCAACCCGAACTTGTTCGCGGCCCGTCCCTTGTACAGGGCCAAAAACAGCACACCCAGGCCGAGACCGAACGGCATCAGCACCCCGATGATCGAGTTGCGGTCCCGGGCGCGCACCCCCAAAGCGCCAATGATCAGCGCCGCGACAATCGAGCCGGCCAGCGACCCCGCGGCGACGTTCACCCCGGCCAGCAGCGCCGCGGAGGCGCCGGCGAAGGAGAGTTCCGCGACCCCGTGTACGGCGAAGGGGAGGTCGCGCATCATGACGAAGGTGCCGATGACGCCGCCGACCAGGCCCAGCATCGCTCCCGCGATGAGGGAGTTGCGGACCAGGAACAACAGCTCGCCGTAGTTGTCGTAGTTGAAGATCTGGTGCCAGATGTCACCGGTCATGCTGCAGGCTCTCCGCCGTGGTCGTGGGAACCGGGGGCGCCGACGACCACGAACCTGCCGCGGACCTGAAGCACCTCCACCGGGCTTTCGTACAGGTCGGACAAGGTCTGCGAGGTCATGACCTCCTCAGGGGTGCCGATCAGAAACCGCCCTCCGGCGAGGTAGAGCACCCGGTCGACCATCTCCAGAACCGGGTTGATCTCGTGCGTGACGAACACCACCGAGGTGGCGCAGGAACGTCGCCGCGCGTTCACGAGGTCGGCCACCACCTGCTGGTGGTGCAGGTCCAACGACAACAACGGCTCGTCGCAGAGCAAGATGGCCGGATCGGTGGCGAGAGCTTGAGCGACCCGCAGCCGTTGCTGCTCACCACCCGACAACACCGACAGGGGAATGTCGGCGAAGGCCGTGGCGCCCACGGCCTCCAGAAGTTCCTCCACCCGCCGACGGCTGCGTCGACCGCCGACGGAAAAACCCCAGCGGTGCCCGTCCACGCCGAGCCGGACCAGGTCGCGGCCCCGCAGCGGGGTCTGCGCGGCGACAGCCCGCTGCTGCGGAATATAACCGATCAGGTCACTCCCCCGGCGGGCCGGCCGTCCGCCCACCAGCAGCGTGCCCGCCGACAGCGACTGCTGACCGAGAAGAACGCGCAGGAAACTGGTCTTGCCTGATCCGTTCGGTCCCAAAACCGCGACGAACTCACCCCGCCGCAGATCCAGGTCCAGGCCCTGCCACAGGACCCGATCACCATAGGCGAGCTCCGCGCCGACGAGGCTGAGCATGACGTCGCCATCGGCCATCGCCTTCTCGCCGTGCGAAGCCGTGACCTCAACAGGCTTGGTCATTTGGCCAGAGCGGCCTGGAGCGCGTCGAGGTTGGCGCTCATCCAGCCGATGTAGTCCTTGCCCTCAGGCAGGGTCTCGGTGACCGCCACCACCGGGATGCCGTTATCGTCGGCCGCCTTCTTGAGCTGCTCGGTCTGCGGCCCGCTCGTCTGCTCGTTGTAGACCAGGGCTTTGACCTTCTTGCCGCTGAACAGGGCGAGCGTCTCCCGCAGGACCTGAGGGGAGACATCGTCGCCTTCCTCGATGGCCTCGCTGAACTCCTCCGGAGTGAGGTTCTTCAACCCCGTGGCCTCCAGGATGTACAGCGGGACGGGCTCGGTGATGGCCACAGTGGCGCCGTCCGCCTCAGCGGCGATCTTCGCCTCGTGTTCGACGAGCGGCTGGAGCTTCTGCTTGAAGGCATCGGCGTTGGCGGTGAAGGTGGCCGCCGAGGCGGGATCGGCCTTGGTCAGAGCCGCGGAGACCTGGTCGGCGATCTTGGCGACCGAAGGGAAGTCGTACCAGATGTGCTCGTTGAGTTCGCCGCCGGCGGGTGCGGTCTTGCCGGAGACGGTGACGGCGTTGATGACCTGCGCGGAGGGGTTGCCGCTGGAGGCGAGCATGGTGTCGATGAAGTCGTCATAGCCGCCGCCGTTCTCGACGACCACCTTCGCCTTGGACAGCGCGAGCTGGTTTTGGGTGTTGGCCTCATAGGAGTGCGGATCCTGCGCGGGATCGGAGATGATCGAGGTCACCGCGACCTTGTCGCCTCCCACCTGCTTGACGATGTCGCCGTAGACGTTGGTCGAGGCCACCGCGGTGACAGGCGTTGAGGGCGACGAGGTCCCGGCCGCGGGGGACACCGGCTGCGGCGAGGGGGAGGAGGACGCGCCGCATCCGGCCATCAGCAGCGCCAGGGCACAGAGAGCGGCGGAGCGCATGAGGTGCATGCGGGACCTTCCTAGATCAATAACGGTTTTCATTTCAACCTGGTGCTTTCGTGGACAACCCTGTAGAAAGTGAAAACCATTGTCAAGCTGGAGTGGCGATCGACATGCAACAGGTGCCGTGGTGGCACACCCGACTCAACGAAGCCGGCATCCGGGCAACCAGAAAACGCGTACTGGTACTGGAGGTACTACTCACCGAAGCCCAGCCCATCACCGCCGCGAAACTGCACGGCGAACTCCTGGGACGAGGCAACACCGTCGGCCTGACAACCGTGTACCGAGCGCTGTCCTCACTCGTGGACGCAGGACTCGCCCACGCCTTCACCCAAACAAGCGAGACCACCTACCGCATCTGCGGCCCCACCCGGCACCACCACCTGATCTGCCGCACCTGCGGCCTGGTGACAGAAGAGGCGACCAAGAAACGACCAGACGGCTTCCGCGTCGAAGAGGTATACGGCATCTGCGGTGACTGCGCGGCCTTCCTCCAACCGGCGAACCCGGGTTAAGGCCCCGGCCCCGGGAACTGCCGACTGTCAACCCGATCCGGCCACCGCCTCCGCGCCGCCCCCCAAACTGGTCGCGCAGACCGAGCGCACCCTCAACAAACACACCGGTGTGCGGTGGTCAGGCTGAGGCCGCCGGCCGAGATGACGCAGCAACAGAGCGGACGTGGGACTCGCCGATCCCATTGATCCAGCCCATGAGTCGGCGGACAACAGGCGAGCCTCCAAGAGTATAAATATGGTTATCATTTCCACTAGCCTGTATCGAACGCCGGCTCCGCACCCGGTTCGGCCGACGCGTGCAACCACTGCTTTTCCTACTCGTCGCGGTCAAGGGCAACGGCATGACAGTCCAGCTCAGGGAAGGGAAGGGATCTTGGCAATCGACCCGGGACCGCTCGAGACCGATTCCGAGTGGTCAGGTATCGAGGTGACCGTGGAGGCGGGCGTCTGTGTCGGCGCCGGACAATGCGTGCTCGCCGCCCCCGAGGTCTTCGATCAGGGCACCGACGGGCTGGTGGTCCTTCTCGACGAGACTCCGCCCCCTTCTCTGCACGCCGCCGTGCGAGAGGCCGCACGTCGGTGCCCGTCCGGTGCCGTCACCGTCGGCGACAGCACGGCCCGCTGAGAAGACACGCTCGGCGGTCGCCCACCGAACCGCTTTCCGCCCCCGCCCCCGTCCAGAGCCGCTGAGGCGGCACGCGTCTGCCTCATGAGCAGCCCGGCTCCCCGAACACCCACCACCGCAGTGCCCCCATATCAAGGAGAACCATGTCCCGCCCATTCGACCGCCGTCGTTTCCTCCGCCAGGGAGCCCTGACCGCCGTGGCTCTGGCCGCCGGGCCTGGTTTGATCACCGCCTGCTCCGCCGATGGCTCCACCGCGTCACCGAAGGCCGCTGCGGCTTCCGGAACATCCCGGGCCGGGGGCACCCTCCGGGCGGCCTTCGTCGGTGGCGGCGCGTCCGAGACCCTCGACTTTTTCAACGGCCCCACCCCGCTGGACCTGGTACGAGCCCGCGCCTGGCACGCCACCCTCGGCAATCTCGATCCCACCGCCGAGGACGGCGTTCGCTACGGGATTCTCAAGGGCATTGATGTGTCCGAGGATCTGTCCACGTACACCCTGCACCTTCGACCCGATATCCGTTTCACCGACGGCTCCGCGCTGACCTCGGCCGACGTCCTGCACTCCCTGGCGACCCTTGCGGCGGGCAGCACGCTGCCGGTGTTTCGGATGGCCTCGCTCAACTTCGACCTCGCTCGCGCGAAGGCGGACGGCGCCCTCAAAGTGATCCTGCCGACCGTTCGTCCGATCGCCGACGGTCGTCTGATCCTGTGCCAGGGCAATTTCCTCGTCGTCAAGGACGGAACGAAGCAGTTCTCCACCGGCATGCCGAGTTGCGGTCCGTTCACGCTCACCGAGTTCACCGCCGGGCAGGGAGCCGCCTTCACCCGCAACGACGACTACTACGGGGCCGCCCTGGGGCAGGGACCCCGCCTTGCCGGTCTGGAACTGCGTTCGATCGCCGACTCCGATGCCCGGGCCGGTGCGCTGACGAGCGGCGAGGTCGACTTCGTGCACGACCTCTCCCCCGTCACCGCTCGTACGCTGTCCGCCAACGAGAAGTTCGACCTCGTATCCTCCAGGAGCCCTTACCTGGTCGGCCTGTCCTTCCGGATGAACATGAACGTCAAGCCGTTCGACGACGAGCGGGTGCGCGAGGCGTTCAAACTCGCCGCGGACCGCGAGGCCATGGTGAGGACGGTGTTCTACGGCAACGCCACCGTGGGCAACGACCTGCCCTCAATGGGCTTCCCCGACTACGTGGAGGGGCTCGCGCAGCGGGCGCACGACCCTGACAAGGCCCGCTCCTTGCTCAAGGCCGCCGGCGCCGAGGGGATGGAGATCGTGCTGACCACGGGGCCGGAGACGCCGGGCATGGTCGAGGTGGCGACCCTGTATGTCGAGGACCTGAAGAAGATCGGGGTGAGGGCCTCGCTCAAGGAGCTGCCCGCCGGCCAGCTCTTCGCCGACTTCGCCGCCTACACCCGGCTACCGCTGGCCGCCTCCTATCAGGTGCCGGTCCCGGCTCTGTCGACCTACCAGATCGGCACGGCCGGTGGCGCGCCGTCGGCGTTCGGCTGGAAGCGCCCCGATGTCGACGCGCTCGTCTCCAAATCCCGCGCGCAGAGCGAGCCCGCGGAGGCGAAGAGGATCGGAACCGAGGCACAAAAGGAGCAGTGGGAGGACGGGAACACGGTGCTGCCGGTGTTCAAGCCCTACGTCAACGCCCAGGCGAAGGGGGTCACCGGCATCCAGGACGACCTGTTCGAGCAGTTCCCCGGTTTTTCCCGGGCAGCCCTGACGTGAGCTGGGCGGTCTTCGTCGGCCGCCGGGTCGTCGGCGCGGCCGTGCTGCTCGTACTGCTGTCCGGCGCGGTGTTCGCCGCCACGGCCGTGCTGCCGGGAGACGCGGTCAGCGCGGTGGCGGGCACCGATGCCTCCATGGCGGAACGCGCCCGGGTCCGGGCCGCCCTCGGCCTGGACCGGCCGGTGGCCGAACGGTATGCCCAGTGGGCACTCAGCGCGGTCCGCGGCGACCTGGGCACCGGATTCGTCGGGCGTCGGCCGGTCGCGGAGGTGCTGGGAGCCCGGCTCCCCAACAGCCTGCTGCTGGCCGGCCTGACCCTCGTCCTCACCGTTCCGCTCGCGGTGCTGCTCGGCCTGTCGGCCGGGCTTCGGGCGGGCGGTACCGCCGACCGTCTGCTCTCCTCCCTCGCCCAGGTCGCGGCGGGGATACCGGAGTTCGTGTCGGCGGCGCTGCTGATCGCCGTGCTGTCGGTGCAACTGGACCTGCTGCCACGGGTATCCCTGGTGCCGTTGGGCGGCACCCCGCTCGACGCCCCGCAGAGCCTGGTGCTGCCTGTGCTCACCCTCACCGCGGTCGCTCTGGCCACGGCCACCCGGCTGATTCGCGTCTCGGCGGCGGACGTGGCGGCCTCCCCGTACGTGGAGACGGCCCGGCTCAACGGGGTGCGTGGCCTGCGCCTGGCCCTGCGTCATGTGCTGCCCAACGCCGTCGGTCCCGCCGTGCAGGCCCTCACGCTCATCACCGGTGTGCTGGTCGGCGGGGCCGTGGTCGTGGAGAGTGTCTTCGACTATCCCGGTATCGGTCGCGAGCTTCAACAAGCCGTCGCGGCCAGGGACATACCGATGGTGCAGGGCATCGCCACGGCCCTGGCCGCGGTGATGCTGCTGATCCTGCTGCTGGGCGACATCTGTGGACGGCTGCTCGATCCGGTGGGCGGGGATCGGCGATGACGGGTGTCCTGATGCGGGAGGGACGACTGCGGGCGGGCGGCTCTCTGCTGCGACCATGCCGCCGATGGCTGCCGCTGCTCGCCGGGGCCGGGGCGCTGTTCGTGGTCGTGGTCGGGCTGTGCGGGCCGCTGATCGCTCCGCACAGCCCGACCGAGCAGCTGGGGACGCCCTTTCGGTCACCGGACGGCATCCATCTGCTGGGTACCGACGTCCTGGGCCGGGACGTGCTGAGCCGCGTGCTGTGGGGAGGGCGGGTGATCGTCCTCACCGGGCTCGGCGCGACGCTGGTCGCCGGAGCCGCGGGAATGGCCGCGGGTGTGTTGACGGGGCTCGCGCCCCGCCGCGTCGGCGATCTCGTGCTGCGGCTCGTGGACGCCTTGGCGGTGCTTCCCGCGCTGTTGCTCATTCTCGTGCTGGCGGCCGGTTTCCCCGGCAGCGACCTGGCGGTCGTGGCCGCCGTCGCCCTGGCCACCACTCCGTTCTCGGTACGTGTGCTGCGCGCGGCCACCCGGCAGGTCGTCGTCACCGGCTACGCGGAGGCGGCGTATGCCCGTGGCGACAGCAGATGGGCCGTGCTGGGCCACGACATACTGCCCAACATCGCCGGACCGGCACTGGCGGACACGGCCCTGCGGCTGGTCGCGTCCGTCCACCTCACCGCCACCGCCGGCTTCCTCGGTCTCGGCCGCGGCGCGCCGGCCCCGAACTGGGGACGCATGATCAACGAGAACATACCCGGTGCCTCTCTGACGGTCGCGCCCTTCCTGGCGCCCACCCTGTTGATCGTGCTGCTCTCGGTCTGCGTCGGCCTGCTGGCCGACTGGTTCGCCGACGCGGCATCCGGGGAGCGGCGATGACCAGCGCGGACGGCGAGGAACTGCTCCGCGTCACGGGGCTGACGCTGGCCCCGGTCGGCGGCGGCCTCCCCGTTCTGCGGGAGGCGACGCTGACCCTCGCCTCCGGGCGGGTGCTGGGGGTGGTCGGGCGGTCAGGCTCCGGCAAGAGCAGCCTGGCGCTGAGCCTGCTCGGCCACGTGCGCCCCGGCCTGGAACGGCGCTCCGGCACGGTGCGGGTGGCCGGTCTCGATCCGTTCGACCGGTCGGGAGCCCGCCGGTTGCGTGGCCGGGTGGTGTCGTTCACGGGGCAGGATCCGGCGGCCTCCCTCAACCCCGCGCTACGGATCGGGGCACAGGTCGCGGAGGCGGTACGGCTGCGCTCACCTGGACTCTCCGACGTCGCCGGGCAGGTCCGGTCGCTATTGTCGTCGGTACGGCTGCCGGCCGACAGGGCGTTTCTGCGGCGCCGTCCCCATCAGGTCTCCGGCGGGCAGGCGCAGCGGGTGGCACTCGCCGCCGCCCTGGCGGGCAGGCCGCGACTGCTGGTCCTGGACGAGCCGACGGGCAGCCTGGACACCGTGCTGGCCCACCAGATGCGTGAACTGCTGACCGAACTGGTGCGAGACGGTGACCGCACGGCGGTGCTGGTCGGTCATGACCCGGATTGGGTCGCGGCGCTGGCGGACGAGGTGATCCGGCTGGACGACGGGCGGATCACCGCCTCCGGCCCGCCGCGGACGGTACTGCCGGTCGGGCCGCACGTCACCGCGCCCGCCGACCGTGCGGATGCCGAGGCTCCCCGGACGGCCGTTGGCGAGAACCGGGGCGAGCTGCGGGTATGCGACCTGTCGGCCGCGCACGGCCGCAGAGTCGTCCTGCACGAGGTCTCGCTGACCGTCCCCGCCGGCACGTGCACAGCTGTGGTGGGGCCGTCCGGTTCCGGCAAGACCACCCTTGCCCGCTGTCTGGTCGGCCTGCATCGCGCGGTGCGGGGCACGGCCGGCTGGAGGGACGGGTTCGACGGGCCGCCTGTCGCTTCGGGGCGCGGCCGTGCGGTGCAGTTGGTGGCCCAGGACTCCCGTGGGGCGCTCAATCCGCGAGAGTCCGTGCGGACCGCCCTGATGCGGCCGCTGACCGGCCTGCGAGGAATGTCAGCCGAGGAGGCCGCCGCCGAGGCCGGCAGGACGCTCGGGCTGGTCGGCCTGGCGCCGGCGATCCTGTCACGCCGGCCAGGCGAGTTGTCCGGCGGGGAGCGCCAGCGGGTCAACCTGGCGCGGGCCCTGGCCGGTGCGCCGCAGGTGCTGGTCTGTGACGAGATCACCTCGGCGTTGGACCCGGAGATCGGGGCCGGCGTCCTGGACCTGCTGACCTCGTTGCGCCGGACGCTGGGGCTGACGGTATTGCTGGTGACCCATGACCTGACCGAGGTGGCACGGTACGCGGACCGGGTCGTCGTCTTGGACGGCGGGCGGGTGGTCGAGTCGGGCCCACCGGGCCGGGTGTTCGCCCGGCCGGAGCACGCGGTGACACGGGAACTGGTTGGCTGCTCCCGGGTGGGCCCGGCACGAGACCCGGTGTAGCCGCAGAAGGCAGGGGCGAAGGAGACGCCGCAGGCGTGTGAGGGGAGGGGGCGCGGGCCGCCCTCTCCCCTTCCCGGCCCTGTCATGTCGGTGAGAGCGTCCCGGCCAGGGCCTTCTTGTCGATCTTTCCGACCGCGGTCAGCGGCATGGCCGCGATTCCTGCCACCTGGTCGGGTGCCTTGTACTCCGCCAGCCCGCGCCCTCTGAGGAAGGCGGCCAGTTCCCGCGTCCCCGGGATCGGCCCGGCGCAGACCAGGAACGCCACCGACCGCTCGCCCCACTTCTCGTCGGGAACCCCGACCAGTGCCGCCTCCGTGATCAGCGGGTGGGTGAGCAGGTGCTCCTCCACCTCGGTCGCCGCGATCTTCTCGCCGCCGCGGTTGATCTGGTCCTTGATCCGTCCGACGACGACCAGGTGGCCGGAGGGAAGCCGGCGTACGACGTCCCCGCTGCGGTAGAAGCCGTCGGGGGTGAAGGCGACGCGGTTGTGCTCCTGCGCACGGTAGTAGCCGCGCAGGGTGTAGGGGCCCCGGGTGAGCAGTTCGCCGGGGAGACCGTCGGCGACGGGCCGGCCGTCGGGGCCGACGATGAGGACCTCGTCGTCCGGGCAGATCGGGCGCCCCTGGGAGGTACAGATGAGATCCTCGGAGTCCTCCAGGCGGGTGAGGCTGATCAGTCCCTCGGCCATGCCGAAGACCTGCTGGACCGTCACGCCCAGCGCGGGGCCGAGCTTGCGGGCGACGTCGTCGGCAAGCCGCGCTCCCCCGACCTGGAGCACCCTGAGGCTGTCGAGGTCCGCTCCGCCGCGGGCACCTTCCTCCATCCAGTACGGGACCAGGGGCGGGCTGAGCGAGGTGATGGTCACGCGCTCGCGCTCGATCAGCGCGAAGGCGGTCTGCGGGCTCGGATCGGGCGACACGACGACGGTACCGCCGGCGGCCAGAGTGCCCAGCACGCCGGGGCAGGCCAGCGTGAAGTTGAAGGCGATCGGCAGGACGGCGAGATAGACGGAGTCCTCGTCGAGACCGCAGATCTCGGCGGCGGCGCGGGCGTTGTAGGCGTAGTCGTCGTGGGTGCGCGGGATGAGTTTGGGCAGGCCGGTGGTGCCGCCGGAGTGCAACAGCAACGCCAGGTCGCCGGCGACGGGATCCTCCGGGTCGGTCGCGACGGGTGGGGCGTCGTCCGCCAGGTCCGCGAAGCGGATGAAGTCCCGGTGCGCGCCCGGGTCGCCGACCACCACCACGTGGCGTAGCGTGCCGCTTTCCGCCTGGTCGGTGAGGATGTCGCGGAGCAGCCCGCGGTGGTCGAAGCGGGCGTGCCGGTCGGGGATGACGCAGGCCACCGCGCCCGAGATGCGAACCAGGTGGCCGATCTCGGCGCGGCGGTGTCCCGGCATGGCGTGCACGGGTACCGCGCCGAGGCGTTGAAGGGCGAACCAGAGCTGGACGAACTCCGCGCAGTTGGGCAGTTGGACCACGACACGGTCGCCTTTGCGCAGGCCCAGCCGCCGCAGTCCGTGCGCGAGCCGGTTCGCCTCGGCGTCCAGGTGGGCGTAGGTCCAGCGGCGCTCGCCGTCGACGAGCGCGGTTCGCTGCGGGCGCTGCGCGGCCCAGTCACGTAGGTGCGCGCCGAATGTCCGGCCACTCCAGTAGCCGGCGCGGCGGTAACGCTCCGCGTCGGCGTCCGGCCAGACCGGATGGGTCTGGGTCTGGGGCTGGGTCATGGCGATCCCCTTCGTCGTCTCCCGCTGGGAGTGGCATATGCCTCGTTCATCCGTTTAGGATGCACGAGTAGAAATGATAACCATTTTTACTGCATTGCTCCATCGGCACGTCCTTCCGCTGACGCAACGCCACAGGCAAGCACCACGAACATCCGAGCCCACACCGGAGGGAAACCCACCCTTGAGTGACGAACACTCCGTCCCAGAGCAGCCGTCGACCCCCGCAGAGCCGCCTTCGCAAGCACCGGCGTTCGCGCCGGACGACGTACGCGAGGCGGTCGCTCAGGCGCTGGAGATACCGGCGGACGAGATCGACCAGGAGCGCGACCTGTTCGAGCTCGGTCTCGACTCCCTCGCCGTGATGAGACTCGCCGGCGAGTGGCGTCGCCGCGGTATCGCCGTCACCTTCCGGGACCTGGTCCAGGACCCGGTGCTCGGCTCCTGGAGCGCCCTGCTGACGGAGAGGGCACAGCAGGCCTCCATCGACATGCCCTCCCCCGCCCTCACCCCGGACACCGGTTACGACGAGGAGGCGCCGTTCGCGCTGGCGACGATGCAGCACGCCTACTGGATCGGCCGGCAGGACGGCCAGCCGCTGGGCGGCGTCGCCGCCCACTTCTACGTCGAACTCGACGGCGAGGGAGTGGACCCCGTACGGCTCGAGGGGGCGCTGCGCGCTCTGAGCGAGCGGCACGGCATGCTGCGGGCCCGCTTCGACGACGAGGGCCGCCAGCACTACGGCGCGCCCGGCACCGGCCTGGTCGTCCACGACCTGCGGGAGCTGCCCGCCGACGAGGTCACCGACACGCTGGAGACGTTGCGCGAGCGCCACACCCACGGCCGCCTCGACATCGCGGCGGGCGAGGTCTTCCGGGTCTCCCTGTGCCTGCTGCCCGGCGGGCGAACCAGGCTCCAGCTCGACCTGGACATGATGGCCGGCGACGCGCTGAGCCTGCGCGTCCTGCTCACCGACCTGCACCGGCTGTATGAGCGCCCCGATGTGTCATTGCCCGCCTTCGGCCTCGACTACGGCCGCTACCTGGCCGAACACGCTCGGCGTCGTGGCGCGGAACGCGAGCGGGCCGCCCGGTGGTGGCGCGACCGGCTCCCCGATCTTCCCCGGGCGCCCCGGCTGCCCACGACGGTGGATCCGCTGCGGCCGGTGTCGGCGGCCGACTCCGCGCTCACCCACTCCAGGCGTCTGCACCACTGGCTGGACCCGGACGCCAAGGCCGCCCTCCTGGCCCGGGCACGCCTGCACGGCATCACCCCCGCAGCTGCCCTGGCCACCGCGTTCGCCGAGGTCATCGCCGCCTGGAGCGACACCCACCGCTTCCTGCTCAACCTCCCGCTGTTCGACCGGGAGATGCTCACCCCCGACGTCGCCGGCCTCATCGGCGACTTCAGCGGCTCCGTCCTGCTCGACGCGGACATGAGCGCCGCCCTGCCCTTCACCGAACAAGCCCGGCTGCTGCAGGACGGTCTGCAGGCGGGGGTCGCCCACGGCGCGTACGGCGGCGTCGAGGTGCTGCGCGACCTCGCGCGCCTCGAAGGCGCCCCCGTCCTCGCGCCCATCGTCTACACCAGCGCCATCGGCCTGGGCGAGATCTTCACACCGGACGTCCAGGCGACCTTCGGCCGCCCGGTGTGGATCATCTCCCAGGGCCCCCAGGTCTTCCTGGACGCCCAGGTCACCGAACTCGACGGCGGACTCCTTCTCAACTGGGACGTCCGCGACGGCGTGCTCGCCCCCGGCGTGCCGGACGCGGCCTTCGACGCCTACCGCCGCCTGGTCACCGACCTCCTCACCACCTCAGAGGCCTGGCTGCTGCCCGTCGGACCGCTGCTGGCCGCCGACCGGCTCCCGGTCCGCGCCGTCGCCGCCCTGCCTGCGGCCCCGCAGCCCGGCCACGTTCTGCACACGCGCTTCTTCCGGCTCGCCGACGAGCGGCCCGGCCACCTCGCCGTCGTCAAAGAGGACGGATCCGCGCTGACGTACGCCGAACTCGCCCTGGTGGCGCGGAAGGTGGCGACCCTGCTGCGGCACCACGGTGTGCGGGAGGGCGACACCGTGGCCATCACCCTGCCCAAGGGCGCCGACCAGATCGCCGCCGTCCTCGGGGTTCTCGCCGCGGGAGCCGCCTACGCGCCCGTCGGGGTGGAGCAGCCCGCCATCCGGCGCAGCCGCATCCACGCCATGGCCGGCGCGGCCGTTGTGCTCACCGACGACGCTCACGCCCATCTATGCGCCGATCTGCCTGAAGTAGCCGTGCTGCGCCTGGCCGACGCCGAGGAACTCCCCCCCGGGCCCGTCGCCCACCCCGGACCGGACAGTGCCGCATACCTGCTCTTCACCTCCGGCTCGACCGGGCTGCCCAAGGGGGTGGAGGTGTCACACCGCGCCATCGTCAACACCGTCGACGCGATGGGGGATCAGTTCGGCGTCGGTCCCGGCGACCGCACGCTGGCGATCTCCGCCCTCGATTTCGACCTCGCCACCTACGACATCTTCGCCCCGCTGTCGGTCGGCGGGCAGGTGGTCGTCGTCGGCCAGGAGCACCGGCGTGACGCCCACCACTGGGCACACCTCGTCCGCGAGCACAAAGTCAGCATCGTCCAGTGCGTTCCCGCACTGCTGGACCTGCTCATGGCGGCGGGCGGGGACGCGGGACTCGGTGACACGCTGCGCCTGGTCCTGCTCGGCGGCGACTGGGTCGGGCTCGACCAGCCCGCCCGGCTGCGCGCCCTCGTCCCCGGCTGCCGCTTCGTGGCCCTCGGCGGCATGACGGAGGCCGCCGTGCACTCCACCGTCTTCGAGGTCGACGAGGTCGACCCCTCGTGGAAGTCCATCCCCTACGGCGTGCCGCTGCGCAACATGCGGGCCCGCGTCGTGGACGGGCGTGGACGCGACTGCCCCGACCAGGTGCCCGGTGAGCTGTGGATCGGCGGCCCAAGCGTCGCCACCGGCTACCGCGGCGATCCTGAGCGCACCGCGTCCCGGTTCGTCGACCATGACGGCGACCGCTGGTACCGCAGCGGTGACCTGGCCCGCTACCGGCCGGACGGTGTCCTGGAGTTCCTCGGCCGCGCCGACCACCAGGTGAAGATCGGCGGGCACCGCATCGAGCTCGGCGAGGTCGAAGCGGCACTGGAAGAACATCCGGACGTGCTGCACGCGGTGGCCACCGTGCTGGAGACCCCGGTCCGCCGCCTGGCGGCGGCCGTGTCGGTCATATCGCCCACGGGCGGCCGCCCCGACCCCGACCTCCTGCGGAGCCGGGCGGCCGAACAGCTACCCGCCTACATGCTTCCCGAGCATGTCCTGGTCATGGACACGATGCCGCTCACCTCCAACGGCAAGCTCGACCGGGCGGCCGTGCGGCGTGTCCTGACGGCCTCCGCACGCGAGCACCCCGTAGCGGCGCAGGCCCCGTCCGGCCCGGTGGAGACCGTGGTCGCGGGCGTGTGGGCCGAACTCCTCGGGGTGCGCGACGTGAGCCGCGGCGACGGCTTCTTCGCGCTCGGCGGGGACTCGCTCATCGCGACCCGCATGATCGGCCGGCTGCGCGCCGCCGGCGTCGGCGGGGCCCGCGTGGCCGCGCTCTTCGCCAACCCGATCCTTCGGGAATTCTCCGCGCTGCTGACACTGCGGCCCGACACCCCCGGCCCGAGCACCGCACCGAGCACCGCACCGACCACCGTCCTCTCTTCTGACCCCGGCCACGCCTACGAGCCTTTCGCCCTCACCGATGTCCAAGCCGCCTACCACACCGGACGCGACCCCGGTTTCACCCTCGGCGGCGTCGGAACCTGGCACTACAGCGAGTTCGACGGCGCCCAGGTCGACCTGGGACGGCTGGAGCGGGCCTGGCAGACCCTCATCCGACGGCACGGCATGCTGCGCGCCGTCGTACGAGAGGGCACGCAACAGGTGCTGGAGGCCGTCGCACCGTATCGGATCGACTGCCAGGAGAGCGACGCCGCCGGAACCGACGAGGCCCTCGCCGCCCTGCGCGAGCGGATGTCCCGCCAGGTCCGCGACCCCGGCCACTGGCCGCTCTTCGCCGTCGCGGCGGTGCGCTACCCCGGCCCCTCGGGATCCGTCCGGACCAGGCTCGCCATCGGCCTGGACTACCTCGTCCTGGACGCACTGTCGATCACCACCCTGTACGCCGAGCTCAACGCCCTGTACGCCGACCCCGACACCTCACTCCCGGCGATCGAGCTGTCGTTTCGCGACTACCTCACCCAGCTTCCGGCCGACCCCCGCTCCACCGAACGGGCCCGCGCCCACTGGCAGGCGCGGCTGGAGGAACTGCCCCCCGTCCCCGCCCTGCCCCTGGACCGCAATCCGGCACTGCTCGAGACGCCCAGGTTCACCCGCAGGCAGCTGCGCCTGGACGCCGCCGCCTGGCGCACCGTCAAGGAGCGCGCCGCCCGGCACCGCCTGACACCCTCCACCGTGCTGCTCGCCGCCTACGGGGAGGTCCTGGCGACCTGGAGCGGAACCGACGCCCTCACCCTGACCCTGACCCTGTTCAACCGGCGTGAGGTGCACCCGCACGTCCACCGCGTCCTGGGAGACTTCACCTCCCTGTCCCTGGCCGCCTACCGCCGATCCGGCGACGGCTGGCTGTCGGCCGCCGCCGCGCTGCAGCGGCGGCAGGCCGAGGACCTCGACCACCAGGACGTGCCGATCGCCTGGCTACTGCGGGAGTTCGCCCGCCGTACCGGCATTCTCGACGCCGCCGCGCCGGTGGTGTTCACCAGCGCGCTCGGCGTCGGCGACGCCGGACTGTCCGACCCGGCCTCGGGCTTCCCGCCCAAGGTGTGGGGAATCTCCCAATCCCCCCAGGTCATCCTGGACAACCAGGTCACCGAGGAATCAGGCGAGCTGGTCGTCACCTGGGACGCGGTGGAGGAACTGTTCAGCGACGGCGTGCTCGACGCCATGTTCGACGCCCACACCCGGCTGATCCACCACCTGGCCGACGGCGACTGGACGGCACCGATCCCGGACCTGCTGCCCGCCGCGCAGCGGCAGCGGCGTACGGCGGTGGCGCTGGAGGAGGAGGGCGACCCCGTCACGCCCCGGCTCCTGCACGAGGCGTTCTTCGAACGCGCCGCCGCCGAACCGGACCGGACGGCACTGGTCACCTCCGAGGGCGGCACCACCAGCTACGGCGCGCTCGCCGACGGGGCGCTGCGCACCGCCGCCACCCTGCTGGAGCGCGGCGTGCGGCCAGGCGACCTCGTCGCAATCAGCCTGCCCAAGGGGCCCGAGCAGATCACGGCCGTACTGGGCGTCCTGGCCGCCGGCGCGGCCTACGTCCCGATCGGCCTGGACCAGCCTGCCGCCCGCCGCGACCGGATACGAACCGCCGCGGGAATCGGCCTGACCCTCGGCGAACGGCCCGCACCACCGCGAGCCAACACGCCGGACGACACCGGGGCACACCAGGTGATGTCCCTTCAGGAGGCGCTGAGCCATGAACCGCTGGAGCGAGCACATCGCGTGCCGGTCGAGGCACTCGCCTACGTGATCTTCACGTCCGGGTCGACGGGTGAACCCAAGGGAGTGAAGATCTCCCACACCGCGGCCTGGAACACCGTCGCCGACATCGGAACGCGCCACGACATCGGCCCCGGCGACCGCGTGTTCGCCCTGTCCGCGCTGGACTTCGACCTGTCGGTCTACGACATCTTCGGGCTGCTGTCGGCCGGCGGCTCACTGCTGCTGCCCACAGACGAGCTCCGACACGAACCTCGGCGGTGGCCCGCCCTCGTGCACCGCCACGACGTGACGGTGTGGAACACCGTGCCGGCGCTCCTGGACCTTCTCCTGGACGCGGCGGAGCACGCCGTAGCCGACAGCGAAACGCTGCGAGGGCTGCGCGTCGCACTGGTCTCCGGCGACTGGATCGGCCTGGACCTGCCGGGCCGGTTGCGGGCACTCACCGTGCGGCCCTGCCGGTTCGTCGCCATGGGCGGCGCGACCGAGGCGTCGGTGTGGTCCAACACCCTCACCGTCGAGAAGGTGGACCCCAGCTGGGCGTCCATCCCCTACGGGCGCCCGCTGACCGGGCAGCGCTACCGCGTCGTCGACGGCTTCGGCCGCGACTGCCCCGACTGGACGCCCGGCGAACTGTGGATCGGCGGCGCGGGGCTGGCCATGGGATACCTGGACGATCCGCGCCGCACCGCGGAGAAGTTCCCCACCCACGACGGGCAGCGCTGGTACCGCACCGGCGACCTGGGCCGCTACCGCTCGGACGGGCTCCTGGAGTTCCTCGGCCGGCTGGACACCCAGCTGAAGATCGCCGGGCATCGCATCGAGGCCGGCGAGGTCGAGGCGGCCATCGAAGCCCACCCGGACATCTCCCGGGCCGCCGTGGTGGCCGCGGGAGAGCGCACCGCCCGGCGGCTGGTCGCCTTCGCCGTTCCCCGCGAGCTCCCCGACGATCCCCTCATCGCCCACGACGCTGCCGGCCCGGACGCGACACGACTTGCCGACCGGCTCCATCGCTGGCTCGGCGAGCGCTTGGCCGCCTACGCCATCCCCTCCCGGGTGCTGCTGCTCGCCGCGCTGCCGCTGACCGCCAACGGCAAGATCGACCGCGCCGAACTGGCCCTGCTGGCCGCCCGGGACACCTCCTCGGCCAATGCCGAGCCGCCCCAGGGGGAGGTGGAGACCGCCCTCGCCGGGCTGTGGGACGCCCAGCTGCCCGGCTCGGCGCTGGACCGCAACGCCAACTTCTTCACCACCGGCGGGGACAGCCTGTCCGCGATCCGCCTGGTGTCAGCGATCGAACGCCGTTTCGGGACCGGCATCACGATCCGCACCCTCCTGGCCGCACCGACCATCGCCGCGCTCGGCGCGGAGATCACCGCAACGGTCGCCGGCGCGACCGACGTCGAAATCGGAGAACTGTGAACATCACCGAGCTGCTGGCCGGATACGCACGTGACGGCGTGGTCGTGTGGGCTCAGGACGGGCAACTGCGCTTCCGGGCACCCAAGGGCTTCCTCACCGACGAGCGGCGCGCCGAGCTGCGCGCCCACAAGGACGCGATCCTGCGACACCTGGCCGACGAGCAGAACAGCCGCCCCCTGCACCACGACGAGGCCGGCCGCCACGACCCCTTCCCCCTGACGGGCATCCAGGCCGCCTACCTGATCGGCCGGGCCGACGCCTACGCCTACGGCGGTGTCGCCTGCCACGCCTACGTCGAGCTGGACTACGCCGAACTCGACACCGACCGCGTCACCGCCGCCTGGCAGCACCTGATCGAACGGCACGACATGCTGCGCGCGGTCGTCCACACCGACGGATACCAGCAGGTGCTGCCGCAGACCCCCGAGCTGCGCGTCACCGACACCGCTACCGCCGACACGGCGCAGGCCGACGCCGCCCTGAACGACGCCCGCGCCAGGATGTCGCTGCGCCGAGGACCCACCGACCGCTGGCCGCTGTTCGACGTGCACATCACCCGGGTCCCCGGGCGTGCCGTGCTGCACCTGTCGTTCGACATGCTCACCGTCGACCACGCCAGCCTGCGCATCCTGCTGGCCGAGTTCCACCACCTGTACCGGGACGGCACCGGCGCACCGGCCCCGCTCGGCATCACCTTCCGGGACTACGTCCTGGCCCGGCGAGCCCTGACGGACACCCCCGCCTACTTGCGGGACCGGGAGTACTGGACGGCGCGGCTGGAGGAGCTGCCGCCCCCGCCGGAACTGCCGACCGCCGAGACCTGGGCCGCCACCGAACACCCAGACGACGGTGACGTCCGTTTCCGCCGCCTGGAGCGGCCGCTGCCGATGGCCGCCAGGCAGCGCCTGACCGAGCGCGCCGGACGACGCGGACTGACCGTCTCCACGGTGCTGCTCACGGCGTACGCCGAAATCGTCGGCCGCTGGTCGCGCACCGCGCGCTTCACCCTCAACGTGCCGACCGTGGACCGCCCGGCGCTGCACGAGGACATCGGCCGCCTCGTCGGTGACTTCACCTCGGTGGAGCTGCTCGCCGTGGACCTGACCGCGCCGGCCTCCTTCACCGAGCGGGTCCGGGAGACCGGCGCCCAACTGCTGGAAGACCTGCAACACCCGCTGTTCACCGGCTCGGAGGTGCTGGCCGAGTTGTCGCGCCGGGCCGGCGCCCCCGTGCTGATGCCGGTCGTCTTCACCAGCGCCCTGGGCGGCGCCGGAGCACCGGGCGGCATCCCGCCGGAGGTCTCCTACGCACTCACCCAAACTCCGCAGGTGTGGCTGGACTGCCAGGTCATGGAGCGGGGCGAGAGGCTGGTCATGTCCTGGGACATCCGCGAGGGCGCCCTGCCCGACGGCGTCGCCGAGGACATGTTCGGCGCCTACGTCACGCTGGTCGAACTGCTGGCGGCCGAAGGCGCCGACGCCGAGGACGCCTGGGAGCAGCCGGCCCGCGTCGAACTGCCCGCGGCGCAGGCTGCCCGCCGGATCGAGGTCAACGCGACGCAGGGCCCGTTGCCGGACTCACTGCTTCACGAGCCGGTCCTGGCCCGTGCCCTGGCCACCCCCAACGCGGTCGCGGTACAGTCCCCGGACCGCGCCTTGACCTACCGTCAGCTGCTCGGACGGGCAGCGCAGGTGGCCGACCTGCTGGTCGCAGCCGGGCTGCGCCCCGCCGAACCGGTGGCCATCTGGATGGACAAGGGCTGGGAGCAGGTCGTCGCCGTGCTGGGCACGCTGCTGGCCGGCGGCGCCTACCTGCCCGTCGACACCGCGCAGCCCCCGGCCCGCCGCGACACGATCCTCGCCGACGCCGCCGTCCGTACCGTGCTGACCCAGTCCTGGCTGGCGGAGATCGACGATCTACCGGACGGCGTGTCGGCCGTCGTGGTGGACCGGCTGCCCGAGGCCGTCGCGCCCAACGCCGCCCCGCCGCGCCGCGCCGCCCCCGACGATCTGGCCTACATCATCTACACCTCCGGCTCCACCGGCACGCCCAAGGGCGTGATGATCAGCCACCGGGCCGCCCTGAACACGGTCCAGGACATCAACCACCGCTACGCCCTCACCGGTGACGACCGCGTCCTCGGCATCGCCGCGCTGGGCTTCGACCTGTCGGTCTACGACATCTTCGGTCCGCTGTCGGCAGGCGGCACGCTGGTACTGCCCGAGGCCGGGCGCCGCGGCGACCCCTCTCACTGGGCCGACCTCATCTCCGCCCACGGCATCACGGTGTGGAACTCAGTGCCCGGCCAGTTGCAGATGCTCTGCGACTGGCTGCGCTCGGAGCCTCCCGGCCAAGACGGCACGCTGCGCCTGGCCCTGCTGTCTGGCGACTGGATCCCGATCACCCTGCCCGACGAGGCGCGGACGATCCTGCCCGGCCTGGAGGTCATCTCCCTGGGCGGCGCCACCGAGGGCTCCATCTGGTCGATCGCACACCCCGTCGGCGCGGTGGACACCAACCGGCCCAGCATCCCCTACGGCCGTCCGCTGACCAACCAGCGCCTCACCGTACTCGACCACGCCCTGCAGCCCCAGCCCGACTGGGTCACCGGTGAGCTGTACATCGGCGGAGCCGGAGTGGCCATGGGCTACTTCGGCGACCAGGCCCGCACCGCGGAACGTTTCATCACCGATCCGGCCACCGGTGAACGGATCTACCGCACCGGCGACCTGGGCCGCTACCTGCCCGAGGGGGACATCGAGTTCCTCGGCCGCGAGGACGCCCAGGTGAAGATCCGCGGCTACCGGGTGGAACTCGCCGAGATCGAGGCCGCCCTACAGGCACACCCCTCGGTAGGCGTGGGGGCGGTCCTGGTCGACGACTCCGCCTCAGGCGGGCGCCGCCTGGCCGCGTTCGTCGAAACAGCACACCACGGGTCCGACGAACCCGCCCCCCCGTCCGCCACCCGCGCACGCCAGGCCGCCGCGCACGCCGTACACGAGGCCTCCGCCAAGATCGACAGCAAACGGCTGACCGCCTTCCTCGACACGCTCGACGAGGTCGCGCTCTCGGTGATGAGCCGGGTGCTCACCGGCGCCGGCCTGTTCGCCGATACCGCCGGGCACACCGCCGAGGAGATCTACACCGCGCTGCGCTCCACCCCGCGTCACCGCCATGTCCTACGCCGCTGGCTGCGCGCACTCACCAGCCGGGGCCGGCTGTCGCACGACGACGCCGCCGCGACCTTCGGCGGGCTGCACCCGACCTCCGCAGCAGATCTGGAGCACACCTGGCAGCGCGCCACCGCACTGGAGCGAGAGGTCGGCTGGAGCACCGAACTGCTCGAGGTCATGCGCACCTGCGCCGACCGGCTGCCCGAACTCATCTCAGGCGACCTCGACATCCGCGCGCTGCTCTTCCCCGGGGCGGCCACGGAGGCCGCCGACGCCGCCTACCGTGACAACCTGGCCATCCGCCACCTCAACCAAGCCCTGGTGGCCGCCGTGCGAGAGATCGCCGCCGACCACGCGGGCGAGGAGCGGCTGCGCGTGCTGGAGGTCGGCGGCGGCGTCGGCGGCACGACCGGCGAACTGGTGCCGCTCCTCGCCGAATACGGCGTGGACTACGTGTTCACCGACCCGTCGGCGTTCTTCCTCAACGAGGCACGCGAGCGCTTCGCCGACCACCCCTGGGTGCGCCACGAACGCCTCGACGTGGACAACGACATCCGCGAACAGGGATTCATCCCCAACTCCTTCGACGTCGTGGTGTGCGCCAACACCCTGCACGCCGCCTGCGACACCGAGGCCACACTCGCCCGGCTTCGTGAGCTGCTGGTACCCGGCGGCCACCTGGTGTTTGTGGAAAACACCCGCGACGACCACTACCCGCTGCTGGTGTCCATGGAGTTCCTGGAGGTCGCCGGACGCACCTGGACCGACCACAGGGCACACAACGGGCAGTCCTTCCTCACCCGGCCACAATGGCTGGACCTGCTGGACCGGCACGAAGCGGTGGACGTCGTCTCGCTTCCCGAAGTGGGCGACCCGCTGGCCGCCACCGGCCAGGAACTCTTCCTCGCCCGCCTGAAGGCCGACCGCGCCCACGTCACGGCGGGCGAGCTGACACGCGGTGTGTCCACCCGGCTACCCGAGTACATGGTTCCGTCGCTGTGGCAGATCGTCGACGCCCTGCCCCGCACGGCCAACGGCAAGACCGACCGCAACCAATTGCGCTCCTGGCTGCCCCGCGAGGGCACGCAGGCGGCTCCGGCCGCCGACGAGCGGCCGATGGACGAACTGGAGAGCAAACTCGCCGAATTGTGGGCGCAACTGATGGCCGTGGAGCACGTCGGCCGCACCGACGACTTCTTCGCCCTGGGCGGAGACTCCCTGCTCGTCGCCCGCATGGTCGGCCGGCTACGAGAGCGGATACCGCAGGCCGCCGACCTGGAGTGGGAGGTCGTGCTGAGGCACATGCTGCGGCGCCCGACGGTGGCCGGCCTCGCCGCCTTCCTGCGCGGCCTCACCGGCGAGTCTCCGGCCGACCGGCCTGACGCGCCCGTCGATCCCGTCATCCACCTGCACGGCGCCCGTTCGGCGGACGAGCCCACCACCGTCCTCGTCCACGCAGGAACCGGGACGATCATGCCGTACCGGGCGCTGGTCACCGAGATCAGGCGGCGCTCCCCCGGAGTCGCCGACGTCGTGGGCCTGGAGGTCCCCGGCCTCGACCGCTATCTGGCCGCCCCGCCCGAAGGGCTCATCGAGCAACTCGCGGCCGACTACGCCCGCGCGCTGACCGCGGGCGGCGGCAGGCGCTTCCACATCGTGGGGTACTGCCTGGGCGGCCTGATCGCCACCGAGGTGGCCCGCAACCTGGCCGAGTCCGGCGCCCAGGTGGAGAGCCTGACGGTCATCAGCAGCCACAGCCCGAGGTTCCGCCTCGACGACGAACTGCTGTCGGAGTACTCCTTCGCCGTGATGATGGGCATCGACCCGGCCGACCTCGGCTTCCCCGACGACCAGTACCGAGTGGCGGCCGCCACCGACGCCGTGCTGGCCGGCAGCCCCGGCGTCCTGCCCGACGGCGGACTCGCCGCCCTCACCGGAAAGTACGCCGACGTCGCCGCCTGCTTCCGGAACCTGGCCACGGTACCCCGCGCCACGCGCATCGCCCGGATGTGCGAGGCGGTACCCGCCTCGGCCGGCAGCTACGAACCGGACCACATGACCCGGCTGTTCTCCGCCTACCGCCAAAGCGTCTTCGCCATCACCCGCTACACCGCCGAACCCTACGCCGGCGACATCACCTTCCTGCGACACGACGGCGCCTACCCGTTCCCCGGCAGCAAGGCCGCCGTCACCGAGTACTGGCAGGAGCTCACCCTGGGCGACCTGGAGATCGTCGACATCGGCGGCGACCATTTCAGCTGCCTGTCGGCCGAGCACGCCCCCGCGGTGCTGAAGATCCTCACCGAGCTGACCAACGGCGCGGTGACCCGATGAACGGCACGCGCATCATCGGGGTGCTGGGCGCCTCCGGAGCGGTGGGCCGGGCCGCGGTCCGCGAACTGCGCGACCTCGGCCACGGCGCGCTGCGCCTGGGCGGGCGCCGGGTGGACGCGCTGCGGGCCGTGGCCGACCAGGAGCTCGCCGGCCGCGGCGACATCGTCCGGACCGACGTCGAAGATACCGCGAGCCTGGCCGCCTTCGCACAAGGATGCGACGTTGTCCTCAACTGCGTCGGCCCGACCTACCGGCTCAGGGCCACCGTGGCCTCGGCCGCGCTGGCCGCCGGAGCGCACTGCGTCGACGTGGCCGGCGACGACCCGGCCGCCGAAGACCTGCTCAACGACGGCGACCCGGCCCGCGAGGGCCGCAGTGTGATCCTGTCCGCGGGAGCGCTGCCCGGCCTGTCCGCCATCCTGCCGCGCTGGCTCGCCCGCCAGGACCTGGACGAGGTATCGGCGCTGACCGCTCACTGCGGCGGCCTGGAGTCCTGCTCCCCGACCGTGGCCGTCGACCTGATGCTCTCCCTCACCGCGGGCGGCGCGAACGGCGCCGCCTACGGGGAACCGCTGGCCGCCGTCCGCGGCGGGCGCCGCCTCTCCCGGGCGCTGCGGGCCGTCGAGGACGCCGAAATCCCCTGCTTTCCCGGCCGGGTGGCCGTGCAGCCCTTCCTCAGCGGCGAGAGCGAACGCTTGGCCACGCGTCTTGGGCTGGATCGGGTGGACTGGTTCAACGTCCACCCCGGCCCGCAGGTACGCGCCCTGCTGAACCTGTTGCCGGGCCGCCTCGCTGCGGGAGCCGACCTCGGCGAACTCGCCGCCCGGCTGATCTTGGCCGCCAACCTCGACCTGGCCGGGCGCACGCCCTACTACGTACTCGACTTCCAGCTGACCGGCACCTCGGCCGGCCGGCCCGCGTGGCGCCGGCTGACGGTACACACCGCCAGCAGTTACCGGCTCACCGCCGCCGTCGGGGCGCTGGCCGTGGACGCGATCCTGCGCGCGACCGTCCCGCCCGGCGTGCACTTCGCCTGCGATGTGCTCGACCCGGACACCGTCGCCGACTGGCTCCGCGGCGGCGGAGCCGTCGATCGGTTCGAGCTGTCCAGGTCCGCCGATGAGCCGTGCGCCGACGATCCGGCCGAGGAGGGCGTCCTGTGAACGGGCACCCCCCGCTGCGGATGGTCGTCTGCGGCACCAACTTCGGCCGCTTCTACGCCGAAGCCGTCCTGGCCCACCCCGGCTACACCTTGGCCGCGATCCTCAGCCGCGGCTCCGCCGCCTCCCGCGCCTACGCGCGGCGCCTCGGCATCCCCCACCACACCGAGGTCGACCAGCTACCGGATGACATCGACGCGGCGTGCGTCGTGGTCGGCTCATCGATATCGGGAGGAGAGGGAACCGCACTGGCCAAGGCCCTGATCGGCCGCGGCCTCCATGTCCTGCAGGAACACCCCGTTCATCTCGACGAGCTGACCGAGTGCCTGAAACTCGCCCGACGCCACCGCGTGCAGTACCGGCTCAACACGCACTACCCGCACGTCGAGCCGGTGCGCGCGTTCATCCAGGCCGCCCGCAGGCTCACCACCCGCCAAAAGCCGCTGTTCATCGACGCCGCCACCCCCGTCCACCTGATGCAACCGATGGTGGACATCCTCGGGCGAGCCCTCGGCTCGCTGCGCCCCTGGCGGTTCACCGACCCCTTGACCCTGCCCGCGGAGGTCGGCACACAGCCGTTCCGCCTCCTGCAGGGAGTCCTCGGCGGGGTAGCGCTGACCGTGCGAGTCCACCACCAGCTCGACCCCGCCGACCGCGACAACCACGCCCTGCACTGGCACCGGGTATCGCTCGGCACCGAGGGTGGGGTCCTCACCCTGGCCGACACCCACGGGCCGCTGCTGTGGAGCCCACGCCTGCACGTCAACCGGGACGCCGACCGCCGGTTCGTACTCGACGGGCCGGGCACCGACGACCTCGACCTCACGACGACCTCGGTCATCGGCGACACCGGGACGTTCCGCGAGGTGTTCACCGAGTTGTGGCCCCAGGCCGTCGGCCGCGCGCTCGACGGGCTGCGAGCGGCCGTGACCGACAGCGAAGACGTCCTGCGGGCGGCGCAGTACGACCTGACGATGTGCCGCATCTGGTCCGATCTGGCCGCACGACTCGGGCCACCGGAAATCATCAGGCCCCCCGCGCCACACCCCCTTCCAGCCGGCGAGCTGTTCCCCGCTCCGCCGGCCCCGGCTGAAGCGCGAAAACCGATCCCCTCCCCCGAACCCCCCACGGACACCGGATCCCGGCCGGCCCCCCCATCGGAGTCGTCCGCAGACACCGAGGCGGCGCCTCCGTACACGCCGTCGGCCGAGTTCTTCGATCTCATCGCCACCGAACACACCGCCGGCGCGAGCGCTCCCGCCGTCGCACGGGCACTGGCCGGCGCGGACCTCTCACACGGACCGGTGCTCGACATCGGAGCCGGTACCGGCCTGCTGACCGAGGCCGTCGCCCGGGCCCGGCCCGACGCGGAGATCCTCGCCTGCGAACCGGCCACCGGCATGCGGGCCGTCCTGACCAGCCGCGTCTTCAGCGACCCGTACCTGCGCCCCAGGGTGACGATCACCGCTGACGCCGCTCCGGAGCTGGAGCTGCCCGACCACGTCAGCGCCGTCCTGCTGTGCGGTGTACTCGGCCACCTGGACGCCGGGCAACGCCGACGGCTGTGGGAGCGCCTGCTGCGACGCCTGTCCCCGAAGGGCGTCGTCATCGTCGAACTCATGGGGATGGAAAAGCCTCTACTCCTTCCCGAGACCCGGATGGCCACCGCCCGAGCCGGCCACCACCGCTACGAATGGTGGTTCTCCGGCGCCCCCGACCAGGACGCCCCCGCCACGATGCGGCTGCACACCACCTGGCGGGTGTACCTCGACGACGAGGACATCCCGCTACGCCTGGTGCACGACTCCTACCGATGGATTCCCTTCGGGCTGCGGCAGGTGGCCGAGGAGGCTGGGCTGCACGCGCGGCTGCTGCCCACCCGGCCCGGTGCGCCGCCGCTGGCCGAGCTCACCCGCCAGCCGGTCGTTGCCTCCCCTGTTCCCACCCCAGGCCCCGCTCTCCCCTGACCCTCTCCTCTCTTCTTTCTCCCCTCCTCGCCAACGACGAAAGATGACCGATGAACCCGCCCACACCTTCCAGCGTGCCCTCCTCCGCACCCGCGTCTGCTACGGGCGAGGCCGCCTCCATCCCCGCGCTGGACGCCCCCCGCCCGCAGAACTTCCCCATCCGCCGGGGCTGCCCCTTCTCCGCACCCGAGGAGTACACCCGCCTGCGCACCCTCGAACCCGTCGCCCGGGTCACCCTGCCCACCGGACGCGAGGCCTGGGTGGCCTCCCGCTACGAGGACGTCCGCGAACTGCTCGCCGACCCGCGGATCAGCGCCGACATCCGCCGCCCCAACTTCCCCGCCCTCGGCGAGGGCGAGCAGGAGATCGGGGCCCGGCTGCGCCCCTTCATCCGCACCGACGCCCCCGAGCACACCCGCTACCGCCGGATGCTGCTGCCGGAGTTCACCGTCCGCCGGATCCGTGCCATGCGGCCCGCCGTGCAGACCATCGTGGACGGCCTCCTGGACTCCATACTCGCGACCGAAGCACCCGTCGACTTCATCCCCCTCTACGCCAACGCCGTCTCCACCTCCGTGATCTGCGAACTGCTGGGCATCCCCGCAGAAAACCTGGAGTTCTTCCGCGACGTCACCCGCATCTCCGGCTCCCGCCACAGCACCGCCGAACAGGTCGCCGAGGCACTGGGCGGACTGTTCGCCCTGATCTCCGACCTGGTGGCCCAGCGGCAGGAGCAACCGGGCAACGACCTGCTCTCCAAACTCGTCGTCAACCACCTGCAGACCGGCAACGTCACCCTGCCCGAACTGCTGTCCACCGTGGGCATCACCATCAACGCCGGACGCGAGACCAGCACGAACATGATCGCCCTGAGCACCCTGCTGCTTCTCCAGCGGCCGAATCTGATGGAGGAACTGCGAGCCGACCCCTCCCTGATGCCGGCCGCCGTCGACGAGTTCCTGCGGGTGATGTCGATCGCCGACTCCATCCCGCTGCGGGTCGCCGCCCAGGACATCGAGATCTCCGGCACGGTGATACCCGCCGACGACGGCGTCATCGCTCTGCTGGCCGGCGCCAACCACGACCCCGAGCAGTTCCCCGACCCCGACCGGGTCGACTTCCAACGCCCGGACAACCACCACGTCGCCTTCGGCTACGGCGTCCACCAGTGCATCGGCCAGCACCTGGCCCGGCTGGAGCTTGAGGTGGCCCTGGAGACACTGATCCGCCGCGTGCCCACGCTGCGCCTGGCAGCCCCGGACGAGGAGATCGACTTCAAACACGACTCCGCCACCTTCGGCATCGAGCGGCTGCCGGTGACGTGGTGAGTGCCCATCCCGGCGTGCCCGCCCCGTGGACAGGCACCAAACCCCACCCGGCGCCGCGGCGTTTCGGCCCGTGGATCCGGTGCTGGAGCCCGCGGCCGGCGGCCCGGCTACGGCTGATCTGCCTCCCGCACGCCGGTGGCGGCGCCAGTTTCTACCGCCCCTGGGCGGCCCTGCTGCCGCCGGAGGTCGAGCTGTGGGGCATCCAGTACCCGGGCAGGGAGGACCGCTTCGAAGATCCCCTGGTGGACCGGATGGACGAGCTGGTCACGGCCGTCACCGACGCCTTGGTGCCGTTACTCGACCGCCCCTACGCCCTGTTCGGTCACAGCATGGGCTCGGCCGTCGCCTGGGAGGTGGCCCGCGACCTACGGCGCCGCGAGACGCTCGGCCCGCGACGGCTGTTCGTGTCCGGCCGCGAGGCCCCGGGCACCGCCACCGTCGGCGAGGTCCACCGGCAAAGCGACGACCTCCTGTGCCGGGAACTGCAACGGCTCGGCGGCACCAGCGACGAAGTGCTGGCCGATCCCGATCTGCGCCCGGTGGTACTCGGCTACGTGCGCAACGACTACCGCCTCATCGAAACCTACCGCCCGATCCCCCTGCCCCCGCTGCGCTGTCCGATCGAGGTGTTCACCGGCGAGACCGATCCGGAGCTGACCCCGCAGAGCGGTCGCGACCGCGCCGGCGGATGGGCGGATCTCACCACTGCCCGCACCGAGGTCCACACCTTCCCCGGCGACCACTTCTACCTCGCTCCACGACGCCAGGAGGTCGTCACGGCGATACTTCGCCGCCTGGATCCGTCGCTGGCCATGGGCGCTCACCGGTGGCCCAGCACCCCCTGACCACCCGGCCGCGTCCGCACAACCAGGAGAACCCCATGATCGACTACTACTCACCCTCGGCCGAGTTCTACGAGATGGTCGCCACCCGCCACACCGCCAGCAGCGGACCACCGCTCACCCGTGTACTGGCCCACGTCGACGTCTCCTACGGCCCCGTCCTGGAAATCGGCGCCGGCACCGGCCGGATCACCGAGGTCATCGCGGCCGCGCTGCCACAAGCGGAGATCATCGCCGCCGAGCCCTCCGCCACCATGCGGGCCGTCCTCACCTCTCGAATCGCCCGGGAGGCGGACCTGCGCCGCCGCGTCACCGTCGTCGACGGCTCGGCGCAGGACCTCCAACTCCCCGAACGGCTCTCCGCGGTAGTGATCTTCGGCGTGGCCGGACATCTCACCACCACCGAACGCGGCGCCCTGTGGCGCAGGCTCCGCGACCGGCTACCCGACGGCGGTCTCATCGTCGTCGAGTTAATGGGGGTCTCCGCTCCACGCGTCATCCCACCGGTGATGTCCCTGCGAGAGACCATCGGCCGCCAGACCTATGAGTGGTGGATCGGCGGCGAGCCCGCCCAGGACGACGCCATGCGATTCACCACCACTTGGAAGGTCCTGCGAGATGGTCGCACCGTTCGCGAGGTCACCGACAGTTATGACTGGCACACCTTCGACGTCGCCCGGCTCGCCCGCGAGGCGGGAATGACAAGCCGCCGCATCACCGAGGCCGGCGGCCAGGCCATCCCCGAAATCGGAGTCCTCGTCAAATGACCCAACCCACCTCACGCCACCGAGGCCCGCAGCAGCCCGGCGCGCCCGGTCTACACAGCGTCCCCGACGCCTCCGGCGCTCCCGACACACCCGGCGCCTCCCCGGGCCCGGCCCCGTCGGACGCCCCGAAAGTGCCACCGTTGCGCGGCATCCTGCGCCAGGTCCGGGGCCGCCTCGCCCTGGCCGTCGCCCTGCAGGCCGCCGGCGCGCTGGCCGGAGTCATCCCCTTCATCGCCGTCGCCCGGATCGCCGTCCACCTCACCAACGGCTCCCCTCCCCTCGGCGAGGACCTCTGGCCGCTGGTCACCCTCGCGTGCCTGTCCGGCCTCGCGGCCCTGCTCCTCGGATCCGCCGCCGGGGTGGTCAGCCATCTCGCCGACAACGACCTGCAACTCGCGCTGCGCCGCCGACTGGCCGAGCACACCGGCCGCCTGCCGCTGGGATGGATCACCTCCAGGGGCGCGGGGGAGATCAAACGCGCCGTACAGGACGACGTGCACGCTCTGCACACGCTCGTCGCCCACACCCTCCTTGACGTCACCGCCGTCCTCACCGCCCCGCTTCTCGCGCTGGTCTACCTGTTCACCCTCGACTGGCGGCTCGCGCTGCTCAGCGTGCTACCCCTGACCCTCGGCGCCTACCTGTTCAGCCGGGCCATGGCCGGAGCGGCGGCGCAGATGGCCGAGTACGGGGCGGCCCTGGGCCAGATCTCCTCAGCCGCCGTAGAGTTCTCCAACGGCATCGCCGTTTTGAAGACCTTCGGCCGAAGCCGTAAGGTCCACGAACGCTTCCTGACCGCCACCGACGGCTTCTCCGACTTCTTCACCTCCTGGGTCCGCACCACGCTGGTCACCTCCACCGCGGCCCTGCTCGTCGTCTCCCCGGCCGTCGTCCTGCTCCTGCTGGCCCTGGTGGGAGCCGTGTTCGTCACCGGCGGATGGACGACCGCCGCAAACCTCATACCGTTCATCCTGCTCGGACCGGCCGTCGCCGCCCCCATGGGCGTGGTCGGCCCCCGGATCCAGCAGATCCGAGCCGGCCAGGCCGCCGCCACCCGCATCTCCGCCCTGCTCGACACCCCGGTCCTGCCACAGAGCACAACACCCGCCATCCCCCAGGACTCCCGCATCTCGATGCGCGAGGTGTCCTTCTCCTACGACGGCCGCACCGACGC
Source organism: Streptosporangium sp. NBC_01755 (assembly GCF_035917995.1). Taxonomy (NCBI): domain Bacteria; kingdom Bacillati; phylum Actinomycetota; class Actinomycetes; order Streptosporangiales; family Streptosporangiaceae; genus Streptosporangium; species Streptosporangium sp. NBC_01755. The sequence continues at coordinate 7,583,778 of NZ_CP109131.1, read as the reverse complement.
CCTGAGCGGCATCGACCTCGACCTGAAACCCGGCACCGTCACCGCGCTCGTCGGCCCCTCCGGATCGGGTAAATCCACCCTCGCCTCACTGCTTCTGCGTTTCCACGACGTCACGGCAGGCACCATCACCATCGGTGGTGCCGACGTCCGCAACATACCCGCCGCCGACCTCTACCGCCACGTCGGCTTCGTCCTGCAGGACGTGCGACTGCTACGGGCCTCCGTCGCCGACAACATCCGCCTCGGCCGCCCCTCCGCCGACGACGACCAGGTCGAACAGGCCGCCCGCGCCGCCCAGATCCATGACCCGATCACCGAACTGCCCGCCGGCTACGCCACCGAGGTCACCACCGGCGTCTCCTTCTCCGGTGGCGAACAACAACGCCTGTCCATCGCCCGCGCCCTACTCGCCGACGCCCCCGTCCTCGTCCTGGACGAGGCCACCGCCTATGCCGACCCCTACTCCGAAGCGCTGATCCAGAACGCGCTGTCCACCCTGGCCGCCGGTCGCACGCTGCTCGTCATCACCCACCGGCTGGCGACCGTCCGCCACGCCGACCAGATCGCGGTGCTCGACGGCGGGCAGATCGTCGAACAAGGCCGCCACTCGGACCTGCTGGCCGCCGAAGGCCGCTACGCCCAGCTGTGGAGAGCCCAGGAGGCGGCACAGGCCGGCGACGAAACAGCACCCACCCCCACCACATCAGCCGCCCTGGCCCCCACGGCACTAACCGTCCGCGGCAACCTCGACGCCTCCCCAGGGAGAACCCCGCGATGATCCGTCATCTCTACCGTGTCCTTGGACCCGAGGGATCCGGTTTCCTGAACCGTCTCCTCGTCGTGCTGGCGGGCGCAGCCATCCTCCAGGGCCTCGCCTTCACCCTGCTGGTGCCGGTGCTGCGTGCCCTGCTCGGTGAGAACCCGGGCGAGGTGTGGCCGTGGCTCACCGTCCTGACGGTCTGCTCACTGGCCTACGCCGCCCTCCAAGCCGTCGCTCTGAGCAGCGGCTTCACCGTCGGCTCCCGACTCTCGCGGGTGCTGCACCGGCGACTCGCCGACCGCGCCCTCGACCTGCCCATCGGCTGGTTCACCCCCGGGCGTGCCGCCGAACTCAGCCGCCTGGCCGGCCAGAACATCATCCAGGTGATGAACATGCCGGCGCACCTGCTGCGTCCGCTGACCAGTTCGGTCCTCACCCCACTCACCATCGTGGCCGCTACCTTCTTCCTCGACGGCCGGGTCGCGCTCGTGCTGCTGCTGTGCGCACCGTTGCTACTGGCGGTACACCTGTGGAGCACCTCCGTGATGAGCAGGCTGGATCGGGGACGCGACACAGCGATCGGCGAATCAGCCGACCGTGTCCTGGAGTTCGCGCAGAACCAGCCGATACTGCGCGCCTTCGGCCGGACCGTCGACGGCTACGGGGCACTCGACGACGCCCTGGCGGCGGAGTCGCGTGCCGACCGCCGACTGATTCACCGCGGCGTACCGGGTCTGGTCTCCTTCGCCTTCGCCACCCGTACGGTCTTCGCCCTCCTGCTGGCTTTGGGAGTCTCCTGGACTCTGGGCGGCTCCCTGGACGTGGCGACCCTGCTGGCCCTGCTGGTGCTCGTCGGCCGACTCACCGACAGCCTGTCCAGCGCGGCCGACCTGGGCGCCGGGATGCGGATCGCCCGCAACAGCCTGGAACGGCTGGACGCCGTACTCGGCCGGCAACCGTTCCCGCAACCGGCCGAGCCCCGGCTGCCGGATGGAGCCGACGTGGAGTTCGACGCGGTCCGCTTCGGCTACCGGCACGACACCATGGGCGGCTCCACCTCTCTCACCGATCCAGAAGCCGAGTTGCTCTCCGATGTGAGCTTTCGCATCCCCGAGCGCAGCATGACCGCTCTCATTGGGCCCTCCGGCGCCGGCAAGACCACCGTCGCCCGACTGCTGGCCCGCTTCTGGGACACCACCGGCGGCACGATCCGCATCGGGGGAGTCGATGTCCGCGACATCACCTCCGAGGACCTGGCCGCGACCGTCTCGATCGTCTTCCAGGACGTCTACCTCTTCGAGGGCACGATCGAGGACAACGTCCGCGTCGGTGATCCAGACGCCAGCGAGGAGAAACTGCGCCGCGCCGCGGTCATGGCCGGGCTGGACCGGGTGGTGGAGGAAATGCCCGACGGCTGGGCCACCCGGGTCGGCGAGGGCGGTACCGCCCTGTCCGGCGGACAGCGTCAGCGTGTCTCCATCGCCCGCGCCCTGCTCAAGGACGCGCCGATTCTCATCCTGGACGAGGCGACCGCCGCGCTCGACCAGGAGAACGAGGCCGTGCTGACGTCCACGGTCCAAGCCCTGGCCACCGAGAAAACACTGCTCGTCATCACCCACCGCCTCAGTACCGTACTGGCCGCCGACCAGGTCCTCGTCATGGAGAACGGGCGGATCACCGAACGCGGCACGCACGCTCAACTCACCACCGCCGACGGCACCTACGCCGACTTCTGGCGACAGCGCACCAACGCGGACGGCTGGCGGCTGGAAGTGGCCCCGTGACCGCAGCGGCCCCGACCGGCACGTCCACCGAAGCACGAGAACACCGCACGGCAAGGAGCACAACGATGACCGCCAGGCAATCCGAACCATGGGCGGACTGGGCGCGGGCCGTACCCGCCCTCAAATGCACAGCCCTGCTTCACACCCCGGACAAACCGGCCCGCACGGCCGTGCACCTCACCAGGGCCGGCCTCGACGAGCAGTACGCCGTCTACGAGCACGCCGGGGTCTGGTACTTCGTGGCAGGCTCCGCCGTCACGCTCACCGCAGACGCGACCGAGGTCGTCGCCCGCGCCGACGGACACACGTGGACCGCGGCCACCGAAGGCCGACCACTGGACAGAATCGCCGAAGCACTCACAGCACTCGGGAACCGCGCTGACGGAACCCGTTACCTGTACGGATGGGCCACCTTCGAACTCGCCCACCTGCTGCACGGTGATCCCACCGCCGCAGGAACGCAACCACTCCTGTCGTTCCTGGTTCCCTGCGTGGAGGTAGCCCTCAGCCCAGGGAAGGCCGAACTACGAGCCGTCGACGAAGCCTGGGCCGCGAAGGTCACGGCCCTGCTCCAAAACCCGGACGATCCCGTTCCGGCCGATGCGACGATGACCACACCGGCCGCAACGGAAGCCGAACGCCTCATCGCCTCCGACGCGTCCGCATACCGCCACGCCGTCGCCCGCAGCGTCGCCGACATCCACGCGGGCCTCCTGGAAAAAGCCGTTCTGTCTCGGATCGTCGTACTGCCCGAAGGAAACGAGCCCGACTTCGCCGCCTCCTACCTCGCCGGGCGCCGAGCCAACACCCCCGCGCGTTCCTTCCTGCTGAACCTCGGCGGCCGGCGAGCCGCCGGCTTCAGCCCGGAGACCATCGTCGAGGTGGAGGCGAACGGCCGAATCCGCACCCAGCCACTCGCGGGCACCCGAGCCCTGGGACCCGACCTCGCCGAGAACGACCGCCTGCGCGAGGAACTCCGCACCGACCCGAAGGAGGTGCACGAGCACGCGATCTCGGTACGACTGGCCGCTGAGGAAATGGAAACGATCTGCCGGCCCGGCTCGGTGCTGATCGAGGAGTTCATGACGGTCAAAGCACGTGGCTCGGTACAGCATCTCGCCTCCCGGATCGCCGGGCAGTTGCGTGAGGATCTCGGCCCCTGGTCGGCGTTCGCGGCACTTTTCCCGGCGGTCACCGTCACCGGCGTACCAAAGAGCGCCGCCCTCGCGGCCCTGAACCGCCACGAACCCGAACCCCGAGGACTCTACGGCGGGGCGGTGTTCCGAGCGGGAACCGACGGCTCACTGGACGCGGCACTGGTCCTGCGCACGCTGTTCGCGCATGGTAACCGCACCTGGCTCCGTGCCGGGGCAGGCATCATGAGCCAATCCACCCCGGAACGCGAATACGAGGAGACCTGCGAAAAGCTACGAAGCGTCGTCCCGCACCTGCGGTTCCATCACACGTGAAGGAGCCGCACGTTCCTCGGGCATCGGACTTACTCGTTCAACTCCTACGCCCCCGAATCCTCTCCGGCACGGCCCCGGCCCGATGCGTTCGCGTGGTTGTGGAGTCCGCCGACACCTCCTCATCCAACCGGCTCGTAGCGTCTTCGATGGCCTGGCTGGAGGGCGCCGGCCACCTGCACTGCTACGTCCCGGCGATGCGCCGGGACAGCCCTGTTTTGCCTGTTGAGATTCGGTCTTTAGTCGACCGCGTTCGTGGCGGCCTCGATGACCGCGTTCTCCCCCACCGCGAAGCTGGCCTTCCTGGTGGTCGGGCCGATGGTCGACCTGAAACTGATCGCGCTGCAGGCCGGCACATTCGGCGGCGCTTTCACAGCCAGGTTCGTCCCGCTGACCTTCGCCCTCGCCGTCCTGGTGAGCACCCTCTTCGGGTGGTTGCTGCTATAGGCTCCACACCTCACCGCCCCCTCGCCCCGCGCCCCCAGGCACGCCACGGCTCGGCCTCGGGCCCCGGCACGATGGAAGGAATCCGCGCCCCCCCGATGAACCGTGTGACCCAGAACCTCCTCCTGACCCTGCTGGGCTGCGCCGTGCTGCGGATCTCGGCGTTCTCCACGACCTACCTCAACTACGTCAAACCCGGCTTCCGGCCATTCCTGATCGGCGCCGGGGTAGTGCTGGTGGGCCTTGGGGTCATCGGGCTGCTCCAGGCGTCCCGGACGAAGGAGAACCCAGCCCAAGACGAACCACGTGACCATTCAGACAGCCATGATCACTTACCCGCCGACGACCGCTCGCATGATCGCGACCGGTCCGACGGTGACGGGCACGACCACGCGCACGGCGGCCCCCGGGTCGCGTGGCTGCTGTGCCTGCCGGTGTTCGCGATCTTCCTGATCGCGCCGCCCGCGCTGGGCTCGTTCGCCGCCTCCCGCGACGACACCCCACCGCCCCGCGACCAGACCCTGAGCTCCTTCACCCCGCTCACCGGCACCGGCGCTGTGGAGATGACCATCGGCGATTTCATCGGCCGTGCCTGGGACGACGACAAGAAGTCCCTCACCGACCGCGAGGTCAAACTGACCGGCTTCGTCTCCCCCGCGAAGAAGAAGGGGCAATGGTACGTCACCCGCATGCAGATCGCCTGCTGCGCCGCGGACGCGTTCCCCCTGAAGGTCGCGGTCAAAGGACTGCAGGCGCCGCCCGCCGACACCTGGGTCGAGGTCACCGGCACCTGGATCCCGCAGACCTTCGGCAAGATGACCACCGGCGTCATCTACCCCCAGCTCACCGGCAAGAGCCTCACCAGGATCGAACCCCCCGACGAGCAGTACGAGTAACGCCAAAAAGCATGTACAAGCTCAGGTTCCCCTTCCCGAGCATGGTCGGCCACCAGGCAATACGACGTCATCAGGTCTTGGCGGACCATCCACAGATGCCGGTGATCCACCGCTGATTCGGGCCGGTCCGGGAAAAAGCCCGGTCGACCAGGTCAGCGGCGATCCGGTCGGACGTGGAACGACGCCACCCGGGCCGACCAACGACCGGTGATCAAGCTGCGATCTACTGCGGCACCGGCTACACCTACGTGACCCGCAAGAACCTCCGCAATGACCCCGACCGGCTCACCCTGCGCAAATACGACCCGGTCATCCGCCAGCACGTGCTGTTCCGAGAGGACCGCTGAAGCGATGAAAAAAGACATCCACCCCGACTACCACCCTGTTGTGTTCCGCGACCCGAGCGCGGGCTTCGCCTTCCTGACCCGCTCCACCATCACGAGCGGCAAGACGATCGAGTGGGAGGACGGCAACACCTACCCGCTCGTCGACGTCGACGTCTCCTCGGCCAGCCACCCCTTCTACACCGGCCGCAGTCGCGTCCTCGACACCGCGGGCCGGGTCGAGCGGTTCAACCAGCGCTACGGCAAGACCTGACCCCGCCCCCTTCGGGAAGGAAACCGCATGTCCGCCCACTGCCAGCTCACCGGCCTCAAGCCGGTGTTCGGCAACAACGTCTCCCACTCCCACCGGCGCACCCGCCGCCGCTGGAATCCCAACATCCAGCCACGGCGCTACTGGCTGCCCACCGAGGGTCGCTTCGTACGGCTGACGCTCAGCGCCAGAGCCGTCAAGACCATCGACAAGATCGGCATCGAGGCCGCCGTGGCCCGCATCCGCGCCCGGGGAGAACGCATCTGATGGCCAAGAAAAGCAAGATCGCAGCCAACGAGCGACGCAAACGCGTTGTCATCCGCTACGCGGAGCGCCGGGCCGAGCTCAAGGAGATCATCCGCACCGGCTCCCCCAACGAGCGAGTCCAGGCCGTCCGCGAGCTGAGCCGCCAGCCACCCGACGCCAGCGCCACCCGCGTGCGCAACCGCGACAGCACCGACGGCCGCCCCCGCGGACACCTGCGCAAGTTCGGGCTCTCCCGGATCCGCTTCCGCGAACTGGCCCACCGCGGCGAACTGCCCGGCGTCACCAAGTCCAGCTGGTAGGAGCACCACGACATGGCAGTCCCCAAACGCAAGACCTCCCGCAGCAACACCCGCCACCGCCGCTCACAGTGGAAGGCCACCGCACCCGACCTCGTCCCGATCACCATCGACGGGCGCGAACTGCTGGTGCCGCGCCGACTCGTCCGCGCCTACCGGCGCGGCCTCCTCACTCCCTGAGAACCGGCCCGCACCCCGAACCCCCACCGTGAACCCGCACCCCGAACCCCCACCGTGAACCCGCACGGTGAACCCCGCACTACGAGAGGAGCTGTCATGTCCGTCCCCGTCGTCATCGTCTCCGGACTGTATCCCCAAGCGCGCTCGGCCCTGGTGGACCACCTGGGCCTGTAACCTCAAGTGTGTAAAGGTGATCTTGTGGTGTTGAGATCGTTTTTTACCCGATTCGTCCTGGATAGGCGATAGCGAGTTCGTTGAGGGCCTCACACCAGCCGTGAGTCCTTTGCCCCTCGATGAGACGCCCGGGGTAACCGGGGCGATGCCTGTCCCGGCCGCGGTGGGCGGCACGTTCGCGGGCGCGTTTGTCCTCGATGTTGACGATGGCCGGCCAGAGCAGCTTGACGACGGCGTCGTCGCCGGGGAAGTGCCCCCGAGCCTTGATCACTTTGCGCAGCTGGTAGTTGAGGGACTCGATGCTGTTGGTGGTGTAGAGCAGCCTGCGCACCGCCGGGGTGAAGGCCAAAAACGGCGTCACCTGTTCCCAGGCGCTCTCCCAGACCCTGACCGCCTGCGGGTATCTCGCGCCGAGGGCGGTGGCGGCGAAGGCGGCCAGGGCCTCAAGGGCCGCGTCGGCGTCCGGCGCGGTGTAGATCCTCTTCATCTCCGCCGCGACCTCGGCGCGTTCCTTGCGCGGCACCAGCCGCAGGCTGTTGCGGATGAGGTGAACGATGCAGGTCTGCACGGTGGTGTGCGGGAAGGTGGCGCAGATGGCGTCCTCGAACCCCGACAGGCCGTCACAGCAGGCGATCAGGATGTCGGTGACGCCGCGGTTACGCAGATCGGTGACCACGCCGCGCCAGAAACCGGCGCCCTCCCCGGCGACGCGGGCGCCCGGTTCGGTCTTGGCGGTCCAGATGCCCAGGACGTGCTTGTCGCCGTCGGTGTCCACGCCGACGGCCAGGTAGGCGGGCTTGTTCCGCACGACGTGGTTGTCGCGCACCTTGACCATGATCGCGTCCAGGAACACCACCGCGTAGACCGCGTCGAGCGGCCGGCGCTGCCAGGCCTTGACCTCCTCCATCACCTGCTCGGTGATCCGCGAGACGGTCTCGGCCGACAGGTGGGTGTCATACACCTGCTCCAGGTGGTGGACGATGTCACGCACGCTCATCCCGTGCGCGTACAGGCTGATCACCATGTCGTCCAGGCCGCCCGCGACCCGGCCGGCGCGCTTGGGCACCAGCACCGGCTCGAAGCTTCCGGCCCGGTCCCGTGGCACCGACAGTTTTACCGGGCCGACCGCGGTCTGCACCGTTTTCCTGATCGCTCCGTTGCGGGAGTTGCCGGAGTTGTAGCCCTCGCTCGCGTGCCTGGTGTAGCCCAGATGCGCGGTCAGCTCGGCCTCCAGCGCTCGTTCCAGGACCGCTTTGACCAGGTCGCCGAGCATGCTGTTCTCGCCGGTCAGCCGTAACCCTCCGGCCTCGTCGCGGGAGCGGGCCAGGAGTTCGTCCAGTTGGCGGTCGTCGATCAGTTCACGGATCGGACGCCTGGTCACTTCAGATACCGCAGACGAAAGATTACTCACAGTAGTCGACGTTGTGCCGTCGACACCCTCGATCACAGACATGACGGTGCTTCTCCCCCCGAAGAAGTGGGTGTCCCCACAGGTCACGGGGCTTGAGCAGCAATGGAACGGCCAGTCACGTTAAGGAGCCTGGTGGGCGTCTCTTAGCGTGACTGGCCGTTCCGATGTGGGCGGAGGTAGATCGGGTAACGGTTCGGTGGCTCTGCGTTGGTTACCGGTGGGTCGGTCCTACTTTGCGGCGTATGCCGGTGGAGTTCTTGACCGATGATGAGGCGGCGGCGTACGGGCGGTTCGCGGGGCCGCCGGCGCGGGCTGATCTGGAGCGGGTGTTCTTCCTCGATGACGAGGACCGGGCGCTGGTCGGGCGGCGGCGCGGTGAGCACATGAAACTTGGGTTCGCCCTTCAACTTGTGACGGTGCGTTGGCTCGGGACGTTCCTGGAGGATCCCCTGGATGTGCCGGGGGTGGTGCTGGAGTTCGTGGCCGAGCAACTCGGCGTCGAGGACCCGTCGCAGGTGAAGCGGTACACCGAGCGGCGGCCGACGCCGTTCGATCATCAGCAGGAGATTCGGCAGGCCTACGGGTGGAAGGACTTCGCCTCGGTCGAGCCGGAGTTCGTCGCGTGGGTGGCGGCGAGGTCGTGGACGTCGGGGGACGGCTCGAAGGCGATCTTCACCGACGGGGTGGGGTGGCTGCGGGAGCGGAAGGCGCTGCTGCCGGGCGTGACGACTCTGGCGCGGCTGGTGGCGAAGATCCGCGAGGACACGACCAAGCGGCTGTGGGGCGCGCTGGAAGGGCTGCTGACGATCGGGCAGCGGTACGTCCTGGACCAGATGCTGGAAGTGCCGCCCGGGTCACGGGTGTCGGATCTGGAGCGGTGGCGCAAAGGGGTGGCGCCGCGGGCGTCCGGCCCGACCATCATCAAGGCCCTGGACCAGGTGGCGGAGATCTGCGGTTTGGAGCTTGCGGAGCTCGGCGCCGAAGCGCTGGTGCCGCAGCGCCGGTTGGGCGAGCTCGCGAAGTATGGGATGCGGGCGGACGCCTCGGCTTTGCGCCGGCATCCGGACAGGGCCCCGGCGTTGAATTGTTATGTCCAAGTCCGTCCTGTTGATCAGATGTTGTAGACGGCGAATGCGGCATCGTGGTCGAGGAGATCGCGGCGAGCGTGGGCGATGTTGGCCCGGCCGGCCAGACGGATGGTGCTGATCGCCAGATTCCGGAGGCTGGCTAGGGTTCTGGGTGCGGTACCCGTCCTGACCTGGGAATGATCCTCCGCGAATGTGACGTCCCTGACCCAATTCAGCCGGTTTTCCACCCCCCAGTGCGCCCTTTCGTAGTGGTTGAGGTGCGCGGGGCCTGCCAATTCAACGGGCAGGCTGGTGATGCCGAACACGATCTCCTTGCTGGTCCAGGCGCCATCCAATTCGCCGACGTCGCGGCGGAGCCGGAAGGCTTGCCGGGCGCCGGGGAAGAGGCCGTCATCGGCAGAGGCGGTGCGGATGGTGCGGCGTTCCCTGCGGCCGTGCCCGTGATCGTCATCGACCGCGGTGGTTTGCGTCCAGTCGGCATCCGGCCCGGACAACAGCGCGTGCGCGGCGGCGCGTGCCAGCGGTTGATTGCCCTTGAGGATGAGGACGTAGTGGCCGCCCAGCTGGGTGATCAGACGGGCGGTGGTCTTGGTGGTGTGCAGGGCGTCCAAGGTCAAGACCATCCCGGCCACCCGCAGGTGGGGCAGCATCGCGCGGGCGGCGGGACCCTCGCCTTTCTTGCCGGCGACCTGACACTGGCCCAGGATCACGCCGTGCTCGTGGCTGATCGCGCCGACCAGGAAGACCCTCCCGTCTTCGCTGGTGCGTGCCCCGCGCAGGGCCTTGCCGTCCAGCGCCGCTGCGGGCAGCAGCCCGGCCGGGGCGGGATGGCTGAGCCGGCGTCGTGCCGCGCGGCGCTGTTCCCGTTCGGCGGGGCCGGGAGTGTCGGGCAGTTGTGGCGTCAGAGCCTCCTGCCGTATCACCTCGGCGACATAGCCGCTGATCGCGGCGTCCAGCGCATCGGCGTCCAGCTCCGCCAGAACACGGCGGAAGGTACGCTCACTGGGCACGAGGAACAACCCGGTGAACAGATCACGGTAGGCGCCCAGCCGCTCCAGCGCCGCTTGCGGGCTTCGGGCGGCCCACTGCCAGATCGCCGCGACGCTGTCGCCGCCGACGACCAGGGTCGCGCACGCGGCCAACGTCAAGATGGCCACCAGCGGATGGCGCAGACCGCAAGCAGACCGCCGATCGGGAACCGTCGCCAACCGGCGCATCAACGCCGATTCCACCACGACCGGATCGGGTGCCAGTTCGGACTCCCACAATGCCAAGTCGGCGAGCTGGTCAAGACACGAGACATGCGGGGAACTGGTCAGAGAAGATGGGGACACGAGCGCGACTCCTGCGATGATCTCCGGATTTCGACACCCGAAAGATCAGCAGAAGTCGCGCTCTTTCGCGTTCCACCTGGCCAAACGCTCAACGTCGGCATACCGCATCAGAACCCGGGAACGCCGGGGCCCTGGGCATGACGCGTGGAGGGAAACGGTGGCTCGGCGGCGGCGTCGAGCCCACACGAACGAATTCTGTGTGCGCCGCCCTTCCACTCCGTCGCTTTTGTGCGGTGCGGTGCGGTGAACTCGCCTGCACTGCCGGGAGAACGGGGGGGTCCGACCAGTGGAGAAGCCGCGGAGAGAACGCACCGGAGCAATGGGTTCGGCGGTGATCGGGCGATTTGGCCGCTACCCGGATTTGCGCTAGGTGAGAAAGGCGCATGGTCGGTGTGTCCAAAAGGTAAGTAGGCGGTGTCTCCCCGCTCCGAGATCATGAGGCGCTTGTTTCTCTCGGCGGCCCCGGCCGCCTCGGCGGGCTTGGAGATGCGCACATGGTGAGTCAAGAATCGTCGCCCGACTACACGAGCCTGTTCGGCGAACTGCGCTTTCCCGAACGCGATGACGCGCGTTCCGTGTGGTCGCCCGCCGCTTACTTCGTGGAGCTCCTGGGTCTGCTGGAGGGGACGTTCGGGCGCCCGGAGCTGCTCGACCGGCGGCCCGATCTGACCCGGATCGTGCTCGACAAGGAGAACACGTTCACCGAGACCGCCTACCTCGACATCGTCAACGAGGTGCTGGAGCGGCTCGTCGGGGACCAGCCGTACGAGACGCTCCGCAAGGCGGCGCACCCGTTCGGGCTGCCGTTCTCGCTGAAGTCCGAACGGCTGCGGGTCTGCCTCGAACAGCTGAAAGCGACACCGGAGGAGCTGTACCGGCTCTTCGCCGCCCAGGTGGATCACGACGTCGCCGCGCGCGAGTACCTGGGCCTCACTCCGGAGGACGTCGCGGTGATCACCGGGGCCGACGTCCAGGCCGCAGCGCTCGGCCAGCGGTACGGCCTCGCGGCGGGCGAGACCCTCGCGGCCCTGCGCGACACCCGCCGGTTCGCCGAGGCCACCGGCCTCACCGACGCCGAACTCCGCGAACTCGTCGCGATGGCCGGGCAGGCCGTTCCGGAAGGGCGCGTCACGCTCAACACCGGCGAGACCTCGCTCGTCCCGCCGTCCGGCGCCGACCTTCCCCCGGCCTGGCTGGACCGGGCGCACCGGCTGGTCCGCCTCGCCCGCAAGACCGGACTGACGCTGACCCACCTCGACCTCGTCCTGACGTCGTGCGCGCAGGGTCGCCTCGATCCTCCCGCCCTGCGCGCGGTGGCCGCCGTCGTCCGGCTCGGCAAGGTCCACGGGCAGACGGTCCCGGAGGTGTGCGGACTCATCGTGCCGTGGAAGCCGGATCCCAAGGTGACGGTCGAGACGTGCTCGGGCGACATCCTCACCCCCGCCAACCGCGACTACCGGTTCCGGCTGGCCCGGCTGATCGGGGTGGCGGAGCCGGACATCGTCCGGCTCGTCCTGCGGTACCGGGAGCGCTACGCCGACCGGGAGCCGAGCCCGTTCGACCGCGGGCAGGTCGGCCTCGCCGAGATCTCCTTGCTGCGCCGGGCTGGCCTGCTCGCGGCGGCGCTCGGCGTCGGCCCCGACGAGCTCTGCGACGTGCTCGTGGCGTTGGAAGGCGACCCCTCCGTCCAGCGCTACAGCACGTTCGCGGTGCTGGGCGGGCCCGCTCCGGAGACGCGCGACTTCCACAAGGTGCTGGAGGGCGGCGCACCGGAGCAGGCGCTGTGGCTGGCCCAGACCCTGTTCGCGGTGATCACGTGGATGCGCGCCGCGGGATTCGACGGCGCGGAGCTCGCCGGCATCCTCGGCGGCCGGCCCGACCCCGCCACCGGGGATCCGCACGGCCTCGCCGCACTGTTCGCCAGGCTCCGCGACGCCCTCGACCCCGTCGCGCTCGGCCCCGACGCGCTGCGGTCGGACAGGTTCGGCCCCAGGGCGGCCCGGGTGATCCACGACGTGCTCGCCGCCTTCCCCGACGGGGTCGTGGCCGCCGTCGGCAGCGGGCTGCTGGAGGTCCACCGGGAGAAGGCCGAGAAGGCCGCCTACGAGGCGGTCACCGACCTCGGCGTCGTCTTCCCCTCTGACCTCACCGGGCTCGGCCTGGGCGACCGGCTCCAGGCGAAGATCTTCCGCAATCTGGTCCTGCGCGGCGTGCTGGGCGCCGACGGAGGGCTCGCCGCGCCGCCCGAGCGGGAGCCGGACCTCGCCGGCGACTTCACCGGCCACCGGGACGCCCTGTTCGAGATCATCGCGGACGAGGTGGACGGCCCCGCGGAACTCCACCCCTCCCACTTGGAGCGCCTGCCGGGCCTGAGCCCGCAGGAGCGCCGGGAACTGTACGACAACCTCGTCTACCGCCGCCATCTCGGCGAGGACGGCACGGTGCTCGACCCCGACTTCTTCCGCGACCCCGACAACGCCGGGGACCTGTCGGTGAACGTCCCCCTCGCCGACGCGGCCGCGCCGGTCGCGGAGCTGCTTCGCGAGCGCCTCGCGGAGTTCCGCACCTTCCCTCTCACCCTCGACTCGTCAGTCCTGGCGGGGCTCCGCCTCACCGACGCGCAGTTCGGCAGGCTGGTCGACAGCCTCCGCTTCAACGGCCACCTCGACGCCGAGCGGCGCTACACCGACAAGGAGGCGCTGCTGCGCGCCGCGCCCGCCGACTTCGGCCTGGCCGCCGAGTTCGCCGCCCTGCGCCCGGCCGTCCTGGCGGCGCTGCGCGGCCAGGTCGCGGAGTTCCATGCCGGGCTGACGACCTTCACGGCCGAGGATTTCGCCGACCTCGCCGACGACCTCGCGGCACACCGCGTCCACCGTGCGCTCGACGACGCCTGGCTGGACGAGGGGCAGATCGCCGACCCGGGCGAGTTCGCCGAGCCCGGCGGCGCCGTGGACCTCGGCTCGGGGTTCACCGGCGCGGACGAGAGCGCCGTGTTCGACGCGATGGCGGCGATCGCCGCGCAGGAGGCGCCCTACCGGGTCTCCCGGAGCGCGTTCACCGCCCTCGGGCTCACCGATCTCCACGCCGACCGGCTCCTGGACCGCCTCGTCACCGCCGGGCACCTGACCGAGCGCCACGCCGTGGCGCGGGACCGACTCGCCTACTTCGCCAACGCCGACAACTCCCTCGACTTCACCCTCCCCGACATGGTGGACTTCGCCCGCGAAGTCTTCTTCGTCCTGCACGACACCGCGACGGCGCTGATGGCCGCCGTCACCGAGGCGACCGACCGGGTCGCCGAACTGGCCGGCAAGCAGGACCAGGCCCTGCACGCCTGCCTGTCCGACGTCCTGGGTCTGGACGCGGCCGCGACCAGGGCCGTGGTGGAGTGCGTCGCGGGGAGCGCGCGGGAGGCGCGGGCCTTGTTCGCCCGGCCCGCCCTGGACACCGACGGGACGCCCACCGATCCGCGCGTTGTCCTGGCCCACCGGCGGATCCGCAGATTCGCGCTGCTGGCCGCCAAACTCGGGCTGCGCGCCGCCGAGATCCGTGCGGTCTTCGCCGACCAGGACCTCACCGGCAAGTACCCCGAGCCGCTGACCCTGCCGCCGGGCGTCGCCCGCATCCAGGCGCTGCTCGACGCGGGCGACGGCGTGATCCTGCTCTTCGGCGACGACGGCGGTTACTGGACGTACTCCGCCGCCACCCGCGCCCGCACGAGCCCGGCGCGCCGTCCGCTCACCGACCTGTCGCCCCGGCTCTCGGCCCTGGCCGCGGTGGACGCCGCGTTCGTGCGTCCCGACGGCACCTCCTGGCTCGTCGGACGCGACGCCAAGGGCGCCGCGCTGGCCTTCACCAGGGAGAAGGGCGGCACCCGGTGGGCGCCGCGGGCACAGAGGTGGGGGAAGGTCAAGAACGCGTTCGCCGACCCGGTCCGGATCGACGGCGCGTTCACCGACAACGACGGCCGCGTCTACCTGTTCGCCGGTGACCAGTACGTCCGCTACTCCGCGGGCTACGACACCGTGGACGAGGGGTACCCGCGCGACGTCGCCGAGTGGCGCTCCCGCGAGGGCCTGCCCGCCCCGCGCGTGCGCGAGGCGGTGGACGCCTGCTTCCAGGACCTCGACGGCGTTGTGCACGTCTTCGCCGGGGACCGCTGGATCACGACGGCGGAGGAGCGGCCCGCCGCCGAGGTGTGGGGACGGGTGGAGACCCGTTTCGCCGACCTCAAGTCCGTCGACGCCGCCTACACGACGGCGTCGGCCGTCCACGTGCTGTCCGGCGGGGAGATGCTGCGGTACTCCGACAGCATCGAGAACGCCGGCGTCCTCGCCGACGAGGGCGTGCCGCGCCGCCGGCGCGACCTGCCGCCGCAGTTCGAGGGCGGCGTCGAGGCGGCCTTCACCGACCCGTCGGGCGTGCTGCACCTGTTCAAGGCGGGCCGGACCGTCGCGCTCGACGGCGCCCGCGCGACCACGGCCGTGACGGCGGAACGCTGGGGCGCGCTGTCCCCCGCGCTGACCGCAGGCCGGGTGGACGCCGGCTTCGCCGGGCTCGACGGGCGCACCTACCTCTTCAGCGGCGACACCTACCTGCGGTACTCCACCGCCGACTACACCACGGTCGACTCCGGCTTCCCCCGCCGGATCGCCGACGACTGGGGCGGGCTCACCCGTGTGGACGCCTCGTTCGTCATGGACGGCAGAACGTACCTGTTCGGCACCGGCGGCCTGGTCCGCGAGATCCCCGCCGACCACCAGCCCGACCTGGACGCCGGACGGCTCACCCCCGCGCTGCGCGCCCTGTTCGCCGAGCACGGCCTCACCGTCACCGCGCTGCGCGGGAGCGCGCCGCGCTGGGAGCTCACCACCGGGGAGGGGGTCGCGCTGACCGTCGTCGGCGAAGGACTCCGGCTGAAGGCGCGGGGAGACGGCGCGGCGTTCTACGTCCGCTACTCCGCGCGCGACTACCGCACCCCCGACCCCGGCTTCCCCAAACCACTGGCCGACAACTGGTGGAACATGCCGGAGGGCATGCGGCTCGGCCCTGTCGACGCCGTGTTCACCGGCCGCGACGAGCGCACCTACCTCTTCTCAGGCGACAGGTTCGTCTGGTTCGACGCCCGGCACCGGTGGTGGTCGGAGCCGGTGGCGCTGCGCGAGCGGTGGGACAGCCTGCCCTTCGCGCGCGTCGACGCGGCGTTCGTCGGCGCCGATGGCCGCACCTACGTGTTCTCCGGCGACCGCCACGTCCGCTACTCCACCGCCGACCGCACCCAGGTCGACGACGGCTACCCGGCGCAGAACGCGGGCCGGTGGGGCCGCGTCGCGCACACCCTCGCCCGCACGGGCCGGGTGGACGCCGCGTTCGTCCTGGACGCCCCCGAACAGGTGGACGGCGTCGAGGTCGTGCGCACCCGCACCTACCTGTTCTCCGGCGACCAGTACGTGCGCTACACCGGCGCCGCGCTCACCGTCGTCGACCCCGGCTACCCGCGCCGGATCGCGGAGCTGTCCGGCGAGCCCGGCCTCGCCGCGCTGCCCGTCACGCTCGACGGGGTGGACGCGGCGTTCGCCGACCGGCGCACCGCCTACCTGTTCCGGGGCGGCGAGTGCCACGCGGTGTCCACCGCGGGCCACCGCCGCTACACCGACCTGCCGGTCGGCGGGGTGCGCTGCGCCTACGTCGAGGACGGCTCGCTCGTCGTCGAGACCGCCGACGGATGGCGGCGGCTGTCGGCGCTGGAGGGCAGGACGGTCGCGGCGGCCCCGTTCCGGCCGCGCGCCCTGCGGACCGTCCCGGCGCGCTTCACCAGCGGCCTGGACGCCGTCCTCACCGGCGCGGACGGCGTCACCTACCTGTTCCGCGGGCCGTCGTGCTTCAACACCCAGGTCGGCCGCGACTACCCGATCGCCGAAGAGTGGGGCAGGCCCAGGGACCTCCTGCGCGAGACCGGCGAGGTCGACGCGGCGTTCGTCGCCCGCGACGGCAGGATCCACCTGTTCAGCGGCGACCAGTACGTCACGCACGCGCCGGGCGCGGCACTCGCCGAGGGCGACCCGAAGCCGATCGCCGACCGCTGGGCCGGACTGGAGGGCGTCGCGCTGGCCTACGTGCACCGCGGCAAGACGCACCTCTACGGCAAGCCGGACGCCGCCGGCAGGGTCCGCCACGTCGTTTACTCCGACGAGTCGTGCGCCGCGCCGGACCCGGGCTACCCGGTGACGATCGAGGCGGCCGCGGCCTTCCCCGGTTCGCCGCTGCCCTTCCCCGACGCCGTCCTGGTGGAGGACACGGCGCTGGTCCTGCTCGCCGGCAAGCGGTGCGCCACCTACAGCGACCGGACCGGGGTCTGGTCGGCGGTCCGCCCGATCGAGCGGCTGTACCCCGGCTTCGGCGCGGGCCTCGACGCCCCCGACGGCCTCAGGTCGGCGCTGCGGACCGCCGACGGCGCCGTCTGGTTCTTCTTCGCCGACACCTGCGCGCCGTTCCAGAACGAGGCGTTCGGCCCGCGGGTCAAGGTCCGCGACCAGTGGGGCCGCTCGCCGAACCCGTTCCTGGCGCCCGGCGCGACCGTCGATGCGGCCTTCGTGTGGCGCGGCGACCGCACCTACCTGTTCTCCGGCGACCGCTACGTCCGCTACACCGGCCGCGTCTACCGGCACGTCGACCCCGGCTACCCCAAGCCGATCGCGGGCAACCTCCGCCGCGAGGAGCCGTTCGCGCGCCTTCCGGAGACCTTCGAGGACGCCCTGGACCGGCCGCTGGACGCGGTCGTCGGCAACGACAGGACCGTCCACGTCCTCGTCGGCGGCGTCTGCCACACCGCGTCGAGTGAGCTCGCCGCCACGTTCGGCACCGGCCGGCTCGGCGCCCTCCGCAACAACCTCGCGGCGACCGGCAAGGTGGACGCCGCGCTCGTCGCCGACCGGCGGATCTACCTGTTCTCCGGGGACCAGTACGTCCGCTACTCCGGCGCAGACCGCACGTTCGTCGACGACGGCTACCCGCGCGCCCTTGCCGACCTTCCCGGCGACCTGAGCCTGGCCGCGCTGCCGTCCGCGTTCCAGGACGGCGTCGACGCGGCGTTCCGCGGCGCCGACGGCGTCGTCCGGCTGTTCCGCGGGCGCGAGTTCTTCGCCGCCGGGACCGCCGGCCCCGTGGCGGGCCGCTGGGGCAAGGTCCGCAACTCCTTCGACACCGGCCCGCTGGACGCCGCGTTCACCGCCCCTTCGGGAGAGCTCTACGCGTTCAGCGGCGGCCAGTACGTCCGCTACCCGGCCACCGGAACCCTCGACCACCCCGAGGCCGGCTACCCCCGGACCGTCCGCGACGACTGGGGCGACGCCCCGCAGGACTTCGAGGACGGCCCCGACGGCGCGTTCACCCTCGACGGCCGCACCTACCTGCTCAAGGGAGACCGGTACCTGCGCTACTCCGGCCCGTACCACCAGGTCGACCGGACCTTCCCGCAGCAGTTCCGGCACCGGTGGTCCGGCACCGCCGACCACCGGCTGAGCGACCTGCACACCATCGTCCGCTTCGCCGCGCTCTGCCGGGGCCGCGATGGCCTCGCCGCGTTCTTCCTCGACGGCGCCGAGGACCCGTACGCCTACCTCGCCTCCGCGTTCGGCTGGCCGCTGGAGGAGGTGCGCTGGGCCCGGCGGAACATGGGCCTGCTGCGGCCCGGCACCAGCGAGGAGCACCTGTTCGAGATCGAGTTTCTGCTCACCCTCGCAGACGCCTTCGGAGCCTCGGCCAAGACCGGCATCGGGGTCCCCGAGCTGTACGGCGTGTGGGCGAAGATGTTCGGGCCCGCGCCCGACCTCGACGGGGCGGCGGCCGCCGTGCGCGCCGCGATCGAGCGGAGGGCGTCGCCGCAGGAGTGGCCGAAGATCTCCGCCGCCATGCGCGACAGGCTGAACGTCCGCAAGCGCGACGCGCTCGTCGCCCGGCTGACCCCTCTGCACGGGAACGCCCGCGACCTGTACGAGCGGTACCTGATCGACGTGGAGATGGGCGGGCAGGGCACCACGTCCCGCGTCCGCGAGGCGATCGCCGCGACCCAGCTCTACCTCCAGAGGTACCTCCTCGGCCTGGAGAAGGTCACCCTGCCCGCCGGCGTCGATCCCGAGGCCGTCCGCGCCAGGCTGCGCACCTGGTGGGGGTGGATGCGCAGCTACCGCACCTGGGAGGCCAACCGGAAGGTCTTCCTCTACCCGGAGAACTACCTGCGGCCCGAGCTGCGCGACCGCAAGACCCCCGCGTTCTCCGCGCTCCAGGACGACCTCCTGCAGGGCGACATCACGGAGAAGGCCGTCCAGGCCTCCTACAAGCGCTACCTCGACGAGTACACCGAGGTCTCCCGCCTGACCATCGCGGGCGGCTACGTGTACCGGCCCGAGGGGACCGCGGCCGAGGTGCGCAGGCTCGTCCTGTTCGGCAGGACCCGCACCGACCCGCGCCGCTACTACCACCGCACCGCCGAGTTCCGCGACGGCGGCAGGCTCTCGGCCGCCTGGGACGCCTGGGAGAAGGTGGACGTCCAGATCGCCGCCGACCGGGTGGACCCGGTGCACGCCTTCGGCAGGATCTTCGTGTTCTGGTCGACGGTCGAGCCCGTCCCGCCGGCCGACCCGTCCAAGGTCACCGTCACCGCCAAATCGTCGGGCTCGGATCAGAAGGTGAGCGGGCCGCCGCCGCGCTACCAGGTCAAGATCCGCTACTCCTTCCGCAACCTCGACGGCGCCTGGGTCGCGCCCCAGGTGCTCGCCTCCGACGCCGAGCGGGAAGGCCAGATCACCGACGTCAGCCTGTACGTGCAGGCTTCCCGCAAGGTCCCCGGCGTCAGCGAGCACGACTCGATCATCGTGCAGTGCTCCTACACCGTCGGCTCGACCGCCCACTCCGCGGCGTTCACGCTCACCCCGGAGCTGTACGCGCTGCCCGCCGCGACGGTCACGCCGCCGCCCCGCGCGGCCGACCTGTCCGCGCTGTTCGCCGAACCCGCCGAGACGCCCATCACCCCGGACCGGGTCGTGCGGTTCAACGCGCCCGCCGACAGCGAGGACGGCCCCTGGTTCAGCGTCGACCACAAGGGCGGCAGCTTCCTGTGCCGCCCCGTCGCGGCCCCCGCGGACCCGGCGCCGGTCCAGCCGTTCAAGGGTAACGCCGACAGGCTGCCGACCACCTGGGACCGCGTGGACGCCGCGGTCCGCCTGCCCGACGGCACCCTGTACTTCTTCGAGTCCGCGACCGGCATCCACGTCGCCGTGCCGCCGGACAAGGTGACGTCGCGGCAGACCCGCCAGCCCACCGGGGACAGGTTCGGCGCGGTGTCCACCCGCATCCTGCGCACGGGGGCCGTGGACGCCGGGTTCTTCCGCACGCACACCTACCTGTTCAGCGGGGACGAGTACTACCGCTACCCGGTGATCTCGGGTCCGTCGGTCCTCGGCCCGCTGGAGACCGGCTACCCCAAGAAGCTCGCCGGCAACACCGAGCGCCTGCCGCAGTGGCAGGCGATCGACGCCGCGGTCACCCTGCCGGGCGGCACCGAACTGTTCTACGCCAAGGCCGTCGGCTTCGTCACCGGCGACGACCTGGCCAACGCCCGGTCGGCCGCCGCCGAATGGCGGGTTCCCGCGGGCGCCGCCGTGGACCGCTTCCACGTGGCCGATGGCAAGGCCTACGCCGTCTTCGGCGACAGGTACGTCAAGCTGCGGTCCGACCTCGCCGCCGAGCACCCGCCCAAGGCGCTGGCCGGCAACACCGACGGCGTCCCGGAGCAGCGCCCGCCCGGACCGGTCGTGCACGCGGGCCGCGCCACCCTGGCGTTCGACAACGCCAACGCCGTCTTCAAGCAGAGCGGCAGCGGCAGCTCCGAAGGGCTGCGCGACACCCGCGGGCTCGGCCGCGCCACGACCGAGTTCGGGCGGACGGGCGAGGTCACCGCCGCGTACCTCGCCGACGGGAAGCTGTACCTCGTCGGGCCGCGCGAGTTCGTCAGGTTCACCCTGGCGGCCGACGGGACGGTCCCGGACTTCGCCGACGACGGCTACCCGAAGCCGACCGCCCAGCAGATCCGCGGCGTGCTGTCGCGCGGCGACCAGCGGTTCGCGTTCGGCCCCGCCGGCTACGCGCCGATCCCCAAGGGCTGGGAGCCCTCGACCCCGCTGACCTTCCTGCCCTACCGGGGCAACTGGCGCGGCCTGCCCGCGGGATTCCCCGGCGACTTCACCGGGCTGCTGGAGGGCGACACCCACCTGTACCTGTTCCTCGGCCAGGGATACGCCGCCCACCCCTACGCCGACGCCGCCCCGCGCCCGTTCGAGGTCGCCTCCCTGCCGACCCAGCTCATCCGGCTCACCTCCAGCACCGCGGCCGAATTGAACCGGAGGCTGCTCACCGGCGGCGTCCCCGCCCTGCTCGACCCCGCCACGCAGGAGCTCGACGAGCTGCCCGCCTTCAGCACCACGGCGTCGAACGCCTCGACCATCCGGATCAAGCCGCGGATCGCGCCCCACGCGCCCGTCAGCTCCCACCTCGACTTCGACAGCGCCAACGGCCCGTACTACTGGGAGATCTTCTTCCACGCGCCGCTGCTCATCGCGCAGACCCTGAACGGCGGGCAGCGCTTCGAGGACGCCCGCCGCTGGTACGAGTACGTCTTCGACCCGACCCGGATCGCCCGCTACTGGCGGTTCCTACCGTTCCTCGCCGCCGACGTGGACGCGCTCGTCGCCCGCACCCGCCAGGACCTGACCGAGCTGGCGTCGCCCGGGATGGAGACCCGGCTGAACCCCGTCCTCACCGCGCTGTCGGCGCTCACCCCCGCGTTCCGGCGCGCCCGCGACCTCACCGGCGCCGAGCTGGCGTACCTGGCCGACCTCGGCGGGACGGGCCTCGACCAGGTCAGGGCGGCCCTGGCCGCCCTGACGCCCGACGCCCGCACCGCCGCGCTCGGCGAGCGCATCGAGATGATCGCGCGGCTGCGCCGCCAGTACGACCTCATGGGCGACCGCCGAGCTCTCATCCAGGCCTACCTCGACGACCCGTTCGACCCGCACACCATCGCGGCGCTCCGCCCGGAGGCCTACCGGCGCGCCGTCGTCATGGCCTACATCGACAACCTCCTCGACTGGGGCGACATGCTGTTCCGGCAGTACACCGCCGAGACGGTCGACGAGGCGCGGATGCTGTACGTCTACGCCTACGACCTGCTCGGGCCCCGCCCCGTCACGCTCGGCCCCGCCGCGCTGCCGCCCGCCGCCCCCTACGCCCTCACCGAAGGCGACGGACCCGGCGAGACCGGCCACCTCACCGCCGACGGCACCCTGCTCAAGGACTCCGGCGCCGTCCACGCCGGCATCGCCAACCCCTACTTCTGCGTGCCGGGCAATGAGCTGTTCCAGGAGTACTGGACCCGCGTCGAGGACCGGCTCACCAAGATCCGGGCGTCGCTCGACATCCTCGGCGTCGCCCGGCCGCTCCCGCTGTTCGACCCGCCCCTCGACGTCATGGCGCTCGTGCGCGGCGCGGCCGAGGGCGGAGGGCTCGACGCGGCGATGGCGGCGGCGGCCGTGCCGGTGCCCGTGCACCGGTTCGACTTCGTGCTCCAGCGGGCCCGCGAGCTGACCGACCGGCTCCGGCAGCTCGGCACCGACCTGCTGGAGGCGGTCGACCGGCGCGACTCCGAGGAACTGGCCCTGCTCCAGCAGCGCCAGCAGGGCGAGATCATCGGCCTCACCCGCAAGATCAGGGAACTCCAGGTCAAGATCGCCGAAGAGGGCGTCGCCGAGGCCCGCGACGCCAGGACCGCCGCCGAAGCGCGGGTCGCGCACTACCAGAAGCTCATCAACGACGGCATGTCGCCGCTCCAGCAGGCGCAGATCGCGATGATGTCCCTCGGCGCCATAGGCCAGTTCGTCTCGGCCGGCCTGAAGATCGGCTCCGGCATCGCCGCGGCCGTCCCGCAGGCCAAGCTCGGCCCGTTCATCGTCGGCGCCGAGACCGGCGGCCTCCAGCTCAGCAAGGCCCTCGAAGCCGCGGGCGAGGTGTCCGCGAGCTTCGGCGAGGGCTTCAGCATGATCGGCGAGGTCCTCGGCCTCCGGGCCGAGTTCGACAGCCAGGTGGAGGACTGGCGGTTCCAGCTCGACACCAGCCGCTCCGACGTCGTCCAGGTCGGCCACCAGATCACCACCGCCGACCTCCAGCTCGCCATCGCCCGCCGCGAGCTGGAGATCCACGACCGGGAAGCGGCCCAGCACGCCGCCGTCACCGACTTCCTCACCGCCAAGTTCGCCGGCCCCCAGCTGTACGGCTGGATGGTCGGGCAGATCTCGGGCCTGTACTTCCAGACCTACAAGCTCGCCCACGACATGGCCCGCGCCGCCGAACGCTCCTACGAGAGCGAGCGCGGTGCGTCCCCCGGCCTGATCCGGGCTGCGTACTGGGACTCGCGCCGCAAGGGCCTGCTCGCCGCCGACCAGCTCGCCCTCGACCTCGACCGGCTCGGCCAGGCCTACTACGAGACCGACGCGCGCGGGATGGAGATCACCAAGCGGGTGTCGCTGCTCGGCCTCGACGCGCCCGCCCTGCTCGCGCTGCGCGACACCGGACGCTGCGAGTTCGCGCTCACCGAGACCCTTTTCGACCGCGACTTCCCCGGCCACTACCAGCGGCGGATCAAGTCCGTCAGCGTCGCCTTCCTGACCGCCGAAGGCCCCGTTCCCGTCAACGCGACCCTCACCCAGATCGACAACAAGACGGTGCTCGCGGCCGACCCCAAGGCCGTCCGCTTCCTCCTCGACCCGAAGGGGCCGCCGCCGGAGAGCGTGCGCGGCGACTGGCTGCCCGGGCAGCGCATCGCCCTGTCGGAGGTCCAGGACGGCGAGGACAGCGGCGTGTTCGACCTGCGCTACGACGACCAGCGGCTGCTGCCGTTCGAGGGGACCGGCGCGGTCTCGCGGTGGCGGCTGGAAGCACGGCGCGTCCCCGCCGGGCTCGTCGACGTGGCCGTCACCGTCCGGTACACCGCGCGCGACGGCGGCGAGACCTTCGCCACGGCCGTGCGCGGCATGCTCAAGCCCTACCCGGCGGCGATCCTCCTCGACGTGGAGAGCCGCTTCCCCAAGGAGTGGGAGGCCTTCCTTGGGGACGGCGGCGAACTGCTCCTGCCGATCACCCAGAACCTCTTCCCCGGCATCTCGGGGCGGCAGGTCACCGGGATCGTCGCCCAGTACGCGGCACCGGACACCGAGGCGAGGTTCCTGCTGCACGGCGACCCGGCGCTCGCCCTCGCCGCCGGCCGTCTGGTGCAGACGCCGGGACTCAACGCGGACAACCGCCCCTGGCGGCTGACCGCCTCCGGCGACCCCGCCGGACTCGCCGGCTTCTCCCTCATCCTCCTCTACCGCGCGCTCCCCTAGGAAGGCGACCATGGCCAACGACAAGACCTCCGCGCAGCGCAAGAAGAAGAGGAAGAAGTCCTCCGACGGCGACAGGACCTCCGCACGGGCGGGCTCGCCCATGGACGTCGACAGCTCCTCGTCCGGCACGGACTCCGGCGACGAGTCCGACACGGGCGGCAGCACCGGAAGCAGCGCCAAGAAGCCGCGACTCAGCTCCACGTCCTCCTTTGGTTCCTTCGGCGGCGCAAGCCAGTCCGGATCTCCGGCGTCGCGGCAGAACACCCCGGCACAGGCCGGCGGGACGACGAGCGGCCCCACGCAACGGAAGATCCCGCAGCTCGCCTCGAAACCGACGTTCCCCGCCGCCGGTTCCCGGCCCCCGGCGAACGGCACGCTCGCGGGTCGCGCGGTCACAGGCGCCGCGGACGGTTCGGATGCGGCGGGCACAGGTGCCGCAGGTACCGGGGTTGCCGCAGGCGCTGTGGGCGCCGCAGGTACTGCGGGTGCGGCGGTCGCTGCGGGTGCTGGGGGCACGGCAAATGCCGCCAGTGCTGCGGGCACTGGCGGCGCTGCGGGCACTGGCGGCGCTGCGGGGGCGGGTGCCGGGGGCGCGGGTGGCGGCGGCGGGAGAGGTGGTGGCGGGGGCGCGGGGGCCGGGGCGGGGGCTCCCGTGAAGCGCAGGATCGTGATCCAGGAGGACCCGGGGCTGTCGCCCATGCGGAGGGTGAAACTCGTTCCGCGCGTCAAGCTCGGCGACGGAGTGATCAAGGGCATCCGTTTCGGCCGCGCCCGGACGCCGTCGCCCTTCGGCGGCCCCATGGGCGATCACACCAGTTCGTGGGCGAGTGTGGTGGACTCCGTGCACGCCTCCCTGTACGGCAGATCCCTCCCCGACGCGTTGCAGAAACTCTCGGCCATGCAGGACGCCGTGCAGGAGTGGATGAACAGCGACACCTCAGAAGGCAGCAAGCTGTTCGACACCCTCGCCCCGGAGGACCAGGACAAGCGCGAGAAGGCCCTGGGGCACTACGCCGCCACGGTCAAGCGGCTGGTCGGAGAAGCGAAGCAGCACCTCGGGCAAGCGCCGCCGAACGACCCCGCGGCCCAGTCCGCTGCGCAGGCCGCGGCGGCGAAGCTCCTCGCCGACGCGGTCGGGCACCACCTCGCCTACGTGAACTTCCTGCCGTTCGCCACCGTCCGCGCCGGCAGCGACCGGGGATCGATCGGATCGGGCGAAGGGGAGGCCCGCGCCGCGGTGCTGGACGCGGAATTCGCCAGCGAGGAGAACCTGGACGAGGTCGAGGCCCAGAATCCCGGCCACGGAAGGCACCGCAACTGGCGGGATTCCCTGGTCACGCTGGGAACGCAGAGTCCCGATTTCGTGCTCCGCGCTGAGATCTGGAAGCTGTTCTCGCTGGAGGCGGCGGTGCGTGCGGCCGACCTGGAGCACGTCGTCGCACCGGAGCGGGCGAAGAAGACGGCGGAGAAGCTGGACGCCCTGAAGACCATGGGCGATGGTCTGGGGGATCTGGTCGACGTCCTCCTCGTCGAGGACGGAGTGAAGGGGCCGGACGGAAAGACTTCGAGGCGAACGAAGAAAAAGGACTTCACGTTCCCCGACGGAGGGGTGAAGATCACGCTGCCCGCCCGGACAGGGCAGGGGGCGACAGGGGTGCCGAACGGGCCGGAGGTGGTGGCGATCGGTTCCCTCCAAGATCTGGCGAGAGTGCTGGACAAGATCGAGGGTCGCGCCGTGGCACAGGTGCCGGATCGCAGCGGTGCCCCCGAGCTGTGGCAGATGCGGGTCCAGGTCACCGGGCTCACGAAGAAACTGCGCGGCATCATGGGCGAAGTGACGCCCGGTCTCTCCGACGAGCTGCGCGCGTTCAAGGACGGCATCAAAAGCACGGGCGACGACATGGCGGAGGAGTCCCGCCGCCTGCGGGAGGATCCCGACCGCACGCGGGAGGACCCCGCCCGGATGCTCGCGCACCTGCTGCACGACTTCCAGTCGATCGTGGTCCGCAGCTATCCCGGCGCGGCGTCCAAGGCCGGCTTCCTCGGTGGCAGCGCGGCGGATTCGGCCGTCAACGTGCTCAAGGAGCATCTGGATAAGGCGGGGCTCGCCGTGGAGCCGGCGATGCTGGACGCCTTCCTCGACAAGGTCAAGGAGTTCCACACCGAACTCGGCGAGCCCGAATACGCCGTGGACGCGCGCTGGATCGCCGAGGCCGGCGGCGGCGGCCTCCTCGTCGCGATCCGCAACGGCAAGCTCGAATTCGGGGGCAGGCCCGACGCTCCCGTCGGCATCGCCGGCATGGGGTCGCACACCACGTCGTGGGTGACCGAGTGTGCCGCCGTCGAGCAGTGGTTCAAGGAGAAGGGGGAGGCCGGGATCGGCGACCACCTGCGCAAGCAGGTCATCAAGGATCTCAAGGGCGAGCTGATGACCGACCTCGCCCCCCTGCTGCCCAACGACCAGCTCAGCGCCGACCAGCTCACGGACATCTTCGAGGCCGCCCGGGCGGCGCTGGAGGCCGAGGCCCCCGAGGACACGATCGAGGCATACCTGAGCTTCCGCAACCTTCTGCCCTACGCCACGGTGGACGCGGGCAACCGCGACGGCCAGGGAGAGCGGGCCACCGCGTCCAAGGGCGTGAACTTCGATGAGGAATCGCTGGAGGCCGCCATGGCGCTCAAGCAGGACGAGCTCGACAATCCCGGCACGGCCATCGCCGTGCTCCAGGCCGCGGCCACCTCCCTCAGGAACGTCGCCCCCGACCTGGCCGGCCCTGCGGCCCCGAAATGGCAGAAGGACTTCCTCGAAGCGGTCGACACCACGATCGCCGGGCTCGACCACATCGTGAGGAGGCTGAAGAACTCGGTGCCGCAGAAGGCGCCTGCGGCTCCGCCGACCGACCCGACCGGAAAGACGAAGAAGAAGGAGAAGGAGAAGACCAAGGCCGAGATGAAGAAGGAAAGGCTGGCCAGAAAGGCGAACGACGAGCCGCCGAGCGTCGATGACATCCTTCAGATGCGC
The DNA here is from genome assembly GCF_035917995.1 of Streptosporangium sp. NBC_01755. Lineage (NCBI taxonomy): Bacteria > Bacillati > Actinomycetota > Actinomycetes > Streptosporangiales > Streptosporangiaceae > Streptosporangium > Streptosporangium sp. NBC_01755. Next base: position 7,556,629 of record NZ_CP109131.1, on the reverse strand, counting down.
GATGCGGAGCACAACGCGGTCTGGAAGGCGGGGCATCCGGGCAAGAAGACGACGCGGCCTGCCGGTGCCGCCGCGCAGAGCCCGCCCTGAGGCCCGTTCTCGTGCGGTGGGCGCGGCTCACCGCCTGAGGGGTTTGCGTTTCCGGAGATAGTCGGTGAGGCGGACGTCGGCCTCGAAGGCCAGGTCGGCGTCCGGTTCGGGGTCGAGCCAGAGTTCGGAGACGCGGTGCCAGGCGGGCGGTCCGAGGAAGGGGCCGGCGACGGGGTCGGGCCCCAGGGCCGGTCGTAGGGGCCGGTGTCTGGATGGCCGAACTCGCCGTCTTCGAGGAACACCTTCACGAGGCCGTGGCCGGTGGCGGAGAGTCTCGCGGGCCTCCCGGACCGCGGCGGGCAGGAGGTCGATCGTGGTCACGGCACCGTCTGTGCCGACGAGGACGTCCAGGAGCGCCGCGTTGCAGCCGGTGCCCGCACCGATCTCCAGGACCCGGTGAACCTGGCCCTCGCGCTGGCCGAGGACCGGTGCCGCGACATCGTCAAGAAGACCAAGGACGGCCTTGAGTCACCCGCCGCCAGGGCAAGGTCGGCGGGCGCCGTCCGGTCGTCGACGACGACAAACGCGCCGCGATCCTCGACCGCCAGCGGCGCGGGGAGTCCATCCGGACCATCGCCGCCGGGGTCAAGGTCTCCATCGGCACCGTCCACAAGACCCTCAAGGCAGCGGCCGAGGACAACCCCACCGACCGACCACAGCCACCTGCCGCATCGGAACGGCCAGTCACGTTAAAAGCCGCCCACCGAGCTCCTTAACGTGACTGGCCGTTCCATTGCTGCTCAAGCCCCGTCACTTGCTTCCCTCTAGATCACCCCTTACAGTTGGGTCGGGCCGCAGCGCCCTGCCGGGGTTGCCCCCAGTGGGTTTCTGCGACCCGCCCGCCGCACCCGACGTGCGCGTCTCCGCGCATCGGGCGCTCCACGTGTCTTGCCCGCTGGTCAGCCGCCAGCGTCGGCGGCTGCCGGCTTCGGGGTCCATGGGGTCGCGATGGCGCTGCCGCGGTAGCGGTAGCGGGTCACTGGGACGCTGGATGCGCCGGTGAACACGACTCCGTTGTGGGCGAACCTCCACCCCTTGTCGCAGAAGCGACGACGGAGTTCCCTCATGCTCAGCCCGGTCCTGCCCGCGTACTTGGCCCGTATCCAGCGCATCAACCGGCCCCACGCGTGGTGGTCGATCGAGCTGAACACGTCCTTGGACACTCCGTGCCGGAAGTAGTTCGCCCACCCCGCCATTGACCTGTTCAAACTGATGATCAGCTCGTCCAGGTCCAGGTGGAGGGTTGACCTGTACGTCTTAGGGCCTGTTCCAGGTTCAGATCACTGTTCGGTTGAACCGGCCATCTGATCACCCTCGGACTGGTAAACGTCTTGAGTGACGCGTGGCGATCCGACGGATTCCGGTCCCGGTGAGGATCTCCAGGTTGATGTCCCGGGCGTGCAGTTCGTCCTCCAGCAGCACGAGCAGTTCCTTGCCGCCGCCGAGAGCGGCGACATCGGCCAGTAGGTCATCCCCGGCTGAACCCGCCGCCCCGGCCACACCTGAACACGGACTCCACCCGTCTGAGCGCACCTTCACCCACGCGTGACCTGTCTGAACGCGATTCGACTTGAGCGTGGTCGGGGCGTGGTCTACGATCAGGGCAGTCGTACAGGGCGATCGCCCTAGTTTGGAGTGAATGATGGTCTCCCCAGCGGCCGAGCGCGGGCGCGCGGTTCGGGAACGGCTGATGAACGCGGCGGCGGAGCTCATCCCCGAACGCGGCTGGGCGGCGGTGAGCACCCGGATCCTCGCCGAGCGCGCCGGGGTGACGCCGAGCGTGGTGCACTATCATTTCCCTTCGCTGTCGAGCCTGCTGAACGAGGCCGCGACCAGCCGGATGCGGGAGTTGCTGGCCGGGCTGAACGATCTGCTGGAAAACACCCGGTCGCCTGCCGACGCGATCGAGACGATGCTCACGTCGGCCGAGGAGTACACCGGCGCCGATGCCACCTCGCTGCTGTTCATCGAGGCGTGTCTGGCGAGCGCCCGCGATGACGAACTGCGCGAGCGGATCGCCGGGCTGGTAGCTGAGTTCGGGCAGCGGTTCGGCGGGTGGCTGGAGCAGCACGGGGTGCCCGCCCCCTTCGAGACCGCCGCCGTGTTGGCGGCCTCCTTGGACGGCGTTCTGCTGCACCGCGGCCTGGGCCTGAAGGCGAACGCCCCCTCGGCGGTGCTGCGCAGGCTCGTTTCCACATCCTCCGGGGAGGAATGACAGTGCGAACAGTGATCTGCGGGGCCGGGATCAGCGGCCTGGCCCTGGCGCACCGGCTCGCCGCCCATGGCGGCGAGGTCGTGGTGATCGAGAGGGCCCCCGGGCCCCACCCCCAGGGATACATGATCGACTTCTTCGGTCCCGGGCTGGAGGCGGTCGAGGCCATGGGGCTGCTGCCCGCGTTCGAACGGGCGGCCTACCCCTATGACGAGGGGCACCTGGTCGATCGGAACGGTCGCCGCCGCGCCACCCTCCAGACCAAGAGCTTCTCGCGAGGCCCGTTGCTGAGCCTCATGCGCCCCGACATCGAGGCCGTGCTGCGGGAGAACCTTCCGGCCGAGGTCGAGCTGCGCTACGACACGGTGCTGACCGAGGTGGCCAACCGCACCGACGGCGTGGCGGTGACGCTGGAGGACGGCACCGTCTTCGACGCCGATCTGCTCGTGGGCGCCGACGGGATCCATTCGACCGTCCGCCGGCTGGTGTTCGGGCCGGAGGATCGCTACCTGCGCTACCTGGGTCTGCACACGGCGGCGTTCACCTTCGACGCGCCGGACGTGCACGCCGCCACCAAGCGCGCGTTCTGCCTCACCGACTCCGTCAACCGGCAGCTGGGCTTCTACGCTCTCCGCGACGGCCGCGTCGCCACGTTCGCGGTGCACCGCAGCGCCGACCCCACGATCCCGGACGACCCGCGGGTGGCGATCCAGCGGGCCTACACCGGCCTGGGCTGGGTGACGCCGCGCGCGCTGGAGCAGTGCCCGCCGGCCGAGGAAATCTACTACGACCAGGTCGCGCAGATCGAGCTTCCGGGGTGGAGCACCGGCCGGGTTGTCCTGCTCGGAGACGCCGCCTACGCCGTGTCGCTGCTCGCCGGGCAGGGCGCCTCGCTCGGCATCTCCGGCGCTTTCCTGCTCGCGGACCGGCTCGCGCACGCCCCGACCGTCGAGCGGGCCACCGCCGGGTTCGAGCGCCTGTGGCGGCCCGTGGTCGAGGAAAAGCAGCGCAACGCCCGGTCGATGGCCCGCTGGTTCCTGCCCTCCTCACCGACCGATCTACGGGTCCGGCGCGTGATGCTCGGGCTGACCCGGGTGCCCTTCGTCATGGGTTACGTGAACTCCATCCTCGCGGGCAAGAACACCAGGCTCGCCGACGTCATGCGCCAGGCCTCCGGCGCCGCGACCGAACCGGCGGTCCCGTAGCGCCACCGCTCCGGTCCACGGTTGGTCTTCCTCTCGCCGTGCTTCTTCACCGCCGGCGGATCACCGATTCCCAGCTGCTCGGCCAGGTAGTCCACCACCGGCCACGGCACCGCCAAAGGATCTTCCTGGATTCCTCAGCCCCGTACACCGCGGCGACGTCGGCGACGTCGGCGACCTAAACTCACTGCCTGTCCAGGGTATGCGCCAGGTGTGATCCGAGGGGTTATGGCGTGAGGACCGTCTTGCCGATGGTGGTGCGTTCTTCGAACGCTTTGTGTGCGGTGGCGGCCTGGGCCAGCGGAAGGGTGGCGCCTGCCGCCTCCCGTACGCGCTCGCGCCAATCCGGTGTGCTGTAGTCGATCGCCGCGTCCGCGCCGAGTCGCTTGGCCACGTCCAGCTTCTGTTCGCCTCGGGCGACGGCGATCACCCTCGTGCCGGCGTGTTTGGCCAGTTGTACCAGTAGACTGCCGACGCCGCCCGCGGCGGCCTCGACCAGCACCGTCTCTCCTGGCCGGAGGGCTGCCGCCTCGGCCACCCCGACCGCGGTCGTCCCCTGCCCGAGCAGAGCCAGGGTCGTGTGGTCGTCCAGCGTGCCGGGCCGCGACAGGGCCACCGCCGGAAGGACCGCCTTCTCGGCGTAGCCGCCGCCTGCGGTGGCGCCGACTACCTGCCGGCCGATCTGTACGGGGTCGACATCCGGGCCGACGGCGATCACCGTGCCCGCCACTTCGAAACCCGGCGAGTACGGCAGCGGGAGGTCGGCGAGCACCGATCGCATCAGGCCGGCCCGTATCTGGATGTCGGCGAAGCCGATCCCGGCTGCGGTGACCCGCACCGGGATCTCGCCGGGGCCGGGCTCTGGGTCGGGAACCTCGTCCACCTGCAGCACGTCGGGGGGACCGTATTCATGGAACCGAACAGCACGCATTGATGGTCCTTCGCATCGGGGAGATGTGATGCGGCGGATGCACCGCCATCGCGAAGGTATCGATGAGATACTGGTTACTTCAAAGGTATCTAACTACCGTGAGGGTACTTATGGATCCGCTCGCCCCGGACATGTTCGACCCGGCCTGCCCGAGCAGCATCACGCCGATCCGGATCGGCGACAAATGGTCAGCGGGGGTCATCCAATGCCTGGAACAGGGGCCACGACGGTTTTCTGAGATCCGTGTCCCGCTCCGAAATGCCACGCCCAAGGTGCTCACTCAGACTCTCCGTGCCCTTGAACGCGACGGGATGATCACTCGCACCGTTTATGCCGAGGTCCCGCCACGAGTGGAGTACGAGCTGACCCCGCTGGGGCGTACCCTGCTCGACCTCATCGCCGCCTGTTGGCACTGGGCAGAGGAGAACATGTCCACTCTCCTCGCGGCCCGTGATGCCTACGAGAACACCATTACCGACGCCGTCTGATCGAACCAGCACAGCGCGCCGCACGGCCCCGCAAGCAGCTTCCGCCGGACACCTGCGACCGGGAATGCCGCTTCATTATCCGCCACGGTGTCCGTTAGAGGATCCCTCAACGAGACAACCCGGGCAGCCGTCGCGCGAGGACGCGGCCTGCGGGAACGTCATCTCATATAGCCGGCCCGCTCGGTCCCGGACGCCCGCGACATCGGCGACACCCTCGTCGCCCGGGGTGTCCGCCTCTCGCCTGGCGGGAGCATCTACGACCCCGCGGACCCGATGTCGAAGATGTTCTTCAACTCTTGAGAGGGGGCGATCGCGGTGGAATGATCACTCGTGCTCTTTCGCCTGGCCTACCTGACCGTGGAGTCCTCCACGAGTACTCACGTGCCGTTCGAACTGCACGGATGCAATTTCGAGCCGGACTGTCTTGTCCTGGACCGGTTGCCGTGTGTGGCCGGCGTGGGCCGGGATCGTGTCAGCCGAGGTGGGCGGCGGCTCCTGCGGTGAGGTTGCCGTCGGTCATGGTCAGCACGCTGTCCACCATGGCGAGTGTGGCCAGGTCGTGGGTGACCATGACGGTGGCCACGCCGTTCTGCTTGGTCAGGCCGGCCAGCAGAGAGACGATCTGCTCGCCGCGCCGGTGGTCGAGGGCACTGGTGGGCTCGTCGACCAGTAGTATCTCGGGTTCGTTCATCAGCGCGCGGGCGATGTTCGCCCGCTGCCGCTCGCCGCCGGAGAGCTGGTGCGGCCTCTTGTCCTGCTTGCCCGCCAGGTCTACGGCCACCAGGAGTTCGCGCGCCCGCTTGGTGGCCTGCCGTGTCGAGCGGCCGGCCAGGTCGGCCATGACCAGGAGCTGGTCCAGGACGGTGAGCGAGGCCAGCAGGTTGGGCTGCTGGAAAACGATGCCGATGTGGTCGCGCCGGATGCGAGTCCGGTCGGCCGGGCTCGCGCCGGACACGTCGTACCCGGCCACGGTCACCGTGCCGGACTCGGGGGTGAGGAGGGTGGCGGCGACGGCGAGCAGGCTGGACTTGCCCGATCCGGACGGGCCGACGACGGCGGTGAACTCGCCGGGGGCCACCGAGAGGCTGACGTGGTCGAGCGCGGTGAGCGTGCGGTCGCCGTCGGGGTAGGTCAGGATGATGTCGGTGAGTTCGAGGGTCATCGGGAGGCTCCCAGCGCGGTCAGCGGGTCGACAGAGGTGATCTTGCGGATGGCCAGTGCCGCGCCCAGCGCGCCGAGCAGGATCATCACGGCGACGGGAACGACGGTGGTGGCCGCCGACAGGACGAACGGGACGGTGCCCTCGGCCAGCGAGCCGAGCCCGGCGCTGAGAACGCCGCCGAGCCCCGCGCCGAGCAGCAGTACGATCACGGCCTGGGCGAGGGCGTCGCGTAGCAGGTAGCCGGTGCTCGCGCCGAGCGCCTTGAGCACGGCGACGTCACCGGCCCGCTGGATCGTCCACACCGTGAAGAACGCGCCGATGACCAGTGCCGAGATGGCGAACAGGAAGCCGCGCATGAGCTGCAGCGAGCCGTTCTCGGAGGAGAAGGAACCAATCGCGGCCGGCGCGTCGGCCAGTGAAACGGTGGTGGTGTTCAGGCGCCCGTCGGTCGTGGAGAAGTCCGGCTCTCCGGTGGTGCGCAGGGCCAGGACGGTGGCGACCGTGTCGGCGCCGCTCTGGCGGCCCATCCACTCCCAGTCGCCGATACCGATCCACGCGACCGGCACGTGGCTGTAGGCGGCCGCGGCCGCAGTGCCGGCGACGGTGAAGTCGCGGCCGAAGATCTGCACCTTGTCCCCGGCGGCCAGCCCGCTGTCGTCGGCCAGGCCGGAGGAGAGCACGACCTTGCCTGCGCCGAGGGCGCCGCCCAACGGTCCGGCCAGGTCGCCGCCGGGCTCGACACCGAACACTGCGGCGCCTGTGCTGTCTTGCCCGGAGGCGATCCTCCCCATCGTGATCCCGAGCCGCTCGGCGGTGACGACGCCGTCCGCCGTGCGCCACTCCTGCCAGGTCTTCTCCGTGATCCGGCTGTCGGAGAAGGACGGCTTCTCGGTGCGGGAGAAGACGATCCGGTCGGCGCGCAGTCCGCTGACGGCCGAGATGTTGTCTTGGGCCAGCCCGGCGGTCAGGCCGGACAGCATGGTCACCAAGAGCGTGATGAGCAGGACGACGGTACCCATCAGGGCGAACCGTCCTTTGGCGAAACGCAGGTCTCTGAGCGCCACGAACACAGGCGATCCCCCCGTTGGATGTGGGTCGATCTGGACGCCTTCCAGACTCCAGGAACGGGTGTTTCCGGCACATCGTGAAAACGGGCGGCGCGGGCGCCTTCTTTTGGTCGGCCGGAAATCAACCTTTTGAAGGATGCATCCCATCGAACCCCTTCACCTACTCTGGGGGAGAAATGATGGACTTCCCGTTCCCGCCGACGCTCAAGCTGCTCAGGTGGGCCATTCACGGCACCTTCGCGGTCCTGCTGGCGATCGCCGTCGCCGGGGCCGCACACGAGGGCCACGCCGCCGTCGCGACCTGCGGTGTCCTGCTCGGCGTGCTGTACGCGGCAGGAATCGTCATCGAAGGACGGCTCCCGCGCTTCGGCGGCCCCGCGCATCTGCTGCTGGGACGCATCTGGCTGCTGATCGTCACGCTCGGCTGGGCCGCGCTGGCCCTGAACTCACCGCTTTTCGTATGGCTGGCCTTCCCGCTCTTCTTCGCCTACCTGCACGTGCTGCCCCTGATGGTCGCGCTGCCCGGCGTCGCGGCGCTCAGCGTCGCGGCGATCGCCACAGCCGGCCGGCATACGGGCGGGGTGAGCGCGCCCCAGGTGATCGGGCCGTCCATCGGCGCGGCGGTGGCCACGCTCATGGGACTGGTCTACAAGGCGCTCTACAGCGAGAGCGAGCAGCGCCGCCTGCTGATCGACGACCTGGTCCGCACCAGAGGCATGCTCATGCAGGCGGAGGCCGACACGGCCCGCCTGGCCGAGCGGGAACGCCTGGCCAGGGAGATCCACGACACCCTCGCCCAGGGCATGTCCAGCATCATCCTGCTGCTGCGCGCAGCCCGCCGCGATCTTGCCACCCGGCCCGGGGACGCCGAGCAGCGGATCGCCGAGGCCGAGCACGCCGCCCAGGACAACCTGGAGGAGGCACGCAACTTCGTCCGTGCCCTGGCACCCCCCGCGCTGCAGCACTCCTCGCTGACCGCCGCTCTGCGCAGGATCAGCGCCTCAGCCGCCGCGGGCACCCCCACCCGGGTCGGGTTCGAGATGTCGGGCACGCCGGTGCCGCTGTCCGCCGACTACGACCTGGCGCTGCTGCGCATCGCCCAGGGGGCGCTGGGCAACGTCAGCCGCCACGCGCAGGCCGCGCATGCCACCGTGACGCTCACCTACCTGGACGACATGATCGTGCTGGACATCGTCGACGACGGCTGCGGCTTCGTCCCGGCGCAGGCCCCCGCCGAGACCGCGAGCACCGGCTACGGTCTGCGCACCATGCACGACCGGGCAAGGGCGTTGGGCGGCAGCCTCACCATCGAGTCCGCCCCGGGAGAGGGCACCGCGGTCGCCGCCACACTGCCGCTGCCCGAAGGGGCGGCCCGGTGACAGCGCCGATCAGGATCCTGCTGGTGGACGATCACCCCGTAGTGCGCTCGGGCATCCGTGCCATGCTCGCCGGACAGCCCGACTTCGAGCTGGTCGGGGAGGCGGCCACGGGCGAGGACGGCGTGGAGGCGGCACGTGCCCTCGCACCCGACGTCGTCTTGATGGACCTTCAGTTCGGGACGGGCATCCACGGCAGCGAGGCGACCCGGCGAATCGTCGCGCTCGGCGGTCCCCGCGTCCTGGTGCTCACCACCTTCGACACCGACGCCGACATCGTGGCGGCCGTCGAGGCGGGCGCCACCGGCTACCTGCTCAAGGACGCCCCCTCCGACGACCTGCACGCCGCGATCCGCTCGTCCGCCACGGGCACCAGCGCGCTGGCCCCCAGCGTCGCCTCGCGGCTGCTGGGCCGGGTCCGCACCCCGGCCACCACGCTCAGCCCAAGAGAACTGGAGGTGCTCGGCCACGTCGCGGCCGGCCTGTCCAACCGGCAGATCGGCAAGCAGATGTTCCTGAGCGAGACCACTGTCAAGACCCACCTCGTGCACATCTACGCCAAGCTCGGCGTCGACTCCCGCACCTCGGCGGTGGCCGCCGCCACCAGAAAGGGGCTCATCCGCCCGGCGTGATCTCACCGTCCCACGCCGCTTGACCGCCGGCGCAAGCGCCCCGGCGCCCGGCCGGGCCGAGTTCGTGGCGGAGGGCGGAGCGGCAGTCCGGCCGTTCCTGGTGACCTTCACCGGGCCCGGGAGCGGTGCGCCCCAGGGTGGTGACGGCCAGAAGCAGGTCCTGGAACTCAGCACGCTTCCGGGTGTCGAGAATGTGGCGCCGGCTCCGTCCCAGGGACACCAGCGGCCACGACAGGCCGCGCGGCGAAGAAGGAGAACCACCATGATCGAACGGATGGACCACGTGGGCATCGTCGCCGACCTGCGAGCCCGCGGCGCGGAACTCGTGGGCGAGCTGGAGCGCTACGAGGACAGCTACCGGCTCTGCTACGTCCGCGGCCCGGCGAGGATCATCGTCGAACTGGCGGAGCAGATCAGCTAACGGTCCGTCGCGGCCGACCTGCGACCAACCAGAGCGATCCGACTCGCGTTCCGCACTCGGATCCTCTTGCGGGAGGCCGGTGTGGCGCCCCGCAGCAGCCGCATGGTTACTCGAACCGGCCGTCGGAGCGGCTTCACCCACACCGACTCCCCCAGCAGGGTGCGGCAGTCCACCAGGGCGCCGACACCGGACACCACCACAAGCCCGATCATGAGGGCCACGTGCGCCATCAGCGGGCGGCGCCATTCCCGCCATGGCCTCGACACACTCATCGTCTCCCCCGGCATCGAACGATTCCGGGCGGCTATTCCACGTCCCAGGTGACCGGGAGGCTCTTGATCCCGTAGATGTCCGCGGTCTCCGGGCGCAGGTCAACCTCATCGGCAGGTACGGCCAGGCGCAGCGTGGGGAAGCGGGTGAGCAGCGCGGGGAAGGCGACCCGCATCTCGACGCGGGCCAGTTGCTGACCCAGGCACTGGTGGATGCCGTGGCCGAAGGCCAGGTGCCCGCCGTCCTGCCTTCGGAGGTCGAGCACGTGGGGATCGGCGAAGCGCTCGGGGTCGCGGTTGGCGGTGTTGTACGACAGGATGACCGCCGTACCGGCCTCGATGGTCCGGCCGCCCAACTCGACGTCCTCCAGCGCCGTCCTCATGAACGTCTTGGCGACGCTCAGATACCGCAGCAGCTCCTCTACGGCCCGGTCGGCGAGCGCGGGATCGGCGCGCAGCGCGGCCAGTTGCGCCGGGTTGCGCAGCAGGGCGAAAGTGCCCAGCGCCAGCATGTTCGCGGTGGTGTCGAGCCCGGCCGCCAGCAGGATCAGGGCGACCCCCCTCAGCTCCTCGTCGGTCAGGTCGCTGTCGGTGAGGTCACTGAGCACGTCGTCGGTGGGGTTCGCGCGCTTGGCGACCACCAGCTCCGCGAGGTAGTTCTGGGTCGCGGTGTAGGCCGCTATCAGGTCCTCGTCGCTTGTCTCCCCGCTGAGGAACGAGTCGACCTGCTCCTGGAAGGAGCCCCGGTCCTGGTACGGCACCCCCAGCAGCTCACAGATCATGATGGCGGGGATCGGCTTGGCGAACGCGGTCACCAGGTCCGCCGGCGACCCGGCCTTCTCCATGGCGTCCAGGTGGTCGGCGGTGATCTGCTCGACGCGCTCGGTGAGCTGTCGCATCCGCCGTACGGTGAACTTGCCCACCAGCGGTTTCCGATAGCGCCCGTGCTGTGGCTCGTCCATGAGGAGGAACTCGCCGGGCGGCGCCGGAGGGACCTCGATGTCGCCTAGGTCGATGGTCGGGTGGTGGCGCATGAGCTCCTTGCGCGAGCTGAACCGCGAGTCGGCCAGGGCCGACCGGACCAGGTCGTATCCGGTGATCAGCCAGCCCTGGTGTCCGTCGGGGAAGGGGTAGCGGCTGATTGGGCCGTGCTCGCGGGCCTGGATCAGCTCCTTGGGCGGGTCAAAGGGACAGCCGGGCTGACGCGCGGTCGGCAGCGTGGTGACGGTGTGTTCCATGGTCATTCCTCTCATCGACCTAGGTTGAAGTCGCGATATTACGTGTTTGTCGTGGCTCGAAAGATACGTTGCATTTAGAATTTCCGCCAACCACAGGAAGTGCATTCAGACAGATAATTAGCGCTGATTAAGGCAATGATGCTGCGTGCGAATGCAATGTTGCGTTGCAATGAGCTTGGCAGCGCGAGCGCAGCGGGCAGCCGGTTTGCCCTCCCCGTTCCTGTGGCGGATCGAACGGACAGCCCTCGGGGCGGGTGACGGGCAGCGAGTCGACCGGCGAAACCTGTTGGTGCTGCATCGTTTCTCCTTGGCCCAGGTGCGGCTTAGCGGGTGGACTCGCGGTTGAACAGCCTCTTCGACCACAGGTAGCCGCCGAGCGCGATGACGACGCACCAGCCGACCGCGATGACGGCGTTGTTCCCGATCGGGGTGCCCATCAGCAGGCCGCGCAGGGTCTCGATGAGCGGCGTGAACGGCTGGTACTCGGCGAACCAGCGCAGCACGGTGGGCATCGAGTCGGTCGGGACGAACCCGCTGCCCAGGAACGGCAGCAGCAGCAGCGGCATACCGACGTTGCTTGAGGACTCGACGGTCTTGCTGGCCAGGCCGAACGCGACCGACAACCAGATGAAGGCGAAGGCCATCATCACCAGGACGCCGATGAGGGCGAGCCAGTCGCCGGGCCCCGCCGACGGCCGAAAGCCGATGAGCAGCGCGACGCCGATGACCGCCGCGATGCTGAGCATCGTCTGGATGAGGCTGCCGATGACGTGTCCGGTCAGGACGGACACCCGGGCGATGGCCATGGTGCGAAACCGGTCGACGATGCCCTCGGTCATGTCCATGGCGATCGAGATGGTGGTGCCCTGGACCGCGGCGGTGATCGTCATCAGGATGATCGCGGGGGTGACGTAGTTGACGTACTGCGCACGTCCGCCGGAGCCGCCGGAGACGCCGCCGAGTCCGGCGCCGAGGGTGCCGCCGAAGACGTAGACGAACAGCAGCAGGAAGACGATCGGCATGCCGATGAGCATCAGTGTCATGGACGGGTAGCGCATCATGCGCTTGAGGTTGCGGCGAAGCATCGTCGCCGAGTCGCTCAGGGTGTGCGACACAGTGCTCGCAGTGCTCGCAGTGCTCGCAGTGCTCGCAGTGCTCGCAGTGCTCGCAGTGCTCATGGTGCTCATGGTGCTCATGGTGTGGTCACCTTCTCCTGGTTGCCGGTGAGAGCGAGGAAGACGTCGTCGAGGTCGGGGGTGTGCACGCTCAGCGAGTCGACCTTGACCGCGTTGTGGTCGAGCCGGTCCAGCAGCGCCTTCAGCGATTTGAGGCTGCCGTCGTGCGGTACGCGCAGGGCGAGCGTGTCGCTGTCGCGGGAGGACTGGCCCACGGCGCGCGCGGCGGATTCGAGGTCGCGCTCGTCGGTGAACCGCAGCAGGACGTGGCCGCCGGGGATGCGCCGCTTGAGCTCGTCCGCGGTGCCCTCGGCGACGATCTTCCCGTGGTCGAGCACCGCGATCCGGTCGGCGAGCTCGTCGGCCTCCTCCAGGTACTGGGTGGTGAGGAAGATGGTGACGCCATCGGCCACGAGTTCTCGCACGATCTGCCACATGGCGCGGCGGCTGCGCGGGTCCAGCCCGGTGGTCGGCTCGTCGAGGAAGATCACCTGTGGTGAGCCGACCAGTGTCATCGCCAGATCGAGCCGCCGCCGCATCCCGCCGGAGTAGGTCGCCGCCGTCTTTTTGGCCGCGTCGACGAGGTCGAACTGCTGGAGCAGCCGGGCGGTCTTGTGCCTGCCGGCCTTGCGGCCGAGGTGGTGCAGGTCGGCCATCAGGGTCAGGTTCTCCTGACCGGTCAGCAGGTTGTCGACCGCGGAGAACTGGCCGGTGACGCCGATCGCGGCACGCACCGCGTCCGGCTCGGCCGACAGGTCGTGGCCGGCGATCCGCGCGCTGCCCGCGTCGGCGCGGATCAGGGTGGACAAGATCTTGACGGTGGTGGTCTTGCCGGCGCCGTTGGCGCCGAGCAACGAGAAGACGGTGCCATGCGGAACGTTCAGGTCGATGCCGTCGAGCACGACGTGGTCGCCGTAGGAGCGGCGCAGGCCGGTCGCCGTGATCGCGGATGGGGATGGCTGGGATGGCCGGGATGGCCGGGATGGCATGGTCATGAGAGGCCCCCTTTTTCGGGATCTGGTCGGGAAGGGCGGGATCCGGTCAGGAACGGCGGACGGTGATGTCGCCGAACGAGGTGCGCGCGCGTACCTCGACGCTCTGCTCGGAGGTCTGCGGTGCGTGGCCGAGAGCCTCCAGCGCGTTCTCCACCCGCCCGTGCGCGGTGTTCAGGTCGAGCCAGGCGGCGGTGCCGGCGGCGATGCCGATGTCGAGGTGGCCGGTCGCGGTGTTCAGCGTGACGGTGCCGCGCCTGACCTGGCCGAGGCGGATGCCTCCGTTGGAGGTTCTGGCCTCCACCGTGGCCTCGGCCCGGTCGACGCGGATGTCGCCGTTGGCCGAGCGCACCTGCAGGTCGCCGGTGACGGTGGCGAGGTCGGTGTTGCCGTTGGAGTTCTTGATGACGGCGCTGCCGTCGATCTCGCCGATGTGCACGCGCCCGGTGCCGGTGGAGACCTCGGCGTTGCCCGCGATGGCCTCGACGGTGATGTCGCCGCCGGAGGTGCTCAGTCGAAGCGGCCCGGTCCGCTCCAGGCGGAAATGCCCGACCGAGGCCTTGAGTCGGCACTCTCCCAGCGTGCCGATGCCGCGCAGGTCGGCGACCGACAGGTCGGCGTGCACGTGCGAGCCGGCGGGAAGTTCGATCAGCACGTCGACCGACCTGGTCTTCTTGGAGAGGTCGAGGATGCGGGCCTTGGGCCCGCGGATCGTCAGGGTGCCGTTGGCGTACTCGACGCGTGTCTTGTGCGCGGCGTCCACGTCGGAGTCGTCGCCGGCGTCGCTGGGCCGTACCTCGACGACGGTGTCGCTCCGGTCGCCGGCGATGATCTGCACGTCGCCGACGGAGAGTTCGATCGTGGCGGAGATCGGTTCGGGTGTGGCGAAAACAGGCATGGCTATCCCCTTGGAATGGGTCAGAGGAACATTTCCGCTGGTCGCAGGTGTGTGAGGAAAGTGGTTGTGTCGGGGTGGGTTAGCGGGCCCAGCCGGTGTAGCGCTGCGCGCTGCGTTTGCCGCGCGGTCCGGAGCCGTGGTCGCGCTCGGGGGCGTGCGGCGCGGCGCGCAGCGCGGTCGAGGCGGCCCGGACCAGCCAGGCGTTGAGCGAGCGGCCTTCCTTGCCCGCGGCCTCCTCGATCGCGGCCTTGAGCTGTTCGGGGAGGCGGACGTTGATCCGGGCCACGGGGCCGTCCTCGAAGCTCGCCGCGGCGTCGTCGGCTGAGACCGCGCCCGACACCGCGCCCGGCTCCGGGGTGTCGTGGAGGGGCTGCTGCGTCTGCCGGGCCGTCACGACGAAGTTCGGGTCACGTCCGCGCAGGTGGACCTGGACCGAGCCGGGGGCCAGGTCTCGGGTGATCTCGTCGGCGGCCGCCGACAATGCCTCGAGCAGGGTGAGCCGGATCGCCGACTCCATCGACACGGTCAGCCGCTCGATCAGCGCGCCGGCGTCGCCGTCGCCGGTCTCGGCGGCGGTCAGCAGTTCGCGGCCGAGGGAGGCCACGTACGGGGTCAGGTCCATGGCATCATTATGGCACAGTGTGATGCCATCATCAAGCCATATTGGCTCAGATTGGCATCACTCTGGCTCAGGCTGGATGTTCAGCCGATCACGACACGACAGACCGACTCCGGAACTCGCACGTCAGAGGGTGCGCTCGGCGCGCCGATACCCTTCCGACGCGCGGGGCGGAGCCGAAGCCCTTCCGGATCACAGCCGCATTCATCCCGTCCTGGTTCCCGGTCGCCGCAAGATCACGCGCCCCGCGAGCGCTCATCAGCAGTGATCGCCTCGCCGGGCCTCGCGTCCACGGACATGGTGTACGAGCATCCGAATCCGGTAAGCCGGTCACGGTGGAAAAGCGCGGCGTCGTCCGTGGTGAAAAGCGCGGCGAGGGTGGTGGAGTGGCCCCAGACCGCCCATCGGTACGGGTCCGCCGCGGTGCGGAAGGATCCGGGGCCGCTCCTCGCCGCCGCCTCGCGCGGGGCTCTCGCCGTGCGGGGCTCTCGCCGTGCGGGGCTCTCGCCGTGCGGGGTACGAAGGTCCGCGGGGCGTCCGGTCACGGGCCGCCCCCGGCCGGGTGCGGGGACGAACCGGGCCTTCCACCACGAAAAGCGGCCCACCCAGGGGGGCGGCAGTGGCCTTCCTTGATCTGGGTGAATCCGCACGCCCCCAGCGTGCCAACTCATCCAGATCATGGAAAATCCCCGATCGTCACCACCACGGCCCCGCCTCCACGCCCGCCATGACCCGCTTTGCCCCCTCCCGGAGCTCCACCGGCCCGCCCCCGGTCACCCACACCCGCCCAACGCCCGCCACCACCCCGCACGATGCGATACCGGTGAGCGGCCCCCAACCACTCCACCACCCTCGCCGCGCTTTTCCCCACGGACGACGCCGCGCTTTTCAACGGCGATCAGCCAGGCGCGACGCAGGTACCGATCTCAAACACTCGTACACCACCTGCGCGGACGCGACCGTTTCCCCTCAGTCCAGCCAGTAGGTGGCTACACGGTCGGCTTGGAGCCTGCGCTCGGCGACGTGGGGGCGTGGGGGCGGTGACGCGCAGGCCGGGCCCGGGAGTGGCAACCGCCCGGCCCCGCGTCAGGGCAGGGCCAGGTGCGGTTCCGGTCAGCCTGGGGCCTTGCGGCTGAGCTCTTCCCATGCCTGGTAGAGCTCGGCTCTGGCCCGGTCCAGTTCCTGGACCTGGTCGTAGGACCGGCCGCCGACGATGAGCCGCCGGGGCGGTTCCGGCAGCGCGGCCAGTTCCATGATGACGGGGGCGGCCGTGCTCGGAGCCGGCCCGGTCTCCTCGCCCCACATCTCGGCCAGCTCGGCGCGCAGGGGATCGTAGTGCGGGAGGGCCTCGGTCTCCGTGGTGCCCTTGGTGAACAGGCCGGTGTCGTAGCCGCCCATCTCCACGATGGTGACCTTGATGCCGAACCGCTCGACCTCCATCGCCAGCGCCTCGCTGACCGAATCGAGCGCCACCTTGCCGGCACCGTAGAAGCCGACGGACGCCATGCCGCCGGCGGCGCCCATCGAGGTGACCTGCAGGATGCGGCCGGAGCCCTGCGCGCGCAGGTGGGGCAGGACGGCCTGGGCCACCCAGACGGCGCCGAAGAAGTTGACGTCCAGATGCGCCCGGATCTGCTCTTCCGTGGCCTCCTCCACCATCCCGTAGAGCAGTCCGCCGGCATTGTTGACCACGACGTCGAGCCGGCCGAAGATGGCGACCGCGCGGTCCACACCGTCGAACACGGCCCGGCGGTCGGAGACGTCCAGCGGGAGCCGGACGAGAGCATCCGGGTACTCGCCGGCCAGGGCCGCGAGCGGCTCGACATTGCGGGCCGCGGCCACGACACGGTCCCCGGCGGCCAAGGCCGCCTCGGTGAACGCCCTGCCCAGGCCCCGTGAAGCGCCGGTGACGAACCAGACTCTGGCGGTCGTCATGGAATCCCACCTCCTAAAACGAGACGGTACGTCTCGGTTCGCTCCAGTCTGCAAGGCGGTAGCGACCTTGTCAAAACGAACCGGCTCGTCTCGTTGAAGTGCTAGCTTGAGCCCATGCCCCAAGCCAGGAAGCCGGACCGCTCCCGGCGCAGCGAACGTTCGCGGCAGGCGATCCTCGAGGCGACCCGCGCGCTGGTCTCCGAGGTCGGGTACGGCAAGGTGGCGATCGAGACCATCGCCGCCCGGGCCGGCGTCGGCAAGCAGACGATCTACCGCTGGTGGCCGTCCAAGGGCGCTGTGATCTTCGACGCCTTCCTGGCGCTCAGCGAGGGCACCGAGGGGCAGGGCATGGCGCTGCCGGACACCGGCGACATCGAGGCCGACCTCACGACGGTCATGCGCGCGACGGTCGCCGAGTTCGCCGACCCGGAGTTCGAGAAGCCGATCCGGGCGCTCAACAACGAGATCATCAACGATCCCGACCTTGCCGCGCAGTACCACGAGAAGCTGGCCCGGCCCGTGGACGACGCCAAGAAGGAGCGACTGCGCAGCGCGCAACGAGCCGGCCAACTGGCCGTGGACGCCGACCTCGACCTGGTCCTGGAGGTGCTCTACGCACCCCTGTTCCAGCGCTGGCTGCACCGCTCGGGCCCGCTGACCGCCGAGTACGCCGACTCGCTCGTCGACGTCATGCTCAGGGCCTTTCGGCCCTGAACCCCGAGCATGGCCCCAGGAAAGGCAACCCGCTGCCCGACAGCAGACTCCCCGGGGCTTGATCCGCAGCCCGCTCGTGCCCGCTGGCGTCGACCTCGATGCCCCACATCGCAGCGGCAGTCTGCACGCACGACCCGCACCGGCGCGGCTGGACGCTCCATCAACTCCGCCCTGCAGCACCTGGCGGCCGCCGACCGCACCGCCGCTATCGTGCGTTGCGTATCCCGAGAATGTATGCCGCAGTAAGCGCAACGGCACGGTCTTCGTCATGTGACAGATCTGCGAGGGCACGTGACGCGGTGATTCCCGGGATATCCGCGAGCGCCTGTGCCAGCCGTCGACGTGCAGACGATTCAGCGGTGCCGTGGGCGAGGCGATCAACGAGCCTGGTAGCGATCTGATCCGCCAACGCGGGACGACTCGCCAGCGCGCTCAGTGCATCGGCTGCATCAACGTCATTCGTCCCCTCGACGACCATATCGATGAGCGTCGGGACCGCGTCGGCTACTCCACGTGCCCCGAGCGCCAGAGCTGCATACCTGCGGACCACGATGTCGGGATTCGCGAGGGCGTCCCGCAGCAGTGCGGTCGCCTCACCATCCGGAATCTCAGCGATGGACTGGACGGCACGTTTCCGCACCTCGGCTACCGGTGAGCCGAGGCCCTCCGCCAGCAGCGCCAATCCGCCATCGCCCAATTGCGCCAAAGCCCATCGAAGGGCTCCGGCGACGTTCGGGTCCGTCTCGCTCAGCGCCGCCTCGACCAGTGCTTCCACTGGCACCGGAACCTCTTCAACTGAGGACAAGGCCGCGCGCTGGCGCTTCCCAGCGCTCTTTGACCCCAACGCCTGGAGGAGTGCGACGATCTGGAGGACGTCCTCCCAGCCGGCGGGTTCCGCGGCACCGATCCGACGGAGTCGCGTGAGCAGTTCCGTCTCACCTGCAATGCGTTCTCGCGTCTGGCGGATGAGGTCGTCGACGAGCTCTGAGGGCGTGAAGCCGGGATCGTCGAGCGCGCGCCTGACTTCACGCAGCGACAGCCCCAATGACCGCAGGCTCTCGATATGGAAGATCCGCCGGACGTCCTCGCTGGAGTACTCTCGATAGCCGGCGTCGGTACGACCCGTTGGCCGCACCAGGCCGAGCGAGTCGTAATGCCTGAGCATGCGGGCACTGACCCCGGACCGTCGTGCCACATCACCGATCAACACTGCCTATCACTCCTCCTGGCTGGTCCTGCCGAGGGCCACGACGCGCTTCGCCTCCTCGATCGCGAACTCGAATCCAGCGTCCGGGTCGCGCAACAGCCGTTCTGTGGCGATCGCGTGCGCGCGCACGCGAGGGTCGAGATCCGTCATCGCAGCGCGCAAAGTTGGCAAAATCACCTCACCGAGCGCGACCAGCGCCCGGCTGAGGCTCAGCTGCATCTCACGTTCACCGCGCCCGAGCTGTGCCGACAACACTGCGGCCAGCTCGGGCTCTTCACCTTCGGGCACGAGCACGACCGCTGCCCGCCAAGCGCTCCGCGCCACCTCATCGTCGGCGTCGGACAGAAGCGCCCGTGTGATCGTCGGCCACGCTTGCCGATCCCCAATCTTGGACAGCGTGTGCAACGCCTGGCTTCGTGCCTGTGCACGCTCCGAGCGGACTTCATTGAGAAGCTCTGGGACCGTCATTGATACTGAGTGGCGGGTGAGTGCCCACGTAAGCATGTCGCGCACATAAAATTCGGGTTCGATCGCGCATCGTTCGATGAGCTTGTCGATGAACCGCGGGTCAGGGGTCGTGCCGGCCGCTAGCGCTGCCCGCAGCCGCACTGACGAGCGGCTGTCCTCCAGCCCCTGGAAAACTCGAATCGTATCCGTGTCCTGTTTCGGCATGGTCATCGGGACCACCTCCTTGGCTACAGTGAAGACCTTGTCACTGTGTCAAGGTCAAGCGGGGTCACGCCGCGAGATCACCAGGCACCCTCTGTCCCCACCACCGAGGCCGAGATCCGCAGCTACTACACCACCGTGTGGGCCGCGCGCCGTACCCGGCGACATCGTGCTCATCAAGACACTGCTTTACACCGGCGTCCGCGTCGCCGAACCGGTCAAGATCCGCATCGACGACGGCGACCTGGGCGTGAGCGGCTTGCTTGTCGCCACCCGCAGCGGCCGCGCTACAGGATTCCTTTCTACCAGGCGCGGGCCCGCGAGCAACGCGTCTCGCCACCATCGTCGACCCCGACGACTGACCCCAAGGATCGGTCGATCCTCACCAACGACCTAATGGAACGCGAAGTAGTGGTGGTTCACGGCCGAGATGCGATCGTTGAACCCCTTGGCTCCCAGGTTGGCGATGCTCTGGAAGGGCTGCACGTGCAGCTTAGATCCAGGCGGCAAGCCGTAGGTGGCAGGATAGACGTGCTCCCACAAGGTCAGCCAGCCAGATCCGGCTCTCACGGAGGAGATCTGGTCGTTCCAGCTGGTCCACGACCACAAGATCCCGGCCATGTGTACCTCGGTCAGGTCCGGTAAGACGTGGCCGAGATCCAGGTTGATGCTCCAGCCGGAGAAGTCGGCGTGCTCCCACAACGTCGCGGGCGTGCCGTCGACGTGGTGGAAGGCGGAGGCGGGGGTGCCGGGTTCGCCCGCAGAGTGGGCGTCGGTGTCGGGGGACACGGTCCGCACGGGTTGAGCGCGCATGTAGTCCAGCGCTTCCTGGGGTACGGAGAAGGCACGAAGGACCTGACGTTCGGCGGCTGCGTCGTCCCATACGTAATCCAGCGCGAGGCCATCCAGCGCGAGGCCATCCAGCGCGGCCACCTCGCCGGGTGCGATCTCGTGCTTGTCATCCAGCAGTATCGGCAGCTGGGCGGGCCGGTGCCGGTAGGGGCCGCTCGTACGCCCGGCCCGCCAAGGCAATGCGGCGGAGGCGGGCTGGGCGAGCCCGACCGGCTTGCCGCTGGCCCGGCGGTAGAGAATGTCCTCCTCAGAGGCTCCCGTGCGGTCGGCCTCGGCCAGCAGCAGCCCCACCAGGTCGTCGAGGGAGTGGACCCCTTCCCGCCGAAGCAACTCCAGGGCCCGGAGACGGCGGTCAGCGTCGTGCGGTGCACTCATGGGATCCCCTCGCAGCGAGAGCGTCTGCTGGCTTCACTATCACGCAGATCACGGATCGCGCCGGGGGCGAGCTTCGGCAGCAGGAGGCTGTAGGCGGGGCGGCGGACCAGCAAGGAGCCCAAAGGAAGTGCGGGTTTAAGAAAATTAAGATCAACATCTTGAAAACTGAAGATTAGGCGAGTATATCTTTAGATATGACAGAGCAGGCGATGGAGTGGCAGGAACTCACGAACCTGACCCGGGGCCAGCCGTTCGTCGTCGAGCGGGTGCGCCTGGCAGGCAGCGGCGTCGCGATCGAGGGCGAGTTCGAGCTACCGCAACTGGCTCAGCTCAACGTCGAGGACCAGGTCTTCGTCACGGCGTTCGTGCGGTGCCACGGCTCCATCAAGGAGATGGAACGAATCTTCGGGGTGAGCTACCCGACGATCAAATCACGACTGAAGCGGATCACGCAGATGCTCGACTTCGTCGAGACCGATCCGGCGCCGTCACGGGCCGACATCATCGATCGGTTGCGCCGCGGCGAGATCACCGCACAGCAGGCATTGTCCGAGTTGGAGGGCCGGACGTGATGCCGCAGTTGCTGACCGTACGGGTCAAACGCCCGGACCGTCATCCCATCCGGATCTGGGTCCCGGTACTCCCGGTGGTGTTCGTGTTCTCACCGATCGCGGTTATGGCCGTCCTGGGGGCGGCCGTGGCCTGCCACGTGTACCGCGTCGATGTGGTGCGGGCACTCGGCACCGGCTGGCGCATCGTCTCCGCGTTGCCCGGCACCCAGGTCGACATCGAGTACAGCCGTACGGCTGTACTCGTAGCCATCCGATAGGAGAGGTTGCGATGAACGAACAGCGCAAGGACATCCTCGACATGCTGGCCGAGGGCAAGATCACCGCAGAGGAGGCGGAGCAGCTCATCGCCGCGCTCGAACGGGACCAGCCGCCGCCGGCGTCGAGTCCCGGAGCCCGGCCGAAGGGCAGGGCGAAGTACCTGCGGTTGATGGTGGACACCCTTGATGAGAACGGCGAGCCGGGGCGGATCAACGTGCGGGTGCCGCTGCAGCTGCTGCGGGCCGGCGTACAGCTGACGGCCCTGATCCCGCCGCAGGCACTGGCCGCGGCCAACGCCAAACTGGACAAGTCGGGCGTGCCGTTCGACCTCACGCAGCTCAAGCCCGAACACCTCGAGGCGCTCGTGGACCACCTCGACGAACTGACCATGGAGGTCGACCAGCCCGATGCCCAGGTGCGTATCTTCTGCGAGTAGGCGCCGTCCCGTCGGACGAACCCCCGAGAGGGTGCTGGAACACCCTCCCAAGGCCGCACCCGCAACAGCAGAGCACGGGTTGAACTACCAACCTGAAATCCAGCCGCTCATCGGCGCGTAGCGGCGGAGGGCCACTCGGACGAGTGGCTGCGTGAACCCGCCGAAGATTTCGATTGCCGGCTTCGCCGTCGCGGACGCGGCGGGAGCACCGGCGACCACGACCGCGGCCGCAAGGGCGACTGCGGCCGGTCGAGGACAAGAGGCGCTACCGGCAGTACAAGGCGCGCACGCAGCAGCTTCCCGCGAACCATCACACGGCGATCGATGCGCTGCAGCGGTACACGGAGTCCTTCAGGCCGGGGAAGGCGGACAGCCTGCTGATGCTGGCCGATCTCGCCGATCTCTTCGAGCAGAGCGCGGCGAACGCAACCCCGATCCGCGAAGTCGTCGGCGAAGACCCTGTTCAGTTCGCCGAGGCGTTCCTTCGGACCTACCGGAGGGTCAGTGGATCAACCGTGAGCGGGAACGGCCGACCAACAGCATCGAGCGCGTCACGGGCGACGAACCGTGACCAAAGAGAGAAGGGACATCCGGATGACAGCCAATCAGATTCAGGGGCCTGCGATCCACGTGCAGGGCCTTGAGAAGTCGTACAAGACGCTGCGGGTGCTGCGCGGCGTGGACTTCGACGTGGCGCGGGGCAGCATCTTCGCGCTGCTCGGCTCCAACGGGGCGGGCAAGACCACGGTCGTGAAAATCCTGTCCACGCTGCTCAAGGCCGACGCCGGGACGGCCGGCGTCAACGGCTTGGACGTCGCCACGCAGGCTGCCGACGTGCGGGAGTCCATCAGCCTCACCGGACAGTTCGCCGCCGTCGACGAGATCCTCAGCGGGCGGGAGAACCTCGTGCTGGTCGCCCGGTTGCGGCACCTCAAGAACCCGGGCACGATCGCCGATGACCTGTTGAAGCGTTTCTCGCTCACCGACGCGGCCGCGCGGAAGGTGTCGACGTATTCGGGGGGCATGCGCCGCCGCCTCGACATCGCGATGAGCCTCATCGGCGATCCGCCGGTCGTCTTCCTCGACGAGCCGACGACCGGGCTCGACCCCCAGGCGCGCATCGAGGTGTGGCAGGCCGTCAAGGAACTCGCCGGCCGGGGTACGACGGTGCTGCTCACCACGCAGTATCTGGACGAGGCCGAACAACTCGCCGACCGGATCGCGATCCTGCACGAGGGCCGGATCATCGTGAACGGCACCCTGGCCGAGCTCAAGCGGCTGCTCCCGCCCGCCAAGGTCGAATACGTCGAGAAGCAGCCGACCCTCGAGGACGTCTTCCTCGCCATCGTCGGCGCCGGCGGCAAGGACGCGACGCCGGCCATGACCGCAACATCTGCACGGACGAGTAAGGAACAACGATGACCAAGCATTTCTTCGGCGACACCGCCGTCCTGCTGGAACGATCCCTGCGCCACATCACGCGCAGCGTGGACACCGTCGTCACGACCACGATCATGCCGATCGCCATGCTGCTGATGTTCGTCTACGTGTTCGGCGGCGCGATCAACACAGGGTCGGAGTCGTATGTGAACTACCTGCTGCCCGGCATTCTGCTCATCACGGTTGCCTCGGGCGTCGCCTACACCGCATTCCGGCTCTTCATGGATTTGAAGAGCGGCATCTTCGAGCGATTCCAGTCCATGCCGATCGCACGCTCGTCCGTGCTGTGGGCACACGTGCTGACCTCGCTGGTCGCCAATCTGATCTCGCTCGTGGTCGTCGTGCTCGTCGCCCTGCTCATGGGCTTCCGCTCGGCGGCGGAAGTGTCGGCGTGGCTCGCGGTCGTCGGCATCCTGACCCTGTTCACGCTGGCGTTGACGTGGCTGGCCGTCATCCCCGGTCTGACCGCGAAGTCCGCGGACGGCGCGAGCGGCTTCTCCTTCCCGCTCATCTTCCTGCCGTTCGTCAGCTCGGCGTTCGTGCCCACCGCCACCATGCCCGGCCCGGTGCGCGCCTTCGCCGAGCACCAGCCGGTGACCTCCATCGTCAACGCCATCCGCGACCTGTTCACCCAGCAGCCGGTCGGCACCGACATCTGGATCGCCCTGGCCTGGTGCGTCGGCCTCCTCATCGTCGCGTACGCCTTCGCCATGGCCACTTACCGCCGCAAAATCGCCTAGGTTGTCTCCTTAGACCGATCAGTCAGCAATTTCGGTGGCGCGGTGCCACCACCTCGCCGCCGAGGAGGCCGGATGCCGGCAGATCCGCCCAGCTCACCCGCGCTGCGCGCGTCCGACGCGGACCGCGACAGGGTCATCGAACTGCTGCGCGCCGCCGTCGCCGACGGCCGGCTCGACCCGGTCGAGTTCGACGAGCGGCTGGACGCGGCGCTGGTCGCCCGCACCATCGACGCGCTGACCCCGCTCGTCACCGATCTGATGGCGGTTCCAGGCAGCGACGGCGCACTCACGCTGCCGTTCGCTGGGACGCCGGCCGAGTCGGCCGCCGAACTGCTCACCATCAAGGAGCGGCACGGCTCGGTGCGCCGTGACGGCCGGTGGACGCTGCCGTACCGGCTGGCGCTGCGCACCGCGTGGTGCGACGTGCTGCTGGACCTGACCAGCGCGGTGCGCAGCGCGCCCGAGCTCGTTATCGAGCTGCGGGTGAGCGGCGGCAACGTGGAGTTGGTCCTCGCGCCGGGCATGGTGGTGGACGCCAACGAGCTGTCGGTGCGGCACAGCACGCTGGCGATCAGCAGGGACGCGGGCGACAACACGCCGGAGACGCTGCGCGTCCGCTTGGTAGGCCGAATGCGGCACGGCCGGCTCGACACCCGGTGGCAGGCGCCGCGCCGGTGACGCGGCAGGGCCCGGATACCGCGGTATCCGGGCCCTGCCATCTCGCTTCTGCTTGTCGGCCTCCCGCAGCGCCGACGAAGTGCTTGACCCGGCCCACCACCGCGACGATGCCGGGGCAAGTAGGGAACGGGGAACAGCAGGGGAGCACATCACCGTCGCGGCCGTCGGCTCACGGGGTGAGCCGACGGCGCGGCATCGCCAGGGCGAGATGCGCCTGATGAGAAGGTTGACAGGAAGGGCTCCAAGGATGCCCTGGTCAACCGCGGCGCGCGCTTGGTAGGTCGGCGGGTCAGGTCCCGGCGCCCTGTCGGCCAGATCATCCCTGATTGGCACACGGAGGCCACCATGGGTCAAGCTCTCGGGGACGTACTCGGCCTGGCGGCCGGCGTCGCGGTCAGCCCCCTTCCCATCATCGCGATCATCCTTGTCCTGGCCACGCCGCAAGGACGTCTCAACGGGCTGCTGTTCGCCCTCGGCTGGGTGGCAGGGCTGTCGGCCTTGGGCGGCATCATGCTGGCGATCGGCGGAGCCGGGGGCTCCTCCACCCACCATCAGCCGGCCACCTGGGTGGGAGGGCTCAAGATCGTCCTGGGCGTCCTGCTCGTCCTGTTCGGCGCCCGGCAGTGGCGGCACCGTCCCAAAGGCGCCACGCAGGCCGAGCTGCCGAAGTGGATGGCCGCGATCGATCGCTTCACCCCGATCAAAGTCTTCGGGCTCGGGCTGGTCCTGTCTGCGGCCAACCTCAAGAACGCCCCGCTGACCCTTGCCGCCGCCGCCTCGATCAGCTCGTCCGGGCTTCCCGCCGGACAACAGATCGCATCCCTGGCAGTCTTCGTGATCATCGGCTCGCTCGGGCTCCTGGCACCGCTCGGAGTGTTCCTGTTCATGGGAGATCGGGCCAAGACCGTGCTCGGCGGCTGGAAGGATTGGGCGGCACAGCACAACGTCGCCGTGCTGGCCGCCCTGTTCTTCGTCCTCGGCCTGAAGCTGCTCGGGGACGGCATCGGCATCCTCACCTCCTGAAACCAACGGCGCCCCCTGACGTGGCGGGCGGTCTGCGTCCAAACCCTGCCGTGCCGAGACGACCGTGCTGAGGACGCTCGGGCTGGAGGTGGAGCCGGCCGGGCACTGGCCGACTGGGCGCTGTGTCGGCGGGGAACCCGTTGTCGGCGACGGTGACCGCGATCCGGGACCTGTTCGGCAATCCAGGCCCGGCTGGGGAGTCCTGGGCTGCGCAGCACGCGCTGCCGCCGGCCACCGCCTGGCCGATTGAGGTGCACAGGATTTCCCGGACCGGCTTCAGCTTGGGGTGCCAGCGTTCGGCGTCCCGGGGGGTCGTCGAGGCCGGGGAACTTGGTGACGCCGCGGATGGTTTCGGCGATCTCGGCATGCTTCTGCGCCCAGATGGCGAACTTGCTGTAGCCGTTGAAGGCGATCTCCCCACTGGGGAAGTGCTCGATTAGTGATCTTCTAGTGGCACTGCGTTTGATGATCAACACCGGGGAAGTAGCTCGCCCACTGCTTGTTGGTGAGGTCTGGGTACGCCCTGGCACAGACGGCCGTGTCGACGAGGGTCGGATCAGTGCTCCACAGGCGGGCCGGGCGGTCGGCGCCGCCGCTGACCAGCAGGCGGCCCGCGAACATCAGGCCGACCACGGGGCCGTCACCGCCGGTCAGGATCGCCCAGCGGGTGGGAGCGCGGGGATCGGCGACATCCCAGAGGTGAACGATGGGCTCGCCACCACCGGTCGCGAGCAGGCGGCCGTCGCCGCTGAAGGCGAGCGAGTCAACGTAATTGCCGTGGCCGTCCAGGACCGCCAGGGAGGTGGGACGGCGGGGATGGGTGACATCCCACAGCCGGACGGTGGTGTCCTGGCCGGCGGTGGCCAGGGTTGTCGCGTCAGGGCTGAACGCGCCGTTGTACACGGCGTTGCCGTGGCCGCGCAGCACCGCTACCGAGGCAGGGCGGCTGGGATCGGTGAGATCCCACAGCCGGGCGGTCCGGTCGTAGCCGAAGGAGGCGAGCAGGCGCTGGGACGGGGCGAAGGCGATGGCGTTGACAAAGCCGGTGTGGCCGGCGAGCGGCTTCGTCTCACGCGGATGGGCGGGATCGCTGATATCCCAGATCCGGATCACGTAGTCGCGGGTGGCGGTGACGGCGAGCACCCGCCGGTCGGCGCTGAACTCCGCGCTGTCCGGGGGTGTCGCCGCTCCGTTCATGGTCGCCAGGAGCCTGGGGGCGGCTCCGATGAGGCTCCACAGGCGGATGCCTCCGCCAGGCCCTGCGGTGACCATGAGCGAGCCGTCGGCTGATAGTTTGACCAGCCCCTCGGTGGCGGTGAGCACCCGACTCACCGGGCGGTGAGGGTCGCCGACGTCCCACCGCAGCGCTCGATCGCCGTTGCCGGTCACCACCGTGCGGCCGTCGGGCGTGCCCCAGATCGGCCGCGTACGCGCACCACCCATCAGGGCGACGCCAGGAAAGTCCCACAGACGAAGCAGGTGGTCGTAGGAGCTGGTCGCGAGGGTCCGTCCGTCCGGGCTGAAGGCCACATCGGACATCGCCCCGGTGTCGATCGGCGCCCCCGGCCGGGGGCTGAGCACCTGCAGTTGCCGGCCGTCGAAGGCGTCCCACACGCGAGCGGTGTTGTCATCGCCCGCGGTGGCGACGGTGCGCCCATCTGGAGCGAAGACGGCTCCGTTCACCACCCACCGGTGGCCGGACAATCTGGCCTGGAGCCGTGGGCGGCGAGGATCGGCGAGGTCCCACAACCGCGGCGTGCTGTCCTCGCCCGCGGTCACCAGGTGCTGCCCGTCCGGGCTGAAGGCCACCGACAGGACCCTGCCGGTGTGGCCGGTCAGCGTCGAGAGGAGGCGGAAGCGGGTCAGGTCCCACAGCCGCGCCGTACCGTCGTGCCCGGCGCTGGCCAGGATCTGGCCGTGCACGGCCAGTCGCCGCACCGCGCTCTGGTGCCCGTGAAGCGTGGCCAGCGGCCGGCCGGTGGCCACGTCCCGCAAGAAGATCGTGCCCTCGGCGTTCCCGCTGGCTAGGAGCCGCCCGTCCGGGGTGAAGGCCAGGCCTCGGACCGCGCCACCGCGGCCGGGCAGTGTCGTCAGGGGCCGGGCGGTGGCCACGTCCCACAGGCGGATGGTCCCGTCGTCGCCGGCGCCGGCCAGCCGCCGCCCGTCGGGGGTGAAGGCGAGCGCGGTGACCTCGCCGGTGTGTCCGGCCAGTACGGCAAGCGGGCGCGGCCGGTGCGGGGTGGCCATGTCCCACAGCCGCACAGTCCGGTCCTTGCTCGCGCTGGCCAGGATCCGGCCGCCGGGAGCGTACTCGACATCGTGCACGTAGTCCGTGTGACCGCTCACCCGGATGTTGAACGGCACGCCGAAGGCGCTGAGCAGCCCGCCGCGCGCCTCCATGGTGGGCGCGAGCGCGTAGGCGGCCTGGGCGAGCCGGGCGGCCAGCGCCGGGTCGGCGGCACGGACGGCGGACGCCTGCTGAGCGACCTGGCGGGAAAGGGCGATGTCCCGCTGCTCGCGTGCGGTCGCGGCAGCGTCGAGTGCGGCGATTCCGCTGAGGCAGGCCAGTACGAGCAGCACGACCAGGCCGGCCACCAACCGCCTTAGCCGGCGCGCGCCGGCGCGGGCGGCCGCCGCCTGCCGGTGCTCCAGAGCAGTGGAGGCGTCGAGGAACTCGGTGGCGAGCGCGCCGGGCGGATGATCCGTGGTCGCGCTCCACTCCTGGGCGGCGGCCAGACGGGTGCCCCGGTAGAGCGAGGCGGGGTCACGCCCTTCGTGATCCCAGGCGGCGGCGTCCTCGGCCAGGCGGCGGCCGGCCAGGAGCCCGGCCCGGTCCTCGGCGAGCCATGACCGCAGCAGCGGCCAAGCGGTGAGCAGAGCTTCGTGGCTGATCTCGACGGTCCCGTCGTCGGCGGTCAGGAGCCGTTGGGCGATGAAGCGGCCCAGGACGTCCTCGGCACCCGCGGGCAGATGTTGCCTGGCCACGCGGCGGCGGGTGTCAGCGGTGTCTTCGGCGACGTGCACCAACTGCAGCAGCAGCCGCCGGGCCGGCGTGCGCTGCGGTTGGGTCAGCTCGGCGTAGGCGGTATCGGCGCTGACCGCGATCGCGCCGCCGATGCCGCCGACCGCGTGGTAGTCGGCGACGGTCAGAGCGGGGCCATGACCGTGCCGCCAGGTGGCGTACAGAGCGTGCGAGAGCAGCGGCAGCGCGCCTGCGGCCGGGGTGAGATCACGCAGGATCAGGTCGATCAATCCGGCTTCGAGATCGAGGCCGGCCTTGCGGGCCGGTTCGGCGATGGCCGCCCGCAGGCCCGCCTCGTCCATCGGGCCGACCGTGAGCTGACCCTCGGTGATGGCGGCTACCAGTTCGGGATGGCTCAGCGCCTGGGTGTAGAAGTCGGAGCGCAGGCCGAGCACGACGATGTTGTCTCGCGCCAGGGCGTGCACGGCGGTGACGAAGGCGCGCCGCTCCCCTTCCTCCTGGCACAAGGTGAACAACTCCTCGAACTGGTCGAGCACGATCAGCGGGCCCGCCACGCCCGCGAGTGCGTCCGCGGGCCGTACCCCTGGGGTTCGGATCGTTCCCGTGCCCAGGGTGGCGAGCAGACCCGCGCCGATCAGGGAGGATTTACCGGATCCTGAGGGCCCGACCAGGACCTGGATGCCGCCGCCACGCTCGCGCAGTTCGGTCACCCGGGCGATCAGGCGCGCGGTCAGGTCGGATCGGCCGAAGAACCAGTCGGCGTCCTCGGGCTGGAAGGGGGCCAGGCCACGGTAGGGCTCGGGCCCGGAAAGGCGCGAGCCGCGCCTGTGCCGGGCCTGCCGCCAGCCGGTCAGCCAGTCGTCGATCCGGGCCCGGTCGTCTTCGCCGCACGCGCGAAGCACCTGGATCAACAGCTCGCGGGAGGTGGTGGACGGGAGTCCCCGCCCGGCGAACCAGTCGCCGATCGTGCTGTGCGCGCCCTGGACGCCGACCGCGGCCGCCACCTGGCGGACTGTCAGGCCCGCACGCTCTCGCAGCAGGGTCAGCTCATGGGCGAAGTCGCGACGGGTCCGGATCCGTCGCGGCTGCGGATCGTTGGCCTTGGGCACACCTGCATGTCGGCACGAGCGGGGAAAGGGTTACACGCCGCGTACGGACTTGTACGGATATCCCGGCCGGTCTCGGCCCACCAGCGGAGTTTCCCTACGGTCGAGGCGTGCGATTCTCCATCGGGCGTGGCCTGACCGCCCTGCTGCTGACACTGGTCTGCGTACTCGTGGGAACTCCGGCCTCGCCGGCCTGGGCGGGTGAGATCTGCCAACTGGAGATCGTCCTCAAGACCGGTGACGTCGGCATCCGGGACGACTCCATGGAGATCTTCCGGGTGGGCGAGAAGGTGCTCCTGTTCCAGGGCGGCCCGCCGCCCGCACCGGCCCGGCCCTACCATCAGGGCGGCGGCGACCTGGCGGACTTCGAGCACATCTGGATGGCGCATCTGGCGGTGTGCGCCACCACCGCCGATCTGGCCAAGGGTTTCACCATCGAGCATGTCACCTACGCGTCCGACCTCGAAGCCGACAACTGGAGTCTGGCGGCCCTGACCATCAAGGACCGGGCTACCGATACCGTGCTCGTCAACCGGACCGCTCCCCCGGGCGAGGACCTCCACGTGTTCTCCAAGAACTCCAACCAGATCCTGGCCATCCCCGTCGACGTCGGAAACCCGCAGGAGCCGGTCGGCGACCCGGACCGGAAGATCTGCCGGTTGAAGTTCATCGTCACGACCGGCCGGGACGGGATCCGGGACGACTCGACGCAGATCATCAGGCTGGGTGGGCAGGTGATGCTGTTCGACGACCGCCCGTCGTACGCCCCGCCCAGGCCCTTCCTGCGAGGCGGGACCGGCGATCGGACGAACACCGAGTTCACCTGGAACACCCGGCTGGCGGTGTGCGCCACCGCCGCCGAGCTGGCCACCGGTTTCACCTTTGAACATGTCAACAACGCCGACAATCACGAAGCCGACAACTGGAGCCTGCTGAAGCTGCGCATCGAAGACCTCGACACGCACGCCGTTCTCGTCGACCAGGTCACACCGCCCGGCGTGTACGAGCTGCACCGGTTCTACAAGAACAGTGGTCAGATCTTCAGCACGCTCGACCTGGACAGCGACGGCGACGGCCTGACCGACCGCGTCGAACTGAAGGGCATCGACCAGGACACCTGGCTGCCGGACCACGGAGCCGACCCCTGCCGCGACACCATCGCGGTCGAGCTCGACTGGCTCGTGGACACGGAAAACGGCATCAGCGACAAGCCCGACCCCGCCGCGATCGGCGAGGCGATCGCCATGTTCGACAAGGCGCCCCGTCAGGCGGAGGCCACCTGCCCGTACGGGCAGGACCTCAAGCCGGGCATCCAGCTGCTCGTCCACGTCGACGGGGAGATCCCGGTCAACCGCGCACAACGCGTGCGACCACTCGCCCTCGAACGGGACGGGCAACCGCGGCCGTTCGACTCCTTCCGAGCCGCCAACTTCACCCCCGGCCGCTCCGGCCTGTTCCGCTACAACCTGTGGGGCTTCAGAAGCGACAACACCAACGAGAGCGGCTGGTGCTGCGCCGGAAGAGACTTCGCGGTCACCCTCGGCACCATGCCGAACGCTCCGGTACGGGTACAGAGCGGGACCTTCGTCCACGAACTCGGCCATGCGCTCGGCCTCGAGCACGGCGGCACCGACGTGGTGAACCACAAGCCGAACTACCTGTCGGTCATGAACCACACCTACCAGATGGTGGGTATCCCCGACTACAGCGCGTGGCAGGCGCGGCTGGCTGAGATCGGCCCCGCCACTGACATGAGCGGGCGCCTGCTGTCGACACTCGACCAGGTCAGCACGCTCGACTACTCCAAGAACGCGCTGCCCCCGCTCGTCCGTGACCGCCTCGACGAACGCCGGGGCATCGGCACCAACAGTCACGCCATGGCGGCCTGGTGGGACAACCACGGCACCCTGCGAGTGGGCGACGGCTCCACCCCCCTGGACTGGGACCCCGACGCGCCAGAAGACCGGCACATAGTCGAAGTCGACGTCAACGGCGCGTTCCAGGAATGCGTCGAGGGCACCGACCCGAGGCCCACCCCGCCCCACAACGACGCATTGGAGACCCGGCCCTTGCCCGGGATCGACCTCCGGCGGTACGGGAAGATCTACGCCGGTGTCGATGGGCGATGCCAGACCCCGCCCGAGCCGGGTGACCAGGCCGCGCTCCTGCCGGGCGACCGGGGCAGGGTCCCGCTGGGCTTCGACTACCCCCGGGAGTTCGACCACGACGAGCACGGTCTGGTCGGCGCCGACGACTGGGCGCGCATCAAGCTCGACTTCAGCAGCGGCGAGGGCGGCGGCGCCCCGGCCTCCGGCGAGGTCCCCGAGATGACCACCGAAGAGATCACCAGCTACCGGGCGCGCCTGGTCGACGCCCTGGTCGCGGCGAGCGGCCCGGTGCCCGCAGCAGCACCGCGCTGGGGTTATGCGTACATGGACCGGGCCACCACGGCCGAGGCGCCCATCGGTGCGGTGACCCAGCTCACCCCGTCCTGGCAGTGGAGCACCGGTCGGCTCGACCCGGCCACCGCCGACCGGCGCGCCACCGTCGTGCACACCGGTACCGGCACCTACGAGGTACGCCTGCCCGGGGTGGCGTCAGCGGCCGGGATCGCGCACGTGACCCCCTACCGGACCGCATACCGCGGCCGCACCTGCGGCGTCGCCGGGTACGCTCCCGACGGCCCCGACCAGCTGGTCCGGGTGCGCTGTTTCAACGAGGCCGGCGCGCCGGTGGACTGGTGGTTCACCGTCTTCTTCGCCGCGCCGGGCACCGGCACCTCCCCCTACGCGACGGTCCGGTACGACGACGGCGCCGGAGGCACCACCACGGTGGACCCGGTTCACAACGCGGGCACGGTGAATTCCGGCGGCGGCGTCAACCGCGTCACACGAGAAGGCATCGGACGCTACCGGGTAACCCTGGAGGGCGCGGCGTTCACCGCCGGTACCGGATACGTCCAGGTGACGCCGTACGGCGACGGGGCCGCGACACGATGCAACCCACTGGGGGCCACACCCGGCGACGACCGCGTGGAAATCACTGTGGTCTGCTACACGATCGGCGGCGCGACACCCGCCCAGCCCGCGGACTCGCCCTGGCTGCTGTCCTACGTGGACGGCGCGGGCCTGCACCGGGATGCCGCCACGCCGGCCGCGTACGTCACGGTGACCGGTAGTCCGGCCGCCCCGGCCGTGGACACAGCCCGCTCCTTCAGCAGCAACGACGAGGTGCCCGCGCTCACCCGGCTCGGCATCGGCCAGTACCGGCTGACCTGGAACACCCTGGGCAAGACCGGCGACAGCGTGCAGGTCACCGCGACCGGACCGGACAGCGGATACTGCCACCTCGGAACCATCGACTCCTACTCCGCACCGCCTCGGCTGTCCATCCACGTCTGGTGCCACACCGCCGCGGGAGTCCCCGGCGACAACACCTTCGCTCTTGCCTACCTTCGAGCACCGTGATCCCCGAACACCGTGATCCCCGAGCACCGTGACCCCGAGGACCCCGCCGCGACCATCAGCGCCGCGATCGACACCAATGCGGCACGAGAGGAAACGCGGCGGTGTCAAGCTCGGTGGCGACGCTCAACCCACGCCCTCCCCATCACCGCTTCGGGAGGAGCTCGTCCGTCCGCGCTCGGCCTGCACGCGCGCAGCGTCGAGGTGATGGACCGCCGAGGTCGGCGCGGTCCGGTGCCGTACACATCCGGAGATCTTCGTATTGATCGACTACCGGCTATGGTGTGTCACCGCCCTGATGGTGTACGAACGTGTCGATTCAACGTGTGGATTCAGGGCAGCCAGTCGATGGCGGCGGCCAGCGTGGAGGGCGCGGTCCCGAAGTTATGCCGGAAGACCCGGGTGAAATGTGACCCGTCGGCGAATCCGGCGCTGTGGGCGGCCATCGTCAACGTCTCTCCTGCGGCTACCAGCCTGATCGCATGTTTTCACCGTCCGCTCCCATGCCGGCGAGAGCTTCGGCCCGGTCGGCACGCTACGAGAGAGCGAGACGCCGGTCGCCGGCGCCTGCGCGAGCGTCAACGGCTGGGTGCGGGTCAAGACCGCCACCGGTGTGACCGGCTGGGTCTTGGCCCGTCAGACCGGCCAAGAGAGCGGCCGACTGTCCAAACGCCACCTGACCGTGCCAATGCTCAGATCGCCTCGGTGAGATCTTCCGCGCCGATCAGGGCGGTCAGCAGGGCGCGGCCGGTCGCGGTCAGGTGGTACATCACCAGCTTGCCATCGCGGCGGGAGACGGCCAGATCGGCGTTGCGCAGGACGCGAAGGTGGTGGGAGGCCAGATTCTGGGCGAAGCCGCATACCCAGGCCAGGTCACAGACACACATCTCACCACCGGCGGCCATGGCCAGCGCCACCCGCAGCCGGGAAGGATCGGCCAGGGCCTTGGCGCGCTCGGCCGCCGAGGCCAGGTTCGGCGCGGCAGCCAGACGGGCGCGGACCTGTTCGGCGTGGGGAAGGTCGAGGCAGAGAAGGTCGCATCGCTCGTCGCTCACCCGATCACGCTAACAGCCGGTTGGGGATGTTCGGATCGGCGTCCACCGAGTGCGGCGATGTCGGGCGGATTCGACCCGAACACATATCAACATCCATCACACTCACCGTCGAGAAGATCGCGCTGTTGAAGGACGCGGCCTACGTGCCCAGCTGCAGCATCAACCCAGTGCTGTCGTGCGGGTCGGTGATGACCACGCCGCAGGCCGAATTGAGTTCGGGCGCGTAAGCGGGAAACCGGTAGACCAGCAGCCAGTCGGCGTGAGCGTCGATGAACGCCCGCGTCGCGGCACAGACGTGCGCGGGCAGCCCGTCCCAGACGACCAGGATCGGCCCGCCCAACTGGTGGTGCGCCGCAGTCAGCAAGGCGGTGAAATCACCCGGCCCGAACCCCTTCTTCTCTCCCTTACGGCGGTGGTAGGTGATCGTCCGGTTTATCCGGTGGACGCTCCGCAGCGGTCAGGTGGTCAGCAGGGCGGCCAGATCGGGCGGCACGGGCATGGGCTGGGTGAGCTTGGCGGCGGCGCGGCCGGTGTTGCCTTCGGGGTAGCGGCCCAGCACCGAGCCGGGAGCCGCCACGATGATCCGCACCACCTGGCCCAGCACCTCGCGGCGGTCCCGCTGGCGCACCGCAAGAACGAACATCGCCAGGTGGTTGCGGGTGTGCGGCCAGGGCCAGGGCTGAGACAGGATGTGGGCGCGCTCCAGATGCCGCCGGCGGGCCCCGGGGGCGCTGGCGGTGCGGGCAGCGCTTATCTCATCGCGGTAGGCGGCGCGAACGGCCGCTGACATGGGACGGGACATGGTGATCTCCGGGTGGTGGCTCTGCGGGTGCGGACGGCAGGCGCTCGGGGCGCCGGTGTGGAGGGCGGCCCGCATGCGGACGGGTACCTGGCGAAAGAGCGTTTCACCGGCGGTTCTTCCTGCCCGGAATGGTGATGCTAATCGGGGTTGTGGTGCCGCAGCCGTCGGCGCAGCTGGGCCCACATCCGCACGCATCCGTCCCCACCGCGGCAACGGCAGGAGCAGCCGTGGCGGCAGACGTGGTAGCGGGGGTGGCGGGATCGGCCGGCTGACGGTCCTGGCGTGCAGGGGACACCTGCACCGGGGGCGCGCTCGTCTCCGGTGCAGGTAGCGGGGCGAGTGCGGGGACGCCTCTGGCCGCGCGGATGGCGTTGGCGATCACGAACACCTCGGCCAGTTCGTGGATGAACACCACGGTGGCAAGGCCCAGCACGCCCGCGATGGCCAGTGGGATGAGCACGGTGATGATGGCCAGGGAGAACCCGATGTTCTGCAGCATGATGGTGCGGGCGGCCCGGGCGTGTCCCAGCGCCTGGGGCAGGTGGCGCAGGTCCTCGCCCATCAACGCCACATCGGCGGTTTCGATGGCGACATCGGTGCCCATCGCGCCCATCGCGATGCCGACGTCGGCGGTGGCCAGCGCGGGCGCGTCGTTGATGCCGTCGCCCACCATCGCCACCGGCCGGGTCTGGCCGAGCGCGGTGATCAGGGAGGCCTTGTCTTGGGGCCGCAGTTCGGCGTGCACCTGGTCGATCCCGGCCTGGCGGGCCAGAGCGGTCGCGGTGGCCGTGTTGTCCCCGGTGAGCATCGTGGTGGAGATGCCGAGCCGGTGCAGGGCGGCGACGGTGGCCGCCGCCTCGGGCCGCAGCTCGTCGCGGACGGCCAACGCCCCGACCAGCCGGCCGTCGTGCTCGACCAGAACCACGGTGGCTCCCGCCTCCTGCATGCGGGTGACCTCGGATGCCAGCGGGCCGGCGTCGATGAATCCGGGCCTGCCCAGCCGGACGGCGCGCCCGTCGATGCGGCCCTCCAGCCCGTTGCCGGGTACCGCGGTGACATCCTCGGCGGGTGTGGCGTCGGGGAACGCGGCCAGTACGGCGCGGGCCAGTGGGTG
The DNA here is from genome assembly GCF_035917995.1 of Streptosporangium sp. NBC_01755. Classification (NCBI taxonomy): domain Bacteria; kingdom Bacillati; phylum Actinomycetota; class Actinomycetes; order Streptosporangiales; family Streptosporangiaceae; genus Streptosporangium; species Streptosporangium sp. NBC_01755. Next base: position 7,520,434 of record NZ_CP109131.1, on the reverse strand, counting down.
CTCGCTGCGCGCCTCCAGCGCGGCGGCCATTTTCAGGATCTCCTCGGCCGAGCGCGCCCCGGCGGGCACCGTCTCCACCACGACGGGGGCGTTGCGGGTCAGGGTGCCGGTCTTGTCCAATGCCACCGCGCGGATCCGGCCGAGCTGTTCCAGCGCCGCACCGCCCTTGATCAGCACACCGGACTTGCCGGCGGCGCCGACGGCGGCCACCACGGTCAGCGGCACCGAGATCGCCAGCGCGCACGGGGAGGCGGCGACCAGCACGATCAAGGCGCGCTCGATCCACAGCTGCGGCTCACCCAGCAGGGCGCCGATGACACCGACCAGGGCGGCCAGCATCATGATGGCGGGCACCAAAGGCCGGGCGATGCGATCAGCCAGCCTTTGTGAGGTGCCTTTTCGTTCCTGGGCCTCCTCGACGATGTGCACGATGCGGGCCAAGGAACTGTCGGCCGCCCGCGCGCTGACCTCGACCTCGATCACGCCGCCGCCGTTGATCGTGCCGGCGTGCACCACATCCGCGGGCCCGGCCTCGACCGGGACGGACTCACCGGTGATCGCTGAGAGGTCCAGCGCGGTACGGCCGGCCCGGATCACGCCGTCGGTGGCGGCCCGCTGCCCGGGTTTGAGCACCATCACCTCGCCCACCCGCAACTCCTCGGGCGCGACCGTCTGCTCGCGGCCGTCCCGCAGCACCGCGACCTGCTCGGGAACCAGATCCAACAGGGCGCGCAGGCCTCGCCGGGTCCGGGTGACGGCGTAGTCCTCCAGCCCTTCGGAGACCGAGAACAGCACCGCCAGCATGGCGGCCTCGCCGTAGGCGTCCAGGACGATCGCACCGCCCAGCGCGATCGTCATCAGCGTGCCCACGCCGATCCTGCCGCGCCGCAGCGCGCGCACGGTTCCCGGTACGAAGGTCGCCCCGCCGACGGCGGCGGCGGCGAGCTCCAGCACCATGGCGGCCGTGCCGGCACCGAACCGGCCGGCCGTCCAGCCCACCCCCAGCAGCAACGCCGCCGCGGCCGCGAGTCGCAGGTGACGGACCTGCCAGAGCTTCTCCTGCGCACGGTCCTGTCCGGCGTCCGCCGGGCCGCTGGAGTTTCCGCTCGCGCCGTCACCGCAGCATGCGTCACTCATCGAATCGACTCCTCTCGCGACGGATCTCCCGGTCCGGTGGTCGTGGCGGGCAGCACCACCGACAGCAGCGTTCGTCCCCGATCGGTCAGCGTGTACATCACCAGGCGGCCCTCCCGGCGCGAGGTGACCAGCTCCGCGCCGCGCAGCAGGCGCAGATGGTGAGAGACCAGGTTCTACGCCAGCCCCGTCACCCAGGCCAGGTCGCACACGCACAACCGGGCGCCGCCGGTCAGTGCGGCGGCGATCCGCAGCCTGGTCGGATCCGCGAGCGCCCGCGCGGTGGCGGCAGCACGCCCGGCCACCCCCAGGTCGGGCAGACAGGATCGGATGCTCTCGGCGAGGGGAAGGCCAAGACACAGCAGATCGCAGTGATCGGCACGCTCCTCAATCATATCAACATACTAACAGTCATTGATATAACCGGCTAGCGTCAACTGCTACGAGAGCGTCAGGGCGTGGGCGTTCGGCTCGTCGCGCCTGATGCTCCTAGCTTTGACCACATACGTTCACCGGGTTGGGTGATCACGCGGCGAGAGGGAGAGGGCGTCCGCCGAAGCGGATGCCCTTTTCGCTGCGGAATCGCCGACAGCCGCGCCAGTACACCCGGGTTCACCCAGTCCAGGACCCTGCGGCCCCGTGTGCCTGCAGGCCGGACACGCAGGCCCCCGGTCGGCCGGTCAGCGCCGCAGCGAGCACCGGCTGCTGTTGACGACCCGCGGGAGATCACTCCTACCCGCCGCGGCCTGTGCCTTGGCGGAGTTCCCGCGCACACGCCGGTGCCGGTGCCGGTGCGGATGATTATGCGCCCACAGGACCCGCTCGCCTTCCCACGTCCAAGATAGGAGCCCCGGGCCGGGAAAGGTCCTACGCGGCGCAGAACTCGTTGCCTTCCGGGTCCCGCATGATCCACCAGTGTCCGGCAGGCCCCTTGTTCACTTCGCGGACGCGGGTCGCGCCCAGGTCCTCCAGCCGTGCCACCAGCTTATCGAGGCCACCAGGCTCGCCGTGGACGTCAATGTGCAGGCGGTTCTTGCCGGCCTTGCCCTCGGGGACATCCTGGAAGAGCAGCCGCCGCCCGCGGCCGATGCCACTGGTCTCGTCGAACGGATCCTCGGGGTGGCGGATAGCGGCGTAGCCGCGGAAGATCTTGCGGCCGTGGTGTTCGGCGATCACTTCCTCGTTGATGTGGCCGGCGGCCAGCAGCCGCTCGATGAGCGCGCCGGGATCTTCCACTTCGTAGCCCAGCGCCGCGGCCCAGAAGTCCGCGAGTGCGGGTGCGTTCGTGCTGTCGACGACAAGTTTCCAGCTCAATGCCATGTAACCAGTTATATTGGTTACATGGGCTTCGCCGCAACCCGAGGGCTCACGCTGTACTCCCACACCGGCGTCGCCTACCGGTTCGACCCCGGCGCCCCCCGGCAAATCCCAACCGAGCCCCCGAAGGCCGCGGCACCCGACAGAGACAAGATCTTCATCGGTCTTCTACCAGGCGTTTCGTCACCGCCGCCGGCCGAAGATCGCCACTCGGGGCCTGACCTGGTCGTCAGGGTTTGCTGACAGGTCGGCACAGGCCCCAGAATCCCCTCCTGGGGGATCCATGAGGCGGAGAGTGGACGCGGCGCGGGCCGTGGCCCTATCCCTGGGCACGCTCGGCCTCGCGGCGCTGGCCGCGCACGTGATCATCGAGCTCGCGATCAACCCCCGGCCGCCCGGCGTCGGCGACACCGGTCCCGCCCAGGCGCTGGAGGCGGCGGTGCGGGCGGTGGCCGACGGCCTGGCGGTGACCGGGGCGGCGGTCCAGACCGAGGAGAGCCACGTCGTCGGCGAGCTCGGGGACGACCCTCGCAAGATCCCCCTGGTGTGGCACGGAGAACCCGCCGGGACGCTGCTCCTCGGCCCGCCCGGGGCACGGCGCTTCCCCCGGGCGTACAAGCGGCGGATGCTGGCCGTCCTGGTGCCGATCGTCGCCGAATCGGGCTGGAACGGTCGATCCGGCTGCTGGCGGTGGAGGTGCCGGTCACCGTCAGGGGGAGCCTGGAGGGGCTGCCACCCGTGGTGGAGGTCGCGGCGTACCGGATCGTGCAGGAGGCGCTGACCAATGCCCGGCGTCATTCCGGTGCGGAGGTCATCACCGTGACGCTGGAGCGGGCGGGCGACCTGCGGGTGCGGGTCACCGACGATGGGGTGGGCGTCGGCGCGCCGGCTCGGGGCTCGGGCTCCGGCCTGTCGACGATGCGCGAACGGGCCGCCGAGGTGGGCGGCACCTGCTCGGTCCGTGGCGGCGAGCACGGCGGCACCGTGGTCGAGGCTGTTCTCCCCGTCCCGATATGACCGGTGCGGGCCGGTGGGTGCAGGTGGCCGGGAGTTGCACGAGGTTCAGCGCCGGGCTCAGGGACACCTGTGTCACCTGGATGGGCGGCAGAGCGAAAATCCATCCGGTGGGCCGACCTCGCGGTCGCGGCGTGGAGCACCGAGTGGAACTACGGCCCGGGGTACGACGGCGTCGTGTACGACGCGTACGGGATCGCCCCGGACCCGGAGCGCATCGCCTATTACCGCCTGCTCTGGGACATGGCATGACCGGTAGGCCCGCACGATGATTCGCGATCCGATTGGCGTGTACCTGCGCGATCTTGGCGCCGATCTCGGGGTCCTCGTCGTCGGTGAGGCCCCGGGAGATCATGTTGGCCACCAGCGGCAGGCCGAGCGCGTCGATCCGGCGGTGCAGCGGGTCGTACATGTAGGTGCGGTAGGCGTCTTCCTGCCCTGCCTGCCCGAGGGGGCGCTGGTCGTCATCGCCGGGCGCGTGCCACTGATCCGAGTGAGCCCGGACCCATGGTGGCGACGAACCTGTCCGCCCGCGCGGCAGGTGCGACGTGGAACGATGGTGGGTATGGGCCTTGAGCATGCGGAGGCGCAACGTTTGCGCGACATTGCCGTGATACGTCGTGTCCGCGACCGAATCGATCGTGAGTACGCCAAGCCACTGAACGTCGAGGCACTGGCCCGTGGGGCGCACATGTCGGTCGGGCACCTGAGCCGAGAGTTCCGCCGCGTCTACGGTGAGTCTCCGTACTCGTATCTGATGACCCGACGGATCGAACGGGCGATGACACTGCTGCGCCGCGGAGACCTCAGCGTCACCGAGGTTTGCTTCGCGGTGGGCTCCTCCTCGCTGGGCACGTTCAGCACGAGGTTCACCGAACTGGTCGGTGTGCCGCCGAGCGTCTACCGCCGCGACCACTCCCAAGCCGGGGCGGGAATCCCGCCATGTCTGGCCAAGCAGGTGACCAGACCGGTCAGGAATCAAGAAGCCCGCACCCGGTAGCTCTGCTTAGTGAGATGGACATGAACATCACCATTCACTACGCCTTCCTCCCGCACACCGACCCCGAAGCCGCTCTGGACTTCTATCGCGACATCCTGGGCTTCGAGGTCCGCAACGACGTCGGCTACGAAGACATGCGCTGGATCACCGTCCAGGCACCGCCCCCAAGGCCGTTTCTGTAGTTCAGCGGGAAAGCAGGTCTCGAAACGCTGCCGTCCAAGCTCATCTTGGACACCGTCCACTTGGCGCGTGAGCACGAGACACGATGTAGGCGCGCCCGCTGGGTCAGTCGTGCCGGGGAATGCCGGAGATCTCATGACCGGCATGGAAGAGAGCCTCGTTGATCAGGGCTCGGACGTGCGCGTCGCGGGCCCGGTACAGCATGCGGCGGCCATCTCGCCGGGTCTGCACCAGCCCGGAGAGCCGTAGCTTGGCCAGGTGCTGGGAGACCGAGGGCCTGGCCACGCCGATCGCCATGGCCAGCGATCCGACGTCGAACTCGCCTGTGGACAGCAGCCACATCAGCCGCAACCGGGTGGCGTCGCTGAGCATGCGAAAAGCCTCCACCGCAGCTTCCACCTGCGCGCTTGTCGGTTGTTCCTGCGCAGAGGTTGCACCTGATTCATTGTCGCGTGCATACATGACTACCTATAATCCGCGCAAACGGGCCAAAAGCAAGCGAGGCACGCGAATGGCGCATCAGGATTCCCCTCAACACGGCCATGGACACGGGCATGGACACGGGCATGGCGGCGGGCTCAGGCGGCTGGCGGCGAAACTCGGCCACGCCGTCACCCCGCACAGTCACGACAGCGCGGACAAGACCGACACCGCGCTGGAATCCAGCAGTCGCGGCATGCGGGTGCTGGCCATCTCGTTCGCCGTGCTCGTGGTCACCGCCATCGCCCAGGCGGCCATCGTGGCCGTGTCCGGCTCGGTCGCGCTGCTCGGTGACACCCTGCACAACTTCGCCGACGCGTTGACGGCCATCCCGCTGGCCATTGCCTTCTCGCTCGGGCGGCGGGCGGCCACACGCCGCTTCACCTACGGCTACGGCAGAGCCGAGGACCTGGCCGGCATCATCATCGTGCTGTTGATCGCCGCCTCCGCGGGCTTGGCCGGCTACGAGGCCGTCAAGCTCTTGATCAACCCCGAGGACATGCGGGCACTCGGCCTGGTGGCCGCCGCCGGCGTGGTCGGCTTCCTCGGCAACGAATGGGTCGCCCGCTACCGGATCAAGGTCGGACGCGAGATCGGCTCGGCCGCGCTGGTGGCCGACGGCCTGCACGCTCGCACCGACGGCTTCACCTCACTGGCCGTGCTCCTCGGAGCCGGTGGCGCCGCACTCGGCTTCCCTGTCGCCGACCCGATCGTCGGCCTGCTGATCACTGTCGCGATCCTGTTCGTCCTGCGCGACGCCGCCCGCGAGATCTATCACCGGCTCATGGACGCGGTCGACCCCAAGCTGGTCGCCCAGGCCGAGCGCATCCTCACCGGGGTGCCCGGGGTCGAGCGCGTCGGTTCGGTACGGCTGCGCTGGCTCGGTCACATGCTGCGAGCCGAGGTCGAGATCGTGGTGCGTCACGATCTTTCGCTGGTCCAGGCGCACGCCGTGACCGTGGAGGCCGAGCACCGGCTCATCCACGACCTGCCGCGGCTGTGCGCCGCCACCGTGCACGCCGACCCCGACGGCCCGGTCGGCACCGACCATCACGCCGCCCTCCTCACTCACCGTTAACGGGTCGGGCGCTGTCGCACCATCCCGGTACCGCACAGACGAAAAGCCAGGTCAGTCCACATTTTCGGTAGCAGGTGCGAACGGCTGGAGTGCACCATCGGACCCTGGTCGCACCGGCGGCGTCATGCTCGGCCAGCACGGCCCCGCGTAGGTGATCAAGCTCTTCCCTCGCGGGGCGCCGGGTGAACATTTGCCCACCCACGTCGGCCACGGCCGGAAGAAACGGCCGCACCTGGTCCGCGCGGACGAGCCTGATCTCATGACGTGCGGCACCCGCCGCACCGGCCTGGCCACACCAGGCCGGCCGGCGGGCGCCGCACTCACGAGATCAGGCACCCTTGACCGCGGTGAAGCGGGCGATGACGTCGTTCCAGTTGATCAGGGTCCACAGCTTCTCGACGTAGCATGAATCCGAATGGTGCGCCGCCATCGCAGCTTGGGCGGACGGCAGTACAAGGAGCGGCTAGGTCGTCGGGAGGCCGACCGCGTTGGACGCGTCGGCCTCGAAGTATTCCGTCGTGGCGAAGGGGCCGGCGTGATCCTCGAAGAAGCTCCTGACTCCGTCGATCGAGTCATGGACGATGACGTTCACCGCCTTGGTCCCGTCGGTGCTCGCCACCGCCAGCGTCCACTTGGCACCCTTGGGAAGCTGGCCGTACGCCTTCTTCAGGGAATCCCAGAAACCGTCGTTGTCAGAAATCGTGGAAACAGCCATGACGTGCACCGTGGCACCCTCCTCATTGACTCTCGGATTCACTCGACAATTGATGTGAAGATACTGTGCGGCACCATTCTTGAAGTCGTAGATCGCGACGGTCTGAGGGTCCTCGAGCGGATCGTCCGAAGGCATCAAGAAGTGGGTCTCGCTGATCGGGGACAGCTCATAGTCGAGCTGTTCTGGTTTATTGAGGAGTTGCGCCTCCATGGGGTTCAGGGTGAATTTGAGGTGGAGTTTTCCGCGTTCGGCCGCCACTTCGTAGCGGGTGCCGGGGCGCTCGTAGGAGCCTTCGTACCTGGACAGATCGAGGGCCAGGGTCGGGTCGGGCTCCGGCAGGTCGGGGATCGTGACCGCGCCGAGGTCGGCCAGGATTTCGTTGAACACCTTCCGATAGAAGCTGTCGCGCGGCCCGGCGTTCGCCAGCATCGAGACGGCGATGTTCGATTCCGGCAGGATCCGCAGGCGAGCGCTCTGGCTGACTGCACTGCCGTCGTGGGCGTAGACGGTTTGGCCACGCCAATCGCACACGATGAGGCCGAGTGCCCATTCCGGCCCGAACATGTACGGGTCAGGTATGGGGACCCGCGACTCCGTCATCTCGCGGATGATGCCGGGTGAGACGATTCTGGTCCCGTTCGGCGCCTTTCCTGCGTTAAGGAAGACGTACGCCATCATGAGCAATTCCCGGGCTGTCGTGTTGACGTTGCCTCCGGGGCCGAAGGAGCGCGGCAGGTGACCCAGCGGTGAGAGGATGGGCCCCTCTTCGAGGGATCGGATCAGGTATCCGGTCGCGGCCCGGTTCTGGTCCGCGTGCTCACGCCGGCTGCTCGTCGAGGTCAGTCCCAAGGGGTCGAACAGGCGATCCTTCATGATGTCGTCCCACCGCTTGCCGTCGATCACCTCCATGATGCGGGCGAGGATCGCGTAGCCCAGGGCCGCGCTGTAGCCGTGAGTGTGGCCCAAGGGGTGGACCTGGCACGCGCCGGCGATGTTCTCCACCATGCGCCTGTACACGTCGTCGTCCTCACCCGGATCTCCGTAGTTCTCCTCGATGCCGTTGGTGTGGTTGAGGAGATGGCGGGGTGCGACCTTGGCGCTGACGTCGGGGTCGGCGACCCGGAAATCAGGAAGGTAGGTCCGCACCGGCTCATCCAGGGCGACTTTCCCCTCGTCGACGAGCTGCATGAAGGCGAGGGCGGTCCATGTCTTGGATACGGAGCCACACTGGTAGATGGTGTCGGTCGTCGCGGGCTCCCGCGCGGAGACGTTCTTGACGCCGACCGCGAAGTCGGTGATCTCCCCGTCGCTGAGGACTCCGATCGCGGCACTCGGAATCCGGTACTCCGCGAGCAGCTCGGAGACGCGAGCTCGTATCCGGGTCACATCCAACGCTCTTGCCATAAGGGGTTCCTCGTCCTGTCCGACTCTTTCCAAGAAGGAAAAAGCTACGTTGCATTTCAAGTCTCGTCAACGAGAAACCTCCAATGATGTGCTTCAATACTGGGCTTTTATGCCGATCGTTGCAACAGAATTGTTGATAAACGCAATCCACGCCAACCAGCCGTTGCAATGTACTGTTGGTGAACGCACCCGTGAACCCGAACCGAAAGGAGACGAGCCGATGCCCGGAGGCAGGCTGACCCACGAGGATCGCCGACAGATCGCGATCTGGCTGGCCGAAGGGCTGGGATACGCCGAGATTGCCAGGCGGCTGGGCAGACCCACATCCACGATCAGCCGCGAAGTGGCACGCAACAGCGCGCCCAGCGGCTACCTGGCCGACCGCGCCCAGCAGGCCGCCGGGCAGCGCGCCCGCCGCCGCAGACCGGTTCAGGCCACGGAGCCACCAGCCGACGGGCGGCCGGCCAAGTCCGTGCGCGATTTCGTGGAGCAGTTCGCGACGCTGCTGGTCGGGACCGGCCTTCCCCGGATGCCCGCTCGCGTGTTCGTCTGCCTGCTCACCTCCGACTCCGAGGGCCTGACATCCACCGAGCTCGTACGCCGCCTACAGGTCAGCCCGGCATCGGTGTCCAAGGCCATCGGCTACCTCGAGGCGATCGAGCTGGTCAGACGCACACAGGATTCCGGCCGCCGAGAGCGGTACGTCATCGACGACGAGGTCTGGCTCCGGGCGTTCAAAGCCGACACCGGGGCACACGCCGAGGTCGCGGCGACCGCGCGGTACGGGATCGAGATCTTCGGCGCCGACACGCCCACCGGCACCCGGCTGGGCCAGATGGCTCAGTTCTTCACCTGGATCAGCGAGCAGATGAACAACAGCGGCCTCACCGACGCCGTCGTCCGCGATGCGCTGACAGTGCTGGCCGCGCTGGTGTACGCCGCTCGGCCACTCACCGTGGACGAACTCGCCACGGCACTGGACTGGCCCATCCAGCGGGCGGCCGACGCCGTGGACGCGATCAGCCGTCGTCCGATCCTCTCCGACCCGCTCACCGTGGAGCAGGTCGGGCGCGGCGCGTACGCCATCACCCCGAGGCCTGACCGCCTGAGCTCCGCACAACGCGACGCACTGATCGTCAGTCCGTGCTCGACCCGAGGGACTCGAAAATGACGAAGCCGGATAGATGTCGCAACCGCGATCCCTCCGGCCACACCTGCGCGCCTGCCAGACAGCGTCGCAGTTCCGATGGCTGCGCGCGGTCGAGGCGCACCTGTCCCCACGCGACCGGCGCATCGCGCTGATCCCCTGGGAGGCGAACATGTCGAGCAGCGGTTGCGGTGCACGCTCGTTGAAAATGACCTCAAGTCCTTCCGCCGACTCCCGCGCGGTCTCTTCGCTACCCGGGTCGCAGACCACATCGGCCCCACCGTCGGAGAACTCGCGGGCCGCGTCCTTGCCGTATGGTGCGGCAGAGTGAGGTCGGTGTGGCTTGGTGAGTTTTAGTTTTTGGTGGTAATGGATTTTTAATGATCTTGAAGTCGGCCGAGCGCCTTTACTATGTAGATTAATAACTCGGAGGCGGGTGTACTGCGGCACGATGCCCAGCCGGGCGTGCCAGGCCTCGCCGTCATCGTCCGGGATGCCCGCATGGTCACATGCTGCGGCAGGGGCGGCACCCCTCCCCCCGATCAGGTCCGGGACTCCTACAGCTACGGTGAGCCGCAAGGTAGGCGTTGATCCTGTGGTTTACCTGGGGTTTTCCGGGCCGGCGAGCGCGTGCCTCCGCACCGTGTCACCGTCACTCGGCCTCAGGGTTCGCGAGCGCAGAGGTACGCGTCCAGGTCGGCGGCGCCCTTGAGCATGGCGCGGCCCCGGGCGGACAGGCGGGCCTGCCAGTCACGCAGGGTCGACTCCAGCGGGGCGACGCCTCCGGCGGAGCGGACCTGAGCGATCAGCGGGGCGATCCGCTCCAGCAGGTAGCCGCCCCGCCTGAGCTGGTGGGCCAGCCGGACGTCCCGTACGTCGGCCGCACTGTAGATCCGGTAGCCCGTCTGCGGATCACGGCGCGGCCGGACCAGCCCGGCGTTCTCCCATTTGCGCAGGGTGGCAGGGCGGATGCCGAGCCTCCTGGCCAGAGGGCCGATGAACGTGTCGCCGCGCTCCTGCGGCACGGGCGCCAGATCGCGGAGCGCGGCTTCGACGGCCTGGAGGGTGCGGCGGTCGTCGAGGAGCTGACCGTGGCTCTCGTCGATGAGCCGCAGCGCGTCCTCGGTCGCGTCCCGGTTGACCGCCTGCATGATCGACGTGGCCGTCCGGTGACCGTGCCCGGGCACGAGGGCGAGGAACGCACGCAGGGCTTGCGCGTGCAACGGCGTATAGGTGCGATAGCCGTGGACGGTGCGTTCGGCGGCGGGCAGGATGCCGGCGTCCTCGTAGTTCCTGATCGCCTGGGTGGACAGGCCATGCTCGCGCGCCAGGTCCACTGGCCTCATGGATGCATCGCCGATTGAAGGTCCATCTCGATGAGAGCGGGGATTTCCAGGGAAAAGTTTACACCGAGAGTTCAGAGATACCGTTGAAGGAATGGATATCAAGGACACGGCCCGGCCACTCGACGGCGCGAGCGTCTCGGCATTCCTCCGGTCGCTTCCCGCCAAGCCCCTGCTGCTCGGCCTGGGCGAGGCCAGGCACTTCGTGGAGGAGCTGGGCGAACTGCGCAACGAGATCTTCCGACACCTCGTCGAGCACGAGGGCTACCGGTCGTTCGCCATCGAGAGCGACTGCCTCATGGGCCTCGTGGTGGACGACTACATCACGACAGGCGCGGACACGCTCGATGACATCATGGAACGCGGCTTCAGCCACAACTTCGGCGACTCCCCGGCCAACCGCGACCTCGTGCGCTGGATGCGGGCGTACAACGAGGAGCATGACGAAAAGCTTCGGTTCTTCGGGTTCGACGGCCCTCTGGAGTATTGGGCGGCGAGCCCGCGCCATGCGCTCACCGCCCTCTACGCCCTCCTCGACGGCACGCTCCCCTGTACCCGGGAAACCCTCGACGCGCTGCTCGGCCCGGACGACCGGTGGTCGAACGAGGCCACGGTCATGGATCCGTCCCAGTCGATCGGCCAGTCCGCCGACGCCCAGCGGCTGCGACTGATCGCCGACGACCTGGTGGCGCTGCTCGACACGCAGGCGCCGCGGCTGAGCGCGGAGGACAGGGAGCGTGCGGCACTGTACGGGCGCACCGCCGTCGGCCTGCTCCGCTACCACCACTGGATGGCCGACACGTCACCGGGCCGCGTGGCGCGACTGTCGGGCCAGCGGGACGCGATGATGGCCGCCAACCTGCGTGCCGTCGCCGAGCAGGGCCCGGCCCTGGTTTTCGCCAGCAACCTTCACCTGCAGCGGAACAAGAGCCTCATGCGGCTCGGCGACCAGCTGCTGGAGTGGTGGAGCGCGGGGGCGATCACCGGGACGCACCTGGGCGACCGGTACGCCTTTCTGGCCTCGGCCCTCGGCACGGTCGGCGACGACATTCCGTCCCCGGACACCGTCGAGGGCCTCCTGTCCACGCTCCCCTGGGACCACTCTCTCATCGACGCCCGCCGCCTGGCCGAGGCCGTCACGAAGCCCACCCCGCGCACCTCCCACGATTTCGCCTATTTCCCGCTGGACCCGGCCCAGCTCGACATGATCGACGGCGTCGTCTTCCTCAAGCAGGCTGTCAGGCTGAAAAAGCTGGGTTGACAGGCGCGTGCGTGTCAGGCTGTGCTGACACGCACGCGTATCAATCACACCATCCATGCCGGGCGCCCCCTCACCGAAGGCGGCGCCCGGGATCGCCAGGCGATTGCTGCTGTGCGGGCTGGTCGTCGGCCCGCTTTGTCTCACCGGCCTTGGCTACGGGCGTACGGGTAGGTTACGCGGGTTTGTTCCGGCCTGACCTGGCCGATGGACGTCGCCCAGGGCGGCGCGGATATCGCGGAGGTGGGCGGTGGCCTCGGCGGCCTGAGCACAGGTGAGGTCGGCCAGGCCGAACGAGCTCTCGTTGAGGGCCTCGGTCGCCCGCAGTGCCAGAGCCTGCCCCGCGGAAGTGATCCTGGCCAGGACCACGCGCCGGTCGTCGGGTGAGACCCGCCGTTCCACGAGCCCGCGCTGCTCCAGGCGGGTGACGACGTTGGTCACGGAGGCGGGATGCACCATCAGCCGCTCCCCCATCTTTCCCATCGGCAGCGCTCCCCGCGCGAACGCCAGCAGTTGCAGCGCCTCGTAGGCCGCGAAGGTCAGGCCGTACGGCTTGAGGGTCTCCTCGATCCGGCTCAGCAGCAGTTGCTGCACCCGCATGACGGAGGTGACGGTGGCCATGTGGTCGGCATGCTCGGGCCAGCGGGCGTTCCACTGCCGGTGAGCTTCGGCGATGGAATCGAAAGAGGGTGAACTAGGCACCGGCTCACGGTACTTGACCGGATCCCGATCACCTATGTACTTTAATGTCAAAATATTTGATGTCCAAGGATTCATTACCCTCCAGGAGAGTCCGGTGCCACGCTCCGACGACCACTCCCGCGTCAACGACTCGCTGCACGTTCCCGCCCACCCGGTGCGTTTCGTCACCGCCGCCGCGCTGTTCGACGGGCATGACGCGGCGATCAACATCATGCGGCGGATCCTGCAGGCCCAGGGAGCCGAAGTGATCCATCTGGGTCACAACCGCTCGGTGCGGGAAGTGGTCGACGCGGTCATGGAGGAGGACGCCCAGGGGGTGGCGGTCAGCTCCTACCAGGGTGGGCACGTCGAGTACTTCGAATACCTCGCCTCGGCGCTCGGCCAGGCAGGGCTGGGACACGTCCAGATCTTCGGTGGCGGCGGTGGCGTCATCGTGCCGGAGGAGATCGCCCGGCTGGCCGAGTCGGGGGTGCGGATCTTCTCCCCCGAGGACGGCCAGCGGTTCGGCCTGCCGGGAATGATCAATCGGCTCGTACGCGAGTCGGACGTCGATCTCGCCGCGCGGCCGGCACCGGTCGAGAGCGTGCTGGCGGGTGAGCGGACGGCGCTGGCGCGCACGATCACCTGCCTGCAGGGCGGGACACTGCCGGAGGCCGACCGGCGGGTACTGGCGGACGCGGCCGCCGGCCGCCGGGTTCCGGTGCTCGGCATAACCGGCACCGGCGGCTCAGGCAAGTCCTCCCTCACCGACGAACTGGTACGCCGGCTCCGCACCGACCAGCAGGACAAGCTCCGGGTGGCCGTGCTGGCGGTGGACCCGACCCGGCGCCGTGGCGGCGGCGCGCTGCTGGGCGACCGAATCCGGATGAACACCCTGGACGGCGACCGCGTCTTCTTCCGTTCCCTGGCCACCCGGGGAGCCCGCGAGCTGCCCGAGAACATCGGAGCGGTGATCGAGGCGTGCAAGGCCGCCGGATACGACCTGGTGATCCTGGAGACTCCGGGCATCGGCCAGGGTGACGCCGCGATCGTCCCCCTTGTCGACGTCGCACTGTATGTGATGACGCCCGAGTTCGGCGCGGCGTCCCAGCTTGAGAAGATCGACATGCTGGACTTCGCCGACGTGGTGGCGATCAACAAGTTCGAACGGCGCGGCGCGGCCGACGCGCTGCGCGACGTGTCACGGCAGCTGATCCGCAACCGGGAGGCGTTCGGCGCCCGGCCCGAGGACATGCCGGTGTTCGGTACCAGCGCGGCCACCTTCAACGACGACGGCGTCACCGCCCTGTACCAGCACCTGAGCGGCCTGCTGGCCCAAGGCGGCCTGCCGCTCCAGCCCGGTGTCCTGCCCGAGGTGAGTGGCCGCGTCTCCACCGGCGCGGCCCAGATCGTCCCGCCCGGCCGGGTCCGCTACCTCGCCGAGATCGCCGAGACCGTACGCGGCTACCACGCCGAGACCGCCCGGCAGATCGCGGCCGCCCGGCGCCTGCAGCGGCTGACCGAGGTGGCGGCCGAGCTCACCGGATCACCCGCGACGGCCGTCGCCGAGCTGGCCGATCAGGCCCGAGCCGACCTCGCACCGGCCAACGCCGAGCTCATCGACGGCTGGCCCGCCGTCGTCGAGGCGTACTCGGGCCAGGAGCAGGTGGTGCGGGTCCGCGACCGGGAGTCGCGCACCCTGCTGACCCGCGAGTCGCTCTCGGGCAGCACGATTCCACGGGTGGCGCTGCCGCGCTACACCGATCACGGGGAACTGCTGCGCTTCCTGCGGAGCGAGAACCTGCCCGGCCGTTTCCCGTTCACGGCCGGGGTCTTCCCGTTCAAGCGCGAGGGCGAGGATCCGGCCCGGATGTTCGCCGGCGAGGGGGACGCCTTCCGCACCAACCTGCGCTTCAAACTGCTGTCGGCCGACAGCGAGGCGACCCGGCTGTCCACCGCGTTCGACTCGGTCACCCTGTACGGCCGCGACCCCGGCCAGAGCCCCGACGTCTACGGCAAGGTCGGCACCTCCGGCGTGTCGATCGCGACCCTGGACGACATGAAGGCGCTCTACGACGGGTTCGACCTGGCCGCACCGGCCACGTCGGTGTCCATGACCATCAACGGCCCCGCCCCCACCGTCCTGGCCTTCTTCCTCAATGCGGCCATCGACCAGGCGCTCGATCGCCACCGCGACACGCACGGCTGTGAGCCCTCGCCCGAGGAGGCGGCGAAGCTGCGCGCCCGGACACTGGCCACCGTGCGCGGCACCGTGCAGGCCGACATCCTCAAGGAGGATCAGGGCCAGAACACCTGCATCTTCTCCACCGAGTTCTCGCTCCGGATGATGGGCGACATCCAGGAGTGGTTCATCCACAACGGGGTGCGCAACTTCTACTCGGTGTCGATCTCCGGTTACCACATCGCCGAGGCCGGGGCCAACCCCATCAGCCAGCTCGCCTTCACCCTGACCAACGGCTTCACCTACGTGGAGTCCTACCTGGCCCGTGGTATGAAGATCGACGACTTCGCGCCGAACCTGTCGTTCTTCTTCTCCAACGGCATGGATCCCGAGTACAGCGTGCTCGGCCGGGTCGCGCGGCGGATCTGGGCGGTCGCGATGCGGGAGCGCTACGGCGCGAACGAGCGGTCGCAGAAGCTCAAATACCACATCCAGACCTCCGGCCGGTCGCTGCACGCCCAGGAGATGGATTTCAACGACATCCGCACCACACTGCAGGCCCTGATCGCGATCTACGACAACTGCAACAGCCTGCACACCAACGCCTACGACGAGGCCGTCACCACCCCCACCTCCGAATCGGTACGCCGCGCCCTGGCCATCCAGCTCATCATCAACCGCGAGTGGGGCCTGGCGATGAACGAGAACCCGTTGCAGGGCTCGTACATCATCGACCAGCTCACCGACCTGGTCGAGGAGGCCGTGCTGGAGGAGTTCGACCGGATCAGCGAGCGAGGCGGCGTGCTCGGCGCGATGGAGACCGGCTACCAGCGTGGCCGCATCCAGGACGAGTCGATGCGCTACGAGCAGCGCAAACACGACGGCAGCCTGCCGATCATCGGCGTCAACACCTTCCGCAATCCCGACGCCGACGCCCGCAACGCCGGGCCGGTGGAACTCGCCCGCGCCACCGAGGCCGAGAAACGCTCCCAGCTGAAGCGGGTCGGCGCCTTCCAGGAACGCCACCGCGGGCAGGCGCAAGCCGCCCTGGTCGCTCTCAGGGACGCCGCCCACGACGGCGGGAACATGTTCGCCGTGCTGATGGACACCGCCCGCGTGTGCAGCCTGCAGCAGATCACCGACGCGCTCTTCGAGGTCGGCGGCCAGTACCGGCGCAACGTCTGAGGCACCGCGAACATCCGCTCACGTCCAGTCGGGGGTTTCCGGTATCCGGGGGCCATAGAGCGAGTTGAACCCCTTCGCCGGTTTGACGGCCCGGTCGCCGACGGCGGTCATGCCGATCGGGCCGAAGACACGCCGCCTCAGGTAGGCGAGCTGCCGCGCCGACGACCGCGCAGGCGTTTTGGCCGGTCCGGCGCACAGCCCACACCGGGCCCCCTCGTCCGCCGTGCGTCGCGGCCGGTTGCGCGTCGCGGCCGGTCGTGCATCGCGGGAACTCCACAACGCCCCATCGCCGTCGGCATCAGCGTCGTGCTCGGCGGCACGGCCCTTGCCGACAGGGGCGCGGACGGAGCCTCGACGCCCGTGGTGACGCGCGCCGGCCTCGACCCGTCGCTCGTCGCGGGCCGGGGCGCGGATGTCGACTTCGCCGAGCAGGAGGCGGAGAACGCCGCGACGAACGGCACGATCATCGGCCCGGACCGCACCGCGTACACGCTGCCGGCGGAGGCGTCGGGCCGCAGAGCGGTCAGGCTGACGCCCGGACAGCACGTCGAGTTCACCCTGCCGAGCGCGGCCAACGCGATCACCGTGCGCTACAGCATCCCGGACGCCCAAGGTGGCGGCGGCATCACCGCACCGCTCAACGTCATGGTGAACGGCGGAGCCAAGAAGTCCATGACCCTCACCTCACGGTACTCGTGGCTGTACAACCAGTATCCGTTCTCCAACGACCCGAACGCCGATCTGCTGCACCCCGACTGGTGGATCACCGGATGAGGGCCGCACCGATACGTGGGACTTTCGACTCTCCAGACCCACCCGGGAGGGTCTCGCACAGGCGCACGCCCTCGACACGATCCTCGGCGCCACCACCTGATCCCGCACGGGGACACCCCAGGTCAGGGCAGGAGATGCTCGTGACGCATCCGGGCGAGCAGACCGGTGAAGCTCTCATGGGAGTCCACGCAGTCATGGAAGCCGGCCCGGCGGATCTTGACGGTGCTCTGCACGGAATCGAAATCGCGGGCCAGGATCTCATCGGCGAAAGGCCAGGACGCCATCTGCGCGTAGGGGGTGGGAACAAGGTCACGCTCCCGCACCAGCCGCTCCCAGACCGGGGCCTTGTCGGCCATGTGCTCCTCCAGCGACATCGGCTGAGGAGCGGCGGTGGGCATCTCGAAGACCTCGGCGATCTCAGACCACAGATGCTCCCAGCGATACAGATCACCATTGGTGACGTTGAACGCCTCGTTACGTGCGCTCTCAGCGGTCAGCGACCAGTGCGCGGCCGAGGCGAGGATGCGGGCATCGGTGAACTGGTGCAGCATCCTCCAGTCGGCCGGTGTACCGGGGAAACGCAGCGGAACACCCACGTCCTTGCAGACCGCGGCATAGACACCGACGGAGTTGAGCAGACTCATCGGGGATCCGATGGCAAAACCGATGACGACATCGGGACGCAGCACCGTCCAGGTGAAACCGCGCTCGTCACCGCGCCGGACGAGCAGGTCCTCCTGGTCGTAGTGGAACATCGGACCCAGGATGCGCGGATCACTCTCCTTGGCCGGCGTCTTGTAATACCCCAGATGCCGGCCGTACCCCTTTCCGCCGGTGATCAGGGTCACGTGGGCCAGCCGTGCCCCCGCGCCGTGCAGACCGTTGAGGGTGTTGGCGAGCATCGCGGTGTTGTCACGCACCATCTCGGCCATGGTGGACCGCTCGGCATACCCGGCGAAGACCAGTCGGGTGATATGCCCCAGGCCGGCGAAGGCCGCGTGCGTGGCCCTCGGATCGATCAGGTCGACGCCGAGGTGACGTTCCACCCCCGGGGCGGGCTCGGCCTCCCGCCGCGAAACCGTGATCAGCCTCACCTGCGGATCCTCACCCAGCCGGACGCGAATCGCACTACCGGACACCCCGTGCGGGCCGATCAGCAGAACCTGCGATGCCATGCCCACTCCTCGGATAACGCACCGATCACCGCCGGAACTGGCTGTGCCCCACTGAGACAGGTGAAACGACCCTAACCGCCACCCCCTGGATGAGGCCGGATATCCCCTGGTCACAGCCTGGCGTGTCACCGCGGCGGCGGGCGGGGCGGCGGATGAAGGCGTCAGCCAGGCGGCTGAAACCCTGCGGGAGGTTCGTGGCTAATGGCCCTCGGAGATCTCGGGCGGCCGGTCACCCGCCGAACCGCGGCAGGTGTGACCGGATCCGGCCACCACCTGCTCTCCTGGTCGCCGCCTTCACGATCCCCCCTGCGAAACAGCGGCGCCCCTGATCGGGCGCATGAACCGGCACGACCTCGTACGTCGAAACGCGCCGAGGCTCACCGAAACGGTTCAACCGGTCCGAAGTTGGTTGAGGGTGTGGCCGGTGGCCCGCTTGAACAGATATTCGGCCCGTTCGTAGGAGAGCCTGCGGCGGCCGGTCTCGGGGCACAGGTCGCCGGGGGCGGGCCGCCGACCGGGACCGGGCCTGCGCTCGGACAGGAACAGCGGGCCGCGACGACGGCTCGCGATGAGCTGGGGGATGAGCTCGGCGGTGCCCGACCGCCAGTGAATCCAGCGGGACCCCGGCGCCCGGCCGCGCATCCCCGCCAGGTCGAGGTCCTCGACGTTGAGCGCGAGCACCGAGCCGATCCCGGCCGCGCTCTCGTGGAGCATCAGCCACAGGGCGCGCTCGCGCGGGGCGAGGTCCTGCCGCTCCCACAGCGCCTCGACGCGTGGCGGCTCCATGGGGCGGGTGCGCGACCGGGGCTCGGGCCGGCGAGCGATCCCGGCGGCCAGGTCTTCGCTCGGCCGGCCCCGGTCCGCGGCCCAGGCGGAGAAGGAGCGGACGGCACCTCGGTGCCTGTTCCACGTCGCGGCGGCGGCGCTCTCCCAGGCGGTGGCGAAGACCTCGGTGACCTGTCCGGCGGTCACACCCCGCAGCGGGATGTCGTCGCCGAGGTCGCGACGGAGCCGGCTCATGGTCTGGCCGTAGGAACGGACGGTCGCGGCGTCCAGGTCGTCACGGGCGAGGAAGGCGGTCGCGGCCTCGGCCAGGGTGACCGCGGTCCCCGGTGTGGCAGCGTCCGCGCAGGCGGCGGCGCGTTCCAGCAGGATCGTTCGTTCCGGCACGTTGAGAGTGAGCGCCGCGGCCCGTTCGAACTCCCGCCGGGCCTCCTCGTGGCGGCCGAGCCTGGCCAGCAGATCGCCGCGCACGCTGGGCACCCGGTGGTAGCCCTCGAGCACCGGCTCGGCCACCAGGGTGTCGACGAGCACCAGCCCCGCCCCGGGACCGTACGCCATGGCCAGCGCGACCGCACGGTTGAGCTGCACGACCGGAGTGGGCAGCACCCGGACGAGCGTTTCGTAGAGGGCGGCGATCTGCGCCCAGTCGGTCTCCTCCGCCGTACGGGCCCGCGCGTGACAGACCGCGATGGCGGCCTGTAGCACGTACGGGCCGAGAGGTCCGCCGAACCGCTTCGCCCGCAGCAGCGCCGCGAAACCGCGACGGATGAGGAGCCGGTCCCAGCGTCCGCGGTTCTGCTCGTGCAGCGCGACGGGTTCCCCCGATGGCCCCGTCCTGGCGGCCAGCCGGGACGCCTGGAGCTCCATCAGTGCGACCAGGCCGTGAACCTCGGCCTCGCCTGGCGCGAGCCCGGCCAGCAGACGGCCCAGGCGCAGCGCCTCCTGGCAGAGATCCTGGCGCATCCAGTCGTCACCGGCACTCGCCGCGTACCCCTCGTTGAACACCAGGTAGATGACCTCGAGAACCGACGACAGGCGCGCCGCCCGGTCCGGCCCCACGGGGACCTCGAAGGGGACCCCGAGTGCGGCGAGGGTGCGTTTGGCCCGGACGACGCGCTGCGCGACGGTCGGCTCGGGGACGAGAAAGGCCCTCGCGATCTCGTCGGTACGCAGGCCACCGAGCAGCCGCAACGTCAACGCCACCCGGGACTCGGCAGACAGCGCCGGGTGGCAGGAGACGAACATCAGGCGCAGGACGTCATCGCCCACCTCATCGTCGAGTGCCGCGTCGGTCTCGGCCTCGGTGCTGTCCGGCCGGATCGCGAGCTCGTGGGCGAGCTGCTCGTGCCTGCGTTCGAGCCGCTCGTCGCGCCGCAGGTGGTCGATGGCGCGACGTTTGGCGACGGCCATGAGCCAGGCGCCCGGACTGTCCGGAACACCTGAGTCAGGCCACTGTTCGAGGGCGGCGAGGAGCGCGTCCTGCGCGAGCTCCTCGGCCAGCCCCACGTCGCCCACCATCCGGACGAGCCCGGCGATGATCCTCGCCGACTCCATCTTCCAGACCTCGTCAACCGCGCGATGGGCGTCCCGGGACATCACGGGCTCGATCACAGCACCCGCCGGGCAGGTGTGCAAGCGCCCGATCAGTCCTCCGGGCCGAAGACCTGCTGGATGATGCCCTCACCGTCGCCGATGATCTTCCAGAAGCGCCGGGCGAGCTCGATGGCCTCCTCCTTCGAGCGCGCCTCGATGAGCGCGAAGCTGACGATGGCCTCCTTCGCCTCGGTGAACGGCCCGTCGGTGACGGTCATCTCGCCGCCGGAGGCCGAGACGTGAAGGCCGGCCGGGTCCAGGCCACCGGTCGCCAGCAGCACCCCCGCCCGGGTCATCTCCTCGACGAACGCGGCCATCTCCGCGTAGACCGCCTCGCTCGGGGGTGCCGTGTCGCCGCCCTTGGTCGTCATCAGAAATCGCATCGCTGTATCTCCTTCAGGTGATCAGAGAACCGATCCTCGCCGGTTTCCGACTACGCGTCGATCCGGACCCGCAGAAATCGACACGTGTCATCTGACCAGGGCGGCGACCCTATGTGACAGGGAATGCACGCGGATCCACTCGTTCGCGATCCGGTGGCATCGCTTCCCGTTCCCCATCCGACGCGTCAGCAGACCTCGCCACCTCAGGGGTCCCGGACTGGAGCAATGAAGAAATTTCCAACGAAGTAGCCTCTAATGGGGGTGAATCGCCCAGAGCACCCAGCGCTCCGACGCCCACCTGCCCGGCGTCGAGGAATGCCTCGTGCTCACCCATGGACACGTCACCACCGGCCCGGCCGATTCCCCCACCGACCTGGCCGAAGGCGATTCCATCCGGTTCAATGCCGCTCGCCCGCACCTGTACCGAGGTCACGCCGCGCACAATCGCGCTGTCCTTCTCATGCTGCATCCGGAGAACTGACCAAAGCATCGGCGCGCCGGCCGACGAGCACGGCGAGCACAGCCCGGAGATCGCCGGCTGGAGGAGGTCGTACCGCACCACCGCAAGGGCTGGAAGTACAAGATGGCCAAGCACATCTTCGGGACCCCCGGTGGGATCGGCGATTTCCGCTCAGCCGCCCGGCGCCACGAGGTCGAGCACTCCCTGGGCCAGGACGAAGGCGGCCACGACGAAGACGAGGTAGGCGAACCAGCGGCGCAGGCGCTCGGCGTCCAGGTGGCGGCCCAGGCGGGCGGCCGCCAGCGACCCGGTCACCGCGGCCGCCGTGAAGGCCCCGATGACCGTGTAGTCCAGGCCGGCGCCACCGGCGTGGGCGGCGAACCCGGCCGCCGAGTTGACCACCACGATGAGCAGCGAGGTACCGACCGCGGCCGTCATCGGCAACCCCAGCGCCAGTACCAGCGCCGGGATGATGAGGAACCCCCCTCCGACGCCGAACAGGCCGGTCAGCACGCCCACGGCCGCGCCGGCGGCGACGGCCTTGGGCAGGCAACCGCGCCAGTTCACCCCGCCGCCGGGCAGCGCGCAGGCCCCGCCGGTCGGCGTGTTGCCGGCCAGCATCCGCCAGCCGGCCACCACCATGAGCACGGCGAACCCGATCAGGATCGCCTGTGGGGGCAGCATCCGGTTGATCGCGGCGCCACCGAACGCGGCCAGGGCCCCGGCGCCGCCGAACACCGCGGCGATGCGCCGGCGCACCTGTCCGGCCCGGATGCGGGGCAACACGGCGGCGGCCGAGGAGATGCCCACCACCAGCAGCGAGGCCGGTACCGCCGAGGCCGGTGGCAGGCCCGCCCCGTACACCAGGGCGGGTACCGCCAGGATCGACCCGCCGCCGCCCAGCAACCCGAGCAGGATGCCGATCAGCGCGCCCAGGCCGAGTGCCGCGGTCAAGGGGTCGTCTCCCGTTGCGCCAACCGGCTCAGCACCGCCTCCAGGTCGGGCCGGCGGGGGCCTCGGTTGTAGGGGAGTTTGGCCAGCAGCATGCCCATCGCGCAGGTGTTGGACAGCGCGGCGAAGGTCAGCCCGCCACCGATCGCGGCGGCGAGCCACTTGGCCGGCGGAAACAGCGTGCCGGCCAGGATCGAGGTCAGCACGAGGGATCCGGCCACCAGGCGTACCTGACGTTCCAGCTCCCAGCGGGCCCGGCCGGTACGGAGCGGCGCGCCGGCACCCTGCCAGGCGAGGATCCCCCCTTCCAGAACACGCGGGCCCACCGGTCCCGCTCCGGCCAGGGCCGCCGCGGCCTGTGCGGCGCGCTGCCCGGAGCGGCAGACGAGCACAACCTGCTCCCGCTCGGAGCCGTCGAGGTGGGCGCGCAACCGCTCACGGTGCTCGCGCAGCAGATCCAGCGGCACGTTGACCGAGCCGGGGACGTGGGCGGTCTCGAACTCACCGGGGGTGCGCACGTCGATCAGCCGGGGCGCGGACCCGGAGTCCATCAGGTGGCGCAGGGCGGCCACATCCAGCGTGGCGGGCGTGTCGGAGCGAATAGTCATGAGGTCTCCTCGATGGTCAGGCCGCTTTCGGCCGCTTGGGAGTAGTTGTCGTCGATGTGTACGACCCGGCGGCCGCCGCGAGCCAGCAGGCTGCTCGCGGCGGCGGCCCGGTAGCCGGAGCCGCAGTGCACCCACACCGTCCCGTCCGGTATCTCGGCCAGGCGGTGCGGCAGTTCGGGCAGCGGGATGTGCGTCGCGCCGTCGATGTGCCCGGCGCGCCATTCGTTGCGCAGCCGCACGTCCAGAACGACGTCGGGGCTGGGCAGGCCGCGTGTGGCGCGGCCCTCGCGTACGGCGGCCAGCTCGGCGAACGTGGCGACGGTCAGCTCACCCAGCCTGGCGCCGTCGCCGCCGGCCCACTGCTCGGGGGTACCGGTCGCGGCGGCGGCCGGACGATCGACGCCGATGCGCGCCAGCTCGCGCTGGGCGGCGGCCACCTGCTCCGCCGACTCGCCCAGCAGCGTGATGGGCGCCCCCCAGGGTGCCATCCAGCCCAGCCAGGTCGACATCGGGCCGTCCAGGCCGAAGCTCAGCGTTCCGGCCAGGTGCCGTTGGGTGAACGCCTTACGCGAGCGCAGGTCCACCACCCATTCACCGGCGTCGATACGTGCGCGCAGTTCGGCGGCGTCGGCCCGCCGGGCCGGGGTCAGGTCGATCAGGTCCGCGCCGGCGGTGTTCCTGGCGCCCATGTGGGCGTAGTAGGCGGGGTAGGCGTCCAGCCCGGCGAGGGTCTGGGTGACGAAGTCGTCGGCCTCCAGCCGTAGCGCCGGGTTGGCGCCTCGCTCACGTCCTATCGTCGAGGATGAGGCGTCGCTCTGGGTGGCCGAGCAGAAGCTGCCGAACCCGTGGGTGGGCCAGACCCGCGTACCGTCGGGCAGCAGATCGGCCAGCCGCCGCACCGAGGCGTGCTGGTGATGAGCCAGGGCGTGGGCGTGCCGGGCGCCGAGCAGGTCTGTGCGGCCGGTGGTGCCGAACAGCAACGATCCGCCGGTGAACACCCCCACCGCCCCGCCGGGACCGCCGAGCACGTAGGACAGGTGGTGGAAGGTGTGCCCGGGGGTGGCCACCACGGAAAGGCGCATCGACGGCGACAGCGCCATCTCGTCGCCGTCGCTCACGGACACCCGGTCGAAGGCGACCTCGTCGGCCGCCGCCACCAGGTAGGCCGCACCCGTCAGCCTGGCCAGGGCCGGCCCACCGGAGACGTAGTCGTTGTGTAGATGGGTCTCGGCCACGTGGGTGATGCGCACGCCCAGCCGACCGGCCAGGGCCAGGATCCGGTCGATGTCGCGTTGCGGATCGACCACCAGCGCGACCTGCCCGTCATGGGCCAGGTAGCTGCGGTCCCCCAGCGAGGAGGTCTGCACCACCTCTGTCTCGATCGTCGTCATCGTCGTCTCTCACTTTGTCTCGTCGTTGCTGTCTTCGCCGGCGGGTGAGGGCCGGCCACGCCCGGGTTTCGTGCCGGCCGGCGGCCCGGCGGCGAGCTCTCGCCGGATGTGCGTCCGGCGGTGTCGCGGCGGCCCGCCGGAGTGCGCGTCACGGAAGGCGTTCCCCCGACTCCGGCGCGAATATACCCAGGGGGGTATACGTCGGACAGAGGAACGCCCCGCCTCTCATCGTGCCCCGCCCGCCGCGTGGCGTGCGGGGCACGATGGTGTCACGACAGGGCCAGGAACAGTTTCTCCAGCCGCTCCTGGCTGATCGGCGGCTGATCGCCGCGCTCACGCGCCATCTGGCACTGCTGCATGCCCGTCGATATGATCTTGAATCCGGCCCGGTCCAACGCCTTGGAGACCGCCGCCAGCTGGGTCAGCACCCGCTCGCAGTCGTCCCCGTTCTCGATCATCGCGATCACTCCGCCCAGCTGCCCCTGGGCCCGTTTGAGTCGTGTCAGCGCATCCGACAGGACCGTCGCGTCCATCTGCATCCCGCCTCACCTCCGCACCCAATATACCCCCGGGGGTACATGGGTCGAACGCGGAGGGTCTCACCGTTCACCGATTCCCGACGGGAGACGTGGCTTCTGGGGAAGCGCCGCAGCCCGAAAGCTCTGAAGATTTCCTAAATTCTCGCGAATCGCGAGCGGGGTCCCCCGCTCCGGACGTCGAACCGGACCCCTCCGGCCCCCGATTCGACGGTGTTCTCCTCTCCATGGAGACGACCCCCAAGGGGTGCCATCCGGGACGGAACAGCCCCTGCGTCATGGTGATGCGGATCCCCGCCGGTTTCGCCGGCGACGTGGATGTCAGGCTGGGACACCAGGCGAAGCCGGGGGAGGAACACGCGAATACGGGGCGTCCATCGCGGGGCGTCATCACGGAGGGAAGGCTCCCCGGAGCGGTCGTGGGCGGGGTGAGGTCGAGCCTCCGGTCACCGCACCGGGTAGGGCTTGACCGTCGGATACGGACCGATGGCGGCCAGATCCTCACGCTCGGTCACCTCGTCCCGATCCTCGTCCTTCAGGACGAGGTGGCCGTCAAAGGTCGCTCTGATCGCTACCGAAGTGACCGGTGAACCAGTCGCGGGCCAGGACGGCGACGCGCTCGAGCGCCCCCGGCTCTTCGAACAGATGTGTGGCGCCGGTGATGATCCGGAGCATGCTCTCACCGTGTAACCGTCCCCGTGCCGCCCGGTTGAGGTCGAGCACCACCCTGTCGTCACCTCCCACGATCAGCAGGGTCGCCGCCCGCACCTCGGTCAGCCGAGGCCAGGCCAGATCGGGCCGTCCGCCCCGGGAGACGATGGCGGCGACCTCGCAGCCCGGCTCCGCCGCCGCCCACAGCGCGGCCGCGGCTCCGGTGCTCGCCCCGAAATAACCGACGGGGACGCCCGCCGCCCAGGGTTGATCGCCCAGCCAGGCGGTCACCCGGATGAGCCTTTCGGCCAGCAGCCCGATGTCGAACACGTTGCCCCTGTCGTATCCCTCCTCCGGGGTGAGCAGGTCGAACAGCAGCGTCCCCAGACCCGCGTCGTTGAGCACGGCGGCCACATGCCGGTTACGCGGGCTGTGCCGGCTGCTGCCGCTGCCGTGCACGAACACCACCACTCCACTGGCGCCGCCCGGGAGGACGAGCTGACCGGGCAACCTGACCCGCCCGGCGTCCACCAGAACCTCCTCGTCGAGGCAGGGTGGATTGGACGCCGTGCTCTCGTCGGGCTCCCCCACCCCGGGCGCGGCCCTGCGGAGCAACGAGGCCACCTGCTCATCGGTGGTCTGGGCGAAATCGACATACCAGGCGCCGACCGCCAGAAGGTGCTCCGGTGTCCGCAGGCAGACCACCTCGTCGGCGACCTCGCGAAGGCTCTCGATCGTGTCCGGTGTCCCCACCGGCACCGCCAGCACCACCCGTGAGGCACCGCGCGCCCGAGCGGCCTGGCAGGCGACACGCGCCGTCCCGCCGGTGGCCACCCCGTCGTCCACCACGATCGCCGTGCGGCCCGTCAGGTCCGCCGGGGCGCGGTCGCCGCGCAGCCGGCTCGCCCGGCGCAGGACCTCGGCCCGCTGGCGCTCCTCCACCTCGGCCGTCTCCTCGTAGGTGAGCTGCGCGAGCCGTACGATGTCCTGGTTGACGACGCGTATCCCGCCCTCTCCCACGGCGCCGAACCCGAGCTCCGGCTGGAACGGCACCCCGAGCTTGCGGACCACGATCACATCCAGCGGAGCGCCAAGGGCCCGGGCGATCTCGAACGCCACCGGCACGCCGCCCCTGGGCAGGCCCAGAACGACCACTTCCTCGGCGCCGGCGAGCCCGCGTAACCGCTCGGCCAGCCGTACGCCGGCATCCTGACGATCGGCGAACACCACGCCACCCCCTTCCGGCACTCTGCACACCTCCGCTCACCGGCGGAGCTTCGAGATCGCGGCGCGCGGCCGAAAACGGCGTCGATGCCCGCGCCCGGCTCCGCCGGGCAACCGGCCGCTCATCGGTCGCCGCGGCCTCCTCACAGCCGACGACGGCGAGTCTTCACCCCTCAACCCCCAATGTCAGCCACCAGGGCATCCTGGCGGTAGGGCTGAAGGCCCCGATTCAGAACCCCATATAAGGGAACAACCGGCCGGACGCCCCCATTTCAATCGTCGTCCCGTCCGCTACCGGGGCCGGCGGCTGAACAGTGAGGGAGCCCCCTGCGAGGCCAGGCCGACGGCGCGGCCTGAACCGTACCTGCCAGGTACGGCGAGGAGCCGCGAGCTCGGCCTCTCTCGATCTCGGCCATGGTCACGATCATCACATCGGCAGGAGCCCCGGTAGCCCGGGGGCAAGAGCACCAAGACGGCGACGCCTACCGCTGTCCCCCGGAAGGCCGAACACCGCCAATGACGGGACTTTAGCCCCTAACGTCCCTGGTGCGCCGACGGGCAGCCTGAAGGCATGAAGCTCGACTCGGCAGGCCTTGAAGTGCTTTCCCGGCCGGAGTGCCTCGAACTCCTGGGCTCGGTCTCGATCGGACGGATCGTGTTCACCGACCGTGCCCTTCCGGCCGTACAGCCGGTCAACTTCGTCCTCGACGGCGAGACCGTGGTGATCCGCACCACCATCGATTCCAAGCTCGCCGCGGCGGCCCGCGACGCGATCGTCGCCTTCGAGGCCGACGACTTCGATTCTTCGGCGCGCACCGGCTGGTCGGTCACCGCGGTGGGGCCCGCCCGAGCCGTGTACGAGTCGCAGGAGATCGAGCGCCTGGCCCGGCTACCCCTGACCGCCTGGGCGCCGGCAAGCCGGGACCACTACATCCTGGTGCAGACGGGGCACCTTACCGGCCGCCGCATCTCCTCCAGGCCCGTCGACTAGAGCGGCACGCTCCAGCTCAGCCTGGTGCCCCCCGCCTCCGGCGAGATGATCTCGAAGGAGCCGCCGAGCCGGGCCGCCCGCTCCTGCAGGTTCCGCAGGCCGCTGCGCCTGCCGTCGCCGGCCAGCCCGATACCGTCGTCCCGCACGACGAGGGTGAGCCGGTCGTCCAGCGCCTCGACGGAGACGTCGATCCTCCCTGCCTTGGCGTGCCGTACCGCGTTGGACAGGGCCTCGCGCAACACCGCGAGCAGGTGGTCGGCGATCTCGGGCGGCACGCGGTTGTCGAGCTGCCCGTCCATTCGCAGGCCGGGCATGAAGCCCAGGTGGCCACGGGCGCCTTCCACCATCTCGACGATGCGGGTGCGCAGGCTGGGGGCGCTGTCCCCGCTGGGCGTCTGGAGGGCGAAGATGGTGGAGCGGATCTGGCGGATGGTCTCGTCAAGCTCGTCGATGGCGCCTTTCAGGCGGCTGGAGGCCTCTGGTCTCTCGACCAGCCTGACCGTGCTCATCAGCGTCATGGCGATGGCGAACAGCCGCTGGATGACCACGTCGTGCAGGTCCTTGGCGATGCGGTCGCGGTCTTCGAGCAGGCCCAGCCGTTCGGCGTCCTTGCGGCTCTCGGCCAGCTCCAGTGCCACCGCCGCCTGCGCTGCGAAGGCGTGCAGGGTACGCAGCTCCGACTGGACGAACGGGGTGCGGCCCGAACGCTTGCCGAGTGACAGCACGCCGCGCGCGACGCCCGCCGCGCCCAGCGGGACGGCCCCCACCGGGCCCATCGGCAGATGGTCGGAGAACACGCTCCGCAGTCCGGTCTCGTCCGGATCGTTGACCATGAAAGGCTCGCCGTCGGCGAAGGCCCGTCCGGCCAGGGATCCCGCGGTCTGGATCTCCACCTGTTCCAGCTGCCCGGCGTTCTCGCCGTCGGCGATCGCCACCCGCAGCACCTGCCCGTTCGCCTCCGGCAGCAGGATCGCCACGACGTCCGCGTCGGTCATCTGACGGGCGTGCCCGGCCATCAGGGTGAGGACCTCCCGGGGGTCCGCGCCGGACAGCAGGCTGGTGGTGATCTCCGATGACGCGGCCAGCCACGTCTCCCTGCGGCGGGTCTCCTCGAACAGGCGGGCGTTCTCGATCGCCACACCGGCCGCGGTGGCCAGCGCGACGACGATCGCCTGGTCCTCCTCGTCGAACTCGCCGCCGCCGCGCTTCTCGGTGAGGTAAAGATTGCCGAACACCTCGTCGCGCACCCGGACCGGCACACCGAGGAAGGAGCCCATGGGGGGATGGCCCGGAGGGAAGCCGTAGGACTCGGGATGGTCGGAGATGCGCGTCAGGCGCAGCGGTCGCGGCTCCTTGATCAGCAAACCGAGCAGGCCGAGCCCGTGCGGCCAGTGCTCGATCCTGGCGATCTCCTCCTCGCTGAGCCCCACCGGAATGAACTGCACCAGCGTGTTCTCCTGGCCGACCACTCCCATCGCGCCGAAGCCGGCGTCCACCAGCCTGGTCGCGGTCTCGACGATGCGGCGCAGCACCGTCTCCAGGTCGAGGTCGCTGCCGACCGCCACGACCGCCTCGAGCAGGGCGTGTACGCGGTCGCGGGTGGCGAGTACCGCTTCGAGCCGGAGTTGCAGCTCCGACAGCAGCTCGTCCAGCCGCATGTTCGGAAGCAGGGAATGGGAGTCCGTGTCTGCCATGTCCGCGAGTCTCGCACCAAGACGGCAAAACGCCCACCCCGATCATGGGGTGGGCGTCGTGGTGGCCCGGTTAGCGCAGGACGGGGTAGTTCCGCACCAGGGAGGTGTTGCTCCACCACCTGCCGATGCCGAGGGTGTCGCCGGCGCCCGCCATCGCCAGCCCGGCGAGCACGACGATGTAGACGATGTGATCGTCCATGAACGGGTTGGTGGTCAGGGGCAGAGCGGCGGCCCACATCAGGATCAGCATCAGGCCCCCGGCGACGGCGGCGATCCGCATGCCGGCCCCCAGGATGAGGGCGACGCCGACCCCGAGCAGGCCGAGCATGAACAGCCAGTCCACCCAGGCCTGACCGGCCAGGCCGGAGAAGAGGCCGCCGAGGGCGTTCTCACCGGTGCCCTTGAGGAACCCGGTCGTGGGGCTGCCGCCGGAGATCCAGGCGCGGTCGGCGGGGGTGGCGAACCCCCAGCCGAAGGTCTTGTCGAGGAACGCCCACAGGAAGATCCATCCGATGGAGATGCGCGCGATCGCCCAGACGTAGTCGACCGGGCGTGTCGCCGCCGGAGGGGTGACGTTCGGGACGGACTGCTTGGAGGGAACGTCCCGACCGTGCCTGGTGGCCATGACGGCCCCTTTCGGTAGTGTTTCGCGGTCTCTGTGGTGTCTCCATCACATCGTTTTCCGGGGCCGCTCCGCAGTGCCGTACGGCTCGCGCCCGGGCTGCGAAAGTCATCGCGTTCATGGGACCTTCGGCCTATCCGGCACGGGGATGCCCCGGTCGTATCCGGCTACGACCTGACGACGGCGACGGAGCAGCGGGCGTGATGCAGAACGCCCCGGCTGACCGAGCCCAGGAACAGCGAGCCGAGGGCGCCGCGGCCGTGGGAGCCGACGACGATCAGGTCACAGGTATCGGAGGCGTCGCTGAGCGCCTCGACCGGGTGGGCGCGGCGCACGTCCTCGATCACCTTCACCCCGGGGTACCTCTCTCGCCACGCGGCGAGCCGGTCCGTCACGACCCGGTGATGGGCGGCGCGGAACTCGTCCATGTCATAGACGATCTCCGGGGCGTAGATGTGCACGGGCACCTGCCAGGCGTAGAGGGCGCGCAGGGTGCTGCCGCGCAGCCTGGCCTGCTCGAAGGCGTAGGCGAGGGCGGGCTCGCAGGCGTCGGAGTCGTCGAGGCCGACCGTGATCTCGCCGTGTACCCCGGTCTGGCCGGGACGGACGACGACGACCGGGCAGCGCACATGACCGGCGACGTGGATGCCGACCGAGCCGATCACGGCTCCGGCGAACCCGCCGAGGCCTCTGGTCCCGACGACGATCTCCGTGGCGTCCTTTTCCTGCTCGCGCAGGACCAGCGCCGGCGGTCCCTCGACCAGCGCGGTGGTCACCTCGATGGCAGGTTGCCCGGAGCGGGCCGTCTCCTCCGCGGCGGCCAGCACCTTCTGGGCGGACTCGGTCACCGCGTCCTCCCACTCGGGAGCGGGGAACTTGGGGATGTCGTTCGGCCAGCGCTGCACGGCGGTGACGATGCGCAACGGCAGGCCCATGCGGGCGGCGTCGTCGGCCGCCCACTGGATGGCAGCGGTCGCGGTGGTGGAACCGTCGGCCCCAACGATGATCAGACTAGACATAAGTCCTCCTTCTCTCCTATCCGACCTCCGTCAAACCTGCGGCCCCAGGGCCGGAAGTCCCTACCGGCCCACGTGATGGCAGGGCCTTTCGTCACTCCGCGACGGAACCGGCCGGCGTTCCGACATCAAAGACACCGGGGGGTGAAACCCCGTCTTCCTGCCCCGATGCCAGGGAACCACCGCATCGTGCCGTTGTCGCTCGCCGCCGGCGGGCGGATACAGCCTTGTCGCTCGCCGCCGGCGGGCGGATACAGCCGTCAACGGCTGTCCGATCAGGCGCGCCGGGGTGCCGCCGTGGCGGGTGTCACGACCAGCGGGCAGGCGGCGTGCTGCAGCAGCGAGTGGCTGACCGAGCCCAGCAGCAGCCCCGCCAGGTTCCCGCGGCCGCGTGACCCCACGACCAGCAGGTCGGCGTGTGCCGAGGCGTTCTTCAGAACCTCCACCGGATGCCCGCGCTCCACCTGCTCGGTGACCTTGACATCCGGATGACGCTCGCCCCGGCCCGCCAGCGCCTCGGCCAGCAGTCGCCGCTCGCCCTCGGCCGTCTCCTCGGCAGACGCCTGGAACGGCCCACCGACGGGCCGGTTCCAAGCGTGCACCGCCCGCAGGCCGGCGCCGCGCAGGGATGCCTCGGCGAAGGCGAACTCGATGGCGGACGCACCTGCCGCGGAGCCGTCGACTCCGACGACCACCTCGCCCACCCCGGCGTGTGACCGCTCGGGCGCCTTCCGGATGACGGCGACCGGGCAGGCGCTGTGTCCGGTCACGCCCAGCGCGACCGATCCCAGCAGCATGCCGGAGAAACCGTCCCGCCCGTGACTGCCGACCACCAGGAGGTCGGCGTCCTTCGCGGCCTCGATCAGGACGTCCCTGGGGTCGCCCGGCAGCAGCAGCGGCTCCACCTTGACACGCCCGTCCTTCTCGCGGGCCCGGTCCAGCGCGTCCGTCAGCATGGACATGGCCCCATCGCGCATCCACCGGCCCACGTCGGCGTACGGGGCGTCCTCGGTCATCTCCAACGGCCAGGCCACCATGGCGTGCACCACGCGCAACTCGGCACCGCGTAGCCGGGCCTCCCGTACGGCCCAGCTCACGGCCTCAAGCGCGGCCTGCGAGCCGTCGACTCCCACCAAGATCACAATATTCCCCTTTCGAACCTCTGGCCGCCCCTGCGGCCAGAGCCGTTGAAGGTCTCCTACCCCCGAAACCGCCGGTCACCGGACGTTGATCCGACAACCGCCACAGGACAGCGAGCATGGTGGAGAATCTCACGGCTGACCGATCCCAGCAGGATCGCTCCGACGGCGCCGAGACCGCGAGAGCCCACGACGAGCAGGTCCGCCCGCGCCGAGGCGGCCAGCAGTGTCGGCACCGGGCGCGCGCGCGTCACATCCGGGACGACCTCGACGGCGGGGAACCGTTCCCGCCAGCCGGCGAGCCGGTCCTCGGCCACCCGGCGCTGTGCCCGCCGGATCTCATCGGTGTCCCCGCCCGCCTGCCAGGCGTAGACCGCGCGCAACCCGCAGCCGCGTAACGCGGCCTGCTCGAAGGCGAACCCGAGAGCGGGTTCGCACTCGGTGGAACCGTCGACGCCCACGACCACCTCACCGTGCGCCTCGGCGAAACCCCGCCTGACGACCACCACGGCGCCGGGTACGTGACCCGCCACCCGGACGGGGACCGAGCCGAGCGGCGACCCGGCGAAACCGCCCAGGCCGCGACTGCCGACCACCAGTTCGACCGCCGTTTCCGCCTGCCCGCACAGAACCTCGGACGGCGTTCCCTCGATCAGCTCGGTGGTCACCCGGACATCCGGCCCCCGTTCCGTCGCCGCCTTGGCCGCTTCGGTGAGCACCTGTTCGCCGAAGCGCGCCAGCCGGCCGGGCCGCCCCGGCAGGGGGAACTCGACCAGGTCGGATGGCCAGCGGTCCATGGCGTGCACGATCCTCAGGGACACCCCCCTGCGGACGGCGTCGTCGACCGCCCATTCCAGGGCCACTGCGGCGGCAGCCGAGCCATCCGTTCCGACAGTGATCGATTCGGTCATCACTTTCCCCCGCTGCCCATCGGATCGCGGCACGGACGGTTTCCCCAGGGACGATCGTCCCCGGGCACGGGGACCTTCGTCCTCTCCCCGGCGAGAAGAGCCGATCTTCGGACGAAGGTCCCTGAACCATAGGGCCGATCAGCCCTAAGAGGACCGTGAACACTGCCGTACCGTCCGGGTGGAAGGGGGTACCCAATGACTCTCCCGGCAGTCAGGGCAGTCCGCTCCGGTCCCGTCACCGGCATCGACCGGCGCCGGCCTCGTCGTCGCCGGCCTCGTCGTCGCCGATCCGGCACAACCACGATTTTACGGGAGAAGACGTGAACCCCTGGCTCCTCACCTATGACGGCTTCGACCCCGCCCGGGAGGGGGTGCGAGAGGCGCTGACGACGCTCGGTAACGGCTACTTCGCCACCAGGGGCGCCGTACCGGAGTCACACGCCGACGGGGTGCACTATCCCGGCACCTACGTCGCCGGCTGCTACGACCGGCTCGTCTCCCAGGTCGCGGGCCACCCGGTGAAGAACGAGGACCTCGTCAACGTGCCGAACTGGCTGCCCCTGACCTTCCGCGCCGACGGTGGCGACTGGTTCGCCCCAGGACACGCCGAGATCCTGGCCCATCGCCACACGCTCGACATGCGCCAGGGAACTCTCAGCCGGTTCCTGCGGGTACGCGACTCCCACGGCCGGATCACCCGGGTGGAGCAGCACCGTCTGGTCTCGATGGACGACCCGCACCTGGCCGCTCTCACCATGACGATCGTTCCGGAGAACTGGCACGGGCTGCTGGAGATCCGCTCGGCACTGGACGGGCGTGTCACCAACGCCGGAGTCGCCCGCTACCGCGATCTGGCCGACCGGCATCTCGTCCCGATCTGCGGGCACGCCGCCCACGGCGTGATCGAACTGCTGACCCGCACCGCCACCTCCCGCGTGGAGATCGCACTCGCCGCCCGCACCGCACTGGCCGACGGGCACCGCCGTACCGGCGTCGAGGAGGGCTGGGTGGGCGACGAGCGGGCCGTCGAGGTGAAAGCCGGCGACGAGGTCGCCGTGGAGAAGATCGTGGCCCTCTACACCTCCCGGGACAGGGCCATCGCCGAGAGCGAGGCCGCCGCGAGAAGCGCCGTCGTGCGCGCGGGCGGCTTCTCCACCCTCCTCAAGCGGCACGTACGGGCCTGGGACCGGCTGTGGCAGCGGGCGCACGTCACCGCCGAGGACACCGAGGTGCAGCAGATCCTCAACCTGTACGTCTTCCACCTGCTGCAGACGGCCTCCCCGCACATCGCGGAACTCGACACCGGGCTGCCCGCCCGGGGCCTGCACGGCGAGGCCTACCGAGGCCACGTTTTCTGGGACGACCTGTTCGTCGTCCCCTTCCTCGCCCCGCGCCTGCCGGAGATCACCCGGGCACTGCTCAGGTACCGGTGGCGCCGCCTGCCCGAGGCACGCTGGGCCGCCCGTGCCGCCGGATACGCCGGAGCGATGTTTCCCTGGCAGAGCGGAAGCGACGGCCGGGAGGAGACACCGCACCTGCACTTCAACCCCCGCTCCGGCCGCTGGCTGTCCGACCGCTCGCACCTGCAGCGCCATGTCGGCCTGGCCATCGCCTTCAACGTGTGGCAGCACTACCAGGCGACGAAGGACACCGCCTTCCTCGCGGGCTTCGGCGGCGAACTGCTCCTGGAGGTGGCCCGCTTCTTCGCCTCACTCGCGACCTGCGAGAAGGGACGCTACGCGATCCGCGGCGTGATGGGCCCGGACGAGTATCACGACGGCTACCCCGACCGCACCGAGCCCGGCCTGGACAACAACGCCTACACCAACGTCATGACCGCATGGCTGATGCGCCGGGTCCTGGACATGATCGGCCTGGTCGGCGCCGAGGAGGTCGGCGAGCAGGAGATCGAACTGTTCACCGGCATGACCCGGCGGATGCGGGTGGACTTCCACGACGGAGTGATCAGCCAGTTCGAGGGATACGCGGGCCTGGAGGAACTGGACTGGGCCGCCTACCGGCGCGAGTACGGGGACATCCGGCGGCTGGACCGCATCCTCGACGCCGAAGGCGACACACCAAACCGGTACAAGGCCTCCAAGCAGGCCGACGTGCTCATGCTCTTCCACCTGCTCGGCGAGGAAGGGCTCGACGAGATCCTGACCGGTCTCGGCTACGAATGGAACGCCGAGATGGCCAGGCGCACCGTGGACTACTACCTGGCCCGCACCTGCCACGGCTCGACGCTGAGCGCCGTCGTCCACGCCGGAGTGCTGGCACGCCTGCGCCCCGGCGCCTCGCACCCCTTCCTGGTGGAGGCGCTGAACAATGATGTGAAGGACCTCCAGGCGGGGACCACCTCCGAGGGGATCCACCTGGGAGCGATGGCGGGAGTGGCCTGCCTGTTCGCGGCAAAGACCTGATCACCGGTCATCGCCCCCGAATTTGCCCGATGCTGACAATCGGCACCTTGATCCCTGCATCCGACACACCGGAAAGGCTAACCTTCAGAACATGATTCGCGTGTTCCTGGTCGACGATCACGAAGTGGTACGGCGCGGTGTGGCCGCGCTGCTGGAGTCCGAAGGCGACATCGAGGTGATCGGCGAGGCGGGAACCGCCGAGTCGGCGGTGGCCCGTATCCCGGCGCTACGGCCGGACGTCGCGGTCCTGGACGTACGCCTGCCCGACGGCAACGGGGTGGACGTGTGCCGCGAGGTCCGCTCCAGAATGCCGGAACTGGCCTGCCTGATGCTGACCTCCTTCGCCGACGACGAAGCCCTGTTCAACGCCGTGATGGCCGGCGCCTCCGGCTACGTGCTCAAACAGATCCACGGATCAGACCTGGTCGGCGCCGTACGCACGGTGGCGGGCGGCGAGTCGATGCTGGACCCGCAGACGACCTCGGCCATGCTGGCGCGACTACGCGAACAGGCCGTCAGAAAAGACCCCCTGGCCGCCCTGTCGGATCAGGAACGCCACATCCTGGAACTGATCGGCGAGGGCCTGACCAACCGGCAGATCGGCGAACGGATGTACCTCGCCGAGAAAACGGTCAAGAACTACGTCTCCAACCTGCTGTCCAAACTGAACATGCAGCGCCGTACCCAGGCCGCCGCCCTGGTGACACGGCTGAAGAACAACCGCCCCGAATGAGCGGGCCTTCGGCTAGGTGAGGGACGCGCTCCAGATCAGGCGGGTCCCCGCCTCCGGGGAGGATTCCACCGAGAAGGAACCACCGAGCCGCTCGGCCCGTTCCTTGAGATTACGCAACCCGCTGCGCCTGCACTCCCCGGGCAACCCGGCCCCGTCGTCCGCCACGGTCAGGACGAGCCGATCGCCCTCGATCTCAACCGTCACCCCGGCCCTGGAGGCCCTGGCATGGCGCACGATGTTGGACAGAGCCTCCCGCACAACGGCCAGCAGATGCTCCGCGACCTGTTCCGGCACGCCGCCGTCCAGCGGGCCCTCCATCACCAGACCCGGCATGAAACCCAGGTGGGCCCGGGCGTCCTCGACCAGTTCCACGATCTGCGCACGCAGACCGCGATCACCTTCCTGGTGCGGGGTCTGCAGGGCGAAGATGGTCGAGCGAATCTGCCGGATGGTCCCGTCCAACTCGTCGATCGCGTTCTGTAGCCGGTCCGAGGCCTCAGACCGCTCCACGAACCGCGCAACGCCCATCAGCGTCATGGCGATGGCGAACAACCGCTGGATCACCACATCGTGCAGATCCTTGGCGATCCGGTCACGATCTTCCAGCAGGCTCAGCCGCTCGGCGTCCACCCGCCTTTCCGCCAACTCCAGGGCGACCGCGGCCTGCCCGGCGAAGGAGTGCAGGGTGCGCAACCCCGCCTGACCGAACGGGATACGGCCCGGCTGCTTACCCAGCAACAGCACGCCCCGCACCCCTCCCGCCGCGCCGATCGGCACCGCGGCCACCGTACCCAGCGAGACATGCTCGGCGAGCATCATCGGAATCTCCGCCTCGGCCGAATCGGCGACCATACGCGGCTCACCGCTGGTGAAGGCCAGACCGGCAAGGGAGTCGGCGACAGACGTCTCCGCATGAACCGCCTGGTCGCCGTCCGGCCCGTCGGCGAGAACCACCCGCAGGACCTGCCCGCCCTCGTCGGGCAACAGGACCGCGACAAGATCGGCATCGGCCATCTGCCGCGCCCGCCGCGCGATCAACGCGAGCACCATCTCCGGCTCGGCCCCCGACAGCAGGCTGGTGGTGACCTCCGCCGAGGCCTGCAGCCACATCTCACGCCGCCGGCTGTCCTCATACAGCCGGGCGTTCTCGATGGCGACCCCGGCGGCGGTGGCCAGCGCGGTCACGATCGCCTCGTCCTCGGCGTCGAACTCTCCTCCCCCACGCTTCTCGGTGAGGTAAAGATTTCCGAAAACCTCCCCACGCACCCGGATCGGCACCCCCAGAAACGACCCCATCGGTGGATGGCCGGGGGGAAAACCGTACGACTCCGGATGATCACAGATGTGAGCCAGCCTCAGCGACTGCGGCTGCTTGATCAGCAGACCGATCAGGCCCAGGCCGCGCGGCCAGTGCTCGATGCCGGCGATCTCCTTCTCGCTCAACCCCACCGGGACGAACTGGACCAGCGTGTTCTCCTCACCGATCAGGCCCAGGGCACCGTAGGTGGCGTCGACAAGGGGGATGGCGGCCTCCACGATCCGGCGCAGCACGGTCTCCAGATCAAGTTCTCCGCCCACGGAGACGACCGCGTCCAGCAGCGCGTGCACCCGGTCACGGGTGGCGAGCACCGCCTCCAGACGCACCCTCAGTTCCGCCAGCAGCTCGTCCAGCCGCATGTGCGGTATCAACGCGCCGGGCTCGAACTCCCCCATACTGCGAAGTCTCGCACCCCGGCACGGGGCGGGCGCTCGCGCACCCGGTGTACCCCCACATCAGGATCGGCAAGTGCCGGACCAGCGAAGACGCGCCCCTGAAGGTCAAAAGAGCACAGCCGCGCCAGGCGGGTACATAGCCCCCATACGGGCTCGGCCCGACTCCAGTCCCAAGGTGGTGACCATGACAGAGCCCATCGTCGTCGGCGTCGACGGCTCGGCCTCCTCACTCCGGGCCGTGGCCTGGGCCGCGCGGGAGGCCGCCTTACGGAACGCGCCGCTGCACATCGTGCACGTCACTCTCCGCTGGGCCTACGACGTCCCTCTCGTCCCGCAGCCTGCCCACTGGGGGCCGTCGGCGGAGTCCGCCTCCCGGAAACTACTGCGCCAGGCCTCCGAGCAGGCCCATGCCGACGCCCCCACCGTGACGGTCAGCACCGAGATCGCCGACGGCGCCACCGCGGAGGCGATCATCGCCGCGGCCGAGACCGCACAAATGATCGTTGTCGGCAGCCGGGGTCTCGGCGGATTCGCCGGGCTGCTGCTGGGCTCGGTCAGCCGTACCCTCGCCGACCGATCCCCCTGCCCGGTGGTGGTCGTGGGCGAACCCCGCACCGAGCACGGCACTGAGATCGTCGCCGGCGTCACCGGACACCCCGGCCAGGAGCACATCCTGGAGTTCGCCTTCCGCGAGGCCACGCTGCGCGGCCTGCCCCTGCGGACGGTGCACGCCTGGACCCATCCGGCCCTCAGGGCACCCGGCGACATGCAACCGCTCGTCTTCGACGTCGAAGCCGTCGGTCAGGAGGAGGCGCGTCTGCTGGCCGAGTCCATCGGCGGCTGGCGGGAGAGGTTCCCCGACGTGCCCCTCGTCGAGCAGGTGGTGCACGAGCATCCGGCCAGAGCGCTCATCGACGCCTCTGTCTCCGCCGAACTGGTCGTCGTGGGCGCCCCCGGCCCGATGAGGATTCTCGGATCGACGGTGCACGGCCTGCTCCCCCACGCCCACACGCCCGTGGCCGTCGTCCCGCGCCCTTCTTCGCACGTGCGCCGGGCCTGAGCCCTCGCTCCGCACCGTCCTGCCGGCCGGCACCCCGGCCAGGAGA
Organism: Streptosporangium sp. NBC_01755; assembly: GCF_035917995.1. Lineage (NCBI taxonomy): Bacteria > Bacillati > Actinomycetota > Actinomycetes > Streptosporangiales > Streptosporangiaceae > Streptosporangium > Streptosporangium sp. NBC_01755. The sequence continues at coordinate 7,481,439 of NZ_CP109131.1, read as the reverse complement.
ACACAGCTGTCTCCCCCGGCCGGGGTGCCGTTCAGCCGACGCTCGCCGGTTCGAACGCGGCGGCACTCTCACCTCGGTCACATGAAGTAGCGCAGCCAGACGTACGCCCAGGCCATGAGCGTGCTCAGCACCGTCACCACGATTCCGTACCTGGTGAACTGCCAGAAACTGATCGGGTGACCCGTCCGCGCCGCGATCCCGATCGCGACCACGTTCGCGCTGGCCGCCACCGCCGTACCGTTGCCACCGAAGTCGGCGCCCAGCGCGAACGCCCACCACAGCGCCTGTCCGGTCGCCGCGTCGGGGGCCTGCGCCACGATCCCCTCGACGACCGGCGCCATCGTCGCGACATACGGGATGTTGTCGAAGAACGCCCCCAGCACGCTGGAGCCGAACAGCAGCGATGTCGCCGCGAGGAAGTAGTCGTCGCCGACCGCCTCGATCGCCCACGTCCCCACCGTCGCGATCACGCCGGTCTCGACCAGACCCGCGACCATCACGAACAGTCCCATGAAGAACACCAGCGTCGGCCACTCGACTTCCGCCAGCACCTCGGAGACCGAGATCCGCGACAGCAGGAGCATCACTCCCGCCCCCACAAGCGCCACGATGGACGGCTCGATGTGCAGCACCGCGTGCAGCCCGAACCCGGCCACCACCGCGGCGAGCACCGCCAGGCACCGTACGAGCAGCTTGGGGTCGGTGATCGCCCGCCGCTCCTGCAGCGCCATCACCGCGGCGACGCGCTCGGGGTTGTACTGGAAGGACCCTTTGAACAGCACCCTGGTCAGCAGCACGAAGGCGACGAAGATGACGACCACGACGGGCGCCATGTGCACCAGGAAGTCGTTGAACGTCAGCCCCGCCCTGCTGCCGATGATGATGTTGGGCGGGTCCCCGATGAGGGTCGCCGCGCCGCCGATGTTGGAGGCCAGCACCTCCGCGATCAGGTACGGCTGGGCCGGAATCCGCAGCCGGTCGCACACGACCACCGTGACCGGCGCCACCAGCATGATGGTGGTGACGTTGTCAAGGAAGGGCGAGGCGACGGCGGTGATCACCATCAGCATGACCATGAGCCGGTAGGGATCGCCTTTGGAACGCTTCGCCGCCCAGATGGCCAGGTAGTCGAAGATCCCCGTCTGCTTGACGATCCCTACGATGACCATCATCCCGAGTAGCAGGAAGATGACGTTCCAGTCGATGCCCTCGTGCTCGGAGAAGAACACCTCGGAGCCCGGTATCAGCCCCAGAACCGCCATCGCGCCCGCGGCGACAAGGACCACCTTGACCTTGTCCACCTTTTCGGTGGCGATGAAGAAGAACGCGACGAGGAAGATCCCTAGGGCGAGCAGCGCGCTCAAGACTCACCGAGGCCGAAGACGGCCAGGCTGGTGAGGAGCCGCTCCAGGGTGATCGCCCCTGCCAGCGAGCCGTCCCGTTCCACCACGGCCACGATCGGACTGCGTATCCTGGCCATCAGCGCGGCCACCTCAAGCAGGTTCGCGTCCACCGGGACGGTCACCGGCCTGGCGTGCTCGCGCGGCAGGCAGTCACCGACCGTGCGATTGCCCAGGTCCTGCCAGAACCGGTCCGCGTAGGCCTCGTCGATGGTCCTGGCCAGCGCGGGATCCTCCTGGTAGGAGCCGGGCACGGCCAGCCGCAGCACCTGGGTGCCCGGAAGTACCAGCTTGGGCCGCGAGCGGTCGTCCACGATGATGAGTCCGGGCAGGCGACCTATCACCATGACCCGTACCGCCTTCGCGACGGAGTCACTCGTGGTGACCGTCGGAAGGCTCACCGCGATGTCGCGCGCTTGCATGGCACCTTCCTGTCGGGTGAGATGGCGCACGGCGGGTGGTGTGCTCACCGTGCGCCTCCGGTGATCTCGGCCAGCCGCTGTTCGAGGGTGGCGAGCCTGTCGTCCACCGACCGGCTGTGCAGGACCTGGGCGACCTGATCGGCCTCGTCCTGCGCCAGGTGGATGGCCTGCGAGGGCTCGTCGCCCCCGCCGTACACCAAGATCCGCCGGGATCCGTTCCTGTCCACCAGGACCGCCAGGTTCTGGCCGTCTCGGGTGGCGAAGTGGAACAGGACCCCTTCACCGGGCACGGTCGTACGTGTGATGTTCATATCGGTGGTCACTCCCTTCCACTCGAAGCCG